>JBBCHB010000006.1:0-107137 GCA_037200015.1 Aliidongia sp. | reverse complement strand
GCGGACGCCCCTCCCACCAGGATGATCCCGGCCATCCTACATCGAAGCCCGGCCGAGATCAGCGCGACACCTTCTCCCGCTCCAGCAGCGCGCGCTTGCGCTCGACACCCCAGCGATAGCCGGTCATGGCACCGTCGCTGCCGATGATGCGATGGCACGGGATGGCGAGGGCGATGCCATTGGTGGCGCAGGCCCTGGCGACCGCGCGCACCGCCTTGGGCTGGCCGAGCCGCCGCGCGACCTCGCCATAGCTGGCGGTCTCGCTGGTCGGGATCGCCTGCAGGATCTGCCAGACGCGGCGCTGGAAAGCCGTGCCCTGGATATCGAGCGGCAGGTTCAGCCCGCGCGCCGGTAGCTCAATAAAGGCCGTGACCGCGGCGATCTGGGCGGCCAGTTCGGCATCGGCGCGCAGCGTCTCCGCCTGGGGAAACCGCGCCTGCAGCCGGGCTGCCAGCTCGGCCTCGTCCTCGCCGAACTCGATCATGCAGATGCCGTCCGGCGTGGCGGCGACGATCAGCCGGCCGAGCGGCGTGGCGGCGATGCTCCAGCGGATCTCCCTGCCGGCGCCGCCTTTGCGGAACGCGGCCGGCGTCATGCCGAGCGTCGCCCGCGCGTTCTCGTAAAGCCGGCTCGAGGAGCCGTAGCCGGCGCCGTAGAGCGCTTCGGCGACCGGCGCGCCGGCGGCGAGCTCGTCCTGGACCCGGCCGACGCGCTTGGCGGCGGCATAGGCCTTCGGCGTGACGCCGACGATCTCCTTGAACAGCCGGTGGAAGTGGAACGGACTCAGACCCGCGACCTCGGCCAGATCCTTCAGCGGCGGCGGCGTCTCGGCCTCGTCGATCAGCGCGCAGGCCTGGCGGATCGCCGAGAGCTGCGCCTGCTCGACCGAGCGGCCGGTCGGTCGGCAGCGCTTGCATGGCCGGTAGCCGGCCTTGCCCGCGGCCTCCGGCGTGGCGAAGAAGGCAACGTTCTCGCGGCGCGGCTGGCGCGACGGGCAGGTGACCCGGCAGAACACGCCGGTCGTGATCACCGCATAGAAGAACCGTCCCTCGGCCGCGCGGTCGCGCGAGCGGATCGCCTGCCAGCGGGTCTCGTCATCGTCGAATTTGATTGTCTCGATCATCGTCCCGTCCATCGTCCCTCTCCCGATTGGGATGTCATCGTGAGAGGAAGATGCCGCCCGGCCGACAAAGGCTCTATCCGCCGCTTGCGGCCGAATTCGACATTCGGCGATCGGGCGTCAGACGTTGCCCGGCGTGCCGATCGTGGGCAGGTTCAGCATGGCGAGGAATTCCCGACGCGTCGTCGGGTTCTCGCGGAAGGCGCCGAGCATGCGGCTGGTCTGCATCGAGACACCAGGCTTGTGCACGCCGCGCGTGGTCATGCATTGATGCGCCGCGTCGATCACGACGGCGACGCCCTTCGGCTGCAGCACCTCGTCCAGCGTATTGGCGATCTGCGCCGTCATCTTTTCCTGGATGGTCAGGCGTTTGGCGAAGACCTCGACCAGCCGTGCCAGCTTGGAGATGCCGACGACCCGGTTCGACGGCAGATAGGCGATATGCACCCGGCCGATGATCGGCTCCATATGGTGCTCGCAATGGCTCTCGAACCGGATGTCCTTCAGCATGACCATTTCGTCATAGCCGTCGGTCTCCTCGAAGGTCCGCTGCAGCAGCGCGACCGGATCTTCGCCATAGCCGACGAAATGCTCTTCGAAGGCCCGCACCACGCGCTCGGGCGTAGCGCGCAGCCCTTCGCGGTCGGGATCGTCGCCGGCCCAGCGCAGCAGCGTGCGGATGGCGGCTTCCGCCTCTTCGCGGGACGGCTTGACGAGGTTTGGATGGTCGCGGTGCAACGTGTCGGGGGCCATGGTCGGGATCCTCAATGCCGCAGGATCGGCTGATGCGGCGAGTCCAGCGAGAAGGCAGGAATCTGCACTTCGAATTGCCGGCCGTCTGCGGTCTGCATGCGATAGCTGCCGACCATGATGCCGGACGGCGTCGTCAGATGCGTGCCGCTCTGGTATTCGAAGCTTTCGCCCGGCCGCAGCAAAGGCTGCTCGCCGACGACGCCGGGGCCGGTCACTTCCTGGGTGCGGCCGCCGGCATCGGTGATGCGCCAGCAGCGCGAGCGCAGTTGGGCCGGTTCGCTGCCCAGATTCTCGATCCGGATCTCATAGGCCCAGACGAAATGATTGTCGTCCGGCGAGGACTGGTCGTCGAGATAGGTCGGACGGACAGTGATGCGGATCGAGTGCGTGGTCTCGGTATACATGGTCCTCGTATCCCCCTGCGGCGCCAGGGCGGCGCGGCGATTCGGGGCTTATCTCGCCCACAACCTTGTATCGTGCAGCGCTCAGGTCAAGCCCGTTAGCCTGCATGGCGCAGTCGAATCGACAAGATGTGCCTCAGTCGCGGCCGCCTGGCAAGCAATCCGGTCAACGCCACTGCTCTGGAAGCCGCCTTGCAATTTCTCGGCGCCCTCCCTTATAGTCCCGCCCCGAGACCGCGGTTCCCGGCCACGGTTCCGGCGTCGCGGGTGTAGCTCAATGGTAGAGCAGAAGCTTCCCAAGCTTACGACGAGGGTTCGATTCCCTTCACCCGCTCCACCGAACGCGATCGGTCGATTTCGGGAATGAGCCTGGCCTCCGTGCGTGCCTTTCTGGCCGAGAACGCTCCGGACATCCTGATCCTCGAATTGCCGGTCAGCACGGCGACGGTCACGCTGGCGGCTGAAGGCCATGGCGTCGAGCCGGCGCAGATCGCCAAGACGCTGTCGCTCCGGGTCGGCGAGCGCACCCTGCTGCTCGTCACCTGCGGCGATGCCCGCCTGGACAATCGGAAGGCCAAGGCGGTGTTCGGCGGCAAGGCGCGCATGCTCGGCCTTGACGAGGTCGAGGCCATTACCGGGCATCCCGTCGGCGGGGTCTGTCCGTTCGGGCTGGCGACACCCGTGCCCATCTTTTGCGACATCTCGCTGAAGCGGTTCGGCGAGGTCGTCCCGGCCGCCGGGTCGCCCAACAGCGCGCTCCGGATCGATCCGCTGCGCATGGCGGAACTGGTCGGCGCAGACTGGGTCGATGTCTGCCAGGAGGAGGCTTGACCGGGCCCGTCGCTGCCCGGGACCGGAAGATCGGCGCCGATTTTTCGTTCTGGCTCGATGCGATGCGCTGGCTTGCGGCCTGGGCCGTCCTCGTGGCGCATATCGGCGACAATCTCCTGGTCTATGTCTCGAACCTGCCGGCGGGCGAGCGGCCGGTCGCCTATTATGCCTTCGCGCTGATCGCCGGCTTCGGCCATCCGGCCGTCATGGCGTTCTTCGTCATCAGTGGCTTCCTGGTCGGCGGCGGCTATTGGCGTTCCTGGGCCGAGGGGCGGGCGGAGCCCTATCGCCGCTACCTGATGAAGCGGATCCTGCGCCTGGATCTCGTGCTGGTCCCGGCCTTGCTGTTGACGCTGCTGCTCGACCTGATCGGCAAGGACATGTTGGGCGGCGCCGTAGCGGGGATCTATGCGCCACCGCAAAGCGATGCCCTCGCAAGCCTCGCCTGCAATCTGGCGTTTCTCCAGACGGCGGCCTGCCGGGAATACGGCACCAACGGCGCCTTGTGGTCGCTGTTCAACGAGTTCTGGTACTACGTGCTGTGGCCGCCGCTGATGGCGGCGCTGGTCTTCCCGCTCAGGATCCCGATGAGGATCGGTTTTGTTCCTGGGCGTCGCCGCCGTCGCGACGGCGCTGACCTGCTGGCAGTTCACCGGGGCGCCCTTCGTCTTCTACCTGCTGATCTGGCTGCTCGGCGTGGTCGCGGCGGCACGCGCCCAGCCGTTCCTGAAGTGCCCGCGCCCGCCTGGCCGTGGCGCTGTTCGTCGCGGCCCTGATCGCAAACCGGCTGGTGTTCCGCCGCGGCGACATCGAAGGCGATTTCGTCGTCGGCTTCCTGCGCGATCTCGGCCTGGCCTTGTTGTTCTGCAACATGCTGATCGCGCTCAAGACCGACCGGCACTTGCCCGGTCCGATCGGCGGCCAACTCCATGCGCGGCTCGCCGGCTTTTCCTACTCGCTCTACTGCACCCATACGCCGGTGCTGATCGTCTATGCCGCGGCCATGGTCCGTGTCTTCGGGCTTGGCTGGCACATGGCGCCGATCGGCCTCGTGCCGTGGCTGATCGTGTTCGGCGCCTTCGCCGTCAGCCTGGCGGTCGCCTATCTCTTCGCGCTGGCGACCGAGGCGCATACCGACCGGATCCGGCGCGCACTCTTCGCGCTGCTCGATCGCCGCATCACGGGATCGGCGCCGGAACAGGCTCGTCCGTAGCAGGCGGTTCAACCGGGCTCGGCCAGCTCGGCGGCTTGCGCCACCAGGCTCCGTTCGAAATTCTCCGCCAGCGCATGATAGAGCGGAGTCGGACAGAGCAATCGGGATACGCCGTAGCCGAGCATGGCCGCGATCATCAGCGGGATCACCATGGTGTGGTTCGCCGTCATTTCGAGGATGATGACGAAGGCGGTGATCGGCGCCTGGACGACGCCGGCGAAATAGCCGGCCATGCCGAGCACGACCACGGCGCCCGCCGTCGCGCCCGGAATGAAATGCGCGACGACGCTGCCGACCCCGGCGCCGACTGCGAGCGAAGGCGCGAAGATGCCGCCCGGAATGCCGGAAATCGTCGAGAGCAAGGTGGTCAGCAGCTTCAGCGGCGCGAAACCGAGCGGCAGGATCGTGCCCTCGACGGCGCTCTTGGCCTGCTCGTAGCCGGTGCCATAGGTGCTGCCCTGGCTGACGATGCCGATGATCGCGACCAGCAACCCGCACAACCCGGCCACGGCGATCGACCGGCGGTTGGGCGCCGCGGCAATGAAGCGGCCGAGCCGGACGGAGCCGAACAGCACGACCCGGCTGAACAGGGCGCCGAGCGCGCCGCCGCCGATGCCGCAGGCGGCCAGGGCGAGCCAGTCGTCGATCCCGGTCAGGCTGGCCGTGGTCACGCCGAAATAGCTGTAATTGCCGACGATGCCGAGCGAGGCGAGGCCGGCCAGGATCACGGTCGTCAGGACCAGTCCGCTGGTCCGCGTCTCGAAGGCCTGGCTCATTTCCTCGATGGCGAAGACGATGCCGGCCAGCGGCGTATTGAAGGCGGCGGCGATGCCGGCGGCCGAGCCGGCCAGGATCAGGCCGCGCTCGCGCCCGGTGCCGCCCCAGCGCGCGACCTGCAGCATGATCGAGGCGCCGACCTGGACGGTCGGACCTTCGCGCCCGACCGAGGCGCCGCAGGCGAGGCCGAGCACGGTCAGCACGATCTTGCCGGCGGAAATCCGCAGCGACAGCAGCCGGCTACGCGTTTCCGGATCGCGGAAATGCCGCGCGGCGATGGCCTGCGGAATGCCGCTGCCCTGAGCGCCGGGGAAGACGCGGCGGCACAGCCAGGCGCTCGCCGCGAAACCGAGCGGCGTCACGACCAGCGCCAGCCAGGGCGACAGCGCCAGCCCACGCCCGAAGAGGTCCTGCGCCAGCGTGGCCAGCCGGGCGAAGCCGACGCTGACCACGCCGACGGCAAGCGCGCCGATCCAGAACACTATCCGCCGGCGCCAGAGACGGGGCGAAAACCACAGCGCTTGCGGCCGGCGCAAGGGCGCCGCGGATAAGGGCATTCGGACCTCCGAGGGGGGGGGGTGGTACAGCTGTTCATCGTCTCTGGTGTAACCGATCCCTGCGGTGCACACCGCCGTGAATGCTGCGTCATAGTCGCGTGGCAGGTATCGGGCATAGAGGAGAACACGGATTCCACGGATGGCAACGGATGAATGCGGCGGCACGCGGCACAGTCG
The DNA here is from genome assembly GCA_037200015.1 of Aliidongia sp. GTDB lineage: Bacteria > Pseudomonadota > Alphaproteobacteria > ATCC43930 > CGMCC-115725 > JAXDMU01. The sequence continues at coordinate 101,308 of JBBCHB010000006.1, read as the reverse complement.
ATGTCGGGACCGCTGTGCCGGCGCGTCGCTCTGGTCTTTCTCTGGCATTGCAGGAGAGCTCACGCGAAAGCGCGGCGCTCCGTCTCAGCAAGGAGGCGACGAGCCGAGCGCATCGAGGGGGCTTCAATATCGCTTTTATTTCAAACGCTTCTTTCCCTTAGCCCCCCCCGTCATGGCCGGGCTTGTCCCGGCCATCCACGTCGTACCGACGCCTGAGCCTCTCCTGCAAAGACTCAAGCGTCGGCCCGACGTGGCTGCCGGGACAAGCCCGGGGATGACTACTCTTTGAAATCAAAGGGAATCCTCTCCTCGCGCGGGAGCTTCAGCGCTGGCGAAAATCGCCGCTCGGGAAATACCTTGCGTGCGCATGATAGCGCGGTGCGGGAGAGGGACTATACCAGTCGGATCATTTTACGGCGGGTCGGCACCGCTCAGCGGCGGGATCGCCTCGGGCTCGGGGTCCGGCGGCCGCTTGAATGATTCCTGCCCCGGCGCGTCGCTCCATTCGCCGGTCGGGCCGAACATGATCTTGGCCAAGTTGAGGATGATGCCGCGTTCGAGCAGGAAGTCGGCACCGATCTTTTCCGGACCCTCGATGTGCTTGAGCAGTTTCTTGTCGTGCTGGCCGCTCTCCAGCTCGTCGCGCAGCTCGGCCATCAGATCTTCGATATCTTCCGGTTCGAGCCGCTCGTCATAGGACAGGGCCGTGGCGTTGAAGCTCTCGACCTTCGCCTTCGCCTCGGCCAGTATCACCGAAGGCGCGGGCTTGCACCATTTGCTCTTCCGCGTCGTCTCGGGCTGGGGATCGGGCTTCGGTGTTGGTGCCGGTGCCGCGGGCGGTGCCAGCAGATCCCGGATCAGCTTCTCTTCGAGAGCGATGTCGTAGCGCACCACCCGCGACAGGCGGTGGATCGCCAGCGAGATCTCGGCGGCGGTTGGACCGCGATCGACCGGCGCGGCGGGCTTCGACGCCTCGGCATCAACGCCTTCGGTCGCCTGCGGTTCCGCTGCCGCTTCCTGCGCCTCGATCTCGGCGGCATCGGCTTGCCGGTCGATCCGCTCCGCCGCCTTCATCGCCAGATCGCTGAAGCGCCGCAGCATCAGGACATGCCGTTCGGTCCGGCCCAGCTCCGTCTCGCCCAACAGGCAAGCGCCGGCCTTCCGGTCCGGATCGGAACCGGTTGGCGGCGTATCGGCCGCAGGCGGGAACGAAGTCAAATCTTTCATAGAACATAATATGTCTGTGCGGCTTCCGAGTGGCAAGCCCTATCTTCGAAACTAACAATTTTGCGAGTCAGCGTCGCGAGGACGAGCAATCGAACGTTCGCGTTTCTGGGCGAGAGTTTTGGCACTGCGAGGGCTTCCCCGGTGCCGTGACGGGCGCCAGCCGCTCACCGCGCGAGGTCTGTCGCACGCCTCAGGCGCGCAAGCGCGGGATCTGTCCTATAATGCTCGTCTATGTCCTCGGCTTAATTGCATCCGTTAATAAAGGCTGGAGCTTCCGCGCGTATTGCCGTGCAGATCTTTTCGCACGTCACACGCCGCGGCGCGTCAGCGCGTAGCCCTTTTTCTCCACGTGATAATCCGGTTTATCGCGTGGAGCCGGCGAGAAATGCTGATCCTTCGTCACCGTCGAGCGGCCGGCTGCCGTCGGCACCGAAACAGAATCGGCAATTCTGTTTCACCACCGGGTGGGCGATCACCGCGTCGATCTGCGCCTCGGCGTCGAGCGAGGGTAGGGGGAAGACTCAATTCTACTATTTGGGATCGGTCACTCGGCCCATGAGATTTCCTGATTCACACTTGCCCAGACCGCCGCCATGGAGATGCTGCGGAGAAATGGGTGCCAGGGCTGTGGTCCGAGGAAATACATCCGATTCCCGCTTTCCCATACTGCGACCGCTTGACCGGCCAACCCCGCGGCGTTGGCGCGAAACTCGAGCGCAGCAAGCGTCCTCGACTGCTCGCTGCTGCTCTGTGATCCAAATGCGCTATCGAGGGGAAAAATGATCATGTCCTGCCCCTGCTCGCGGATGTGCGCCACTTTGAACGTCGGCATTTTCGATCCTGTGATGTCGGCTAAGATAAGAAAATCTTACCAATAACGCACCTCTGAGTCGAGCACGGCCCGCCGGCAGTGAAGGCCCATCTGCTAGGTGATTACGACTGCCAGCTCTCGGCGCAACCGGGAAACCCTAACCCTTAGGGCGCCTTGCGCCATGGACATGGCCCCACCGATTTGTCTGTAATCGTATCCCATTCCCGCGGCGATCAGGAGTTCCCAGTCACGGTCGTCAAGGCTGCTTCGTATGGTTGCGAGCTCTCGACGAGCGTGTAAACCGCATTCCGGATGGGGCGTGGCCACATCCTCGGCATTGGTGCCCGCCGGCTATCACGGTAGCGCTCCCGCCGACGGGTGGCGGCGACGACCCGCTTAACTTCGTGTTGGGTGGGTGGGCAGCCTGCCGCCGAGTTCAGGATGTAAGTCATCCCCGCCTCGTTTCCCCAACTGCGGTCATCCATGCGGCATTCGTGCCGCAGGCTGCTTTGGAGACGCGCATACAAATCCCACGGGTGCGGAAGGTCCGCCATGATGTCAGTCCTCTGTCTGTGCAGGTCGCTGTGACCTGCGGGGCGACGTAACGGCCGACGAATCTCCACCAAACCGGTTCCGGGTAACCGCTGAGCAAGACGCTGTGCTTGGTCAGAAGTGATCCGGGTCTGATGGCAGATCGCCGATCGAGAGGTTAAGCTTACAGAAGTACCTAAAAATTGCAAGGTTTCTTGCGGCGCCACTATTTGTGGCGCCGCAGGCCGAAGTCAGTCAGCCAGTTGCACCCGGTAAGAGTCCGACCATTCCTTCCGAAACCCTTCGAGCACTCTGCGCGCGTCCTCATTGTTATATGACAGTACGCTTTGCGTCCGCGCGAGAGATAGAAGGAGCAAGTCCAAGGCGATGATCGGCCATCCAATATCGCTGTCGTGGCGGGTGGTTCCCCGACCTCGTCTTCCTCCCCGACAACGGCGGTCACAAGGCCCTTCTTCAGGGGTTCGTAAAGCTTAGTGAAAAATGGTGTGCCGTGTTTATGGTCATGATGACGCGACCGAAGCGATGATCGACATGATAGAATGGCCAATAATCATCATGCTTGAACGTGATGACGTATTTCGACCCCCTTTACGCGCTCGAACACCTGTTCGTCTGTTTCACCTTCACGCTTTAGAGTAAGAGCGAGGCCGCGCAGATTTTCGTCTCGGTGCGCTTCCTCTTCCAGGGAGAGACTTTCCATCGACAGTGGTTTCATTTGGAAGCCATCGTTGTCACTCGCTTTGCTCTCCGCCGCACTGCGGCCGGCCAGCAGCTTCGCCGATGCCTGCTTGCTCTGGAAGCGCTTGATTTCTTCAGCGATCCCCGCAATTTGCTCGCCGATCGCTTTTTTTATGGCTTCAAGAACATAGCCCTTGGGACGAATCCCCTGCTTGTTGGTGGCCACGCCGAAGGCTTCGTCGAGCGTTCCGGGAAAGTCGATCTGAACGCGATACCAGTTCGCCACGCTGTGCTTCGGAACGATCTCTCGCATTGACCCGGCATAGACCTCACGGTCATTCCGAAGATCGATACTGTCAGGCCGTCAAAGACACGCAAGTCGTTCTTCTGGACCTTGCGTGGCAGATTCAGCCACGCCTCGAATGGCAGAGCATAGAGTTTCACGGTAGCCACGGCGGTTTCGGTCGAATTCTCAGCTACGGGGATGGCCACGTCCTTAGCGTCAACGATTCGGCTTTGAACCACTGTGAGATCAGGGATCCGCGCGTGGCGTGCATTGGACATCCAGTATGTCGGGTCGAAGATCTCAACTTTTCCGATTGTTAACGTACAGTCTGACGCCTCCGGCGAGCAGGCGTCGATAGACTCGGCCCATCTCCTTAACCGCGTGATCCACCAGCGTTTGGGCCTTGGCGAAGCTGAGCCGGTCGCAGTTTGGTAGGAATACGATGGTGCCGGAGCGTCCAAGCCGCTCTTGAAGATTGTCAGCGCTCGAAGCGAAGAAATCCTGCTCGTTCTTGTCGGGAAAGACCATGGCTTCGGTGAAGAGGCCGGCAACCTCGTCTGGTAGCTCGGTGATTAGATCGGGGTCAGGCAGATCGACCGAGTTAGCGCGAATGTTGCCGATCGCCTCGACATCCAGCGTCATTTTGTAGAACGCGCCGGGCTCTTGCCAGGAGTAGAGGTCCATGAAGGGACTCATACTAAGAGCCGCGGTTTTCATCCCCATGCCAAAACGCCCAATCCCTTCTCGATTTCCAAAATTCATCGAGCCGCCGAACGCAGTGGCCATCTTCAGCACATTCGGGACATGCCACGACCGTCGTCATAGACGGCCGCGTCGATCTCGTAACTGCCCTTTGAGCCCCTCTGCCGGAAATAGATGCGGATTTCACGCGCGCCGGCCTCGATGGCATTATCGACGTGCTCGCAAAGGGCTGAGGTCGTGGTGTTGTAGCCAACGTCGCGGAGGGATGCGATCAGCGTCTGGGCGAAGAACAGCGGAACGGTCGCATTTTCCTTTAGAATTCTGTTCATGACGGTCCTGCCGCCACGGGGGGCGTCAGCTGCCCAATTCGGTGCGGTCGTCTCGGTCTGGTCGTGCGTGGTATCAGGGGTAATCGACATTGTGGCTCTCCTTGTTTTGTGGTGCCGTCTGTTCGGCACCGGGCGAGGCCGATCTTGGCTCTCGATACCTTAGGAGATGAGGTTGGTGCTTTGTTACAGGCGACGAGAAATTTTTCTGAGTGCGATGCCTAGTTTAATTTTTAAGACCGATCCCGCGAATCAGATCACGCCCCGCTCGACTTCATTGAAGCTCATCTCGTCGCGTCGGCGGTCATAGAGGTGCGTCGTTCGCATCGATGCCTACTTGGCTATCGCCGAGGCCTCCACCAAGGATGATCGACGACTGCGAGTGGCCCTGCCCCTCATGCCGGCAGCGCCCGCCCACTCAACCCTCGATCCGCCGCGCCAACGCCGGCGCCAAGTACTGCATCAGCGCACTGGTGCAGGCATCCGGCGGCACGTCCGCCCGCGCCAGCAGCCACAAATCGAGCCCAAGCGCCGGATCGGGCGGGCGTAGGCGGTGCAGCCGCTTGTCGGCATCGGCGGGCGAAGCACCAGAGCGGGGCGACGCCGAAGCCGCACAGCACGGCTTCCTTGAGCGCGGTCCAGGAATTGACCTCGGCGCTGATGGCGGTCGTGTCGGCCAGAGTCTGCTTCATCCAGCGCGCCGGCGCGGTGCCGGCCATCTCCTTGCCCCAGCCGACCCATTGATGATCGGCCGGCGGCATGTCGGGCGGCAGGCGTTCCAGATAATCGCGGGCGGCGTAGAGCGCGCGGGTCAGGCGGCCGACGCGCCGGCCGGTCAGCTCGTCCGGCGTGTCGGCCACCGGGCACAGGCCGAGATCGGCCTTGCGCTGCAGCACGCTCGCCATCGCGTCGGGCGCGCCCAGGATGTCGAGCCGCACCGCGGGATAGGCGGCGCGAAAGCCCATCAGCTCGGCCATGAACTCGCTGTCCAGCTCGGCCGAGACGGCGAGGCGGACCGTGCCGGCGGGGCGTTCGCCCAAGGCGGTCATCGGCCCGACCAGGCCGGCGATCTCGCGCTCGACGCGCTGCGCCGTTTCGAGCACGGCGCGGCCGGCCGGGGTCGGGCGATAGCCCATCGGGGTCAGCTCGAACAGCGAGACGCCGAGCGATTGCTCGAGCGCGGTGACGCGGCGACCGACCGTGGTCCGGTTGACGTCGAGCCGCTGCGCCGCTGCAGTATAGTTGCCCGCGCGCACGGCATTGAGGAAAAAGCGCAGATCGTCCCAATCGATCATGCGGGCATATTTGCACAGTGCTAGTGCAAAGAAAATCGTTTATCGGTGCGATGCTGCACGGGTAGGGTTTTTCGCAAATAAGAATGCAGGCCGGCCGAATTGCGGACCGATGCCGTCCCAGGGAGGACATGATGGCGAAGACAGCGGAGTACCGTCTGGGCGAATTCACCTTTCCGCGCGGCTGGTTCATGATCGCCGATGCCGAGGAGCTGAAGGACAAGCCGCTGCCCGTCCGGTTCTTCGGCAACGACTTCGCGTTGTATCGCGGCAAGAGCGGCAAAATCGTGCTGCTCGACGCCTATTGCCCGCATATGGGGACGCATCTCGCGGCCAATAACACCTCTTATGTGGCACTCGACGGCTCGCATATCGAAGGCGACAACATCCGCTGCCCCTATCATGCCTGGCGCTTCGGCCCGGACGGCATGTGCAACCAGATCCCCTATTACGATCGCGCGATTCCCAAGGCGGCCTGTGTCCGGTCCTGGACCGTGACCGAGCGCATGGGCGCGATCTTCGCCTGGTACGATCCCGAGGGCGGCCAGCCCGATTACGACGTGCCGCTGCTGCCGGAATGGGACTAATCCCGGCTGGGTGCGCTGGAAGTTCGACCATCTCGGCACGCTGAACATCCACTCCCAGGAAATCCTCGACAACATGGCCGATGTCCATCACCTCGGCCCGGTGCATGGCTCGACCGTCAAATATTTCCAGAACGAGTTCAAAGGCCATGTCTATCGCCAGCTCCAGGGGGGCGGGCACCGCACCCTGGCCGATAGCGACGCAATGCTGGGAGACCGATACCTGGTACACCGGCCCCTCGATCCTGCTGTCGCGCCATCGCGGCATCTATGACGCCTTCGAGATCATCGCCCATGCGCCGATCGATGACGGCGTGGTCAAGGTCTGGCACGGGCTGCTGGTCAAGTCGCCGAACGAGGTCGCGACCGAGGCCGACGTCGCCATGGCGCGCGCCAGCCAAGCCGCGGCCTGCGCCGCCTTCTCGCAGGACTTCGAAGTCTGGTCGCATAAAGCGCCCGGCCTTCAACGTGCTGCAGGTGTTGACCGAAGGGCCGTTCGACAAGGGCCGATCTGGTACCGCCAATTCTACAACCCGCGCGCCCGGGTCGAGGAATTCACCCGGGTGGTCGACGGCATCCATGTCGTGCGCGGCATGGACCCGGCGCCGAGCCTCGCTGCGGAGTAGGGTGGTGGAATACCCGCGCGCCGAGATCGAGGATACGGTCACCCCGGCTGATCGCAGCCCAGGCCGAGGCGACGCGGCGCAACGAATGGACCTGGCTGGTCGACGAGTTCTATACGCCGGACTGCGTCTATCTGTGCGAATATGCCGGCACGATGCGGGTCGAGGCGCATGGCCGCGCCGAGATCAAGGCGACCCATTACGGCCGCGACATGCTGGTCGGCTGGGAAGGCTGGTCCTTTCCCTATGACGGCTTCACGGTCGGCGGCAACCGGATCATCACCCATTGGTACAATCGCGGTCCGGGCCGGCGGCCGGATGGCGGCTATTACCAGACGCCGGGCGTGTCCTTCATCACCTATGCCGGCAACGGTCAATTCTCCGCCCAACTCGATCTGTTCGATCTGGCCCATCAGATGCGGCTGTGCGACGAGCTCGAAGCGGCCGGCCTGCTGTCGCCGCGGCTCAAGACCGAGTGGGTGATCCCGACCAAGCGTCGGCTGATCGAGATGCTCGGCCGGAATTTGCCGCCGATATAACCAGCGCGACGATCTTCGGTGGAGCGGGGACGCCTCTATAGATCGTCATCCCCGGGACAAGCCCGGCCATGACGATTTCTTCCTTTTTTCAACGGCTTAAGCAATGCTATAGGCGGGACGCCCGCCTCACTGAGAAGCGAAGGCTTCAAAGCCGCGGTTTGACGCGGCTGCGTATTTGGTGGATCACTCTCTGATTGATCCGAACCCGAACAGCGCCCATCCAGGGTGTATGAGGCGCATAGTATGAAAATCCGTCGCTCCCGGCTCTTCTGGGTCGTTGCCGTCTGCGTCGTCCTGGTCGTGGCGCTCGGCGTTGCCGGTTCCATCGCGCTCGGCCGGCCCGATGTCCAGGCGATGCTGGCGCGGAATGCGTTCCGGCGGTCGATCGCAAAGGCGGCCGAGCGCCGCGTCATGGTCGACCAGAAGGTGCTGCGCGTCGTGCTGTGCGGCACGGCCTCGCCGCTGCCCAATCGCGAGCGGGCCGGGCCCTGCGCCGCCATCCTGGTCGAGGGCCGGGTCTTCGTCGTCGATGCCGGCGGCGGCGGCATCCGCAACCTGCTGCTATGGCAGATCCCGGCGGATCGAATCTCGGCCGTGTTCCTGACCCATTTCCATTCCGACCACATCGAGGACCTGGGCGAGATCAACCTGCAATCCTGGGGGCAGGGGCGCGCGGAGCGGCTGCCGGTCTATGGCGGCCCCGGCGTCGAGACGGTGGCCGGCGGCTTCCAGGCGGCCTACACGCTGGATGAGAGCTATCGCATGGCCCATCACGGCGCCGCGCTCATGAACCCCGATCTTTTCCCGATGACGCCGATGGTCGTGGCCCATGATGACGGCACCGCGCTCGAAGAGGGCGAAACCCGCAAGGTGTTCGAGCGCGACGGCCTGACCGTGACCGCGATCGGCGTCAATCACGCGCCGGTCAAGCCGGCCTATGGCTATCGCTTCGACTATGGCGGGCGCAGCATCGTGATCTCCGGCGACACCAAGACCAGCCCGGCGCTCGCCGTCGCGGCCAAGGGCACGGATGTCCTGGTGCATGAGGCGCAGGCCCAGGAGCTGCTTTCGATCATCCATGACGAGATGCTCGCGGTCGGCAATGACCGCATGGCCCATATCATGGCCGACATCCCGAGCTATCACACCTCTCCGGTCGACGCCGCGAGGATCGCCAACGCGGCCGGCGCCAAGCTGCTGGTCATGACCCATCTGACCCCGCCGATGCCGTCCTGGCTGGCCGAGCGCGTGTTCATGACCGGCGTCGACGCCGTCCGGCCGACCGGCACGCGCGTCGGCCATGACGGGCTGATGATCTCGCTGCCGGCGAATTCGGCGGAGATCCAGGTCGAGGATCTGAATTAGCGTGGGGTGAAATCGACGCCGAGGTTCCCGCTCTTATGCTGAGTGGGGTGGGCGTCCCGCCCGCCTTGCCGGCGTGAGCCGGCAATCCCCTCTCGCGCGACAGGCTATGCCGGCTGGTCGCCGGCCGGCGGGCGAGGACGCCTGCCCCACTAAAGAGCCGAGCCGCGGAGATACTCGCAGCCTCTTGGCGGGCGAGGATTTGCCTCCACGCGCTCACCCCGCGAACGCCGCCTTGACCGCGTCGGCGGCTTCGGTGATGGCGATCTCGGCAGCGCCGATCGCCTTGCCCATGGTGATGAAGCCGTGGATCTGGCCCGGGAAGACACGCCGCGTCACGGTCACGCCTTCCGCTTCGAGCCGGGCGGCATAGGCTTCGCCTTCGTCCGAGAGCGGATCGAAACCGGCGGTCAGGACATAGGCCGGCGGCAGCCCGGCCAGGCTCGCGGCCCGCAGCGGCGAGGCGCGCCAATCGCTGTAATCGGCCTCGTCGCGCAGATAGAGCCCGCGGAACCAGGCCTGGTTGGCGCGGGTCAGCAGATGGCCTTCGGCCAACCGCTCCTGCGACTCGTAATGCCCGGCGAAATCGGTCGCGGGATAGATCAGCACTTGCAGGCGCAGGCCCTGGATCTCGGCACTGCGGGCGCGCAGCGCGACCACGGCCGAGAGATTGCCGCCGGCACTGTCGCCGCCGATGGCTAGGCGCGTCGCGTCGATGCGCAGCGCCTCGGCCTCGCTCCTGACCCAGAGCAGGGCGGCAAAGGCGTCGTCAACCGCGGCCGGAAATTTATGTTCGGGCGCCAGCCGGTAATCGACTGAAATCACGGCGCAGCCGGCCCGGTTGGCGAGCTGCCGGCAGACGACGTCATGGGAATCGAGATCGCCGATGACCCAGCCGCCGCCATGGTAATAGACCAGGGCCGGCAGGACATCCGCTGCAGCGCTGCCGAGCGGGCGGTAGAGCCGCATCGGGATCGCGCCATGCGGTCCGGAGGCGACCAGGCTATGCACCTCGGCGACCTCGGGCGGATCCGGCGAGAAGATGGCGCGCGCGCCGAGATAGAGTTCACGGGCTGCCGTTGCCGGCAAGGTCTCATAGGGTGGGCTGCCTGATTGCCGGATCAGATCGAGGACGGCCTGGGCTTGCGGGTCGATGGCCATGCGAATTTTCTCGCTATCGGGGAGGCCGCCCGGCCGGGCCGGACGGCGGAGGCATCGAGTATGCCTTCGCCATCCGGGACGGCAAGCGGTTCATCGCATGGCTTCGGGTTACCCGGCCGGGTTCAGGCGTCCGCTGCGACCCGGACCAGCATCTTGCCGAAATTCCGGCCCTTGAGCAGGCCGATGAAGGCGGCCGGCGCCTGGTCCAGCCCGTCGACGATATCCTCGCGATGCCGGATTTTGCCGTCGCGCAGCCACGAGCTGACCGCGGTCAGGAATTCCTGCTCCTGCGAGGCGAAGTCGTAGACGATGAAGCCGCGCATGATCAGGCGGTTGGACAGGATCGAGCGCATCAGCGCCGGCACCATGTTCGGCCCCTCGGGCAGGCTGGTCGCGTTGTAATGCGCAATCAGCCCGCAGACCGGGATGCGCGCAAAGAGATTGAGCAGCGGGAAGACGGCATCCCAGACCGCGCCGCCGACATTCTCGAAATAGATGTCGATGCCGTCCGGGCAGGCCGCGGCGAGATCGGCCTTGAGCGTCGGGCTGCGATGATCGAGACAGGCATCGAAACCGAGCTCGCCGATGACGTAGTCGCATTTGTCCCGGCCGCCGGCGAGACCCACTGCGCGGGCCCCCTTGAGCCGGGCGATCTGGCCGACCAGCGAACCGACCGCGCCCGAGGCCGCGGCGACCACGACCGTCTCGCCCGGTTTGGGCTGGCCGATATTGAGCAGACCGGTATAGGCAGTCATGCCCGGCATGCCGAGCACGCCCAAAGCCGTCGAGATCGGCCCGAGCGCCGGATCGACCTTGCGCAGATCCTGACCGGTCGAGAGCGCGTAATCCTGCCAGCCGGTGCGGCCTTCGACGATCTCGCCCGGCTGGAAGCCGGGATGATTCGACGACACGACTCGCGAGACCGTGCCGCCGACCATGACCTCGCCGATCGCCACCGGCTTGGCATAGGATTTCGTGTCGTTCATCCGCCCGCGCATATAGGGATCGAGCGACAGCCACAGCGTCTTCAGCAGCATCTGCCCCGGGCCGGGTTCGGGGATCGGCGCCTCGACCAGCTTGAAGTCATCGGGTTTGGGCTCGCCGGCCGGGCGCGCCGCAAGGCAGATCTGACGGTTGATGTCTCGGGCCATGCCATGTCGCCTTTCGTATTTGTCGCAAGCCGCCGCATGCTACAGCTTGGGCAGGACGGGAACGAGGGGCAAGAGATGACGCCGGAAGCGCTGGCAGAGCGCGTACTCTATCGGGATGCCGACGTGCTGGTGCTGGACAAGCCGGCCGGCATCGCCGTGCATCGCGCCCCCGGGGCGGGTGCCAATCTGGAGCCGCTGCTGCCCGCCTTGGCCTTCGGGCTCAAGACGCCGCCGGCGCTCGCGCATCGGCTCGATCGCGACACCAGCGGCTGTCTCGTGCTCGGCCGCCATCCGCAGGCGCTGCGGCAGCTCATGGCGCTGTTCGCATCGGGCGCGGTCGGCAAGACCTATTGGGCCGTCGTCCAGGGCGCGCCGTCCGAAGCCGAGGGTGTCGTCGAGCAGCCGATCCCTCAAGGTCCATCGCGGCCGCGATTGGAGCATGGTCACCGATCCGCGCGGCCAGCCGGCGGTGACCGGCTGGCGCGTGCTGGGGCAGGGCGACGGCATGAGCTGGCTGGAGCTGACGCCGCGCACCGGACGCACTCATCAGATCCGCGTGCATTGCGCCTGGCTCGGCTGCCCGGTCGTCGGCGACGCCTCCTACGGTGCCCGGCCCGGTGTCGGCGAGCGGCTGCATTTGCATGCGCGCGGGTAAGTTTCCAGCTCGGTCCGAAATATCCGCCGGTCGATGTGACGGCCGCCCCGCCGCGGCATATGAACCTGGCCTTGGCGGCTTGCGGCTGGGTCGCGCCGCCATCCTGATCGTTTCGGTATCGCTTCGATTCGCGAGCGCGCTGAGTGTTTTTGCGATCGGTGGAGCGGTTTCCGGTTCTGCTCAACCCTGCGGAGGCGCTACATGGTTACCGTAAGCCGGCGAATTTCCGATCTTTGCCCCAAGTTGCGGCAGAAATGCACCGGTCCCGGAACTTGCATCGACCGTCCGCGATCGGCCGATTGATTTCGCTTGATGCGCACGAGTAGATTTCTATTGTCCGAGCGGCAACGAATTCGGCGATTGAATCGGTCCCGCCCTGCGCTGGCCCGTGACGAAGTCGGTTCAATGCCTTTCCCCGTCTGCCGAACGAATGGTCTGCCTACCTATCACCGAACAACCCGATGCTGATTCGTGTTCTGTTAGAGTTTTCGTCAAACACTGGATTGTTCCAATTTGCTAAGTCTTTAGGGCATGGTAGAAGTGCTAATGTGAACAAAGGGTGGGGTCTGCTCCTGCCGGCCATGTACCAAAATTGTGTGAAGAATTGAACCCGTAACAGCCTATAGAGAGAGTCAGGAGATTCAAATGAAGGCCCTCGTTTCCGCTATCGCGTTGCTGTCGTTCGTTGCTGCCGCCACCGTCCCCGCCGTCGCTTTCGCAGATGAGGCTGGGGCGAGCTCCACGAAGACGAAGAAGCATTCCAGCAAATCCTCGAAGACTTCGACCAAGTCTTCGAGCAAGAAGTCGAAGAAGAAGTCCAGCTAAGACTGGATCGTCTTCGATACGATCGAGACTGGAAACCCCCGGACGAGTTTCGGGGGTTTTCTTTTAGCTGAATTCGACCGCAAAGAACGGATGGCGAAGCTAAGCGCGCCGCCCCATCTTCGTCCCGGGGCCGATACTCGAAGGGATGGCGATGACAGATCTCGACACAAGACTCCCGCGCGTTTGATTGGGCTTCCATCACAGAAACGCTCGATCGCCAGGGCTGGGCTGTCGCGCCGTTGCTGGCGCCGACGGAATGCAGCGCTGTCGACGCGCTATGGGACGGCGAGTGCAGTTTCCGCAAACGCGTCGTGATGGAGCGGCACGGCTTCGGCGAAGGGCTCTACAAATACTGGAGCTATCCTTTGCCGCCCGGAATCGCCCAGTTGCGCCATGCCCTCTATGCCGCTCTCATGCCCGTGGCCGAGACATGGCGCCAGCGGCTCGATGCGGCGGTGCAGTCCTATCCGGCGGAGTATACGGACTACCTTGCACGCTGCCATGCTGCCGGCCAGGCGCTGCCGACGCCGTTGCTGCTGCGCTACCAGACCGGCGGTTACAATTGCATGCATCAGGATCTTTACGGAGCCGAGACGTTCCCGCTGCAAGCGGCCATCCTGCTCAGCCGGCCGCAGATCGATTTCACCGGTGGCGAATTCGTGCTGGTCGAGCAGCGGCCGCGCGCGCAATCCAAGCCGCAGATCGTGCCTTTGGAGCAGGGCGAGATGGTCATCTTCGCGGTCAATCATCGCCCGGTCCGCGGAACGCGCGGCTGGTACCGCGTGACCATGCGGCACGGCGTAAGCCCGGTCCGCAGCGGCGCGCGCTCGACGCTCGGTATCATCCTGCACGACGCGGCGTCATGAGATCCTGCCCGATTCAGCAAGGATTAAACCACTGCTCGGTATAAGCGCGATGGGGTTGCGTGCCTGGAGCGGTTTCGATGGCGGTGTACTGGATCAGCTTTCGCATTGAAGCGGACGGCAAGGGCGACGAGCGGCAATTCGCCTTGACCAAGGCGATCCACGGCTACAAGCGCCGGTACTGGGACCGGACGCCCGGCTTCATCCTGTCGAAAGCGGCCATACCCTGGACTTCCTGGTCAATGCTTTCCGGTCGAAGATCGATCTGGCGCGCGACCTGTTCCTGATCGGCGAGATCGGCAGCGAGCGTGTCCGCCTGTGCGGTGCCAATAGTGATCAGGACATCGTGAAGATGCTGCCGCATTGCCTCGATCGCGAGGGTTGACGGGTCTGGCCGTTTGCGCCTCGGCGGCGCATAGTCGGGCATGCGCCGCGATTATCCGACCCAGCCGCTTATCGGCATTCTGGCCCTGGTGCGCCGCGGCGACCGGTTCCTGCTCGTGCGCCGGGCCAAGCCGCCGAACCAGGGGCGTTGGGGCTTTCCCGGCGGGGTGCAGGAGCTGGGCGAGACCGTGTTCGAAGCGGCATTGCGCGAGCTGGCCGAGGAGACCGGCGTCAAGGCCGGCGACCCGCGCATCTTCACGGCGCTCGATGCCATCGATCGCGATGACGAGGGACGGGTCCGCTATCACTATACGCTGATCGTCGTACTGCTCGACTGGATCGCGGGCGAGGGCGAGGCGGCGGACGATGCCGAGGCGCTCGGCTGGTTCCGGCTCCAGGACATCGAGACGCTGCCGGCGCTGCCCGCGGTCGGCACCATCATCCTGCAAGTGCTCGAAGCGGCTTAGGCATCGGCCCGACGTAGCGCGATTGCGGCCGGATGATGCGGCCGCTGCGCTCCTGTTCCAGCACATGGGCGGCCCAGCCGGCGACACGGCCCATGGCGAAGACCGGCGTGAACAGGTCGCGCGGCAGCGCCAGCGCATCCAGCACCAGCGCCGTATAGAACTCGACATTGGTATCGAGCCGCCGCCCCGGCTTGCGCTCGGCCAGCAGCGCCAGGGCGCGACGCTCGACCAGCTCGGCGATGGCGATCCAATTGGTGCCGCCGCGCAGGCGCAGCGCCACGGCTTTCAGCACATCGGCGCGCGGATCGCGCACCCGGTAGATCCGGTGCCCGAAGCCCATCAGCCGGCCGCCATCCTCGATTGCTGCGGCGAGCCAGGGATCGATATTCTCCTCGCTGCCGATCGCGTCGAGCATATCGAGCACCGGCCCAGGCGCGCCGCCATGCAGCGGGCCCTTGAGCGCGCAGAGGGCGGCCACGACCGACGAGATCATTCCGGCCCGCGTCGACGCCACCACGCGCGCAGCAAAGGTCGAGGCGTTCAGCCCGTGATCCAGCACCGCGACCAGATACGTGTCGAGCGCCGCCGCATCCTCCGCCGGACCGGCGCAGCGCGCAGCATCCGCAGGAAATCCTCGGCCTGGCCGATCGCCGGATCGGGCGCGACCGGCGCCTGGCCGGACTGGCGCCGCGCGAGGGCAGCGGCGAAGACCGGCACCGCCGCCGTGACCAGGATATGATGCGGGATCGTCTCGCGATCGGGCAGGGCGGCGAGCAGCAGGCGCAACCCTTCGACCGGCGTCAGCCCGTCGATCTGCAGCAGCAAAGGCGCGGCGATGGCCGCGGCGCGCTGGCGTGCGGCACCGAGCGCCCGCGCGGATCGAGGCTTCGTCGCTCGGCGTCCCGGCAAAGCCGTCCCAGAACAGCCCGGCGACCGCCTCGTAGCTGGCGTGGCCGGCCAGATCCTCCATGGCGTGGCCGCGATAGATCAACCGGCCGGCTTCGCCATCGACATGGCTCAGCACCGTTTCCGCGGCGACGACACCCTCCAGACCCTCGGACATGATTGCACCTCTCGAATTGGTATCGAGTCGAGATTGCGCTGTAGCAAAATATCGTCAATATTGATTGATATAATCAATATAAGGCTTGCGCTATGGCCGAACTGATCGATGCCGCGGCGGCGACGCATTTGCTCGGGATCGGCCGGCAGACGCTTTACGCCTATGTCAGCCGTGGCCTGATCCATGCCGAACCGGACCCGGCCGACCCGCGGCGCAGCCTCTATCGCGCCGACGAGGTCGAAGCGCTGATCCGGCGCAAGGCGCGCGTGGCGCAAACCGGAGCGGGTCGCCCGAGCCGCGCTGGATTGGGGTTTGCCCGTGCTCGATTCGGCAATCACCCGCATCGCCGAGGGCCGGCTCTATTATCGCGGCGTCGACGCCATCGTATTGGCCCGGAGCGCCACTCTGGAAGAGACGGCGCGGCTGCTCTGGGATTGCGGCGAGACCGATCCCTTCGACAAGGAGCCGCCCGAGCCGCATGGCCTCTGGGCCGAGCTGCTGCCCCGGCTGGGCGGCTTTACCCCGGTCGAGCGCTGCACCGCATTGCTGGCACTGGGCGAGCCGGCGGCGCTCGCTCTCTGGTCGCGGCGCTCGGCTTCGCTCTGGCGGGATGGCGGCAAGCTGGTGCGCGAGATCGCGGCCGCGGCGGCCGGCGTCATGCCCAGTGCGGAGCCGGTCATGCGGTGTTGGCGCGGACCTGGGGCGTCGAGGCGGCCGCCGAGCAGATCCGGGCGGCGCTGGTCTTGTGCGCCGATCACGAACTCAATGCCTCGGCCTTCACGGTGCGCTGCGTCGCTTCGACCGGCGCATCGCTGCCGGCAGCGCTGGTCGGCGGATTGGCGGCACTTAGCGGGCCGCTCCACGGCGGGACCACCTCGCGCTGCGAGGCGCTGTTCGACGAGATCGACCGGGAGGGCGAGGTCGCGCCGGTGATCGCGGCGCGGCTGCAGCGCGGCGATCCAATCGTCGGTTTCAGCCACCCCGCTCTATCCCGACGGCGACCCGCGTGCGGGCATGCTGATCGATCTGCTGCCGGCGGGCGATCGGCATCGCGTCAACCTGGCGGAGATCGAGCACTTGATCGGCCATCCGCCCAATCTCGATTTCGGCTTGGCCGCGCTGACGCGCATGCTCGGCCTGCCGCGCGGCGCCGCTTTCACCCTGTTCGCGGTCGGCCGCTGCGTCGGCTGGATCGCCCACGCGCTGGAGCAACGGACCCAACCGGGACTGATCCGGCCGCGCGCCCGCTATGTCGGGCCGGTACCGATCGCGTGAGCCGGCCGCATGGTGTCGCGCCGGGTCTTCGCCCATACTCCGGCTGCACAATCAGGCGGGGGTAGATGAGCACCTGGATCGATCCGGAGACGCGCGCCATCGTGCTTGCCGAGCTGGAGCGGCGGATTGCCGAGGATCCGGACGCCATCCCGGCACGCTTCGACCGGGCCTGCCTGCTGACCGGTGCGGGCCGGCTCGAAGACGCCAAGCAGGCGTATCTCGCCTTGCTGTCACGCGTGCCGGGCCATGCCGGCGCGCTCAACAATCTGGGTGCCTTGTTCCTTGCCGAAGGCCATCGCCCGCGCGGCGCGCGTCGTTTATGCCGAGGCGGTGAAGCACAATCCGGACGATCCGATGGGCCGGGTCAATCTGGGCAATATCCTGCAGGCGCTGGGCGAGATGACGGCGGCACGTGCGGAGTACGACGCGGCGCTGGCACTCGATCCGGCCCAGCGCGAGGCGCATCGCGGGCTGGCGCAGCTATCTTCGGCCATCGGCGACGAGCCAGCGGCCGAGCGGCATCGCGGGCTCGCCTTTCGCGATCGGCCGGTGACCGTGCTGCCGTATCGCGGTGCGGCCGAGCCGGTGCCCTTGCTGGTGCTGGTTTCGGCGCGCGACGGCAATCTCGCCTATGAGACGATCATCGATGAGGACGTCTTCGAGACGATCGTGCTGGTCGCCGAATTCTTCGACGAGACGACAGCTCTGCCACGGCACCGGCTGATCCTGAATGCCATCGGCGAGGCCGATCTTTGCAGCGGGGCCTTGGCGCGGGCGCAGTCCGTCGTGGCGAAAAGCGCCGCGCCGGTCGTGAACCAGCCGGATGCCGTGCGCGTCACCGGCCGAAGCGGCAATGCCGAACGGCTCGGCGGTCTGCCCCGGCGTGCGCGTGCCGAAGATCCGCGAATTGCCCCGGGATGGCATCGATGCCGCCGGCCTGATCGCGGCCGGCTTCGCGTTTCCGCTGCTGATCCGGGCGCCGGGCTTCCATATGGGGCGGCATTTCGTCGAAATCCGCTCGCCCGATACGCTCGCCGCCGCCGTCGCCGGCCTGCCGGGCGAGTCGCTGATGGCGATCGAATATCTCGACGCCCGAGGTGCGGACGGCAAGGCGCGCAAATACCGGGTGATGTTCGTCGATGGCCGGCTCTATCCGCTGCATCTCGCCATTTCCGATGATTGGAAGATCCACTATTTGCCGACATGGCCGACCGGCCGGAGCACCGGGCGGAGGAGGCCGCCTTCCTGGCCGATCTTTCCGGCAGCATCGGCCCGGCAGCCGTCGCTGCATTAGAACGCATCAGCGACGCGCTGGAGCTGGACTATGGCGGCATCGATTTCGGTCTGTCGCGCGACGGCCAGATCCTGCTGTTCGAAGCCAATGCCACGATGATCGCAGCCCTGCCGCCGCCGGAGCCGGTGTGGGACTACCGGCGCGGCCCAGCCGAAGCAGTGCGCAAGGCGGCCAAGCGAATGCTACGGGGCGCGGGCGGGGGTGGTTAGGGTCTAGACCAAGATGAATTAGGTTCGATCGGATCGCTCCAGGATCCGTCCAACGATAAATGCCCCCTTTACTCCTCTCCGCCCCATTGGGCGGAGAGGCTGGGTGAGGTGGGGCACGCTCCGGCCTTGACGCGAACGCCGTGCCACGAACCTGGCCAACCTACACCGTTGGGCGGCGATAATGCTTTGGAATATTTAGAAATATCCGAGCCTGCCGTGCGTCGAGTCCGAGCGTTCCCCACCTCACCGGCCTCTCCGCCCCATTGGGGCGGAGAGGAGTGCGCTGTGGCATGTCGCGTCAGGAAGTGCCGACTTCAGACCGCTTTATTGACGCGATTGTCGGTGTAGGGCTCTTACCCCAGCAGCGCGAGGAACGTCTTCTCCACCGGCTCGCGTTCGATGCCGTTGGTGGATGAAGACGATGCGGCTCTGCCGGTTCGGGCTGGGCCAGGAGTCGAGCTGGGCCGGCGGGTGGAACAGGTGCTGCACGGCATGCACGACGACCGGGCGATCGCTGCCTTCGATGTCGAGAATACCTTTGATTCGCAATATCTTGCCGTCACAGAACTCAGCCAGCCGATCGAGCGCCGCGGCGACGCGGTCCCAGTCGAGCGGCGTGTCGAAGCTCAGGCAGAAGGACCGGATGCCGTCGTCGTGTAATGCGGGTCGAGTCCGTGAGCATGGTCGTGATCGTGGTCATGATGATCATGCGCCTCGGCCGCGAGCCACGCCTCGACCTGGCCTGCCCTTTTCGGCAAAGCCGGTGCCGAGAATCAGCGCCGGATCGACTGCGCCATGCGACACCGGGATCGGCACGGCGGCCGGGTTGATGCCGTGCAGCCGCTCGATCAGCCGCGACACCGTCTCGGGCGGTGTCAGATCGGTCTTGGTCAGCAGGATGCGATCGGCGAAGGCGACCTGCTTGACCGCCTCGCGCTGCAGGTCGAGCTGCCAATCGGCGTTATAGGCGTCGACTGTCGTGATCACGCCGTCGGCGGTGTAGGCGTGCCGCGGTCATCGGGTCGGCGATCAGCGTGTGCAGGATCGGCGCCGGATCGGCGAGGCCGGTCGTCTCGAGCACGACGCGTTCGAAATCCGGGATCTGTCCCCGCACACGCTTCTGGAACAGGTCGCGCAGCGTATCTGCCAAGTCGCTGCGGATGGTGCAGCAGACGCAGCCGCTCGGCAGCAACACCGCCTCACCCTCGCCGCCGAGCCGGACCAGCTCATGATCGAGCCCGACTTTCGCCGAGTTTCGTTGATGATGACGGCTGCGCGGGCCAGGGCCGGGCGCTGCAGCAACTGCGCAAGCAATGTCGTCTTGCCGCTGCCGAGAAATCCGGTCAGCACGGTGACCGGCAGCCTGGCACCCGCTGCCGCGATCGCAATGGAACTCATGTCAATTGGCCGCGGCCGGCTCGGCGCTGCAATTCGCGCAGATGCCGCGCACCTCGACAGTCTGCCGTTCGACGGTGAAGCCCATGGCGGCGGCGCGGCGCGATACGGCTTCGGCGATTTCCCGGATCGTCCAGCTCGCCGATCGAGTCGCAGCGCGTGCAGATCAGGAATTGGCCGGCATGCAATTCTTCCGGCCGGGTGCAGCCGATATAGGCATTGAGCGATTCGAGTCGGTGCACCAGCCCCTGGTCGATCAGGAATTCGAGCGCCCGATAGACCGTTGGCGGCGCCGCGCGGCGATGCGTTACCTTCAGCTCGTCGAGCAGATCGTAGGCGCCGACCGGCTCGTGGCGGCGCCAGACCAGTTCGAGCACCTGGCGGCGCAACTCGGTCAGGCGGACGCCGCGCGTGGTGCAGACAGTCTCGGCGCGGTCCGAGCGCGGTCTCGACGCAGCTGCCATGGTCATGCACGCGGGCGACGAACATCAGCCGGCCTTGGCGCTCGCCGTCGGGGCCGTCGCAGCGGCGACCAGGGAGCAGCCGCAGATCGGGCAGCGCAATCGATGCGACCCGCTGCTCGATCTCGGCATCGCCTCATCCGGCCTTTCATCTCGGCCTCGGCCTGCTGCACCAGCTGGGCGTGGTAAAGGATCGGCCGCGCCCGTGCAGGCGCTGAGCCAGGCCTTGTGCTCGGCGGCGTTCATCGGCTGCTGCGTGAAGGCGCGGGCGGTACCGGCTCCGAGGCACGAGACCGAGTCCCGTCAGGGCCGTGCTCGCCAGGAAGCGCCGGCGTGCGCGGTCGAACTCAGTCATTTCCGAGGCTCCTCGTGAACGGGGATATCGCATGGACATTAATGCCGCGCCGGTCTCCCGGTCAATCTGGCCCCGGATGGCTGCGCTTGTATGTCTCGGGGAACATTCGCCCGTCATGGCCGTCTTTGCCTAACAAATACCCGATTTGCCCGTGCCAAATTTCTCTTGTCGTAAGCGGACGCTCGGTTCAGCCTTGTGATGGCCGGGCGGGGGCGGATATCCAGGAGGGCGTGTATGCACGACCGGATGCCGATGATCCAGAGGCGCGAAGCAGGCTGTGCGCGCGACGGTGGGCGGCTGCGCCGCGGGCTGCACGGCCCGCATGGCTTGGAATTGCAAAGACGCCAATCGGGCACCATGTGAATGGATGCCGCATTGTCGAGATCGAATGCCGGCATCGGATCTCGCAGGATCACAAAATGGCGTCGGGGCGAGGACAGCGTTTGAGGATCGGACGACACCGGTCGAGCTACATCGGCAAGACATTGTTAAGGCCAGGCGGCGCGACACTTGTCGAAGTCGTCGCAGAGATCCGCGACGCAATGGAATTGTTGCGAGTTCGGTGGTGTTACCTGTGGACGTGAGTCCTCAAATGGTGAGTTGCGCCCGCGATTTGGCAATCATGCCCCTTCGGCGGAGAAGCACCCACCCGCCCGCTTCCGGCCTGCAATGGCCGCTTCGATCCGGCGCTCGGCCGAGTTCGGTCGAAACGCTCCCGCTGCGCCTTGGTGACGCAGGCTTTCACCGCGGAGTTTGACAATGCGTCTTCTGACAGCCTCTTCAGTTCCTTCAGCCGGTTCTACGCGAACCAGCGGGAAGTCGAGAATGTCGCTCGATGATTACATCCGGGGGTGCTCGGATGACCCCATGATGTATGCGAGCGTTGCGAGCGCCTGCTCAAGGCGATCGGCGATCCGACAGTAGTCGACACCAGCATGGATTCGCGACTCGGCCGCATCTTCATGACCGGACGATCAAGGTCTATCCGGCCTTCGAGGATTTCTTCGGCATGGAGGAGACGATCGAGCGCATTGTCGGCTTCTTCCGTCATGCCGCGCAGGGCCTCGAAGAACGCAAGCAGATCCTCTATCTGCTCGGGCCGGTCGGCGGCGGCAAATCGTCGCTCGCCGAACGGCTCAAGGCGCTGGTCGAGAAATTTCCCGATCTACGCCTTGAAGGCAGGCAACGACATCAGCCCGTTGTTCGAATCTCCGCTGGGGCTGTTCCGGCCGGATCAGTTCGGCGAGACGCTGGAAGACAAGTTCGGTATTCCGCGCCGGCGCCTGACCGGGCTGATGTCGCCCCTGGCGGCGAAGCGCTCGACGAGTTCGAGGGCGACATCTCGCGCTTCAAGGTCGTGCGACTGCAGCCGTCGCGGTTGAAAGCAGATCGGCGTCTGCAAGACGAGCCGGGCGACGAGAACAATCAGGACATCTCCAGCCTGGTCGGCAAGGTCGATATCCGCAAACTGGAATTCCTGAACAGAACGACCCGGACGCCTATTCCTATTCGGGCGGCCTGAACCGGACGACGCAGGGCATTCTCGAATTCGTCGAAATGTTCAAGGCGCCGATCAAGATGCTGCATCCCTGCTGACGGCGACGCAGGAAGGCAATTACATCGGCACCGAGAATATCGGCGGCCTGCCGTTCCAGGGCATCGTCCTGGCCCATTCCAACGAAGCCGAGTGGCAGACTTTCAAGAACAACCGCAACAACGAGGCCTTCATCGACCGTATCTCGGTCATCAAGGTGCCGTACTGCCTGCGGGCGACCGAAGAATGCAAGATCTACGACAAGCTGCTCGAGACGAGCGAGCTGTCGGAGGCGCATTGCGCGCCGGGTACGCTGGACATGCTGGCGCGCTTCTCGGTGCTGTCGCGACTCAAGACCCATGAGAACTCGAACCTTTACTCCAAGATGCGGGTCTATGACGGCGAGAGCCTGAAGGATTCCGATCCGCGCGCCAAATCGGTCCAGGAATATCGCGACGCCGCCGGCGTCGACGAAGGCATGGAAGGCATCTCGACCCGCTTCGCCTTCAAGGTGCTGTCGCAGACCTTCAATTTCGACAACCAGGAAATCGCGGCCGATCCGGTCCATATGATGTATGTGCTGGAGCAGTCGATCCGCCGCGACCAGTTCCCGGAGGATGCCGAGAAGCGCCTGCTGAACTTCATCAAGAGCGATCTGGCGCCGCGCTACAGCGAGTTCATCGGCCACGAGATCCAGAAGGCCTATCTCGAATCCTACTCGGATTACGGTCAGAACCTGTTACGACCGCTATGTCGCCTATGCCGATGCCTGGATCGAGGACTCGGATTACAAGGATCCGGATACCGGTCAGCTGATGAAATCGCGAACTCCTGACCAGGAGCTCTCGAAGATCGAGAAGCCGGCCGGCATCGCCAACCCAAGGATTTCCGGCAACGAGGTCGTGAAGTTCACGCTGCGCGGCCCGGGCCGCCAATTCCGGCCGCAACCCGGCCTGGTCGTCCTATGAAAAGCTGCGCGAAGTCATCGAGAAGCGGATGTTCAGCCAGGTCGAGGATCTGCTGCCGGTCATCAGCTTCGGCAGCAAGAAAGACACCGACAGCGACAAGAAGCAACGCCCAGTTCGTCGATCGCATGGTGGCGCGCGGCTATACCGAGCGGCAGGTCCGCCGGCTGGTCGAGTGGTACATGCGCGTGAACAAGGCGGGCTGACCGGAGGATCGGATAGACTATGAATATCGTCGATCGGCGCGCCAACCCGAAAGGCAAGAGCCTCGGCAATCGCCGGCGCTTCATCGAGCGGGCGCGGGCCGAGGTCAAGGGCGCTGTCCTCGACGCCTTGCGCAAGCGCAAGATCACCGAATGTCGAGGGCAGCGAAAAGGTCTCGATCCCGACTCGCGGCATCGACGAGCCGAGCTTTCGCCAGAGCGGCAGCGGCGGCAAACGCTACTACATCGTGCCCGGCAACAAGGAGCATGTCGTCGGCGACGAGATCGAGCGGCCGCAGGGCGGGCAGGGCCGCGGCTCGGAGGCGAGCGACAGCGGCGAGGGTACCGACGGCTTTCGATTTTACGCTGACCAAGGACGAGTTCCTCGATCTGTTCTTCGAGGATCTCGAACTGCCCGACCTGGTCAAGAAGAAGCTGTCCGAGGCGTCGACGCCGGAATTGTCGCGCGCCGGCTATTCGGTCAGCGGCAATCCGGCCAATCTCAATCTGGTCCGGACCATGCGCAACTCCATGGCGCGGCGGTTGTCGCTGAAGCGGCCGAAGCGCGACGAGCTGAGGCGCTGGAGCAGGAGCTGGCGGCACTCGAGGGCGAGCCTGAGGCGAAACGCCGGGGTCGCGCTCGAAAAAGCTCGAGACGCTGCGCCGGCGCAGCAAGGCGATCCCGTATTTCGACCCGATCGATGTTCGCTACAACCGGTTCGAACGGATTCCGAAGCCCTATGTCCAGGCCGTGATGTTCTGCCTGATGGATGTGTCCGGCTCGATGACCGAGCGGATGAAGGATCTGGCTAAGCGCTTCTTCATGCTGCTGCACATCTTCCTGGCCCGGCGCTACAAGCAGGTCGATCTGGTGTTTCATCCGGCACACATCGACGGCACAGGAAGTCGACGAAGAGACGTTCTTCTACAGCCGCGAGACCGGCGGCACCGTCGTCTCGACGGCCTTGGCCGAAATGAAGCGGATCATCCATGAACGCTATCCGCTCGACGCGTGGAACATCTATGCCGCGCAGGCGTCCGACGGCGACAATTTCGGCGCCGATAGCGGCCGCTGCATCTCGCTGCTGAACGACATCCTGCCGGTCTGCCAATACTTCGCCTATATCGAAGTCAGCGAATCGGGCGACGGCATGGGCGACCGGCGCATGGACAAGACCGATCTCTGGCGATCTACGCCGAGGTCCAGCCGGCGCACGCAAATTTTGCCATGCGGCGGGCCGGCGATCCCTCGCATATCTTTCCAGTCTTCCACGACCTGTTCTCGCGCAGCAAGGCGCCCGCGGCGTGAGCAGGGGGAGAAATCCATGGCCGTAGCTCTCGACAAGCCTGTCCTGCTCTATGACGGTCCCGAATGGGATTTCGACAAGCTGAAACGGGTTCATGACGCGATCGAGGTGATCGCCCGCAAGGAACTCGGACTCGACGTCTATCCGACGCAGATCGAGGTCATCACCTCGGAGCAGATGCTCGACGCTTATGCCTCGGTCGGTCTGCCGCTGATGTACCGGCATTGGAGCTTCGGCCAAGCGCTTCGCCTATAACGAGGCGCTCTACCGCAAGGGGCTGCAGGGTCTCGCCTATGAGATCGTGATCAATTCCATCCCTGCCTCTGCTACATCATGGAAGAGAATTCCATGACCATGCAGACCCTGGTCATCGCGCATGCCGCTTACGGGCATAACCACTTCTTCAAGAACAACTATCTGTTCCAGCAATGGACCGATGCCTCGGGCATCTGGATTACCTGTCCTTTTCGCGCGACTACGTGCTGAAATGCGAGGAACGCTACGGCATCAACCGGGTCGAAAGCGTGCTCGACGCGGCCCATGCGCTGATGGATGAGAGCGTCAACCGCTACACGCGCCGCAAGCCGCTGAATTTCGCCGAGGATCGCAAGCGCGAGCAGGAGCGGCGGCAGCACGCCGAGACGACTTACAACGATCTGTGGCGCACCGTGCCGACGCCGGAGGCGATCAAGGGGCTGGAAGCCACCGAGGTCGCGCGCATCCAGCGCGAGCAGCGTCAGCGGCTCGGCCTGCCGGAGGAGAACATCCTCTATTTCATGGAGAAATACGCACCCAATCTGGAAGAATGGGAGCGCGAGCTGTGCCGGATCGTCCGCAACATCGCGCAATACTACTACCCCAGAAGCAGACCAAGGTGATCAACGAAGGCTGCGCGACCTTCGTCCACTACGAGATCATGAACCGGCTGCACGACAAGGGGCTGATCTCGGACGGTTCGATGCTGGAGTTCCTGCACTCCCATACCAGCGTAGTGTTCCAGCCAGACTATGACGATCCGCGCTATAGCGGCATCAATCCCTATGCGTTGGGCTTTGCCATGATGGACGACATCAAGCGCATCTGCCTCAATCCGACTGAAGAGGACCGGGTCTTCTTCCCGCAATTCGCCGGCAACAAGGACCCCTACGGCACCCTGCGCGACGCCTGGGCGAATTATCGGGATGAGAGCTTCATCCTGCAGTTCCTGTCGCCCAATGTGATCCGCAAGCTGCGGCTGTTCCGCGTATTCGACGATGCGGCCGAGCCGAACATGATGTCGACGCCATCCATGACGAGGTCGGCTATCGCGAGATCCGGTCAGCGCTGGCGCGGTCCTATGACATTTCGCGGCGTGAGCCGGATATTCAGATCGCCGATGTCGACATGGCCGGCGACCGGACGCTGGTGCTGAAGCATTTCGTCCATGACGGCATCGTGCTCGACGAGAAGAGCTGCCAATCGGTGCTGCGCTACGTCGCGGAAACTCTGGACCTATACGGTCAAGCTGATCGAAGTCGATGCGTCGAACGACGAGGTGCTGAAGACGCATGAGGTGCCGGCGCAGAAGCGCTGAAATGAAGGCTCCGGTGCCGATCGCCTCGGGCACCGGAGCCTGCCCGATCGATCAGACTGATCGATCACATTGTCCTTGGTTTCGCGCACGAAGAGCGTACCGATGACCAGGGTGACGCCCGCGATGATGATCGGGTACCACAAGCCGCTATAGATGTTGCCGGGTCCCGGCCTGGATGGCGAAGGCGGTCGCCGGCAGGAAGCCGCCGAACCAGCCATTGCCGATATGGTAGGGCAGCGACATCGAACTGTAGCGGATGCGGGTCGGGAACATCTCGACCAGCATTGCCGCGATCGGGCCGTAAACCATGGTGACATAGAGCACCATGATGAACAGCAGGGACCGTGACCATCACCGAATCGATCTGGGCCGGGTCCGCCTTGGCCGGATAGCCGGCTGTCGCCAGTGCCCCGCCGAGTCCCTTGGCGAAAGCCGGCGCCTTCTCGGCTGCATCGGCGGCCTTGCCGTCATAGCTCTCGATCACGGTCTCGCCGACCTTGATCTGCGCGGGGGTGCCTGCCGCCGCGGCCTCGTTGGCGTACGGGACGCCGCGGGTTGACCAGGCCGGATTTGGCGATGTCGCAGCTCGTGGTGAATTTCGACGTGCCGACCGGGTTGAATTGCAGCGAGCACTCGGCCGGGTCGGCGATAACCGTGACCGGGGAATTCTGCTGCGCCGCCTCCAGCGCCGGATTGGCGTAATGGGTCAGGCCATGGAACAACGGGAAGTAGGTCACCGCGGCGAGCAGGCAGCCGGCCATGATGATCGGCTTCCGCCCGATCCGATCCGACAGGGCGCCGAACACGATGAAGAAGGGAGTCCCGATCGCTAGCGAAACCGCGATCAGGATATTGGCCGTCTGCGGATCGACC
This sequence comes from Aliidongia sp., assembly GCA_037200015.1. Taxonomy (GTDB): domain Bacteria; phylum Pseudomonadota; class Alphaproteobacteria; order ATCC43930; family CGMCC-115725; genus JAXDMU01. The sequence goes on along the minus strand of JBBCHB010000006.1, from coordinate 74,313 downwards.
TTGAGTACCTGGGTCAGGAAGAACAGCGCGTAGAACTGCCCCGTATACCAGACCACGGCTTGCCCGGCGGTCAGGCCGACCAGGGCGAGGATGACGATCTTCAGATTGTCCCAGCGCGCGAACGCCTCGGTCAGCGGCGCCTTGGATTGCTTGCCCTCATTCTTCATGCGCTGGAACAGCGGTGATTCGTTGAGCCTGAGCCGGATCCAGACCGAGACGCCGAGCAGGATGAGCGAGACCAGGAACGGGATGCGCCAGCCGCGCTCGTCGAACTCCGCCGGCGTCATCGAGGCGCGGCAGGCGAGGATCACCAGCAGGGAGAGGAACAGGCCGAGCGTGGCCGTGGTCTGGATCCAGGCCGTGTAGACGCCGCGCTTGCCGGGCCGGCGCGTGCTCGGCGACATAGGTCGCGGCCCCGCCATATTCGCCGCCCACCGCCAGGCCCTGGAGCAGGCGCAGGACGATCAGGATGACCGGCGCGGCAATTGCCGATGGTGCGTAGCCCGGCAGGAAGCCGACCACGGAGGTCGACAGGCCCATGATCAGGATGGTGATCAGGAAGGTGTATTTGCGGCCGACCATGTCGCCGAGCCGGCCGAACACCAGGGCGCCGAACGGTCGAACGAAGAACCCGGCGGCAAGGCCAGCAAAGTGAAGATGAAGGCAGCCGAAGGATTGACCCCGAAAAGAACTGCTTGCCGATGACGGCTGCCAGCGAGCCGTAAGATAGAAATCGTACCATTCGAAGACGGTGCCCAGCGAGGACGCGAAGATTACCATCCTGGTGTCGCCGGCGGTCAGCTGTGGTGCCGCGGTGGGTGCATAAGCCGTCATGAAGCCACTCCCAAGTGCCGGCGGGTGGGCGCGGCACCGCACCGTCCCACGGCTACATTGCTCAAGCAGGCGTCAAACTGCTGAAGAAATCAAGCCTCGTATCTCCGGGAGGTTGCGTTCAAGGGCGGTAGCCATCTCCGCCGGTATCGCGGATCGCCAAAGCGGGGCTGCAATGCATCCTGAAGATTGGATCTCGGCCGGCGCGGCGCGGCATGCTGGTCGCCGAGATCCCTTCGGAGCGCGCTGCCGACGCGATGGAAAACCCAGCAAATCCGTCCGATTCGGGCCGCCCGATCGCCATCGGGCACCGCCGTCTCCTCGACCTGGCGATACCGATCGTCCTGGCCAACCTGACCCAGCCGATCCTGTCGGCCGTCGACACGGCGGGTGGCCGGCCATTCTGCCCGGCCCGGCCGCGCTGGGCGGGGTGCGTTGGGCGGCTGTTCTTCAACTTTGTGCTGTGGGGCTTCGGCTTCCTGCGCATGGGCACGACCGGTTTCGTCGCGCAGGCCGAAGGGGCGCATGACTGGACGGGGCTGCGCGCCACGCTGCAGCGCGCGCTGCTGCTCGCGGCGGGGATCGGCGCGGTTTTGCTGCTGCTGCGCGGACCGCTGATCGGCTTTGCCCTGGATCTGCTCGGCGGCAGCGCGTCGGTGCACGACAATGCCGTGCTCTATTGCCAGACCCGGATCTGGTCGGCGCCGGCGACGCTCGGCAATTACGTGGTGCTGGGCTATCTGCTCGGGCGCCAGCGGATGCGGCTCGGGCTGCTGCTCCAGATCGTGATCAACCTGGTCAATATGGCGCTGGCGCTGCTGTTCGTGTTCGGCCTCGGCTGGGGCGTCGCCGGCATCGGCGCGGCAACGGCCTGGGCCGATTGGGCCGGGCTGGCGCTCGCGCCGTGCTGCTCTGGCGTCTGCGCCATCACGGCCTGCCGCCGACTCATTGGCGCGAGGTGCTGGAGCGCGCGGCGCTGATGAGGCTGCTGCTGGTCAACAGCGACATCTTCATCCGCACCCTGTGTCTGGTCGCGAGCTTCGGCTGGTTCGCCCATCGCGGGCGCGAGCCTCGGTGACAATGTCCTGGCGGCGAATGCGCTGCTGCTCAATTTTCAGACCTTCATGGCCTTCGGGCTGGACGGTTTCGCCCATGCCGCGGAAGCGCTGGTCGGCGCCGCGATCGGCGCCCGCGACGCCGCAGCGCTGCGCCGCTCGATCAATCTCTCGCTCGGCTGGGCCTTCGGCTGTGCCGCGGTGTTCTCGGCCGTCTATCTGCTGCTCGGGCCGGCGATCATCGCCGTGCTGACCGATCAGCCGGCGATTCGCGAGACCGCGGCGCTCTATCTGCCTTGGGCCGTGCTGTCGCCGCTGGTCTCGGTGGTCTCGGTCTGGGGCTTCCAACTCGATGGCGTCTATATCGGCGCGACCAAGACCCGCGCGCTGCGCGACAGCATGGCCGTGGCCGCGATCGGCTTTCTCGGCGCCACGATGCTGCTCGAACCGCGCTTCGGCAATCACGGGCTCTGGGCGTCCCTTATGGTTCTGATGGTCTTGCGCGGCGCGACACTGGGCCGCTGGCTGGGACGGATTGCAGTTGATACGGATCCGCCACTGTACGACCATATCCCATAGAATAAAACGGGTGTGCAGGTGCGTCTTAGGCGCAAAGGAGGAGGATCCATGGCTAATCGTCGCGTCGCGCTTGTGGCGGTCCTGGGCTGCGGGCTCTTGCTGGCTGCCTGCACCGCCACACCAGTTTACCCGATGCTCTCGCCGATCCAGGTCGCGAAGAACTTCGGTTATTTCGACCAGCCGATCGACGACACGCATTGGCTCGTCTCCTATGTGACGCCGCAGCAATCGGGTTACGGCTTCCGCTACGACCAGTCGCCGGCCGAGGCCCAGGCCAAGACCCTCGCCATGGACATGGCGCTGTGGCACGCCAGCCAGGTCGCGCAGGCCCATGGCTATGCCGGATTCGCCGTAACCGACCGCCCGTTCCAGCACCGATGCCGTGAATGTCGAGGATTTCTACTACGACGATCCTTATTGGTTCGGCTTCCGCCATCATCGCTGGGGCGGCTGGGGCTGGGGCGGCGGATGGGGTGGTCCATGGGGCGGCCCCGACTTCTACGATCCGCCGCAATCGCACTTGCAGGTCGAGGCGAAGCTGACCATCGCGCTGACCCGGGCGCCGAAGGGTGACGACTATCGGACCGACGACACGATCAACCGTCTGCGCGCAGCCTATCCCGGCGCCGAGAGTGTGCCCACCGGCGTTGCCGCAGTGCCGCCGCCGGCACCGCCTGTGCCCACGGCACCGCGACCGACCGCCTGACGCGGATCGGATCGGCGCTGGTTTCCTGCCAGCGCCGATCCGGTTAGGCTGTCGGCCTTTCGACGGGCGAGGCGGAGCGGGATGACCAATCTGAAGATCGACAGCGAACGGCTCTGGTCGACGCTGATGGAGACGGCCGTGATCGGCGGGACGGCCAAGGGCGGCATCTGCCGGCTGAGCCTGACCGACCTGGACCGCCAGGTGCGCGAATGGTTCATCGACCGCTGCAAGGAGGCCGGCTGCACCGTGACGGTCGACCGGATGGGCAATATCTTCGCGCGCCGCAAGGGCCGCGACGAGTCGCTGCCGCCGATCGGTTTCGGCAGCCATCTCGATACCCAGCCGACCGGCGGCAAGTTTGACGGCGTTCTCGGTGTGCTGGCCGGGCTGGAGCTGTTGCGGACGCTCGAGGATGCCGGCTACGAGACGGCGGCACCGCTCGAACTGGTCAATTGGACCAATGAGGAAGGTGCCCGCTTCGCCCCGTCGATGATGGGCTCGGGCGTCTTCGCCGGAAAATACTCGCTCGAAGAGGCACGCGCCCGCGCCGACAAGGATGGCATCACGGCGGGCGCGGCGCTCGACGCTATCGGCTTCGCCGGTCCGGAAGCCTGTGGCGGCCCGGCCGTATGGCGGTTTCGTCGAACTCCATATCGAACAGGGACCGCTGCTCGAAGCCGAGGGCAAGGAGATCGGCATCGTCACCGGGGTCCAGGGCATCCGCTGGTACGAAGTCGCCGTGACCGGGCGCGACTCCCATGCCGGCACGACGCCGATGCCGATGCGGCGCGATGCCTTCCAGGGCACGGCGCGGCTCGCCGTAGCGCTCGACGCTTTGGCCCGTCGCCACGGCCCGCATGCCGTGGCGACGATCGGCATCTGCCAGGTCGAGCCCGGCTCGACCAATGTCATCCCGGGCAAGGTCACCTTCACCATCGATCTACGGCATCCCGAGATGGCGGTGCTCGACACGATCGAAGCCGCGCTGAAGGCGGATGTGGCGGCGCTCGTTGCCGAGACGGGACTGGAGATCGTCATGACGCCGGTGCAGAGTTCGGCACCGGTCCAGTTCGATCCGCGTGTCGTCGGCGAGATCCGCGCCGCGGCCGAGGTGGGCGGGTTCACCCATCGCGACATCATCAGCGGCGCCGGCCATGATGCAGTCCATGTCGCGTCGCTGGCGCCGACCGGGATGATCTTCGTGCCCTGTCTCGACGGTCTCAGCCATAACGAGGCGGAAAGCATCACGTTCGGCCAGGCGGCGGCAGGAGCGGAAACCCTGTTGCGCGCGGTCATTGCCCTCGCCGGATAGAAGGATCGATCATGGCCGACGGATCGCAGAAAATCGCGCTTGTCACCGGCGCGACCAACGGCATCGGCATCTGGACCGCGCTCGGCCTCGCTTCGGATGGCTACATCGTCGGGATCGTCGCCCGCGACCGGGCGCGGGGCGAGGTAATGCGGACATGGCTGGCCGAGCGCGCGCCCGCCGGCCAGATCGATCTGTTCGTCGCCGATCTGTCCTCGATGGCAGAAGTGCGCCGCCTCGCCGGCGAGGTCAAGGCGCGCTATCCGCGGCTCGACCTGCTGGTCAACAATGCCGGGCTGGCGCGCGACAAGCGCGAGCTGACGCCGGACGGGTTTCGAGCGGATCATCGCCGTCAACCATCTGGCGCCGTTCCTGCTGACGCTGGAGCTGCTCGACCTGCTGAAGCGATCGGCGCCGGCCCGGATCGTCAATGTCGGCTCCGAAGCGTCCGACAATGCCAAGCTCGATCTCGACAATCTGCAGTCCGAGCGTCAGTTCAGCATCATGGGCACTTATGGCCAATCGAAGCTGGCAATCATGATGGCGACCTTCGAACTGGCCCGGCGGTTGGAGGGGACGGGCGTCACGGTGAATGTCGTCCATCCCGGCGTGGTCGCGACCAACATTTTCAATCTCGGCGGTTGGAAGGGCGCCCTGGTCAAGGCGCTGATGCCGCTGATCCGGCTGTTCCTGCTCAGCCCGGAGCAAGGGGCGAAGACGACGCTGCGTGTCGCGACCGCGCCGGAACTCGCGACGGTGACCGGCCGCTATTTCAAGAACGGCAAGGAAGCGGTGCCGAACCCGCTATCCCAGGACCGCGCGCTGGCCACGGCGCTGTGGGCGCGGACCGCGACGCTGGTAGGGGCGTCGAACTCATGCGAATCCGATCGCGAGAAGTCCGGATTTGAGGGGCAATAGATAGAATTTCCGGAAACATCAGATTTGGCTTGGTCTCCACTCCGTCAGTTGGAGGGCGTTGCCGCCGAGCCGTGCGAAGGCGCGCTGGCGGCATGAGAAGACGATAATTTGCTGATCGTCCGATTGCCGGTGCAATGCGTCGAACATCTTCTCGATCCGGTCGTCGTCGGAGTAGACGAGTGCGTCATCGAGAATGAGCGGCGTGGGGTTTCCGTCGCGGGCCAGCAGTCGGGCGAAAGCCAGACGGGGTGAGCACCGCCAATTGCTCGCGCATGCCGCCGCTCAATCTTTCGACGTCCTCCGCCTGCCCATTGCGCTGGACGCTTCGTGGCAACAGCGAATCGTCGTCGAAGACGACCGAAGCATCGTCGAACAATAGCCCCATGAGCGGGCGCAATTCCTTCATCACCGGTTCGAAATAGTGATCTCGCGCGGTTGTCCGCGCAGCGTCCAGCACGTCCCGCAACCGCGTCAGGATTTTGACTTGCCGGTCGAATTGGGCGACGCGCGCCGCGGCTGTAGCATGGGCGGCTTTCGCTTCTTGCCACGCCTCCTCGATGGCGTCTTCCGAGCGTGTGCGGATGTGGCCATTGAGGTCTGCGAGTTGCTCCCGCAATTTTGGCTATTTCCTGCCCGGCGGTTTCCGTGATCGACCGGGTCCTGCGAAGGGTCGCTGCGGCGTTGCCAAGGTCAGGCCGCGAGGCACGGAGCGGTTTGGCCTGCTCCTCCGCACCGGAAAAGGCCGTATCGGCAGAGGCAAATTCCTGGGAAAGCGCGGTTTCGCGTTCGGCGCGTAAGTCCATGGGGCCGAGCGTCGCCTCGATCCCGGCCAGCTCGGCCAGGATCGCGGCGAGCGCCTTTTCAGCATCGACGACGGCGCCGTTGGCGTCATCGCGTGCAGGTCGGGTCTCCCGCACAGCGTTTCGCGAGGCTGCAACCTGTCTTTCGGCCTCGTCCAGGGCCTGCTGCGCTCGTTCGGTGTCGACTTCCAGATCAAGGCCGCTACCGGCTGGGATCTCCTGTTGGCTCGCGCGCTCCAAGCGGGCGATGTCGGTGCGGACGGCCCCAATTCCTTTCGGGGCAAGGAGCGACAGGCGCTGCCGGGCGAGTTCGATCTTGGCCTTCTCGTCCCGAGCCGCAGCGTCGCGCTGCCGCGCTTCAGCCAGGGTATCGACGCCAAGTGCGTTCAAGAGATCGCGACGCCGGGCTTCTGCCTTGGCGAGATCATCCGCCTGGCGATCGTCTCGGTACGGCCTCACGGTCAGAGTGCCTATGCCCGCGAACTCGATGCCGATGGTGCTGGTTACCGGCTGCTCCTCGCCATCGGCCAAACTCGCGCCGTTGACGCTCGCCAAGCCGGCCATGCCGTCGCGATACTCCATTCGAATCGAAGGCGCTCTTACGGCGTCGGCTGCGCGCAGCCCGGCAATCTCCGTTTCCCAGGCGGTCCAGCGCCGCCATCTTGTCAGCCGCAATGACGAGTCCGCGCAGCGCGGCTTCGCCGTCATCGATGTCCTTCTGGGCGCGTTCGGCCTTTGCGAGCGTGTCGCGCTGGGCCGTCAGCTTTTCGGCGGCAGCGCGGGCCTGCGCCGCCCGCACCAGCTTGGCGACCAAGTCGCGCGCGTCGCGTTCTGTTTGCTCCGCCCGCAGCACGGCTGCCGCCGCGTCATCATTGGCTTTTGCGGCCATGCGCTGGCGTTCGATCGCCGCGTCGCGCCTGCCTTCGGCGTCACGATGCTCATCGTGTAATTTCGTTGCACGAGCCAAAGCCGTCTGAAAGCCGTCCAGCCTCGCTTTGGCCTCGTCCCGGCGGCGGCGGGCGAGAGCGGCTTCGGCCTCGGCGCGCTTCAGCGCTTCGCCATGCGCTTCGGCCGCCGAATGTGCTTTCTCTGCCGTCTCGACGTCCTTGCGGCGTGCGGCTTCCACATCCGGGCTTTCGAGTTCGGCGAGACGGGAGCGGGCTTTGCGACGCGCGTCCAGCGCACTATGCAATTCCTTGACCTCGACGTCGCGACGCCGCTCTGTTTCGGCCAGTTCGTCGCACGCCTCGATCGCCTGTGCATACAGGCCACCGCCTTGGGTCGGCCGGTTGGCGTCACGAGATTGGAAAGCTCGTCCTCGCAGGCCGCGATTGCCGCCGCCATGCGGCGACCGCCGGTCAGGGCCTCAACCTCGCCCTTGACGGAAGACAGCACGCTTTCCCGGGCTCGCTTTTCGTCTTTGTCCGGTTTCTTCTCCAGGCCGGTATTGCCCTGGCGTACCCAAAGGAGGCCGGTCGGGCCAGTCATCCCGCCCCGGACGAGCTCGCCGATGAAGCGTTCGGCCTCGTCCGCCTGGGCCAGAAGACGGCCGGACCGGAGGGTCCGTCACCGCGGCCCGCTTTCTGCCGTAATACTGTTTGGAGAGGCGGAAATTGCCGTCCTCCGTGAGGACGTCGACCTCGATCAGGGGACTGCCGCCGCTGTAGGGCCGCAATGACCGCACCGCATCGGGCGTGCCCGAATAAGGCTGGAAAAACAATGCGTGAAGCGCATCGAAACAGGTCGACTTGCCGTATTCGTTGGCGGCGCACAGAACATTGACGCCATTGCCGATCCCCTCGATGGCGACGCCGCGTCCCGCGAAGCGCCGGACATTGTGCAAGCGGAGCGCTGCGAGTTTCATTGCTGCATCGCCTCGCAATAGGAAAAGAGACGGGCGAGCGCTTGGGATGCGATCTCGCGTTCGCCGGCCGCACGCGCGAGATCGACACTCTCCGAGAGGAGTACTTCGGCTGCTTCGCGTAGCGCACCTCCCCCGTCGATCAGATCGAGGTCGCCGATTTCGCATTCGGTCGCCAGCTCCTCGGCCTCCACGATGGCGTGGGCGAATTCCGGTGCAATCGCCTCTACCGCTCGCTCGAAGGCCGTGCGTTCTGGAAGCCGAATGCGACCAGAGGCGACAATGCGCAGCAGAATCTGCCGCCGGATAGAGCCGGCGGCTAGGGAGCTGGCCAGCCCCACGGCAGCGTCATCGCCGCTCAGCAAATGCAGGTCGACGGTCTGCCAATCGAAGATGCCGGTCTCGACAGGCGCCACGTCCGGCGGAGCGCCCGGTCCGGCGAGGGCGACAACCAGGGCGTGGCCGGGCTTGCGGTGCTTGAACCGGTCCGGCTCCGGCGTGCCGCTGTACCACGTACGGTCGTTGACGCTGACGCGCCCGTGCCAGTCGCCAAGGGCGAGATAGTCAAGGCCAGCTCGAGCCGCTCTGTTCGGCGCGATTATATCCGAGGCGGTGTCGTCCTCTGAGAAGCTCTGGACCGCGCCATGGGCGAGGCCAATCCGCAAGTCGCTTTGCGCTGTGACGGCCTGATCCATCCAATCCGTTAGATCTCGGCCGGGCCGGCGCGTTGTACACGGCGCCGGAAGAAGCATGACGCCCGGCCGGAGCAGCATCGGCTCGGGTGCCGTCGCGAGCAAAATATTGCTAGGCAGGGAACCCGCGACAGCAGACCACAATTCGTCCGCCACAAGGGAGTCGTGGTTGCCCGGCAAAATGACCCAACTCAGGGATTTGTGGCCTCCCATTGCCGCGAGAGCCTGCCGCAGCACGGTCGGGGTCGGCGTCTCGGTGTCGAATGTATCCCCTGCCAACAGAATAGTCTCGGCACCGTATGCTCTTGCCTTGTCGGCCAGACGATGGATCGCCTCATGCCTGGCTTCGCGCAATCGGCCGCGGAGATCCTCTGGCAAATTGCCAAATCGCTTACCGATGTGAAGATCCGAGCTGTGAAGAAAGCGAAACATGGATACTCGGCGGCTTTCGGGAGGTGGGAACGCCTTCTCTGGGTCGTGCAGCGCAAGCGTAGCAAGCGGATGCCGACGCGACGTTGATACACCATTTCAACGGGTTATTGACGACCAACAAACGGCTTAGTCGCTTATGAGACTTATCGCGCTTGAATGCGTCACCCGGCTCGCTGCGCTCGCCACCTTCTCCCGCAATGAGCGTGTGAAAAGAATCTCGATCTCTGACGCGCAGATCGATGAACTGCAAATTACGGGGCAAATCGGCCAAAACCCCCTCTCCGCCCCATTGGGGCGGAGAGGGGCGGGGTGAGGTGGGGAACGCTTCAATAGTGCAGAAATCCCAACGCTTTACGCCGCATCGACACCCACCTCACCCTAAATCCCTCTCCCCCCTGAAGGGCGGAGAGGGACTTTTTCGGGCGATCTCATTTTCCTTTTTGCGTGGCTCGCGAGCATACGGCGGGCAACAGAGATTCTTTCACAGCCTCAGTGCAGGAGAAGGGGTTTCTCATCGATCGCTTGGTCGGGCCTGTGGGCCGTGACGGTGAATCAGGGTATGCGGCATCTTACGCTCCCAGATCGAGATGCGCCGAACTCTCCGGGTCCGGCGTCATCGGGAATTTGCCGATGCGGCCGAAGCCGATCTCGCCGTTCCAGCCGGTGATCAGCAGACCGTCCTGGAAGGCCCGCTCGATCTGGCTCTGCAGGGCGGGAACGAAGGGCTCGCGGCTCCGCACCACCAAGTCGAAACGGCGCTCCCGCACGAGGCCGTCGAATTGCAGCGGGCCCATGCGCTTTAGCTCGACTTCCAGCATGAAGCGGTCGCTCGGGCTTGTTCCTGGACTTGCCATCGGCATCCTTGTCGTCGTGCTTTTTTCGGTAAAGCCGCATCGGCCGGATGCTGGCCGGGCCGAGGAAGGGCAGCACCGTTACGGTCCAGCCATCGGCGCCGCGCGGCGGTCGGGTCGTGCCGATATCGCTGCGCGCGCGGTCAAGCCGGTCGGCCAGATCCTTGCGGCCGATTTCCGTGAGAGCCCGACGCGCGGGACTGTCCGGGCCGCGTGATGTCCCGCTTTGCCGGATGCCGGTCAGGACGGTGAGAATCGCCGCCGCCAGCCCGTCGCCCGGCTCCAGCGTGAGGATTGCATGGATCTCGGTGACGGCGGCCGGGCTGCTCGGGGCCAGCGCCCGCGCGAGCTCCTCGACCAGGGTCGGCGAGGTGATGTCCGGCGGTGCTTCGGGCGTGGCAGGCACGGTATGGGGCGCCGCTGCATGAGGCGCAGCATTCTGCGGCGGCGCGACGGCGCTGATGCGCAGCTGTACAGAGACGCCGAGCGGCAGCGGCGCCGGCAGAGGCAAGGCAAGCGTGCCGATCGGCGTCTCGACCAGAGTCTCTCCTGGCGTCGGCGGCGCGATGACGCGGCCGGCCAGGGTCGAGATCTGCGGGCGGAATAACGCGGTATCTTCCGGCGGTGGGGGGTCCGGCGGGTGGCGCATCGGGAGCGGCCGGGTGCCGCAGTGTTCGCGGGTGGCGAAGTCGGAGATAGGGCTTCCGGTGCCGCGGCGGCGGGTGGTGCCGGTTGAGCGGGCTGGGCGACCGTATCGTCCGGACCCGCTACGGGACCGGTTCGTCTGGCGCAGCGGTTGCGGCGGGCGGCGACAGACTGATCGATTTCGGTGCCGGCTGGGCCGGATCGGTCGCCGCCGGATCGGGCAGCGGCGGTGTTTGTGGTTCTTCCGGCGGCGGGGGCGCTTCGACTGTCTCGGACGAGGCCGAAGCGGTGGGCTCGATTGCCTCTTGCAAGGCCAGCAGCACCGTTGCGGCGGCGGAGACCGGCAGTTCCGCAGCCGTGCTGGTCGGGGCCGGCGACGCTATGGTGCCGGCCGGGGTTGCCGTCGTGGCCGGACGAGTGGCAGCCGTGGTCGATGGTGTGGCCGGCGCGGCCGGATTTGCCGGCGTCGCCGGCCGCACGGCAACAGGGGCGGCGCCATCGGCATTGCCGATCTCGCGCAGGGTGACGAGATAGCGGGGTGCCGCTCGGCACCGGTGTCTGGCCAAGCTTGGCCGGCGCGGCCCGCACCAGAATGGCGATCAGAGTCGGTCCGCCGGTGTCGACTGCGCTCGATCGGCCGACGGCGCTGCTGTCGAGCGTCAGAGCGTCATCGCTGAGGGTGCTCTCGATCGCCGCCTCGTCTTCCAGGCTGATGGTTGCGATGAAGGATGCCGCGACCGAAGCCGTGCTCGGTGCCGGCGCCGAGCCACGGGGCGTGCTCGCCGTTGCCGCTGCCGCTGCGGTCGTCGGGGCGGTGGCCGAGTCGGCCTGACCGCGTATCGCGACCGGCCGGCCATTGACCGCCAGCAGGACGGCCTGCGGTGCCGAATTGCTCGGCAACAGGCGCAACACGACGGCGCTGCCGGTTTCGAGCGGCAGTTCCGGCGGGTGGTGGAAAGGTGAGCGAGGTGCCGTTCTGCGTGGTGACCGTCACGCTGCCGTCCGGAGAACTCTCCGCGACGATGCCCGAAATGACATTGCCGGGACCGGCCGCGTTCTGCAGCGTCTCGACCATGGAGCTGTTGAGCTGGTCGGCGGTACGGGCGGCCAGGATGTTCAGCACGAGTGGCGTGCCCTCGGCCGTGGCGACGGCGGGGCTGGTCAGGATCGGCGGCAGCGCGGCGGGGGCTCGTGAGGGTCGTCACCGCCGGCTCCCGTTGCTATTGGTTGGAGCGAAGTTTGGTCACGATCGCCTGGATGTCGGTCGCCGCCTCGCTATTGGGGAAGCGGGTCAGCAGCGAAGTCTGCTTGCGGATGCTCTCGCGGACATGCACGTCGCGGCGGATGATGCCGCCCAGCTCGAGCTCGACCTTGAGGAATTCGCGGCAGGCCTTCTGCAGGATGGCATAGGTCCGCTCGCCCTCGCGCACCGAGGACGCCATGTTGACGATCAGCCGCATATCGGCGTTCGGCCGTTCCATCGTCGTGACCTTGATGAAGGCATAGGCGTCGGTAATGGCGGTCGGCTCGTCGGTCGTGACGACGAAGCAGAACTTCGCCTGGGTGGCAAAGGAGCGGACGGTACGCTCGATGCCGGCGCCCATGTCCATGATGACGTAGTCGTATTGCGTCGACAGGATCTGCAGATCGCTGCGCAAGGGCAGCGAGGCGGGACGGCGCAACCTGGGCCAGCGAACCGGAGCCGGAGCGGCCGGCGATGATGTCGAATCCGCCCTGACCATAGCGCGACGCCGTCTCGCCCAGGGTCGTCTGCCCGGCCAGGAAGGTGCCGAGATCGCGCCGTGGCGTCATGCCGAGCTGAACGTCGACATTGGCGAGGCCGAGATCGCCGTCGAACAGCAGCGCCTTCTTGCCGGCCAGTGCCAGCGCATGGGTGAGGGTGATGGAGAACCAGGTCTTGCCGACGCCGCCCTTGCCTGAGGCGACCGCGATCAGATTCGACCGGGCAGGGTTGGCGGCTGGAACCGCCTGTCGGAGGTCGAGAGGGACGATCATGAGCGGAGACCTCGTGTGACCTGTTGTGCGGTCGTGTTTGGGGCAGGTTCGGGCATAAGCATTTTTGCCAAGCCCAAGGGGTCGACCGGATTTAATCCGTCGGCGACGGCAGGGGTCATGCTGCAGTCGCAGAATGCCAGGGAAGCCGCGTCCGCCGCTGCCAGCATGCTGCCGAGGCGGCGGACCATATCCAGTCTTGTAACGAGCATGCGTGTAATACCGAGTGTCGCAAATTCTTGGGCCTGTTCCATGGAATCGACCACGTCGCCGCCGGCTGCCATGACCAGGATCGGCTCGGCCGCAATCGCCTTGGCGAGCGCCGTGATCTCGGCCATGTCGCGCGGCGAGTAGGGGTTGACGCCGGCGTGTCGACAGGGACGTATTCGTCGGGCTGTGCGGCATCGACCAGCCGGGCCAATTGCCGGTCGGTCTCGGCGATATGCAGCGGCAGCTTCATGATCCGGGCAAAGGCTTCGAGCTGCTCGATGCCGCCGGCGCGGATCGTATCGGTCGTGATCATCCGCACCTTGCGCTTGGCGAAGACGGCGCGCGCGGCGAGCTTGGCAATCGTCACCGTCTTGCCGGCGCCGGGGACGCCGAACAGCATCAGCGGCTGGTTCGGCCCGCGCGACAACGACAGCGGGTCGAACGTATAGGTCTGGCCCAGCGCGCCGGCGAGCGCTTCAAGCGGCGCGTCGGCGCCGACGATGAAGCTCGCGTCGATCAGCTTCTCCAGCAGCCGGTTGGGCAGGCATGTAACAGCAGCGCCTCATGGACGACGTCGATCGGATCGTCGACCGGCTGTTCCTCGCCCAGCAGATCGCCGACCACGGCGCCGATATTGGGCAGCTCCGGCTCAGCCTCTTCCAGCGCGGCGACGATCTTGATGCCGTGATCGGTGTGTTCGGTCGACACGATGATGGCGTCATCGCCCAATTCGCGGCGCAGCATGTCCATGGCCTGTCCCATGGTTGGAGCAATCAGCGTCCTAAGCCGCATCGGAGCGGGCTCCGCATATAGGGAAGATACGTCTCATGCCTAGATTTGCCCCAATGTCTTAATGCGCGCCTTAGGATGGACTTCGTTCTGCGACATGATCACCGTTGTCGGACGGAAACGTTCGACGATCGAGCGGACATAGGGTCGGATCGTCGGGCTGGTCAACAGAGCCGGGCTCTCGCCGACCATGGCGAAGCGGTCGAAGGCCTGGCGCACGGCGACGATGAATTCCTGCAGGCGGGTCGGCGCCATCGAAAGCTGCTTGTCCTCGCCATGGCTGACGATCGATTCGGCGAAGGCCTGCTCCCATTGCGGCGACAGCGTCACCAGCGGAATGTAGCCGGCATCGCTCATATTGGCGTCGCTGATCTGGCGGGCCAGGCGCGAGCGGACATGCTCGGTGATCGAGGTGATGTTGCGGGTATAGCCGCAGGCCTCGGCGATGCCTTCGAGGATGGTCGGCAGGTCGCGGATCGAGATGCGCTCATGCAGCAGATTCTGCAGGATGCGCTGCACGCCGCCAGTCGAGATCAGGGCCGGGATCAGTTCGGCGATCAGCTTCTGATGATCCTTGTCGAGTTCCAGCAGCAGTTTCTGCGTCTCGGTATAGGACAGCAGCTCCGCCATATTGTCCTTCATCAACTCCGTCAGATGCGTCGTGATGACGGTCTGCGGGTCGACTACGGTCAGGCCGCGGAAGGTCGCTTCCTCGCGCAGGTGATCGGCGATCCACATGGCGGGCAGGCCGAAGGGTCGGCTCGACGGTGGCTTCGCCGGGCAGCGTGATCGGCTCGCCGCGCGGATTCCATCACCAGCAGCATGGTCGTGCGCAGCTCGCCGCGCCCGGCCTCGATCTCCTTGATCCGGATGACATAGGTATTGGAGGCGAGCTGCAGGTTGTCCTGGATGCGGACTGAGGGCATGACAAAGCCCATATCGGAGGCGAGCTGGCGGCGCAGCGCCTTGATCTGGTCGGTCAGGCGGTTGCCGCGCTCGTCATTGATCAGCGGCAGCAGGCCATAGCCCAGTTCCAGCCGGCACAGATCGATCTGCAGCGCGGTGGTAATCGGCTCTTCCTTGACTGGCGCCTTGGGGGCTGCGGCCTCTTCCTCGGCCGCCTTGACCGCGGCCTTTTCGGCGCGCATCCGCGGCAGATACCAGGCCGACCAGCCGGTCAGGCCGGCGAAGAGAATGAAGGGCAGGAAGGGCACGCCCGGCAGCAGCGCCAAGGCCGTCGACAGGAACGATACCATGCCCAGCGCCGCCGGATAGGCGGAGAACTGGGCGAACAGCGTGCGGTCGATCGAGGTCTGGATATTGCCCTTCGACACCATGATGCCGGCGGCCAGCGAGACGATGATGGCCGGGATCTGCGACACCAGGCCGTCGCCGACGGTCAGCACGGTATAGGTGCTGAGCGCTTGGCCGACCGGCATGCCACGCTGGACGATGCCGATGATCAGCCCGGCGATGATATTGATCGCGGTGATAATCAGGCCGGCGACGGCGTCGCCGCGCACGAATTTCGAGGCGCCGTCCATGGCGCCGAAGAAATTGCTTTCGCCTTCGAGATCGGCCCGCCGCTTCTTGGCGGTCGTTTCGTCGATCAGGCCCGAGCCGAGATCCGCATCGATCGCCAGCTGCTTGCCGGGCATGGCGTCGAGGGTGAAGCGGGGCCGCGACTTCGGCGATGCGGCCCGAACCCTTGGTGATGACCATGAAATTGACCGTCACCAGGATCGCGAACACGATCACGCCGATGACGTAATTGCCGCCCATGACGAAATAACCGAAGGATTCGATGATCCCCGCCGGCGGCGCGCGTGCCCTCATGGCCATGGCCCAGGATCAGCCGCACCGACGCCATGTTGAGCGCCAGGCGCAGCATGGTCGAGACCAGCAGCACGATCGGGAATCCGGAGAAGTCGAGCGGCCTGGAGATGAACAGGACGACCATCAGGATCAGCACCGACAGCGTCATCGACAGCGCCAGCGACAGGTCCAGCAGCCAGGGCGGCATCGGCAGGATCAGCACGACCAGCAGGGCGACCACGCCCAGCGCCAGCATGACCTCGCCGCGGATTACGGCCTTCTGCACCGGCCCGATCCAGGACGGCAGCGTGATCGACCCCGCCGGAAGGGCGAGCGCGCGGCTGGTGCTGGGGGGGTGGTGGTCAGTTCGGCCATGATCGCCTAGCGGCTCCTCAAGCCCGCGCCGCTTCGGGTTCGCCCGGCACGGGCACGGACAGGCCCTCCTGCTTGTATTGCTGCAGCTTGTTGCGCAGCGTCCGGATCGAAATGCCCAGGATGCCGGCCGCGTGCGTCCGGTTGCCCAGGCAGTGCTGCAGCGTCTCGATGATCAGGTCGCGTTCGACATCGGCGACGGTGCGGCCGACCAGCGTACCGACCGGGGTTCCGCCATTCGGCATCGCGGCGCTGGCGGTCGCAGGCCGCGCCGCGGCAGCGGGCTCGGCGGTGAGGCCGGCCGCCGGTCAGCAGCAGCGCCTCAGGCTCGATCACGCCGCCATTGGCCAGCAGCACGGCGCGATGAAATCGTGTTCTCCAGCTCGCGGACATTGCCGCGCCAGTGATGGCTCAGCAGCATGCGACGTGCGGTCTCGGTGATGCCGCGGAATTCGTAGCCATTGTGCTCGGCATATTTGCGGGCGAAGAAATCCGACAGGGTCTCGATGTCCTGCTGCCGCTCGCGCAGCGCCGGCACGCGCAGATTGACGACGTTCAGACGGAAATACAAATCGTCGCGGAACTGGCCCTCGCGCACGGCTTCGTCCAAGTCGCGGTTCGAGGTCGCGATCACGCGGATATCGACCTTGACCGGCTGATTGCCGCCGACGCGGTCGATCTCGCGCTCCTGGATCGCGCGCAGCAGCTTGGCCTGCAGCCGCGGATGCATCTCGGTGATTTCGTCGAGCAGCAGCGTGCCGCCATTGGCCTCTTCGAATTTGCCCAGGCGACGCGCCACGGCACCGTAAAGGCGCCTTTCTCATGGCCGAACAGCTCGCTTTCGAGCAGCTGTTCGGGGATAGCGGCGCAATTGACCGAGATGAAGGAGGCGTTGGCGCGCCGGCTCTTGCGGTGCAGGAAGCGGGCAAGGATCTCCTTGCCCGTGCCGCTTTCGCCGGTGATCAGCACGCTGGCGTCGGACGGCGCGATCTGCTCGGCCATGCGCAGCAGCTGGCCATGGCCGGGTCGCGGAAGACCAGCGCATGGCCTTCGTCGGCCACCGCTTCGAGCACCGAGGCGATCAGCTGCGCGTCGGGCGGCAGCGGAATGTATTCCTTGGCGCCGGCCTTGATCGCGCGCACCGCGGCGCCGGCATCGTTGCCGATGCCGCAGGCGACGACCGTGACGTGGATCCGCTCCGTCTTGAGCGCCTGGATCAGCTTGCCGACATCGAGCTTGACGTCGATCATTACCAGATCGGCGCCTTGGCCGGCCCGCAAGGCCGCCATGGCGCGATCGATATCGTCTACCTGCGCGACCTTGGCCCCGCGCGAAAGCGCGATCTTGCCGGCGGCACTGATATAGCCCGAAAGCGGGCCGACGATGAGCAGACGCATAGTTGCTAACCTCCCGCGGACATTTGCGGTCTAATCGAAATAAGCGATGCGCTCGGCCGGCGCAGGATGCTGTTCAGCATCACCTCCAGCCGGCGCGGGCTGTCGTGGCCGGCGATCGAAACCGCCGTCATGATGGTCAGATTGGCGACGAGCGCCTCGGCGTGGTTGTTGCGGTCGAGCTTCGCCGCGAGCGGCAGCAGGACCATATTGGCCAGCACCGCGCCGTACAGCGTTGCCAGGATGGCGACCGCCATGGCCGGGCCGATACTGGCCGGGTTGTTCAGATTGGCCAGCATCTGCACCAGACCGACCAGCGTGCCGATCAGCCCCATGGCCGGCGCGACCTCGCCGCCGCGCCGCATCATGTCGGCGATGGCTCGATGGCGCGCCATCGTCGCCTGCAGCTCGGTCCTGAGCGCGCGTTCGATCTGGTCGGGCGGCGTGTTGTCGATGACATAGGCGATCGCCTTGACCAGGAAGCGGTCGTCATTCAGGCGCGGCAACAGATTCTCCAACGCCAGGAAGCCGGTTCGGCGTGCCTGCTCGGCCACGGCCAGCAGCCGCTCGGCCGCGCCCCGCCGCGCGGCACGCCGCGCACCAGGGTGGTCGCCAGGACATTGGGCAGGTTCGCCATGTCTTCGAGCGTGAAGCTCACGGCAGTGACTGCCGCCGTGCCGCCGAACACCATCAGGAAGGCGGGGATATCGGCATAAGCCGGCAGCGAGCCGCCGAGCGCCATGGCCGAGAGCAGCAACAGGAACGCGACGCCGAAGCCGACCCAGGTGCCGAGATCGCGTTCGCGCACGGCGGCGGCCGGCAAGGCCACGGCCTCACCTGCTTCCGCCGTGCCCGGCCGGATATCGCCCAGCCTGGGTTCGCTTCTGATTTCGCCGGGGGCTTCGCTCACCGTCATCCTCCGGTCAGGACCGCTCGGCCTTGACGATTTCCGTCATGGTCACGCCCAGCCGGTCGTCGACGACGACGACTTCGCCGCGCGCAACCAGCCGGTTGTTGACATAGATGTCGATCGCCTCGCCGACCTTGCGGTCGAGTTCGACGACGGCGCCGCGGCCGAGCTTCAGGAGCTGGCTCACCTGCATCGTCGCCTTGCCGAGCACGGCCGAAACCTGCACGGGGATCTCGTAGACCGCTTCCAGTTCCTTGGCATTCTGCGGCGCCTTGAGATCCGCCATGCCGCCCTTGTCGTCCAGCTCGGCGAGCTGGAGCATATCGTCTTCATTCATTGTACGGTCTCCTCAATGGGGCGGGCGTCGGCGGCATCGGGCTCGCCCGTGCCGTTCTGCCGATCGAAGGCGGCGATGCCATTTTCGATCGCCGTCTCGATCGCTTTCAGCGATCTTCGCGGGTCGCGCTCGACACCGCCCTCGGACCATTCGACCCGGCAATCCGTCTCCGCCAGGCGCGGGTCGCCGATCAAACTCAGCTTGCCCTCGAAACCGGCGCGGGCGGCGATCGCCCGCAGCCGCTCGTCGAGCGCGTCGATCAGCGCCGGCGCGGCGCGGACCAGGATGCGCGGCTCCTCGATCGCCTGTGCGAAGGCTTCGGTGAAGACCGCTTCCAATTCTCCCGTCTCCGCCCGTTCGAGCAGAGCGGGGAACAGCTTGCGCAGCGCCAGCATCGACATTTCGGCGGCCTGGCGCTCGATCGCCGCCTGGGCGCGGGCCTGGGCTCGCGACGCTGTCCTGCAGCACATTCGCCAGCCGCTCGATCGTATCGGCAAGGCGCCGCTCGATCCGCTCCCGCGCATCGAACTCACCGGTCTGGCGCCCGACCGCCTGGCCGCGCTCATAGGCGGCGTCCAGCTCGGCCTGCGAAAAGGTCGGCTCGGGCGGGGGCGGCGGCTCGGGTTCCGGGTCAGGCTCCGGTTCGGGGCGGCGGCGGTGTCGGCTCCGGCGCATGCGCCGCCGGCCACGCCTTGTTGGGCGCGTCGAAAGACACATCGAATTCGAAACGCCGGACTACGGGCATTGCCTACACCGTCCCTAGTAAACCAACTCGTCGTCTTCCTTGCTGTCGGCCATGACGATTTCGCCACGGGCCGCCAGATCCTTGGCCAGCTGGACCATGTAGGATTGCGCCTCGTCGACCTCGCGCAGCCGGACCGGCCCCATGGCCTGCATCTCCTCGCGCAGGATCTTGCCGGCGCGCTCCGACATGTTGCTGAAGAAACAGGTCGCGCAGGCCTTCCGAAGCGCCCTTGAGCGCGATCGGCACCTTGGCCTTGTCGGCGTTGCGCAGCACGGTCTGCACCGCCATCGGATCGAGCTTCGAGAGATCCTCGAAGGTGAACATCAGGCTCTTGATCCGCTCGGCCGAATTGCGGTTGCGCTCTTCCAGCGCCGTGATGAAGCGCGTCTCGGTGTTGCGGTCGAGATTGTTGAAGATCTCGGCGATCATCTCATGCGCGTCGCGCCGGTTGGTGCGCGCCCAGGTTGGACATGAATTCGGTGCGCAGCGTGCGCTCGACGTCGTCCAGCACGTCCTTGTTGACCGCCTCCATGCGCAACATGCGCATGACGACTTCCATGGCGAAGCCTTTCGGCAGCTGCGCCAGCACGCGGGCGGCGTGCTCGGCCTTGATCTTGGACAGCACGACGGCGACGGTCTGCGGATATTCGTTCTTCAGGTAGTTGGCCAGCACCGTCTCGTTCACATTGGCCAGCTTGTCCCACATGGTGCGACCCGCGGGACCGCGGATCTCCTCCATGATCGAGTTGACCTTGTCGCGCGACAGCACCTTGGCGAGCAGGCGCTCGGTGCTCTCATAGGAGCCGACGAGCGAGCCGGTCGAGGAGATCTGCTCCGAGAAATCGACGAACAACCGCTCGACCATATTGGCGCTGATCGTTCCCAGATTGGACATGCTCTGGGAGATCTCCTTGATCTCCTCGTCACCGGCTGCGCGCGGCCGGCCAGCCAACCATTCCCTCGACTATCGATCTGGAGAACCGCACCAACCCGTTCCTGCGCGCCGACCGGGCGGAACTGCAGGCGGCCCAAGGCTGGGCCGGGCGCGATGCGGTCGAGATCTTCGCCGAGCTCCGGCGCCGCAAGGATAATTTTTAACAGGGAATGCCAGACGATGAAGCTGCTCTACTCGCAAACATCGCCTTTCGTCCGCAAGGTGATGGTGCTGGCCCATGAGACCGGGCTGGTCGACCGGCTGGAGCTGGTGCCGGTCAATGTGGCGCCCGTGACGCCAAACGATCTGGTCGCGGCCGAGAACCCGCTGGTCAAGGTGCCGACCCTGGTCCCGGATGACGGCGAGTCGCTGTTCGATTCTGCCGTCATCGTCGAATATCTCGACAGTCTGCATGGCGGCACGCCGCTGGTGCCGCGCGCCGGGGCGGCGCGCTGGAGCGCCCTGCAACGCCAGGCGGCGGCCGACGGGTTGCTCGATGCCGCGGTGCTGGTGCGCTATGAGCTCGTGCTGCGGCCCGAGGAGAAGCGCTGGCCGGACTGGATCGGCGGCCAGATGCGCAAGATCCGCGGCACGCTCGACTCCTTCGAAGCAGATGCGGCGACCCTGGGACGGGAAACGACGATCGGGGAGATCGCCGTCGCCTGCGCGCTGGCCTATCTCGATTTCCGCTATCCCGAAGAGAATTGGCGCGCCGGGCGGCCTGGTCTCGCTGCTTTCTATGCGCGCTTTGCAGATCGCCCGTCGATGCAGGCGACTCTGCCGCCGGCATGATCTACGGGCCGCCGATCGAAGGCGCGCTTACTGCCGAGGCGGTCATCGCGCTGCTCGGGCTGGAACGTCATCCCGAGGGCGGATTCTATACCCAGACCTGGCGCGACCAGCCGCAGGGCGGCGGTCGCGGCAGCGGCACGGCGATCTATTACCTGTTGCCGGGTGGTGAAATTTCCGCCTGGCATCGGGTCGACGCCGCGGAGATCTGGCACTGGTATGGCGGGGCCGCGCTGGAGCTGTCGATCAGCGAGGACGGCGCCGCCGTGACGATGCATCGCCTCGGCAACCGACTCAGAGAGGGCGAGCGCCCGCAAGTGCTGGTGCCGCCCCATGCCTGGCAATCGGCACGGAGCCTCGGCGAATGGACGCTGGTCGGCTGCACGGTTTCGCCGGCTTTCGAGTTTGCGCATTTCGAGATGGCCCCGAAAGATTGGCACCCGGCGGACTGAGCCGTTCGCCCGCGGCCGCGAAATATTCGACAAAATCACTATGCTGGCTTTATGCCCCGCCGACGGGTCTCGGCTCGATTTTTCATGCCGGCCGGCGCAACTCTTGATCATCGTCAACATGAGGACGGCCTGCTCCGGCCGTTACTTGAAAGATGAGTGATCGACCGCCTACCGCATCCGACGACGACTACCCTCCCGAACTTATCGACCGAATGATCGGCGCCGCCGGGGCCGCCCCAGCCGATCAGGTCGCCATCGCCGGTCCCCGGCTCGATCTGCTGATCGGCCTCGTGCGTCGTGGTTTCTCCGGCGCCATCTGTGTCTCGCCTCACGCACCTGTCTGCAGCGAGACCTTCGATACCCTGTTCATCTCCGATACCGATACCCCCGAACGGCTGCGCAAGGCGCTGCCGCGGCTGTTGCGCGGCCTGCATCCGGGCGGCACAGCCGTCCTGCATCAGCCGCTCGCCACGCCGTCCCACGAACGGCGTGAGCTGCGCCGGGCGCTGCAGGATTGCGGCCTCGCCGCGCTCGGCGAGACGGACTCCGCCGACGGCGTCCTGCTGACGGCGCGCAAGCCCGGCACCATCCGATTGGGACAAGTGGCATGAGACGGGCACTGCGCCGCGCCGCCATAGCGCTTGCGGGCTTCTCCGGCTATGCGAGCGCCCTGCCGACGCCGTTCCGCGACGGCCGGATCGATGATGCCGCCTTGGGCAGTTTCTGCGAATGGCAGATCGCCCAGGGCATCGGGGCCCTCGTTCCGTGCGGCACCACGGGCGAAGCGCCGACGCTCACGCCGGTCGAACAGCACCGGGTGATCACGCTCACCGTCGAGGCGGCGGCCGGTCGTGTACCGGTGATCGCCGGCGCCGGCTCGGCCTCGACCGCCCATGCCATCGAGCTGGCCCATGCCGCCGAGAATGCCGGGGCCGATGGGCTGCTCAGCGGTCGTGCCGTATTACAACCGGCCATCCCAGGAAGGGCTGTACGGTCATTTCCGGGCGCTGCACGATGCGACCGATCTGCCGATCCTGCTGTACGACGTGCCGTCACGCAGCTGCTGTTCGCTGCAGATCGACACGATCCTGCGTCTGGCCGAGTTGCCGCGCATCATCGGCCTCAAGGATGCGAGCGGCGATCTGTCTCGCCCGGCGAAGCTCCGGCGCCGACTCGGCGCGGCCTTTCGTCTCTTGAGCGGCGATGATGCGACGGCGTTGGGTTTCTTCGCGGAAGGCGGCAATGGCTGCATTTCCGTGACCTCGAATGTGGTGCCGCGGGCCTGCATCCACCTCTACGACGCCTGGGCGCGCGGCGACCGGGAAGAGGCCGAGATGCTGGCGGCCGTGGTCAGCAAGCTGACGGCCGCGCTGTTCGTCGAAACCAATCCCGTGCCGGTAAAGCACGCGCTGTCCTGCCTCGGCTGGATGTCGGAAGCGGTGCGGTTGCCGCTCTGCCAGGCATCGGAACCGACCCGCAAGGCCGTTGCGGAATCGCTGCGGCGGCTGGGTGCGATCGAGGCGCCGACCGGCCGGAAGCGGGTGCCCGCCGCCGCGTAGAGGCCGCCGCCTCGCGAGGCCCGCATGACGGATGTTTTTCAAGGGTGCAACTTCACCGGTAGTTTTCGCAAACTCTCTCGCTACACAACTCCCGATAGATTATGGTGCCGGCGTTGGTGGGGCCGGCAGCGGGGGTGGCGATGCGCAAGATTCCGAGTGGTTGGGGCAAGCTTTGGCCGGCGCTGATCGTCTGCGCCGCGCTTCTGACGGTCGCCATTCTGGCCCGCGTGCCGGAAGAGGCGGCCGCCCCGTCTTCAGCGGTCCACGCCGTCCAGCCGACGATCCGCGTCACGATCGATCCGGAGACGAATTTTCAGCCGCGCTTCGGCGAGGTGAAGATTACGGTCCAGAACATCGACCCGAACAACGGCACCAGCATCGCCGATATCCCGCTCTCCGTGCATTTCCGCTGGCAGACCAAGCACGGCACGGCCACTTGGGAGGAGGCGTCGCAGCTCCGCACGATCGAGATCCCGAACACCAAGACGGTCGTGCTCGGCGCCACCCTGCCGGAATTGCCCGACGCACCGTCCTCGGCCATTCTTGGCGTCATCGGCGAGCAGGAGGGCATGCGCTCCTTCCTGACCCTCGTGCCGGTGCTCGAGGTCTGGGTGACGGGCCAAAAGCCGGGCAGTCCGGCTTTTGCGATCGATCAGGTCGAGACCATCGGCGTCACGACCTTTTGGGTCGGCGCCCTGGCGGCGGTGGCGACGGTCGCTCTGCTGCTGGCCTTCCTGCACTACAATCAGCCGGATTGCCTGAAGGGCGAGGGCCTGTTCCTGCGTATCATCGAAACCGACAGCCGTCGGGCGAGCCTGTCCCAATTCCAGATCATCCTCTGGACATTGGTGATCGGTGCGTCGACCGCCTATGTCATGGCGATGTCGGGCAATCTGATCCCGCTGACTTCGGGGACGCTGATTCTGCTCGGTATCAGCAGCGTCGCCACATTGGGCTCGGCGCTGGCGGCCGGCCCGGCCGCCGCGACGCGGCCTCCGGCGACGCCCCAGATCAAGCCGGAGTGGAGCGACCTTGTCTCCGACAACGGGCAGATCGACGTGACGCGGATGCAGATGCTGTTCTTCACCGTGCTGATGGCGATCTATGTCGTCGGCCACGTCATCGACACCTACCAGATCCCGCCGATCCCGGAGAGCTTCCTGACCCTGATGGGCATCAGCAACGGCGTCTATCTCGCCAATAAATTCCTGCCGAGCACGGCGCCGGCCAAGGACCAGACCGGGCAGAAGCTGCTCGACGCCGGATATGCCCCGGTCGATGGGTTGGCGCCGAGCCCGGACGGCAGCTGGACAGCCACGGCGACGGAAGCCGGCCCGCCCGCACCGGTGCGGGCGGTCAGGGAGGAAAGGGTGATGTCGAGCTGATCGGCCCGGGGGCGGTCTCGGGAGGCCCGCCGTTCACGCCACCCCGCCATAGGTCCGCAGCACTTGACCAGTAACCCAGGCGCCGTCCGGCCCGACGAGGAGCGCCACCACGGCGGCGATTTCCGCCGGCGTGCCTAGGCGGTCGAGCGGCGACATCCGGGCCATCTCGGCGAGCTGCGCTTCCGTCCGGCTCGCCGAGAACATGCCGGAGACGATCAGGCCGGAGGCCACGGCATTGACTGTGATCGACCGGCCGCGCAGCTCATCGGCGAAACCCCGCGTCAGCGCCTCGACGGCCGCTTTCGACGCGATATAGGCGCCATAGCCCGGCCGGTTGCCGGCGCCCGCGGTCGAGGACAGGTTGACGATGCGGCCACCCGGACGGAGTCGGCGTGCAGCGCGCTTCAGCATGTTGAACACGCCGCGGGTATTGACCGCGAAATGGCGATCGAACACCTCGTCGGGCATCTCGGCAAGCGGCGCAATGATCGAAAGGCCGGCATTATTGACCAGGACGTCGATGCCGCCGAATGCAGCCTCGGCAGCGTCGAACAGTTTCTCCGCCTCGGCCGCCTCGGCGATATCGGCCTGGATGGCCAACGCCTGGCCGCCGGCGGCCTCGATCTCGCGCACCACCGTTTCGGCTTCTTCCGCCCGTTCTCGATAATTCACCGCGACGGCATGGCCGTCCGCGGCCAGCCGCAGCGCAATCTCGCGGCCGAGGCCGCGGGATGCGCCAGTGACGATCGCCACCGGATCAGCCATGGCTGGCGCTTTCGCTGTCGAGGTGCGCCATCTGGGCCGCAGCATAGCGCTCGCCGGCCGCGGCGCCCTTGGGCACGGCGTATTCGATCGCCGCGAGATCGGCGCCGGTCAGGGTAACCTTCAGAGCGCCCAGTGCTTCCTCCAGCCGGTCGCGCCGGCGGGCGCCGATGAGCGGCACGATATCGTCGCCCCGGGCTGCGACCCAGGCGATCGCGATTTGTGTGCGATAATCCGCTCTCTCTTGTACGGGCTGTACGGAAAATCGAACAATGACCGATCCAGATCTGGCCGATCTCGATGCCTTCGTCGCCGTGGCGCGGGCGCGCAGCTTCCGCGGTGCGGCAACCTTGCGCGGCGTCTCGGCCTCGTCGCTCAGCGAGGCGCTGCGCCGGCTCGAAGCCCGGCTCGGCGTGCGGCTGCTCAACCGGACCACGCGCAGCGTCACCCCGACCGAGGCCGGCGAGCGGCTACTCGAACGGCTCGGCCCCGCGCTGGGTGAGATCGCCGGGGCGCTCGACACCGTGAACAGCTTCCGCGACAGCCCGCGCGGCACGCTGCGGCTCAACGTACCATCGATCGTGGCGCACCAGGTCCTGCCGCCGATCATCAACCGCTTCCTGGCGGCCTATCCGGGTGTCACGCTCGATGTGACGACGAATGACAGCTTTATCGATGTGCTCGCCGCCGGCTTCGATGCCGGCATCCGCTACGACGAGCGGATCGAGCGCGACATGATCGCCGTGCCGATCGGCCCGCGCCGGCAGCGTTTCGTGACGGCGGCGGCGCCGTCCTATCTCGCGCGCCACGGCACGCCGGAGCAGCCGCGCGACGTGCTGAAACATGCCTGCATCCGGCACCGCTTCGCCAGCGGCGTCGTCGTGCCCTGGGAGTTCGAGCGCGACGCGGAGATCGTGCGAGTGACCCCGGACGGCCCCCTGATCGCCTCGACCATCGAGATCGAACTTGCCGCTGCCGTCGCCGGCCTCGGCCTGATCTTCACCTTCGAGGAATTCCTGCGCGATGCATTGGCAAGCGGCGCGCTGGTCAGGGTGCTCGCCGAGTGGTCGCCGAGCTTCTCCGGGCCGTTTCTATATTACCCGAGCCGTACCCACATGCCGCGGCCGCTTCGCGCCTTCGTCGATTTCCTCAAGGCGAATTGAAGCAGCGGTCACTCAGTAGTGCCACGAACGACGCGCGCGAAAGTTGAGGCCGTCATCGCGCAGGGCGCAGCATCGGGACGAAGCTGAACGATGAATTCACGGCTAACGTGCCCAAAATCTCGAAACCGTGCCGCTTGTAGAACGATACGTTGAGCGGGTTGGTCGATTCGAGATAGGCGGGCACATGGTCCTCGTCGCATCGGTGCAGGGCATGCTGCAGCAGCGCCGAGCCGTATTTCTTGCTCTGTCGAAACGGATCGACGCCGATCAGCGGCAGGTACCAATGCGGCTCGCTCGGATGATATTGGACGGTCTGCTCCAGGACCGCGCCAAGCGGAGACAGTCTTTCCGGCGAAACCGTCGCTTCCAGTACGGCGCCAACGGCATCGTGGTCGACATGCACACCTGGCGGCAGCCAAAGGGCGGCCCCGACGCCGGCATTCACCCCGTGGGCCGTCCCGGCCTCGAATGCTTTGCCGGCGAAGGCGCGCACGAATTCGGGAAAATGGGCGAGATACTCGTCCGGATCATCATACGCCCATCGTGCAACCGGATCGGCGCTGAATGCGAGAACGAGAGTGGCGATGGCTCGTTCGACGGCGGCGGGTTCGACGACCCTCTCAACCGTCGTGTCAGTTGAATTCATGAGACGTTCCTCGCGGAAAATGTACGAATTGGGGTTGTTTTTCGAATTTGCCTGCGCGACCGGGTGGGCCACTCACTCCGCCGCTTCGGTCGCCTCCGCTTCGATCCGTGCCAGCGATGGTGAGATGCGGACCAGGAATGCTCCGGCGATCAGCCACGCCGCGACGAGATAGGGCCACAGGCTCCCAGGCCAATCCGGCACGGGATACACGCTGTTCCAGAGCGGCCAGATCAGCAGCGCCGTGCCGAGCAAACCCACCACGCACGAGGCCCGGCGCCGATTGCGAAGCGCCTCTACCAGCGCCGCGGCTGTAACGCCGATATAGACGATAATCAGCATCAGCGTGCCGATCGTAGCGAGGCTGCCCGCATAGCTGGCCGCATCGACCTGGCTTCCCCAGAACACCAGGCCGGCCAAACCGGTCGCGCTCACTGCGAGAATGGCGTGAGTGGGCGTACGGTGCTGCGGATGCGCCGTGCCGAGAGCCGATGACAGGCCGGCCCGCCCGAGAGCGTAAAGCAGTCTCGCTGCAGCGGAAAGCGAGCCGATGGTGCATGCCAGCGCGCTGGTCGCTGCCGCGAAGTCGATGAAGGTCGCGAATCCGCCCGAAATATATTTGAGCGAGAGCTCGTCCAGCGGTGAGTCGGCTTGTGCGAGCGCCGCCACCTGGTCGACCCCGTAACCCATGACCACCGCATAGGAGACGAGGACATAGAACAGGCCGGCGATCGCCACGGTCCCCATCATGGCCAATGGGATTGCCCGTTTGGGGTCGAGCGCTTCTTCGCCCAATGTCGCCGCGCCCTCGAAACCGGCGAAGCACAGAATGGCAAACACTGTCCCGTAGCCGACGCCCGACCAACCATGCTCGGCGTCCGGCGTCAAAGGCGCAGATGAAAGCGGCACCTGCGACAAGATCAAGACCGCCAAGAGCAAGATCGCCAGAACGGAAATTCCCTCCAGCAGCAGCATCAGACGCAGGGCAATTCGCGTGTCTTTCCAAGCGAAGCCGATGGCGGTCAACGTCGCCGCCGCGCCTGCGAACATCCATAGTCTGGGGATCTCGACGCCGGCATGCGCCAGCCCCGCCGTGGCGAAGTTGCCGAACAATGCGGTCGCGCCAGCCATATATGTCGTATAGGTCAAGAGCAGCGCCCATCCGGCGATAAAGCCCGTGCGCGGACCAAAGACTTGGCCGATATAGGCGTAGACGGATCCGGCATGAGCGACCCGCCGGCCGAAGGAGACGAAGGACAGGCCTACGAGCGCGATCGAGACCGCGCCGATCAGGAACGCGAGGGGCACGGCACGGCCCGCGGCCTGGGCGGCAAGCGTGGTCGTGAATGCAATCGCCATCGTGGGCCCCATCATCGAAAGCGAAACGCCACACACCTCGATCGTCCCCAATGCCCGTCGCAAGGTTGACATGTATTTCCTCTGTCCGGCGCGGGTTTTATTGCGCACTGCCGAAAATTTGTCATAGATATGGCCGCAATAGCGGAGGACACTGTATTTGTATTCGTCCTGTAGTCCAATGCCTGCTGTGCATGGTTAATATAGTGATGCTTTATTGTCGTAGAGTTTCGATAATCTGCATTTTCGTTACAAGTGTAGTGCGCACTGCGATCGCCGGTGAAGACTGTGTATGCGATAAGGCGGCCATATGGCGGGCAGGTGGGGCGCGTGGTTCCGATCCGCGCCGCACCCTCCATCGAAACGGGTTCTGCGCTAGATGAATCAGCCCATCATCTGCTAGAGCTTGATGAACGGGGAACGCGGGAGGGATCATGCTGCACAAGGCGTTACTGCTGCTGGGAGCGCTGGCCGCGCTGTGCTTGCTCCCGAATGCCCAGGCCCAGACCTCGCCGACCGAGATCAAGATCGGCCATATCCATGCGACTTCCGGCCCCTTCGCAGCCATCTCGATGCCGGCCTATTACGGGTTGCAGCTCTGGGTGAACGAGACCAATGCGGCCGGCGGCGTCATGGTCAAGCCGCTCGGCAAGAAGCTGCCGCTCAAGCTTATCTCCTATGACGACCAGAGCAATCCGGCCACGGCCTCGACCCTGCTGAACCAGTTGGTCACGCAGGACAAGGTCGACATCCTGGTGTCCGATTCGGGGTCGGTGCTGACCGCGGTCGCGGTGCCGATCGCCAAGGAGCATCAGATGCTACTGTTCGACATGACCGGGACGGGCTCGTCGCTGTTCGCCAAGGATAATCCCTATATCGTCCTGCTGGCCGATCCGGTCTCGACCATCTGGCCGAAGGATGTCGCCGATTTCCTGAAGGATGACGGCGCCAAGGACGGAATCAAGAAGGTGGCGCTGCTTTACGCCACCAACGAATTCACTAACACCCAGGCGACGGCGCTGCGGAATTTCCTCAAGGCGGCGGGCTCGCCGATCGAGATCGTCTACGATCAGGGCGTGCCGACCAACACCTCGAACTACTCGGTGATCATCAACAACATTGCCGAGACCAACCCGGACGCGGTGCTGGAACTGGGCTATGTCGGCAACGACATCGCCTTCCTGCGCAATCTCGGCGATAGCGGGCAGAAGTTCAAATTCCTCTTCACGATTTATAGCGGCCTGGAGACCGACGAGCTGGTGAAGAATGTCGGCGCCGCCGGGCTGGAGAACGTCTTCACCTACATCACCGGCGTCTGGCTGGCCAACAAGGCCGAGGTCGGGATGTCGACCGACCAGTTCCGCTCGGCCTGGGAAAAGGCCTATCCGGGCAGCGGCGTCGAGTTCGGCTATAATTCGATCGCCGGCTACACGACGGGCCTCGTCATCGGCCAGGCGCTGGGCATGGCGGATAGCCTGGCCCAGCTCGATCTGCGCAAGGCGGTCTTCGCCCAATCCGGCAAGCTCGAAACGCTGGACGGGCATTTCGAGCTGGATGAGATGGGCGCCCAGATCGGCGAGATTACGCCGCTCGGCCAGATCATCCCGGACGGCAAGGGCGGCGTCCGTATCGGCGCGATCTATCCGCATGACGTAGCCACCGCCAAGCCGGTCTACAACAAGCCGTGAGGGACGCCCGTCTTTTCCAGCGACCGGCGCGCCCGTCCTCCCTTCCCGCGCCATGCTGATCCACGCGCTGCTGTCCGGCTTCGTCTTCGGACTCTATTTCACGCTGGTCGGGCTGGGCCTGAACCTGATCTTCGGCGTCATGCGCATCGTCAACCTGGCGCATGGCGATTTTCTGATGCTGGGCGCCTTCGCGGCCTATTGGCTGTTCACGCTGGCCGGGCTGCACCCGCTGCTTTCCGCGCTCTGCGTTTTTGCCGGGTTTCTGGTGCTGGGCATTCCGATCTACTACCTGATCGTGCCGCGGCTGCAGCAATCGCGCGACAGCGAGATGCTATCGCTGATCCTGTTCTTCGGCCTGTCGCAGATCGTCGAGGCCCTGGCAGCGATCGGTTTCGGCTCGGGCGAACGCTCGATCCCGGGCAAGGTACTGGGCGTTGGCTCGGTGCATCTCTTCGGCCAAGGCCTGCCGATCGCCTGGCTGTTCAGCGGCGCGGTCAGCGCCGCCGCCGTGTTCTTCGTCTACCTCTATCTCTACCACACGCGGCTCGGCACGCTGACCCGCGCCGTCATGGTCAGCCGGGACGAGGCGATGGCGACCGGCATCGACGTCCATCGCGTCTCGGCCATCGCCTTCGGGCTGGGTCTGGCGCTGGCTGGCGTGTCCGGCGTCTTCGCGCCTTTCATGTTCGGCAGCGTCACGCCGGCCATGGGCGTCGAAGTCAACGTCGCCGCCTTCGCGGTCATCGTCGTCGGTACGCTGGGCAACCCGGTCGGCACGGCACTGGGCGGCGCGATTTATGGCGTCTCGCTCATGCTGATGCAGACCTATCTGGGCTCCTGGTCGAATATCCTGCCCAATCTGTTGCTGATCGCCGTGCTGCTGGTGCGGCCGCAGGGCCTGCTCGGCCGGGCGGCGCGGCATGCGTGACGGGCGCGCGCTGAAGGATACGGTGTTCGTGGCGCTGCCGGTCTTGGTGCTCCTGGCAGTGGCACCCTTCGTCTATTCGAATACGCTGCTGCTGTTCAATTTCGTGATGTTCCTGACGCTGGCGCAGGGGCTGAACGTGATCTACGGCTTCACCGGTTTCCTGCCCTTCGGCTATGTCGGCTTCTTCGGCGCCGGCGCCTATGGCTTTGCACTGGCGGTGATGCATCTGCATTTCCCGCCCTTTGCGGCGCTCGCTATGGCCGGGATCGCGGCGCTCGTGCTGGCGGTGATCCTGACGCCGATGATGCGTCTCAGCGGCGCCTATTTCGCGATCGCCAATCTGGCGGCAGCCGAGGCGGTCTATCAGGTGATCTCGAACCCGGCTCTGGAGGACGTCACGCGCGGCCCCTATGGCGTCAGCCTGTCGGATGTCTATGCGCCGGGCTGGAGCTACGGCACGGCGCTGGCGATCCTGGCGGCGACTTTAGGCGTGGTCGTGTGGCTCAGGAATTCGAGCTTCGGGCTCTCGTTGATGGCGATCCGCGAGGATCCGATCAGCGCCGCCATGGCCGGGGTGTCGGTGGTGCGCGGCCGGGTTATCGCCTGGCTGATCGCAGCGCTGATCGCCGGGCTCAGCGGCGGCGTCTTTGCCTGGCAGGTCTCGGTGTTCTATCCCGAGGCGGCGTTCGATTTCTCGATCGGCATCTTCGCCATCGTGTTCACGCTGTTCGGCGGCATTGCGACCTTGCTCGGGCCGGTGCTGGGCGTGCTGATCCTGTACGGCATCTACAACGCGATCGGCATCACCGTGCCGCAATATTTTCAGCTGATCTACGGCGTGCTGATCGTGGGCTTCGCGTTATTCCTGCCCAATGGTCTTACCTCGCTGCTGACCCGCCGGGGCACCCGTGTCCCCTGAACCGGCGCCGCTCCTCGAGATCCGCAAGCTGGTCAAGCGCTTCGGCGGCTTCCGCGCGCTCGACGGCATCAGCTTCGCGCTGGCGCCGGGCGAGGTGCTCGGGCTGGTCGGGCCGAACGGCTCGGGCAAGACGACCTGCATCAACGTGATCTCCGGCCTGCACGCGCCCGATGGCGGCGCAGTATTGTTCGAGGGCAGCCCGATCGGCGGTACTGCCTCGCATCTGCTGGCCCGGCGCGGCATCAACCGGACCTTCCAGTCGCCACATTGCTTTCTCGGTCTGACCGTGGCGGAGAACGTCGCCGTCGCCGCGCGCTATGGCCGGGGCAGCGGCGCGGCGCCCGATCTCGATGCGCTGCTCGCCTCGCTGCAGCTCGACGGCCTGGGCAAACGTCCGGCCGGCGATCTGAACAGCGCGCAGCAGAAGCGGCTCGATCTGGCACGGGCGCTTGCGACCAATCCGCGGCTGCTGCTGGTCGACGAGCTGGCGGCCGGGCTCAATCCGACCGAGCTTTCCGCCATCGCGGACCGGCTGCGGGTGCTCGCGGATGGCGGCATGACGCTGCTGGTGGTCGAGCATCTCCTGGGCTTTATCGACAAGCTGACCGACCGGGTCATCGTGATGAATGCCGGCAAGGAGATCTTCGAAGGCACGCTCTCCGCGGCGACGCGCGATGCCGAGGTCGTGCGCGTCTTCCTGGGGCAAGCCCATGCCGGCTGAGCTGTTGACCGCAACCGGCCTCGCCTCGGGCTACAACAAGGTCCAGGTCCTGTGGGGCGCCCGGCTCTCCGTCGAACTCGGCGAGAGTGTCGTGCTGCTCGGTGTCAACGGCGCCGGAAAGACGACCCTGCTCAAGGTCCTGCTCGGGCTGATGCCGGCGTGGCAGGGTAGCGTCAGCTTCGATGGCGCGGACATCACCCGGCTGCGCACCGACAAGCGTGTCCGGCGGGGCATGGCCTACATGTCGGAGCTGGGCGTCTTTCCCGGCCTGTCGATCGAGGAAAATCTGCGCATCGGCGGCCAATTCGCCGAGCCCAAGGCGCTGAAACAGCGCATGGCGGAGCTCTTCGCCGTCTTTCCCGACCTGGCGGCCAAGCGCCATGCCCTGGCCGGCAGCCTGTCCGGCGGTCAGCGCAAGATGTGCGGCATCGCCAAGGCGCTGGCCGGCAGCCCGCGCCTGCTGGTCATGGACGAGCCTTCGGCCGGGCTCTCACCGCTGTTCGTCTCGGAGGTGATCCGCATCCTCGGCCAGTTCCGCGGCCAGGGCCTGTCGCTGCTGATCGCCGAGCAGAACATTGCCTTCCTGGATCTGGCCGATCGCGTTTTCACCTTGGACCGGGGCCGCACCGCCTTCGAAGGCACGGTCGCCGAACTCAATGCCGATGACGGGGTGCGCAAGGCTTATTTCGGGCTGGGATGACCTGCGCAGAATGACGCAGGCGCCGGATCGCTGTAGCGGGCACATGATTACAACATTGACGAGAACCCTGCTCCGGCGCAGGCTCTGGATTATCGATAATCCGATGCCGGGAGTGCCCGATGTTGCTCCGTGCCTTCGCCATGGCGGCCGGCCTTGCCGCTATCACGAGTTCGGCCGTTGCGGCCGAGAACTGCCGGCTCATGCGGGCGGCGTCGCTACCGACGGCGAAGACAGCGGATGGCAGGCTGTTGGTCGATCTGGGGGTCAATGGCAAACCGGAGAAATTGCTGGTCGCTTCCGGCGATTCGACGACCTATCTCGATCCCGGTTTCGTTCAGGCCAATGGCCTGACCTGGGAGGATCATGGGAATTCGGTTGGCTATGGTTTGAGCTGGAAGACCTTGAACGGGACGGTTCGCATCGGCGAGCTGAAGATCGGCGATGTCGCGTTCCAGGACGAGACTGTCCACTTCGGCAATGTCCAGGATGTTGGTGGAAATGCCGTTGGCGGGATGGCCAACGATGTCCTGTCATCCTTCGATGTCGAGCTCGATCCGGCGGCCGGACGGATCAATTTCTTCCTGCATGAGCATTGCACAGGCAAGGTCGTGTACTGGGCCGACGAATATTCGCGGCTGCCGCTCTATCTTTCCGGCGGGCACGCACTGCAGGCGGCCGGTATCGGCGGTGACGACGAGGGGGTTGTTGCCGGTCATCGTCCGGATATTCAGATCACGCTCGATGGGCAGACCATGTGGGCGCGGATCGATACCGGTCTCGGCATGACCTCGCTGCGCGCCGGGGTCGCCCAGCGCGTCTACGGCATCGAGCGGACTGCAGCAGATGCTCAGGGCCAGATCAGCGGTGCCGACGGTGTCAAGATCGCCACTTTCACTCACCGATTCCACAGTCTGACCATCGGCGATTATACGGTGAACGATCCGGAAATCCAGATCGCGGATATCGATGTCGGCGCGCGCCGCCTGGGCACCGGATCGCACCTGACCCAGGGCGTCGGCCAGGCCGATATCTATCTCGGCATGTCGCTGCTGAAGCAGTTCCATATGTTCATCGCGTATAGCGAGCCGGCGCTCTATCTCACCCCAGCGTCGGCGTCGAAAGCGGTGCCTACCAACTAGGTCGCCGCTTCCGCTCTCGACCAATCCACGGGGTGCGCGAAGAACCTGACTTCGCCGCCGCCATTGCCGGCCCAGGCACCTTTGTGATTGGCGAAGCCGTGGACGAGCGCCACGGAAAGCGCATTGTGACCGCCGGCCTGGGTGACGAACGGGCCGTCTGCCAGCAGCGTCGCCGTATCGATCTCGCTCGGCCGGACGATGGCTATATGGCCGGGCCTGTCCGGGTCGGGGTTCTCGATGGCGGCAACGACGAGGTCGCCCCGATTGGCGCGGGCTTGGGCCTCCGCGGCGTCGGCTACCGGACGCCAGCCTTTGCTCGTGGCTTCGGGGCTGCGCAGCCAGCCCATCTGCGCATTGGCCAGCAGGACGGGGCTATGCTCCGGCGGCCTCAGCACATAGACCCTCAGGCGCTTGGCGGCGCTGGCCACGAAGGCCGAGCAATGGGTATGCGGCCGGTCGTCGTTCCAGGCCGACACCATGGCGCCGGTGTCCCAATTCACCTTGTAGCCGGGCAGCCAGAGATGATCGACGCCGGAACTGTCGAGAAACGCGGCAAGACGAGCTCCCGCCGGCGTGATCGGCCCGCAGCAGGCCGAAGCGAGGACGCGCACGGGGGCCGAGGCGCACAAGGCCGTCATGGCGATCGCGGTACGGCGGGTGAGCAACATCGGAGGTGACCTCGCAGCGATGGCGCGTAAGGCGCCATCGCCAGCGATATAGATCATGCCGGGTGGAGGTCAAACCCGCCGCCGGTGCCGTTTACGAGACTACAGCAGCGAACCCTCCGACCCGAGCATCTCCCGGCGGATGATCTTGATCGGCACCAATCCGGCGGCGAGGAAGCGGTCGTGGAAATCGGCCAGGGTGAATTTATCGCCCTGCTTGGCCTTGTAGTCCTCGCGCAGCTTCAGGATGGCGAGCTTGCCCAGCGTGTAGGTCAGATAGCCCGGATCGGTCGTGCCGCGATACGCTTCGGATTTGGCGACAGATTCGGGCAGGTAACATTCTTTTGTGAACAGCTTGATCGCGTCCGCGACGCTCTTGCCCTGGGTGTGCAGCTCGAAGGACGCCACCATGCGGCAGTCGCGCCACAGCGCTTCTTCGAGCTGGCCCAGGCGCAGGATCGGCGTCGGGCCGCCAAGCCCGGCTTCGGTCATCATCTGCTCGCTGTAATGCGCCCAGCCTTCCGTTGTCGATTCCGCGCCCGAGAGGCGGCGCACCATGGACCATTCCGGATGAGCCTTATTGGTCAGGAACTGCACGTAATGCCCCGGCCA
The DNA here is from genome assembly GCA_037200015.1 of Aliidongia sp. Classification (GTDB taxonomy): domain Bacteria; phylum Pseudomonadota; class Alphaproteobacteria; order ATCC43930; family CGMCC-115725; genus JAXDMU01. Next base: position 38,634 of record JBBCHB010000006.1, on the reverse strand, counting down.
GACTTCATGGGCCGAGGTGATCAGGAAATCCGAATAGTCGAAGGCGCCGAGATAGTCGTCGATTTGAGCCGGCGTCAGCGACGCATCGGGCGGCGTCACGTAATAGAACGCCTCCCTGGCGCGCTGCTCGAGCGGGCCGGGCGGGTCGAATTCCGCAGAGACCAGGGCGCGGGCGAATTCCGGCGTTTCGGCGACATGCAGATCCGCCTCGGGCGGGATGGTCAGGATGTTGTGGTCTTTGATGAACTGCTTCAGCCCGGCCAGCTCCTTGGACGCCTCGCCGACCAGCGCATCGGCCTTCGGATGATCCGATTGCAGCTTCACGATGGCGGATTGCAACGTGCCGTCGGGATCGACCTGCTTCGCCACCGCGGCGAATTCAGCCTGCTCGGCACGGAGATGCGACCAGGCCAGCGTCCGCAGCTGGTCGAGCGGCACGTCGATCAGCTCGAAATCGGCCAGATGCTCGGCCAGCGCCTCGGCGCCGAGCGCGTAGCTGCCCTTGGCCTTGGGCAGCACCTCTTGCAGGTATTTCTTGTACTCGTCCAGCGCCACGACGACCGCCGCATCGGACTTGGCGAATTCCTGCTGCAACGTCGGATCGGAAACGCCGGCGAAGGCGGTCGGAGCGGCATTCTTGAAGAAATCGACCGCGCCGTCGATGTTCTGCATCGCGATCTCGACGAAGGCGCGTGGCGAATCGTGCAGATTGCGCTTCGCCGTCGCCAGCATGGCCGGGATCTGCTTCTCGCGGGCGATGGCGGAGCGCATCCGGTCGGGCAAAGGCGCGAAGTCGCGCTGGATCAGGGTGAACACCGACTCGGTAGCAAGCTGGATATAGCGGTCGGGATTGGTGCGCCAGGTCGGGATGCGCTCTTCATAGAACAGCTCGCCCTTGATCTGTCCGATCAACACGTCCCGATCGTCCCGGTCGGTCGGGCTCAACGTCGCGGGATCGATCGCCTGGAAAGCGGCCAGCGCCGTCTTCAGCCGCTTCGCTTCGGCAGCATGGGCCGCCAGCGACACGTCGTCGAGCTTGCCGTCATAATCGTGCAAGCCGTTGAAGGTCGCCTGCGCCGGATGGGCGCGGAAGCCATCGTCGTAGTAGGCCTTGACCAGCTCGGCATAGGAGGCGGGCGCGGCGAGGGCAGGGGATACAGACAGAAGGGCGAGGCCGCTCAAGGCGGCGCCGGCGAAACGCGTTACGGACATGAGCATCCCGCTCCAGGAAATCGGGGTGCCGGGCGAATGGATCGGGACCGGCGCATGATGGGGCGGCACCATCGACGAAGCCGTCGCGCTTGTCCAGCCGCGGACGCGATGCGTGAAATCGACCCTTTGCGGATTTCCACTCTGTGACTATCGTGCCCCGGCGCCAGGCTGTCGGGGCGGAATACACGGGTCGTTGCATGTCGAAAGCCGCCGAGCAGGCCTATCTCGAAAAAATCGGTCCGGACGGTCGCCAGCATTCCAAGGAAAAGCCGTTTTCCAATCCGGATTGCGGCACGACGCTCGCCTCGATCGGTGCCGTATTCAATCTCCTGCCGCCGCCGCCCGGACGATTGCTCGACCTCGGCTGCGGCGGCGGCTGGACCAGCGTGTTCTTCGCCAAGCATGGCTATGAAGTGGTCGGGCAGGATATTGCCCGGGACATGGTCGAGCTAGCCGAGGAGAATGCCGCACGCGCCCCGGGCACCCGGCTGAGCTTCATCGAAAGCGACTACGAGAGCCTGGGCTTTCGCGATGAGTTCGATTGCGCCGTGTTCTTCGATTCCCTGCATCACGCCGTGGACGAGCTGGCTGCGCTGCGGTCTGCCTTCGATGCTCTGAAGCCGGGCGGCGTGCTGATCACGCATGAGCCGGGCGAGGGGCATGCGACGACACCGGCCTCGCTCGAAGCGATGCGGCTCTACGGTGTGACCGAGCGGGACATGCCGCCGTCGCTGATCATCCGGCGCGGCCGGGAAGTCGGTTTCGATCGGGCCGATGTCTTTCCGATGCAGCATGATTTGAACGCGGTTTTCTATCGGTCGGAACGGCCACCGCTATTCAGCCAGGCCGGGCTGCACCGGCTCCGATGGCTGCTGAAGCTGGCCTTCGGCCGGGATGTGCGGAACGGCGCCATCGTCCGTCTGGTCAAGCCGGCTGCGACCCCCTCGTAGACCAGCCATTCACCAGGCGATCCTTGCCTTTCCCATCGCGCTCCCGTATAAGCCCACCCTCACCTCGGCGGCTGGGGCCGCGCGCGAGCGCCGTAGGGCATGCCTCGTCGCCGATGATCGAAACACTCGAACAAGGAATGGAAAGTGCCCAAGCTCAAGACGAAGTCCGGTGCCAAGAAGCGCTTCAGCGCGACGGCGACCGGCAAGATCAAGATGAACGTGGCGCACAAGCGCCATCGCCTGATCTCCAAGCCGCAGAAGATGAAGCGGGCGGCGCGCGGTACCGTGACGCTGCAGCCGGGCGATACGAAGCTCGTGCTGACCTATATGCCCTATCTGAGGGGCTGAGCTCATGGCACGCGTCAAGAGGGGCGTCATCGCCCATGCCCGCCACAAGAAGATCCTCAAACTCGCCAAGGGCTATCGCGGCCGGGCGAATTCGAGCTACACCATTGCCATCGAGAAGGTCGAGAAGGGGCTGCAATACGCCTATCGCGACCGCCGCAATAAGAAGCGCAGCTTCCGCGGCCTGTGGATCCAGCGCATCAATGCCGGCGCCCGCGCGCATGGCCTGCGCTACTCGGAATTCATCAATGGGCTGAAGCTGGCCGGCATCGAGCTCGATCGCAAGATCGTTTCCGATCTCGCCATCACCGAGCCGGCGGCGTTCAAGAGCCTGGTCGAGACTGCTCAGGCGGCGCTCGGCAAGAAGGCTCTGGCCGCGGAGTAAGGCGATTGATGCTCCGGTCGACCAAGCGATTTATCACTACCAGGACCCCATAACAGGCCCTGACGGTCGTCTATTGGCGAACGGAACCATCTGAAGACCAAGGGCCGAAGTTCGATCTTCGGCCCTTTTTTTGTCCCGCGGAGGGAAGAGCATGGACGCGTTGGAAGAATTGCGGCAGCGGCTCCTGGGCGAACTCGCCGGGATTGCCGACCCGGCGGCGCTGGAACAGCTGCGCGTCTCTGCGCTCGGTCGCAAAGGCGCGATCACCGAGCATATGAAGGGCCTGTCCGCGCTCGACGGCGAGGCGCGCAAGGCCGCGGGACAGGCGCTCAATCGGCTCAAGGACGAGATCCAGGGCGCGATCGACGCGGCGCAGCGCCGGATCGCCGAGGCCGAGCTGGAGCGGCGCCTGGTCGGCGAACGGGTCGACGTCACCTTGCCGGTCGAAGCCGAGCGGGCCGGCCGAATCCATCCGATCAGCCAGACCATCGACGAGATTGTCGCCATTTTCGGCGAGATGGGCTTCCGCGTCGCCGAAGGCCCACATATCGAAAACGATTTCTACAACTTCACTGCGCTCAACATTCCGCCCGACCATCCGGCGCGACAGGAGCACGACACTTTCTATCTGCCGGAAAAGCCGGATGGGACACGCAAGGTGCTGCGCACCCATACCTCGCCGGTGCAGATCCGCACCATGATGGCCGTGAAGCCGCCGATCCGCATCATCGTGCCGGGCCGGACCTTCCGCTTCGACCACGACGCGACGCATTCGCCGATGTTCCAGCAAGTCGAAGGGCTGGTCATCGACAAGAAGACCCATATGGGCCACCTCAAGGGCTGCCTGACCGAATTCTGCCGGGCGTTCTTCGATGTCGACGACCTGCCGCTGCGCTTCCGGCCGAGCTATTTCCCCTTCACCGAGCCCTCGGCCGAGGTCGATATCGGCTGCCAGCGGTCCGGCGGTGAGCTGAAGATCGGCAATTACGGCGATTGGCTGGAGATCCTGGGCTCGGGCATGGTCCATCCCAAGGTGCTGGCCAATTGCGGCATCGATCCGAACGAGTACCAAGGCTTTGCCTTCGGCATGGGGATCGAGCGTATTGCCATGCTGAAATACGGCATTCCGGATCTGCGCATCATGTACGAATCCGACCTTCGGTGGCTCAAGCACTATGGGTTCGTGCCGCTCGACCGACCGAGCATGATCGGGGGGCTCAGCCGATGAAGTTCACCTTGTCCTGGCTGAAGAGCCATCTCGACACGACGGCCGATCTCGACACCATCATCCGCAGCCTGACCATGACCGGGCTCGAGGTCGAAGCGGTGGTCGACCGCTCGAAGGAGCTGGCGCCGTTCCGCGTCGCCTATGTCGTCTCGGCGGAGCCACATCCCAACGCCGACAAGCTGCGCGTTTGCACGGTCGATACGGGGGCGGAACGAATTCAGGTGGTGTGCGGCGCGCCCAATGCGCGGGCCGGTATCAAGGGCGTCTTCGCGCCCAGCGGCTCGACCATCCCGCGCAACGGCATGGTGCTGAAGCCGAGCACGATCCGCGGCGTCGCCAGCAACGGCATGTTGTGTTCAGGCTATGAGATGGGGCTGTCGGACGATCATGACGGGATCATCGAACTGCCCGAGGACGCGCCGGTCGGCCAGCCCTTCGCCAGCGTGATGGGCCTCGACGACCCTATGCTCGATATCAAGATCACGGCCAACCGCGCCGATTGCCTTGGTGTACGCGGCATCGCACGCGACCTGGCAGCCGTCGGACTCGGCACATTGAAGCCGCTCACGACCGACAAGATCCCGGGCCGCTTCGCCAGCCCGATCGGCGTCGAGATCGACAATCTCAAGGCCTGTCCGCTGTTCCTCGGCCGCTATATCCGCGGCGTGAAGAACGGCCCAAGCCCACGCTGGCTGCAGGACCGGTTGCTGTCGATCGGGCTGCGGCCGATCTCGGTGCTGGTCGACATCACCAATTTCACGACTTTCGATCTCGACCGGCCGCTGCATGTCTTCGATGCCGGCAAGATTTCCGGCGGTATTTCCCTGCGCGCTTCGGCAGCGGGCGAGCGGCTGCTGGCGCTCAACGGCAAGGAATACGAACTTGAAGCCGGCATGACCGTGATTTGCGACCACTCCGGCGTAATCAGCCTGGGCGGCGTGATCGGCGGCGAGGCGACCGGCTGTTCCGAGACGACGACTGATGTCTTCATCGAGGCGGCGCTGTTCGATCCGACCCTGACCGCGGCGACCGGGCGCAAGCTCAATCTGCAGAGCGATGCGCGCTACCGCTTCGAACGCGGCCTCGATCCGGCCTTCGTGTTCGACGCCATGGAGATCGCGACGCGGCTGGTCCTGGATCTGTGCGGCGGCGAGCCGGGCGAGATCGTCGTGGCCGGCGCCGAGCCGGATTGGCACCGTTCGGTTGCGTTGCGGCCGGAGCGGGTCGCGAGTCTGGGCGGCCTGGCCGTTCCCGAGGAGGAGATCACCCGCATCCTGACCACGCTCGGTTGCACGGTCGAGCGCGCCGGTGCGGCGTTCCGGGTCGGGCTGCCGTCGTGGCGTGGCGACATCGAGGGCGAGGCGGACCTGGTCGAGGAGGTGCTGCGCATCCACGGCTATGACAACATCCCGGTCGTGCCGATGAGCCTGGAGACGGCGCTGCCGCGGCCGGCGCTCGATGCGGCGCAGCGGCGGGCCGGCATGGTCCGGCGCAGCCTGGCCGAGCGCGGGCTGAACGAGGCGGTCACCTTCTCCTTCATGTCGAGCGCGCTGCTCGGCGCCGGCAATCAGAGCTTCTTCGGCGAGATCAAGCCGGAGCTGCTGGTCGCCAACCCGATCAGCGCCGATCTCGATTTGATGCGGCCGAACATCCTGCCCAATCTGCTGAGCGCGGCGAAGCGCAACGCTGATCGCGGCTATGGCGATGTCGCGCTGTTCGAACTCGGCCCGCAATATGCCGACGATACGCCGGACGGTCAGCGCGACCTTGCGACCGGCATCCGGGTCGGCCGTTTCGCGCGCAAGCAATGGAACGATGCCGGCCGCAACGTCGATGTGTTCGACGCCAAGGCCGATGCGCTGGCGGCGCTGGTTGCCGCCGGAGCGCCGATCGAGAACCTCCAGGTCACGGCCGATCCACCCGCCTGGTACCATCCCGGCCGCGGCGGTTCGATCCGGCTCGGGCCGAAAACAGTGCTGGCGCAGTTCGGCGAGATCCATCCGCGCTTCGTCGCGGCACTTGATCTGCGCGGACCGGCGGTCGGCTTCGAGGTCTATCTCGACGCGATCCCGTTCCCGAAATCGGCGCGGCAGCGACCGGCACTGAAGCTCTCGCCGCTGCAGCCGCTGGAACGCGATTTCGCGTTCCTGGTCGACGCCTCGGTGACGGCGGAGCAGGTGTTGCGCGCCGCGCGTGGTGCCGACCGCAAGCTGATCGTCGATGTCCGGCTGTTCGATGTCTATACCGGCCAAGGCGTGCCGGAGGGCAAGAAGTCGCTGGCCATCACGGTGACGCTGCAGCCGGTCGAGGCGACGCTGACCGATGACCAGATCGACGGTTTTTCCAAGACGCTGGTTGCCGAAATCACCAAGCGGACCGGCGGCGTGTTGCGTGCCTAACCCTTAACCTCTGACCCAAACCGAAGGTCCTAGAACGATGTCCTTGCCAGTCGTTGCCGTGGTTGGCGCCACGGGTGCCGTGGGGGTGGAGTTCCTGCAGCTGCTGGAACAGCGCCATTTCCCGATGTCGGAGCTGAAGCTCCTCGCCTCTGCCCGGTCGGCGGGCAAGACCATGCGCTTCAAGGGCCAGGACATCACCGTCACCGAACTGACCGAGGACTCGTTCAAGGACGTCGATATCGCTTTGTTTTCGGCCGGCGGGTCGATCTCGAAGCACTATGGCCCGATTGCGGCGCGCGCCGGCGCGGTCGTGGTCGACAATTCCTCGGCGTTCCGCATGGACCCGGCGGTGCCGCTGGTCGTGCCGGAGGTGAATCCGGAGGCGATCTTCCAGCACCAGGGCATCATCGCCAACCCGAACTGCTCGACCATCATTGCGCTGGTGCCGCTCTGGCCGATCCACCAAAAGAACCCGATCCGCCGGCTGATCGCCGCGACCTACCAGGCGGCCTCGGGCGGCGGCGCCGCGGCCATGGCCGAGCTCCAGCAATCGACGCGGGCTTATCTGGACGGCCGGGACTATCAGCATACGGTGCTGCCGCATCCCTATGCCTTCACCTATTCAGCCACAACGCCAAAATGGATGTTGAAACAGGCTACAACGAAGAAGAGATCAAGATGGTGCGCGAGACGCACAAGATTACCGGCGATGCCGGGATCCGCATCTCGGCGACCTGCATCCGCGTCCCGGTGCTGCGCGCCCATTCCGAGGCGCTCAACATCGAATGCGAGCGGCCGATCACACCGGAGGAGGTGCGGGCGATCCTGGCCGTGGCGCCGGGCATCAAGCTGGTTGACGACCGCGAGCGCAACTACTTTCCGATGCCACGCGACGCCTCGGGGATCGACGACATCCTGGTCGGCCGCATCCGCCACGACACCAGCGATCCCTCGGCAAGTCGATTGCGATGTTCGTCGCCGGCGACCAACTGCTCAAGGGCGCGGCGCTCAACGCCGTGCAGATCGCCGAATATCTGGTGAAGTAGGCTCGCCCTCTGGCTCGTGACGCGCCGGCGGAATGCTACGGCGCGTCACGGCCCGTATTACCGTCGCAACGCTTCTTCTCCCTGCTGTAATTCATCCGGAACAGCAGTGCCCTGATCTACTCCGGCAAATCTCGCTGGAGTGCAGTGGCATGGATAAATCTCTGGGTAAGCGCGCAGTCGTGGTTGGGGCGGGCATCGGCGGGCTGTCGGCGGCCGGGGTATTGTCGGAATATTTCGAACAGGTCGTCCTCCTGGAGCGCGACCTCGTTACGGACGCCTTCGGATCACGGCCCGGTACACCGCAGGACCGGCATTCGCACGGCCTGTTGGCAGGGGGGCTGCAGGCAATCGGAGAGATCTTTCCGGGCTTCGAACTGGATCTCGCCGCGGCCGGCGCCGTGCCGGTCAAAATGGCGCGGGAGGCGCGCTACGAGCGCGCCGATGTCGGCGCCCTGCCGCAGCGGGATTTCGGCGAACCGGTGCTCTGTGCGTCGCGTCCGCTGATCGAAGCGGTGCTGCGCCGGCGGGTCCTGGCCCTGAGCAATGTCGGGATCCGGCGCGGATGCCGGGTACGGATTTTCGGCCCACGACGCATGGTGGGGCGGCGTTGGCCGTTCAGTTCGATATGACCGGCGAGCAGCCGGAGTCGCTCGATGCGGATCTGGTGGTGGACGCCTCGGGCCGCGGGTCCTTGACGCTGGCATTGTTCGACCGTCTGGGTCACGACCGCCCGGAGGTCACCGAGATCGGCGTCGATATCAGCTATGCCACCGCCGTCGTTCGGATACCGGTCAACGCGCCGGACGACTGGAAGGCCGTCCTGACCTTGCCGGATCCGCCGCACCAGCTCCGGCATGCGGTTTTGCTGCCGATCGAAGATCGCTATTGGACGGTTGACGATCGCCGAGCATGGCGGAGGCATGTTGCTCGGCAGCTGGGCGGCTTTCCTGGAAGCGGCCAGAACGCTGAATACGCCGACGATCTACAATGCGCTGCGTCGTGCCGAAGGCCCCGACGGCATCCGGCACTACGGATTTCCTGCCAGTGTCTGGAGGCATTTCGAGCGGTTGCCCCCAGCTGCCGCGCGGAATTCTGCCGATGGGAGACGCCCTTTGCCGCTTCAATCCGATTTATGGCCAGGGCATGTCCTCCGCCGCCAAGCAGGCAAGCTTGCTCTCGGCGGCGCTCGCCCAATCGGTGACGGCCGAAGATCCGCTCGCCGCAGCGCAGGCGGCTTTCATGGGACAGGTCGGCGTTTTCCTTCAGACTCCCTGGGGCATGTGTGCGATCGCAGATTTCGCCTATCCCGGGACGCGGGGCGAGAAGCCTGAAGATTTCGAGGAGGCGCAGCGGTTCGAGAAGGATCTGTTTCGCGCGGTCATGGTCGATCCGGTTGTTCATCGCGCCGTGTTGCAGGTGTCCCAGCTTCTGGCGCCGCGCAGCCTGCTGCAGGAACCGGAGATATCGTGGCGGATCGAAGCGGTCTCCGCCTCTGCGGCTGCCTGAACCATAACAGGGGGAGCCGAAAACGAATCCGCCGCCCGGGCGGGATGCTTCGGGCGGCGGGTATAGGTCTTCTTCAGGTTCTTGACGATCCGCGGCCGGTATTTCGGCGTGCGCAGATCCTGCGCGGCGGCGTTCTTCTTTGCAGCCATGGCAGCCTCCTCGGTTGCGTTGCGGCGCCGCCGATATAAGAGCATGCCGCTTCCGGCGCCAGGGCCGAAATCCCTTTGCAGACCAGTGCCCGGCGCGCAGCCCCCATGCCGTTGTGGCGCTCCTGTTGCACTGCAAGCGCAGCAGCCCTATGGTCCGGTCAATCTTCAGGTATTGCTGCAGCCCATGACCGACCTATCGCATATCCGCAACTTCGCCATCATTGCCCATATCGACCATGGCAAGTCGACCCTGGCCGACCGCCTCATTCAGTTCTGCGGCGGGTTGGAGGCGCGCGAGATGCGCGAGCAGGTGCTCGACAGCATGGATATCGAGCGCGAGCGCGGCATCACCATCAAGGCGCAGACCGTGCGCCTGGCCTATAAGGCGAAGAACGGGGAGAGCTATGTCCTCAATCTCATGGACACGCCAGGCCATGTCGACTTCGCCTATGAGGTCAGCCGGTCGCTCGCCGCCTGCGAAGGTTCGCTGCTGGTGGTCGATGCCAGCCAGGGCGTCGAGGCGCAGACGCTGGCCAATGTCTATCAGGCGCTCGACGCCAATCACGAGATCGTCCCGGTCCTGAACAAGATCGATCTGCCGGCGGCCGATCCGGCGCGCGTCAAACAGCAGATCGAGGACGTCATCGGGCTCGACGCGTCGGACGCAGTCGAGATCTCGGCCAAGACCGGCATCAATATCGAAGGCGTGCTGGAAGCGCTGGTCGAGCGCCTGCCGGCACCCAAGGGCGATGCCGCGGCACCGCTCAAGGCCTTGCTGGTCGACAGCTGGTACGACGCCTATCTGGGCGTGGTCATCCTGGTGCGGGTGCGCGACGGCGTGCTCAAGACCGGTGCCAAGATCCGCATGATGGCGACCGGCGCCGCCTACCCGGTCGAGCGCGTCGGCGTGTTCACGCCCAAGGCGCTTACCACCGACGAACTCGGTCCGGGCGAGATCGGCTTCATCACCGCCGGCATCAAGGCCGTGGCCGATACCAAGGTTGGCGACACGATTACCGAGGAACGCCGCCCGGCCGAGACGCCGTTGCCCGGCTTCAAGCCGTCTATCCCGGTCGTGTTCTGCGGCCTCTTCCGGTCGATGCGGCCGATTACGAGCGGCTGCGCGACAGCCTGGCCAAGCTGCGGCTCAACGATGCCAGCTTCGAGGCCGAGGCCGAAACTTCAGCGGCGCTCGGTTTCGGCTTCCGCGTCGGCTGCCTGGGCCTGCTTCATCTTGAGATCATTCAGGAGCGTTTGGAGCGCGAATTCGATCTCGACCTGATCACGACCGCGCCATCGGTGGTCTATCGCGTGCACCAGACCAATGGCGAGGTGCTCGAGCTGCACAACCCGGCCGACATGCCGGATCCGGTGCGCGTCGACCATATCGACGAGCCCTGGATCCGCGCGACGATCCTGGTGCCGGACGAGTATCTCGGCTCGATCCTCGCGCTGTGCACCGAGCGGCGCGGCGTCCAGATCGATCTGACCTATGCCGGCAACCGGGCGATGCTGGTCTATCGCCTGCCGCTCAACGAAGTCGTGTTCGATTTCTACGACCGGCTGAAATCGGTCAGCCGCGGCTATGCCAGCTTCGACTACCAGATGGACGGTTACGAGACCGGCGATCTGGTGGTCATGAACATCCTGGTCAATCACGAGCCGGTCGACGCGCTGGCGACCATCGTGCATCGCAGTCAGGCCGATTTCCGCGGCCGGGCACTGTGCGCGCGGCTCAAGGACCTGATCCCGGCGCAGCTGTTCCAGATCGCCATCCAGGCGGCGCTCGGCGGGCGCATCATCGCGCGCGAGACGGTCAAGGCGATGCGCAAGGACGTGCTGGCCAAATGCTATGGCGGCGACATCAGCCGCAAGCGCAAGCTGCTCGACAAGCAGAAGGAAGGCAAGAAGCGCATGCGCCAGTTCGGCAAGGTGGAGATCCCGCAATCCGCCTTCCTGGCCGCACTCAAGATGGGCGAGTAGGCGCCCTAGCCGACGATCACCTTGATCCGCTCCAGCCGGGTCGAGGCGATGCGCCAGCCGGCGGCGGTTCGGCGGTAGGTGTCGTGATAGACGCCCCAGCCTTCGAACGTCTTGAACGGCAGACGGCCGGGGCCGGCACCCTCCGTCCAGAGCCGGTCGGTCATCGGCCAGCGCCCCTTAGCTTTGGTCAGTGACAGGATCTCGATCTCCGGCATGAAGCCGGCATGCATCGTGACCAGTCCCTCCAGCATATAGAGCGTGTTCTGGACAAGGCGTCCGGGTCGCGTTGCAGCAGCGCCGGGTCGCGATCCGGCGATTCTTCGCGGAAATCGGTTTCGGCGCCGTCGGTGAAGACGGCGCGCAGGACGGTCGCATCCTTCGTGTCGACGCCGCGGAAATAGCGTGCCTTGAGCTGCCTGATCTCTTCGATGGCGTGCAGTTCCTCATCCCGGCTCATAGCAGGCTCCTGCGGTTTCAGCAGTATTGCGCGACGACAGCCGCGATCGTCGGCACGACGTCGCGGCGGCGGTAGCCGAGCAGGGAGGCCTCGGCCGCGTCCGGCTCGTAGTAGAGCGTGTTGCCGCGTCCGAAATAGATCGCGGCGTCGGGTAGCATGGGATGCTCCTGGTCGAGCACGGGCGGCACGGGCCGCCCTGCCGCCTGAAAGAAGGCGCCGAAATAATCCTGGAAGGACAGGTTCTCGTCGCCGACCAGATAGGCCTTGCCGGTTTCGCCGCGCAGCAATGCACCTTCGACCGCCTCCGACAGGGAATTCGTCGAGATGAAATTGACCCCGCCGGGCGGTGCGAAATCGGGCATCGGCGCGAACTTGCCGAGAGCGTAATCGGTGTAGGCCTTGAACATGCTCACGACCAGCCCCGGCACGCAGCCGACGACGAAGGGAGCATTCACGCTGACGACCTGGAACCTATCGGTCGCCAGAGCGCGCGCGCCGTCATCGGCCAGCTTGCGCGAACGGACATAGGCGTTGGTCTCGATCAAGGCCGGCATCGCCTGGGGATAGAAGCTGCCGATATGGACGCCGCGCGCGATGCCGGCGTCGCGCGCGGCCGCGAAGAAGCGCGGCACGCCTTCGACATTGGCGCGCTGCCAATGCGCCGCCTGCTCGGTGCCCGGCGGAAGATGACGGATATCGTTGCCGGCGGCGAAGATCAGTGCGTCGAATTTGCCCATTTCGGTGCGCGGCAGGTCATCGGAGATGTAGTCGCAGCGCAGGAAATCCAGATCGCCCAGGGGCGTGGCCGGTGCAGGGGGATTACGCCCGGCGATCGCGACGTGATGCCCCTTGGACTGGAGATGCAGGGCCGTATGCCCGCCGATCATGCCGGCACCGCCGACGACCAAGATCTTCATGGTTGCTCCGTTCATGCCTGAGTAGGCGCTTTGCGACGCTAGAGATTCATGCCGTTGCCGGTGATGACCGGCATGTTGGTCCAGATGCCCTTGGGGTCGCGATACCAGCCGGCGGCGGCGAGCGCGCCGCCATCGACATGTAGCGTGGTGCCGGTGATCCAGCCTGCGAGCGGGCTGGCGAGGAACAGGATGCCCCCCGCAATGTCCTCTGGCGTGCCAAAGCGACCGGCCGGGATCCAATGCGGGATCAGCGCGCGATGCTCCGGTGCGATCACCTGCGAAACCGGCACTTGCGGCGTTTCCGTGGTCTCGGGCGCGACGGCATTGACGCGGATGCCGGCGGGCGCCAATTCAAGTGCCAGGCTTCGGGTAAAGCCGATGATGGCGGCCTTGAAGGCGGCATAGACCGCGCAGTTCGGAATGCCGCGGAACCCCTCGATCGACGATACGCTGACAATGCTGCTTCCCGCACCCCGCCGGCGCAGCAGCGGGATCATGGCTCGGGTGACGCTGAAGATCTGGCGCAGATTGACGGCATAGAGCGCTCGATCTCGTCGTCGCTATAGGTTTCGAACGGTTTGGCGAAGAGCAGGAAATCGCCGACATTGTTGACCAGTACGTCGAGCCCGCCGAAGCGTGCGTCGATCTGCTCGGCAAGCGTGGCGACGGCGGCGGGATCGGTGGCGTCGCCTTGCACCACCAGCGCAGCCACCCCGGCCGATTCCAATGTCTGCCGGATCGTCGCTGCGCGATCGGCATCGATCTCGAGGATCGCCAGGCGCGCGCCGGCCTTGGCGAAGGCGTCCGCGGTCGCAAAGCCGATCCCCGCGCCGCCGCCCGTGACCAGGACGGTCTTCTCATTAAAGTCGATCACGGATGCCCTCCCGCTCTCGTCTTGGGTCGGAGGATGCTATTTCCGCCGGGAACCGATCGCAATCAGGTACGGAAAAGTGGTATAGGTACCCAAAAGAAACTAAGTATTGGGAGGAGAGCGATGCCGGTCAAAGACTACCCGCCGTTGACGCTGGAAATCATGGACATGGTCGGCGACAAGTGGACGCTGCTGGTGGTCTATACGCTGGGCGAAAGCCCGTTGCGGTTCTCGGAATTGCGGCGACGCACGGCGCCGATCAGCCAGAAGATGCTGACCCAGACGCTGCGCGCCCTAGAGCGGCACGCCATGGTCGAGCGGACGGTGCTGCCCACAGCGCCGCCCCAGGTCGAATACGCGCTGACCCGGCTCGGGCGCAGCTTCCTTGCGGCAGCCGGGGTCATTTGCGCCTGGACCCGGGACAATCTGGAGGAGCTCGAAGCCGCCCGAAGCGCCTTCGACAGGCAGCGGGAAGCTGCCTAGGCCCTGTGTACTGAGGGTTTGACCCATTGAGCGCGGCTTGTGCGCTCGCCCTATCTCGTCGGCGGGAGGTTCATGACAGCCGACATTTCGGTGACCTACGCCCTGCAGTTGGCCCGAAGAAGCGGGTGTGTCTCCCTGGGAGAGGCAGAGCGGGCCTATATGGCCCGCACCATTAAACGCGACACCTACCAGCGGGCCATGCAAACAGTCAGGGCCACGCGGGGGGTATGGCTCTCGCGGGGGCCCGGTCAGTGACCCGTCTTGGCAGCGCAAACCGGCCATCGCCAACGGCAGCGTAGCGGGAACCGCGGAGGTTGCCGTGCTAGGCGATGTCGCGAGGGGCGGCCGCAGTGCGTGACTAGGCTGAGTACTCCAGCGAGGGATACCAGTCCGCACCGCGCCCCCCGGGCGTCATGTCGAGCACGGTCCACAATGGGGCCGGGGTCGGGGCGCGCCCGCGCGGGATCCTGGCCAGGGTCGCTTGCGATCATCTCCTGCGACCAGAAGTGACGGATCATGCCGCCGCTGTGGGTGAAGACGGCGGGCCCTCCACTATCCAATCCACCGTCCGGGCTGCCGGCATAGTCTCGCGTGAAGGCGTCAGTGAGAGCACTGGCCAGCCTGAGGTTTTTCCAGCCTCGCTCGCGCTTTACCGCCGCGAGCCGCTCCAACGGCGAGCGCGCCACGACCACCAGCGATACCCTCTGAGCGATGTCGTCGGCGTTGCCGTCCCAGGCGTCGAGCAGGTTCGTGCACATGGGGCATGGCCGCTTCCTCTCGGGACCAAACATGTAGTTGTAGACCACCAGCGTCTGCTTATCGCCGAACAGGCCTGCGAGTCACTTGGGCCGTCTTCGGTCTCGAAACGATAGTCACCGGTAACCGGACCTCCAGGTGGCAGCGCCCGGCGCATCGCCGCCACCCGCTCGATCTGGCGGCGGAGCTCGAACTCCTGGGCGAGCAGCGCTTGTCGCGCCGCCCGGTACTCGACGCTCTCGTTGGGGACGCGAATTGAACTGTCGCGGGCGAGCTGATCGGCGGGAATCAGGATCTCGGCTTTGGTGCTCATGGCGGTCTCCAGGAGGTGTCAGTCTCCAAGACGATTATAGCGCGTCCGAGCCGACATGGCCGACGGCGTATTTTCATCAGACCCGTCGTCGGGTCGGCTTTCGGGGCTCGAAGCCATTGCTCGCTGATTGCGCTTAACCGGCCGCCCGGCCGGCTCGTAACCGAATCAGGGCGATTTCAAGGCGCGGCCAGCCTTCGCTTGGCGGGTTGAGAATGCGTTGCTAGGGTGCGCGCCATGTTACTTGGCTCCTCACGGCTGGCGTGCTTCATGCCGCGCCTCCTCGCTCTGCTCCTCCTGATCGGCCTGTATAGCGGCCCGGCCCTGGCCGATGCTGCGGTGCCGGCATCGCCGTCGTCCGGCGTGTCGACCGAGGATCTGCAGAAGCTGGTCGGCACGCTGAAGGACGATCAGCAGCGCGCGCAACTCGTCACCCAATTGCAGGCGCTGATCGCCGCACAGCAGAAGGGCGCCGCGGCACCAGCCGCGGCCGAGCCGAGCGATCTGATCAGTGAAGCGACGGCGCGGCTGCAGCAGATCGGCGACGATATCGCGAACACGGCCAGCGTCGTGGTCGACCTGCCCTTGCTCGTCAACTGGATCGAGGGACAGCTCGAGGACGAGCATACGCGGGACCGCTGGATCGGCGTCGGTCGCCATGTCGGCGAAATTCTCGGCGCGGCGATCTTCGTGGATTTGCTGCTGGGCTTGATCGCCCGGCGCCTGAGACGGCCGATGGCGCGGCCCCGCGGCGGCAGCTGGACGCTTCAGCTCGTGCGGCTGCTCTGCCTGTTGCTGCTCGATCTCATGCCGATCGCCGGCTTTGCCGTGACCGGCTACCTGATGATGTCGTTCCTGCAGCCCAAGGTCATTACCGCCAATGTCTCCTCGGTCGTGATCTCGGCCGTGTTCACGGCGCGCGCGCTGCAGCTGCTGGCCCGCACGGTGCTACTCAGCCCGCGCGAGATCGGCTGGTTCTCCCTGCCGCTGTCCGAGGAGAGCGCCAACTACCTCTATATCTGGGTCCGGCGCTTCGTGTTCTGGGCGGTCTACGGCTTCGCCTTCTGCTCCGTCGCCTGGTATCTGTGGGTGCCGGGGGCGGTCTACGCCGTGCAGCTCAAGGCGGTAGCACTCATCCTGACCGTGCTCGGCGTGGTCTTCGTCCTGCAGAATCGCCAGGCCGTCGCCGAATGGCTGCGCCCGACGCCAGTCGTCGTGCCCGAAGCCGGCGCGGGCGAGGGCGCCGAGGCGATCCTGGCCGATCCGAGCATCGCCAGCCCGGCGCCGCGCCGGCGCCAAGCGCTCCATCTGGTGCGTCACCGGGTGGCCGATATCTGGCATGTCCTGGTCATCATCTATATCGTCGGCGTCTTCGCGGTCTATGCGCTGCGGGTACAGAACGGCTTCAGCTACCTGTTCCGGGCGACGGTCCTGACCATCGCCATCGTCGCGGCGGCGCGGTTGCTCGTCCGGGGTGTCGCCAAGATGGCCGATCGCGGCTTTGCCATCCCGGAGGATCTGAAGCTCCGGTTTCCGACGCTGGAACATCGGGCCAACCGCTATCTGCCGATCCTCAACGTCATTGCCTCTACGGCAATCTGGGCCCTGGCCCTGCTGTCGCTGCTGGAATGCTGGGGCATCAGCTCCTATGCCTGGCTCGGCAGCGATGTCGGCCGGCGCATGATCAGCTCGCTGGTTACGATCGGTACGATCCTGGTCGTCGCCTTCCTGTCCTGGGAAGTGTTCAACGCGGCGATCGACCGCTATCTGGCCGGCGTCGTGACCAATGGCGACAAGATCGCGCGCAGCGCCCGCATGCGCACTCTGCTGCCGTTGGTGCGCAACGTGCTCTGGGTGACGCTGCTGATCGTGGTCGTGCTGGTCGTGCTGTCGGAGCTGGGCGTGAATATCGCTCCGCTGCTCGGCATTTCCGCCGTGGCCGGTGTTGCCATCGGCTTCGGCTCGCAGGCGCTGGTCAAGGACGTCATCACCGGGCTGTTCATCCTGGTCGAGGACACGATGGCGGTGGGCGACGTGGTCGATTTCGGCGGAGGCTATGCTGGCGCGGTCGAAGGCATGTCGATCCGCACCATCAGGCTGCGCGACGGGCAGGGCACGCTGCAGGTGATCCCGTTCGGCGAGGTCACCAAGATCAAGAACCTCTCGCGCGAATTCGCCTATCATGTCATCGACCTGATCCTGCCGTTCAACGCCGATCCGGATGCAATCGGCAAGATCCTGACCGATATTGGCGCGGAAATGTCGGAGGATGCGGAGATCGGCCCGCTGATGGCGGCGCCGCTCGAGATCATCGGCCTGGTCGGCATGGGGCTGGACGGCATGAAGCTCGAGGCGCGGATCAAAACCCGGCCGCTGAAACAATGGGCGGTCCAGCGCGATTTCAATCGCCGCCTGAAACGTGCCTTCGACGCTGCCGGCATCACCCCGCCCGGCTCCGGTCAGACCATCAGTTTCGATCCGAAAATCATCGAAATGCTGGAGACATTCAAGGCGACGCCGCGGCCTGAGGCGGCGAAGGCTTGACGCTCTAACCCTCGCCACGCAGCAGAGCCTCGACCGCGGCCGGATCCGCAGCGTCGAGGATCCGGCCTGCCACGCTGCGGCTGAAGCCGGCACGAGCGAAGGCGCCGAAATCCTTCAGCCGGTTCGCCTCGCGCGCTGCCGGATCGCGATAGGGTCCAAGACGGCGGCGGCGGGCGAGGGCGGCCGCGGCGGCCAGATCGCCGCCCGGCCGCGGCGCATAGCCGGCCTCGTCATCGGTTTCACCCAGTACCGCGCCGATCAGGCTGCGCCCGACGCCCTTGCCGGCGAGCTTGGCGGCGATCGCCCGGGCCGAGGTGCCGCGCCGGTGCAGGCTTGCCGATTTCGCCTCGGCATAGGTGCGATCGTCGAGCAGCCCGCTGCCGAGGAAACGCTGGATCAGGGCATCGACCAGCTGCGCGCCGGCCTCGGCATCGGTGCCGTGCAACTCGGTGGAACGGCGGACCCGGCGCAGCAGCACGCGGCGCAGATTGGCCGAGGAGGTCGCGAAGCGCTCCAGATAGAACAGTGCCGAAGCTTCGAGACTTTCGGCGCTGACCGGCTTGGGCGGCTTCCGTTCGGCCATGCTCCGCCTCTGGACCTGGGAATGGATGAAGGCTTTCTGGATCAGCGACAGGCTCGCCCGCGCCGGCACGGTCAGGCTGCCGAGCTCAAGCGAGTGCCCGTGGCAGGCGCTCTATCATGCGCACCCGTCCTGGACAATGCATAGCCGTCGCCGAAACGAAAACCGCCTGGTGGAGGGTTCCACCAGGCGGTGCAGTCTTCGATATCGGAGGGACTATTTCCGCTCGAACAGAGTGATCGAACCTTGATCACCGCTCAGGACCCCGCCTTGATTGGGATCCATTTCCTGGGGGCCGGTGCTGGCCGGAGCGCTGGTCACCGGCTTGATGCCGTCGCAAGCGCCGAGCAACCCGACCAGGCCGGCCAGTACGACGAGCTTCACAGCCCGCCGCGTCACGTCATAGTCCCGTCCGAACATCTGTACACCTCTTAGAAGCGAGCGATACCGCCGACCAGCACCAGATCGATCGGCTTGTACGAGGCGAAGTCGCGATCCAGGGTCTGGTGATGGTAACCAGCATAGATCTGTGCCGCGCCCGCGTCGATGTTCTGTGCGAAGCCAACAGTGTAATCCTTCGCAGCATCACCCTTGAACTGCGTATCGTCGTTCTCGGCATAGCTGACCGAGAAGGCGGTCTTGCCGATGCTGAACCACGGGTCCGGAGTCTGCCAGCCGGCCTTGAGGTAGATCAGGGTCGGCGTGACGTTCTGGCCCAGCGGATCCTTGTAGATCGGATCCTGGATGCCGCCGGCGACGGTGAAGTTCAGGCCCGACGGATGCAGGATCGAGGCGGAACCGTCGAACTGGTTGCTGCCGGCCGCACTCGGGCCGTATTGCAGGGCGAGACCGGTCGGCTGGCCGACTGCGGCATTGGCCGTCGTCGGAATGCCGCTCGAGTAGCAGTAAGCCGCGCAAGCCGAGTGGTTGAGGCTGGTGGCGAAGGTCTCGGCCGCGGAGGCCACGACCGTCGTGCCCCACCAATCGGCGCCGTAACGGAGCGCGATATCCGTGGCGCCGCCGTCGATCGCCGAGGTCGAGAACTGGAAACCGTTCCAGACCGGCGAGTCGTAGCGGATCCGGTCGTCACGGACCTTGCCGTCCATGTAGAAGAACACGCTGCCGACTTCCGGACCAAAGGAGTTGGCCGGCGTGCTCACGCACTTGGTCTGGGCCGCACCGCCTGCAGTGATCGTGCACGGCACGGTCGCCGTACCCGACGGGAAGGCCTTGGTCGGCAGCAGCGCCGAACCGTTCTGGCGGAACGAGAAGCCGCCATCGGTGTCGGAGACGTTGACGTAACCGGCATTGGCCGTACCCGACAGATCCTGCTCGGCCGTCAGATAGCCGGCAGTGCCGCCGAAGCCGATATGAATGCCGCCCCAATCCTCGTTCTGGATATAGGCTTCAGCCCAGCGCACGGTCGGCACGCCGGTCGTGTTGTTGACCGCGGCCCCCGTGGTCGAGCCGACACCTGGGACGCCGGCGGTGAAGCTCGACACCGAGCTCGACTGGTCGGAGGTCAGCGTAGTGTTGGTCGAGCTGTTCGGCCGCAGCTCCATTTCGAAGATGGCGCCAGCCGAGGTCTTGTCGTTGATGAAGGATTCGCCCTGGAAGCGGAAGCGCGAGGACGACACGTTGTTGTCCAGGCTGCGGATTTCCGAGGACTTGCCGTCGTCGCCATAGACTTCCATGCGGTTGACCTGGCCCGAGAGCGAGAGCCTGACCGCGGAGTTGCCGGCGCCGACCGGGTTGGTGCCGACCGTGCCGAAGCCGGGCGTGGTCGGGGCGGCCGGATAGGGATAGCCCGGCGCGCCGTTCGCGGCGTAGGGCGCATAACCGGAGCGACCCGGGACGTTGCCCGGCTGCTGGGTCACGGCGACGTTGCTGTCCTCGAAGGCCGGCTTCTTGCCCGGCGCGGTGATGGTCAGCGGCAGCGCCGGCACCGCCGCGGCGGTGCCCGCCTGCAGCTTCTGCACCTGATCGCTCAGCGTCTTGACCTCGGCCGATTGCGCGGCATTCTGCGCGGCCAATGCCTTCAATTGCTGCGTCAAGGCGTTCAGCTGCGCCTTCAACGAGGCATTGTCATCCGCCGCCATCGCGACCGGCGGCATCGCCAGCGCCAAGACCGCCCCCGCGGCCATCAACAGACCGGCCTTCGACCGTCGGTTAGAAACGCGCCCCGTGATCAAATGATCCATGTTCCTATTCTCCCTGCTCGCCCTTATGGGGTCGCCGCACTCCAGCCGGACCGGAGGCCCAGCAGAGGTCGCGTCGCCCCCGGCTTGTGCAGAATTTTCCCAGCTTCCTCAAATGAATAGTAAGTATTGAAATTCATATTGCCGGTATGAAAGCCGATATGAAATCTCTCCCGCATGGCGCAATAATGCGCCGAGAGATGATTTTTTATGCTCGTAATTCTAAGGAGATGGCGTGGTTTTTCGATCTACCGCAGCGCACAATCGGTCTCGCGGCGGCGTCGGCAGCCGATCGGCATTTCGAGGCTAGAATATGTGTCCGAGACAACACAGCCGGACACATTATTCAAAAATGAGCAATTCTGGTTGAATCGGCAGGGTGAATTCTGTCTTCAAAACGTCACAGAAACGACGATCGACTACAGTGCCTTGCCGTTTTCCGCTCTTTTGTTGAATACCAAGGGGTTATTCGGCGTTCGGCTGTAAGCGCTTACCCATGTGAGCGAGAAACGACGCCGATGGCGGCACTACCGATCGCCGCTGTTGCGGCGCGCAGATAGGGCAGGGGCTGCACACGGGCGAGGCCGGCGACGCGCAAAAATCGGGCAGCCGGTTCGACCGGCTCGCGATCGGCGACGGCGACGATTTCGATGTCGCGTTCCAGCGACAACCCGGAAATGGGCCGGGTCATCAGCCCGGGCAGCAGCGCTGTCGAGTCCGAGACCAGCGCGATGCCGAGCCCAGCCGCGACCAGCGGCTGCAGCCAGTCGCTCCGCTCGGTTTCCATCACGGTGGAGAGGCTGTGGCCCTCGGCCGCGCAGGCCTCGCGCAATTGCTCGTACATGCTGCAGCCAGTCTCCGCGACATGCCGCTCTTGCGCGATATCGGCCAGGCTCAGACTGGTCTCGCTGCGGAAGCGGTGATCGGCCCGAAAGGCGATCGCGAAGCTTTCCCGCACGAGGGGCAGGCCGCGCAAATCGCTGTCGCGCGGGCCGACGGCGCCGCTCATCAGCGCCAAATGAATGCTGCCCTCGATCAATTGCTCGGTCAGACGCTCGTGGGTGCCTTCCACGATCGTCACCAGGACCGAGCGGTTCTCTAGACCGAATTCGCGCAGGATCTCGCTCAGCGGCTCGGCGCCGACCGTCTTCATGACGCCGATATTGAGCCGATGGCCTTCCTCGAGACGATGGCGCAGCGCGCTCTCGCGCAGCGCTTCGGTATCGCGATGGATTCGCTCGAAATGCGTCCGCATCAATTGCCCGAACAGGGTGAGCCGGGTCTGGTGATGCTCGCGCAGGAACAGCAGCCCGCCCAGCTCGCGCTCCAGAGCCTGGATGCTGCGAGTCAGCGCCGGCTGCGTGACGTGGCAGGCCTTGGCCGCCAGGCTGAAATTGGTCGTCTCGCAAGCAGCGAGGAAATATCGGATCTGAACGAGTTGCATCGCTGTCCGGCACCGCTGTTGGAGAGGGCGAGGGCACCCTGTTGCCGGAGAGTGCGGTTGCCCTGCAGAATTGGCTACAGATGGCGGCGCATATTAGGCCGGCGCGCAACGCCGAGCAGAGGATATATCCGCGGAAAGCCAAGGTTTCCCGACACTTCGGGCACTTTGTCGCAGGTCCTCAGACAGCGCTAGCGCGGCCGGCCCAACCCATGCGTGGTCTCGCGCAGGAAGTCGATTACTGCCTGGCGGTCGCCGATCTCCTGGATGCGGGCATTCGGGATCAGGTCGCCGACCCGCATTTCGATCGTCTTGCCGATCTTGTTCGAGACTTCGTGGAACAGCAGCGACAGCTTCAGGGTCTGTTTTATATTGCCGGCGATCTGGTAGAGCCGGCTGTTCTGGCCGCAGAAGAAGATCGGCAGCACGTCGGCCTCGCTGCCCAGCACCAGCCCGGCGGTCAGCGTCTTCCATTCCAGATCGACCGCGGCGCCGCGCATGCCTTCGGAGAGCGCCACGCCGCCGCTCGGGAAGACGATCAGCACGCCACCGGCCGCGAGCAATTCCCGTGCGTCGCGGCGTGAGGCGACGTTGCTCTCCAGCGCCGCGCGCGTGCCGGAGAAATCGACCGGGATGATGTGATCCTTGACCTCGGGCGCCTGGTGCAGCACCCGGTGCGTCATGATCTTGTAGTCAGCGCGCACGCGCGCAACCATCCAGCACAGGATCACGCCGTCGACCACGCCGAAGGGATGATTGGCGATGACTACGACCGGGCCGCTGCGCGGGATGCAATCGGCCGGCGCGCGGGTTGCTGCGGATGTTCAGCTCCAGCGCCTCGACTGCATCGTCCCAGAACAGCTCCGGGGGCCGGCCGCGCCGGGTGTAGTGCTCGTAGAGTCGGCGGATCTTCGGCTGTCCGGTGACGGCCTCGATCGCGCGGATGACGACCCGCGACAGCGGTCCGACCTCGTCGGACGCGTAGGTAAAGGAGGGGCGGGAGGATGATGGTCCCATGCTTGCCAAGTTCTCTCTGCGTGCCGATCCTCCGGGTCGCATCGTCATCCGACCAGGATGGCGAGCGAGCCCGGCGCATGATAGGAAAACTCAGGCTCCGGAGGAAGACCGCCACCGATGACCCAGCCGAGCATCCCCATGCCGAATACGTCCTTGCCAAATGTGTTGTTCATCGTCGTCGATCAATGGCGCGGCGAAGCGCTCGGTCGATTGGGAGCGGTTCATGCGCATACGCCGAACCTCGACCGGCTGGCCGCGCGCGGCGTTACCTTCTCTCGGCACTTCGCCCAGGGCGCGCCTTGCGGCCCGGCCAGAGCTTCGCTGCTGACTGGTCAATATGTCATGAATCATCGCGTCGTGACCAATGGCGTGCCGCTCGACCGCCGGCATGCCCATCTGGCGCGGGAGATCCGCCGTGCCGGGCGCGATCCGGCGCTGATCGGCTATACGACGACGACGCCCGATCCCTATGCCGTCGGGTTCGAAGATATCGCCTTCACCCGCATGGGTGAGGCGGGCGAGGGCTGGACCCTGGTCGGGGATTTCGCCGAGGAGGAGCATCTCGACTATCTTGCCTGGGCGCGCCGCCGCGATCCGGAGCGGGAGATCGCCAGCGTGCGCGACCTTTGGGCGCCGAACGATTCAAGCGGACGGCCGACCGATGCGCCCACCCGCGGCTCCGCTGAAACTTCGGACAGCCGCTGGTCGAGCGAGCATGCGCTGGATTACCTGGCGCTGCGCACCGCGCAGCCGTGGTTCCTGCATCTGGGCTTCCTGCGGCCGCACCCGCCCTTCAGCGCACCGCATCCCTATAACGAGATCGTGGATCCGGCGGATTTGCCGCGCGCCCGGCGCGCCGCCGCGGCGGCCGAGGAATGCGGCAACCATCCGGCGCTTGCCTTCTTCCATTCGATCCTGCCGATGAGCAGCTTCCTGCTCGGCGGCGAAGGCAATGTCGCCGCCATGACCGAGGCGGAAATCACCGGGTTGCGCCGGTCCTATTACGGGCTGATTGCGGAAGTCGATGCCGAGATCGGGCGCGTGCTCGATTTCCTCGACCGGACCAGCCAGACGGAACGGACGCTGATCGTCTTCACCTCGGACCATGGCGAGCAGCTGGGCGATCACCATCTGCTCGGCAAATGCTGCTTCTACGACGAGAGCTATCACATTCCGCTGATCATCGCCGATCCGCGGCCGGAAGCCGAGGCAACGCGCGGCAGCGTCGTTCGCGGCCTGACCGAAAGCGTCGACGTCATGCCGACGATCCTCGACTGGTTGAAGCTGCCTGTGCCGATCTCCTGCGACGGCCATTCGCTGCTGCCGCTCCTCCGTGGCGAGGCGGGGGCTGCGGCGCGCGACGCCGTGCATTTCGAGTTCAGCCTGCGCATCGGTTATCCCTATGCCCGCGTATTGCCGCCCGGCCTGGATTGGCGCGATGCCGAGCTTGCCGTACTGCGCACCGATAAATACAAATATGTGCACTTCCCGACATTGCCGCCGGTGCTGTTCGACCTTGAGGCCGATCCCGGCGAATTCCATAATCGCGCTGATGATCCGGCCTATGCCGGCATTGCGCTGGAGATGGCGCAGCGCATGCTGACCTGGCGGATGCGTCATGCCGAGCGGACATTGTCGCGCTACACGACGTCTCGGCGTGGGCTGGTGGATTGGGCGGTCGGGCAGGCGGCAAGGTAGGGATAGATGCGGATTGCGATCGTCGGCGCCGGAGCGGTGGGCAGCGTCATTGCCGGTTACCTGCTGGAGCGGGGCGGTCATGAGATCTCGCTGCTCGCCCGCGGCAGCCAGCTCGCCGCCATCAAGGAGCACGGCCTCACCCTGGAGACGCGCGGGCGCCGCCTGCACAGCCGGCCGCGCGCCAGCGCCGCACCGGCTGATCTCGGGGGGCAGGATCTGCTGTTCGTGACGACCAAGGCACACGCGCTGCCCGAGTTGGCGCCGCGTCTGGCGCCGATGCTCGGGCCGGAGACGCTGGTCGTCTTCGCGCAGAACGGTATTCCTTGGTGGTATTTCCACGGCCATCCGGGGCCTGACGCGGAGACGCCGTTCGAGACAGTCGATCCTGGCGGCGTGATCTGGCGGGTGATCGGCCCGCAGCGCGCGCTGGGCTGCGTCATCTACCTGCCGGCGCATATCGCCTCGCCCGGCGTCGCCCATCATGACGGCGTGCTGCGCCTTGTCCTCGGCGCGCCGCGCGCCGGCGACCACGCGCCGGCTCTGCGCGCCGCGGCCGAGCTGCTCGGCGACGCCGGTATCGAGACGAAGCTGACGGACGATATCCGCAAGGCGGTCTGGGCCAAGCTGCTGCTCAACACGGCTGCGGCCACGCTCAGCGTGCTGACCGGCGGCACGCTTGGCCAGCTCCGCACCGGCCCCGGCATGGCCGAGATCCGCGCCCGCCTGATGCGCGAAGCCCTCGCCACGGCCCGCGCCTGGGACGTCGATCTTGCCGACGAGATCGACGCGACACTGGCCGCCGGCGGCAGCGCCAGTGGGCATAAGGCCTCGATGCTGCAGGATTACGAGGCACGTCGTCCGCTCGAACTCGACGCCATCGTGAAGGCCGTGATCGACCTGGCACGTCGCCGGCAGGTGTCGGTGTCGACGATCGAAACTCTGTGGTCGACGCTGATGGTCAAGCTCGCGGTCGAGGGCTATCCGGGGATGGCGTCGGCGTCCTGAGAGTCCGTTTGGAAAATCAGGGATGGGCATTTCTGCGCAGCAGGTTACCGCCCATTGCGACGAGGATCATGGCTTGGGACACGTCGATGCGCTCCTCATAGTCGCGCACGAGGCGACGCCATCGGACCATCCAGCCGAAGGTGCGCTCGACCACCCATCGGCGTGGCAGGACCTGGAAGCCCTTCTGATCATCGGATCGGCGAATGATCTCGACGACGAAGTCGAGATAGGCGGCCTTGTCCATCAGTTTGAGGCGGTCATAGGCACCATCGGCGAAGAGATGCTTCACCCAAGGCCAGCGCTTGCGGATTGTGTCAAGAATCGCCGCGGCACCGGCGCTGTCGGAGATATCGGCCGTCGTGATATTGACCATCAGCAACCGTCCATCCGTATCGACGGCGATGTGCCGCTTGCGTCCGACAATTTTCTTGCCCGCGTCGTAACCTCTTGTTTCAGCTTGCGGCGCCTTGACGGATTGGCTGTCGATCACCCCCGCTGTAGGGCTGGCCTCGCGCCCAGCTCGCTCCCGGTCGACCATCAGCGCCACATCGTGAATGGTCTGAAACAAAACCGCCGCGCCAATTCGCGGAACCAGCTGTAGACCGTCTGCCAAGGGCCGAAATGGATCGGCAGCATCCGCCAGCCACAGCCCGAGCGCACGAGATAACGAACCGCGTTGATCACCTCGCGGAAGTCGACCTCGCGCGGCCGTCCTCGCCGACCAGGCTTCGGCATCAGCGGTGCGATCCGCTCCCATTCCTCATCCGTCAAATCCGACGGATAGCGCTTCGTCTTCTTGGCGATCTGGGCCATACGACCCCGGCTCTGCTTCGTCCACATCGCAAGCTTGAATCACGCCCAGACCGGCGCCGCAAGCCCAAATCACCGAATTTCCAAACGGCCTCTGACCCCTCATCGCACCGTGGGAGGGGCGAGCACTCTAACCAAGCAACCGTTTGTGATTTGTACGAGGTTCTCACCGAGGCAGATGGTACAAGTCGCAATACCGCGCAGGGGCCTATAGTGTCGCGACTGCGGCCGTGCGTGCCGTAGAGATTGCCTTTACTCGGGCGCCGGCACGCCGCAAGCAGCTTGGACCATGACGGGCGCCCCGCCGGTACTTTAGGACTTTACGCTATGACCGCTTCCTCAGTGTCGCGATTGGCAAAGTTCGGAGCGGTGATCGCAGTCCTCTGCATGCCGACCGTGCCGGCAAAAGCCGAGCCGTCGACGAAGCTCGAAGTCGCCGTGCCCTACCTGCCGCCATGGGGCTATTTCGAACCCGGCGGAACGCCCGCCGGCATTGCCGTTGATTTCGCGCGCGCCATCCTCGATCGTGCCGGTTTCAAGGGCGAGGTCATCCCGCTCAAGCCGGATCAGTTGCAGGGGCTTGGAAACAAGGGCCCAGCCTTCATGATCGTGGCGCGGGGTGCTGGGGCGCTCCCTCTCATGCCCATCGCGAAGTTCGTCACCGTTGAAGCTGTTGCCTTTGCGCGCTCGGGCGTGCAGCTCCGCACGCAGGATGACCTGGAGACGATCGGCCCGATTGCAGTCGCCACACGCTCCCAATTCAATCTCGGCTTCCTCACCCAGCCCCATCTCGATATCCTCGACGCGCCATCGATCGAAGATGTACTCCGTCTCCTCGACGCCGGACAGGTGAAGGCCGTCGTCGGGCTCGCCCCCGTCGTCGATGCCGTCGCGCGCAAGCTTCATATGGAGGGAAAGCTCGGCAATCGCGTCACCCTTCGGCAGGGCGAGGGATGGCTGGTTGCGAACCCGGCCGCAGGCGCGCAATCCCGTCCGGCCGCAGCGGCCCTCGGGCGGGCGGCGCGGGAGCTTGTCGCTGACGGGACCATGGAGCGGTTGCTGAAGGATGGGCTCATAGCCGAGGCGCAAAGCGGTCGCTGCGACGAGGTGATCGTTTCGGGGGACCCGGACTACGAACCGGTGTCATGGTAGGACGGAACGCAGCTGCGCGGCGCCGCCGAAGCGATCGTCGCCCGGGCGCTGGACCGCGCCGGGATACCGTTCGAGTTCCGGTATGGCGGTCCGTTCAAGCGGGTCCTTGCCGCCGCAGAGGCGGGCGGGATCGACGTCGTGGTGGAACTCAAACGGACGCCGGAGCGAGAGGCGTTCCTTGATTTTCTGGCAACGCCGATCTTCACCAATCCCGTGGCGGTCTTCACCCGGCGGGACCGAAACCTGACCATTCACCGCCGCGAAGATCTCGTCGGCCTGGAGGGCGGCATCATCCTGGGCAATCGCTTCGGTGGCGGATTGGACGAGTATCTGGCGCAAAACCACGCCGTCGAGGAGCTGCAAAGCCTCGATAGCGGTTTCAATATGGTTCAGGCCAACCACCTCGATTATTTCATGACGAGCTACTATCCGGGGATGTCATATCTGCAAAATCGGCATCAAACAGGTATGTTCACGGTTCAACACCCGTATCTCGTCGTCGCCGAGGACTTCGTCGGCGTCTCCAAAAAGAGTCCGTGCTTGACCCGGCTCGGCGCGCTCGACGGCGCCCTCACCACGATGAGGCAGGAGGGCGAGATCGCCCGCCTCTTCGATTCAGCGACAGAAGTCTGGCGCAAGCAAATCGACCGGAACGAATAGCCCCGTTGTTCCTGGCCGTCGCAATCCGGAGTTTTGCCGGGGACTGAGCTCGTGCTCTCGATGAAAGAGCCGGCGCCGACGGCATTGACATCGAGCTCTTTCCTGGATTGTGTCCATGCCCCGCGCCCGGCGCAGCCCAGTCGCGAGGCGGCCCCGATTGTCGCTCCACTGATGCCGGGCTACCGTCGCCGCCACTCAAGCGATGCGAGCAGGCGAGGCGGTCAAGCGTGGCGACTACGATCTATCGCGAGCGGCAGCTCGGTCCGGTCAACTGGCTGGGTGTGTGGACGCTCTATCTGAAAGAGGTCCGGCGTTTCATCAAGGTCTATACCCAGACCTTGCTGGCGCCGATGGCGACGACGCTGCTTTATCTCGTTGTCTTCCTGCTGGCCATGGGTGGCGCTGCGCGCAGCGTCGGTGGCGTGCCCTATGGCGAATTCCTGGCGCCCGGCCTGATCATGATGGCGATGACACAGAACGCCTTCGCCAACACCTCCTCCTCGATCGTCATTGCCAAGGTCCAGGGTAATATCGTCGATATCCTGATGCCGCCGCTTTCGGCCGGCGAGCTGACCTTCGCGATCGCGCTCGGCGGGGCGACGCGCGGCATGGTGGTCGGGCTGGTGCTGGTCCCGACCATCGCGCTGTTCATCCATCTGTCGATCCAGGATTGGTTCGCCGTGCTGTTCTTCGGCTTCACGGCGTCGCTCATGTTGTCGACCCTGGGCGTGCTCGGCGGCGTCTGGTCGGAGAAATTCGACCATATCGCGGCGGTCACCAATTTCGTCGTCGTGCCGCTGTCCTTCCTGTCCGGCACGTTCTATTCGGTCGATCGCCTGCCCGAGACCTGGCGGCTATTGGCGCATTTCGACCCGTTTTTCTACATGATCGACGGCTTCCGCTACGGCTTCATCGGCCATGCCGATTCGCCGATCTGGCTCGGCGTCGCAGTGATGGTTGCGCTCAATGCCGCGCTGCTGGCCCTGTGCTGGCGGCTTTTCGCGATCGGCTACAAGCTGAAGGCGTAGACCGGCGAGGGACTTGGCCGGTTTTTCGCACGGAAGCACCGCAAAAACTGCGGGGCTTCTTCACCGCCCCGTGATTGACAGCATGGCGGACGATCCCGATACTCTCCCGCTTTCCTTGGCAGGGTCGGCCGTTTCCGCCGGCATCCGGCGGAGCGGGCGATGAACGGCTTAGAGGGTCGGAAAATCATGGGTGCGGCTTTGCCCGCCCGGCTGCGACGACGATAGGGGCGGCGAACGCTTCGCTGCCCGCCGTCAGGCGCCTGCGCCCAGATCCGTGTTTTTCCGACTGCCCTCGTCAGGGAGTACCGCCGATGATTTCCGCCGTCATGCCCACTTATGCCCGGGCCGATATCGCCTTTGAGCATGGTGAAGGCGCCTATCTCTTCTCGACCACAGGCGAGAAATATCTCGATTTCGCCAGCGGCATCGCCGTCACTGCGCTCGGCCACAGCCATCCGCATCTGGTCGAGACGCTGATCACCCAGGGCAAGAAGCTCTGGCACACCTCGAACTTGTTCCAGATTCCCGGGCAGACCCGCTTGGCCGAGCGGCTGGTCGCGAATTCCTTCGCCGACACCGTGTTCTTCGGCAATTCCGGCGCCGAGGCCGGTGAACTCGCGATCAAGATCGCGCGGAAATACCAGCACGATACCGGCCATCCCGAGCGTTACCGGATCATCGGCTGCCAGGGCGCGTTCCACGGTCGGACGCTGGCGACGCTGGCTGCGGCCGGCAACGAGAAATACCTCAAGGGCTATGATCCGGTGGTCGAGGGCTTCGATCATGTCGCGTTCGACAATCTGAACGAGCTGCGCGCCAAGATCGGGCCGGAGACTGCCGGCATCATCGTCGAGCCGGTGCAGGGCGAAGGTGGCATCCGTCCGGCCAGCACCGCATTCCTCAAGGGGCTGCGCGCCGCGGCGGACGAGTTCGGCCTGGTGCTGATCTTCGACGAAGTGCAATGCGGCATGGGCCGCACCGGCAGGCTCTGGGCCCATGAATGGGCCGGCGTCACGCCGGATGTCATGATGGTTGCCAAGGGGCTGGGCGGCGGCTTCCCGGTCGGCGCCTGCCTCGCCACGGAGAAGGTCGCCTCGGTCATGGGGCCGGGCGCCCATGGCTCGACCTTCGGCGGCAACGCGCTGGCCATGTCGATCGGCAATGCCGTGCTCGACGTTATGCTGGCGCCGGGCTTCCTGGCGAATGTCGAAACCCAGGCCAAAGCGCTGCGGGCCAAGCTCGAAACCGTCGCGGCGGCACACCCCAAGGTGCTGTCCGGCGTGCGTGGCGCGGGGCTGATTCTAGGACTGCAAAGCCTTGTACCCAATGGCGAATTCGTCGATGCGCTGCGCCGGCACAAGATGCTCGCGGTGACTGCGGCCGACAATGTCGTCCGGCTGGTGCCGCCGCTGATCATCGGGCCACGCGAAATCGACGAAGCCGGCGCCGCGATCGACGCAGCGTGCCGGAGCTGGGTTAGCTGAATCATGTCCGATCCCCGGCACTTTCTCGATCTTGATCTGATCGATACCGGCGAGCTGAGACGGATTCTCGATCTCGGCCACGCCTACAAAAAGCCCGCGGCGGCACAGACGGACAAGCCGCTCGCCGGCAAGACCCTGTGCATGGTGTTCGAGAAGCCTTCGACGCGCACACGCGTCAGCTTCGAAGTCGCCATGAAGCATCTGGGCGGCGAGGTGATCATCCTCTCTGCCCAGGACAGCCAGCTCGGCCGCGGCGAGCCGATCGGCGACACGGCGCGCGTGCTGTCGCGCTATGTCGACGCGATCATGCTGCGCACGACCGAAAAGGCGAAGCTCGACGAGATGGCGCGCCATGCCACCGTGCCGGTCATCAACGGGCTGACCGATCTGAGCCATCCCTGTCAGATCATGGCCGATCTGATGACGCTCGAAGAGCATAAGGGGACGATCGGCGATCAGGTCGTGGCCTGGAGCGGCGACGGCAACAATGTCGTTTCGTCCTGGATCCATGCCGCCGTGCAGTTCGGTTTCGAGCTGCGCGTCGCGACACCGGAGACGCTGAGCCCGCCCACGCGGCTGGTCGATTGGGCGATGGCCAAGAGCAAGAAGATCCACTTCACCGCCGATCCCGAGGCGGCCGTCGCCGGTGCCGGCTGCGTCGTCACCGACACCTGGGTCTCGATGGGCGTCGAGGCCAGCGTCAATCGCCACAACCTGCTGGCGCCCTATCGTGTCGACGAGCGGCTGATGGCGCGGGCGGCACCGGGGGCTGTGTTCATGCACTGCCTGCCGGCCAAGCGCGGCGAGGAGGTCTCGGCCGGCGTGATCGACGGGCCGCAAAGCGTCGTCTGGACGAGGCGGAAAACCGCCTGCACGCCCAGAAGGCCATCCTCGCTTGGTGCCTGGCCTGACATGGACGATCTAATCCGCCCGTTTCAGATCGATCCCTTCGCCCTGCGCGGTCGCCTGGTCCGGCTCGGCCCGGTCTTCGACCGCGTCGTGAACCAGCACGGCTACCCCGAGCCGGTCGCCATCATGCTGGGCGAGGCCATGGCGCTGGCGGTCCTGCTCGCCGGCGCCCTCAAATATGAAGGTATCTTCACGCTCCAGACCAAAGGCGACGGACCGATCAATCTGATGGTCGCCGACGTCACCTCGGCCGGCGCGGTGCGTGGCTATGCCCAGTTCGATGCCGAGGCGCTGGAACGCACCGCCGGCGCCGGGAATTCCGTGCCGCGCCTGCTCGGCGCGGGTTATCTCGCCTTCACCGTCGATCAGGGCGAACATACCGAGCGCTATCAAGGCATTGTCGAACTCGACGGCGGCAATCTCGCCGAATGCGCGCATCACTATTTCCGGCAATCGGAGCAGATCGAAGCCGGCATCCGCGTCGCCGCGCGACGCCATCCCTCTGGCTGGCGCGCCGGCGCGGTAATGATCCAGCGCCTGCCCGACGAAGGGGGTGCCGAGAGCGAGCAGAGCGCCGAGGAGCTCGACGATGGCTGGCGCCGTGCGCTGGTTCTGCTCGGGACCTGCAGCGATGCCGAGCTGACCGATCCGACGATCGATTCTGACACGCTGCTGTTCCGCCTGTTCCACGAGGACGGGGTCCGCGTCTACCCGGCCCAGCCTCTCGAAGCCAAATGCCGCTGCTCGCGCGAGCGGATCGAGGATGTGCTACGCAGCCTCCCCGAGGAGGATCTGGCCCATCTCGCGGTCGACGGCGTCGTCGGCGTGACCTGCGAGTTCTGCTCGACCCATTACAGCTTCAGCGAGGCCGAAGTCGCGGCGCTGAGCAAGCCGGAGTCTTCGCGGGACTGACGCTGAGCATCAGGCCGCATTGGCTGCCGATCATGGCCCGCCCCGCCTGAAGCCGGCGGGGCGGGCTGTTCGCTCAGAAGGCGCTTTTGATCACGCCGCCATCGACGCGCAAGGCCGCGCCGGTCGTCGCCGAAGCGAGCGGACTGGCAACATAGGCAACCAGCGAGGCAACCTCTTCGGGCCGGGCGAAGCGCTTGATCAGCGAAGTCGGTCTGACATAGGTGAAGAATTCCGCTTCGAATTCGGCAAAGGATTTGCCTTCGTTCTTGGCCAGCTCTCCGACGAAATCATCGACGCCGCGCGATTTGGTCGGGCCGGGCAGGACGCTGTTGACGGTGATGCCGGTACCGGCGACCGCCTCGGCCAATCCGCGCGACACGGCGAGCTGAGCGGTCTTGGTCGTGCCGTAGTGAATCATCTCCGTCGGGATCTGCACGGCGCTTTCGCTGGAGATGAAGATGATGCGGCCCCAATCGGCGCGCTTCATCGCCGGCAGATAGAGCCGCGCCAGGCGCACACCGCTCAGCACGTTGACATCGAAGAAGCGTAGCCAATCCGCGTCGGGGATCTCTTCGAACGGCTTCGCTTCGAAGATGCCCAGATTGTTGACCAGGATTTCGACATCCGGATGGCGGCGGGCCAGATCCTCAGCCGTCGCGGCGACGCTGAGATCGCCGGCAAAGCCTTCGACCTCGCCACCGGTCGACGCCTTCAGCTCGGCGACGATTTTGTCGACCGCCGCCTGGGTCCGGCCATTGACGATGACGCGGGCGCCTTCGCGCGCCAACCGCTCGGCGATCGCCAGGCCGATGCCGGCGGTGCTGCCGCTGACCAGGGCGCGCCGGCCTTTGAGTTCGAGGTCCATCGCATTTTTCTCCGGGTGAGGTCGGGCGGGGTGGTCGAGCGCCACCCGCTTCGGCATTATATATTGGTCATGCCGCCATCGATCACGAGTTCGCTGCCGACGGTGAAGGCTGCTTCGTCGGAAGCAAGGAAGACCACGGCCTTGGCGATCTCGCTCGGATTGCCGAAACGGCCGGCCGGGAGCTGGCCCAGGATCGAGTTTTCCATTGCCTTGAGATCGGCTTCGGCCAAGCCCAGCTTGCCGTAGAGCGGTGTGGAGATCGGACCAGGGCTGACGGCATTGACGCGGATGCCGCGACCGATCAGCTCGCCGGACAAGGTGCGGGCGAGCGAAATCAGCGCCGCCTTGGTCGCGGCGTAGACGCTCGACGTCGGCATGCCGATCCGGGCATTGATCGAGCTGTTGAGTACGATCGAGGCCGGATTTGCCAACAGCGGCAGCAACGCCTGGACCAGGAAAAACGGCCCCTTCACATTGATTGCAAAGGAGCGGTCGAAACCGGCTTCGTCCCATTGCTCGATCGGCCGGAAGTCGCCGACGCCGGCATTGATGAATAGAATATCGAGTTTACCGAAGGTCTCACGGACCGCTTTGGCAACCTGAAGCTGGCCGGCGACGTCGCCGGCATCGGCGCGGATGACCAGAACCTCCTTGCCCAGCTCGGCGCGGGCGGCCTCGATCGTGGCCGGGTTGGTGCCGGTGATCGCAACACGCGCGCCCTCGGCCAGGAATTGCCGGGCGGTCTCGAGCCCGATGCCGCTAGTGCCGCCAGTGATGAGCGCGGCTTTGTTCTGCAGACGCCCCATGATGCTTCTCCGTTCGCTGCACGGAAGGCTGCGCCTTCGATGTGGAGAAGGTAGTCGAACATCGGAGTTCGGATTAGGCTGCAAATGCAGGATCCGATATTCGGAAAAAGCGAACGATGAAATTCGAAGGTATTGCCACTTTCGTTGCCGTGGCCGAGGCGGGATCGATCAGTGCGGCGGCGCGCCAGTTGCGGCTGTCGAAATCGGTCGTGAGCGAAAGGCTGGCCGAGCTGGAGCGTGGGCTCGGCACCGGCCTGGTGCACCGGACCACGCGCAAGCTGTCGCTGACCGAGGATGGCGCCGCCTTTCTCGAGCGCGCGGTGCGGATTGTCCGCGATATCGAGGAGGCGGCCGCCGATCTCGCCGAGCGGCGCGGCACGCTGTCCGGTCCCTTGCGCCTTTCGGCGCCGGTGACCTTCGGCCGTCTGCATCTTGGGCCGGCGCTCTACCCCTTCCTGGCGCGACATCCGCGGATCGAGCTCACGCTGGAGCTGGACGACCGCCGGGTCGATGCTGCCGCTGACGGCTTCGATGCTGTGATCCGGCACGGCCCGATTGCTGATTCGCGCCTGATGGCTTGGCGCTTGGCGCCGAGTCGGCGGGTGCTGGTGGCATCGCCGGGTTATCTTGCCACCGTGGGGGAGCCGCTGTCGCTGGCGGATCTGTCCGCGCATCGCGGCATCTTCTACGCCAATCGCGGCATGGCGGATTGGCGTTTTCCAGGGCCGGACGGCGCTATCAGCGTGCGCGCGCAGGTCGCGCTGGTCAGCAACAACGGCGATGTGATGCGCGACGCCGCGATCGCCGGCCTTGGCATCGCCCTGCTGCCGACATGGATCGCGGGCGAAGACGTCAGTGCCGGGCGGCTGATGATTCTCGATATCGGTGTCCAGGCCGAGGAGGAATTTCTCTATATCGCCCATCCAGAGGGGCGCCGACCATCGACTAAGTTGCGCGCCTTGGCCGATAGCTTGCGCGAGAGTTTCGGCGATCCACCGTATTGGGATCGCGGTCGCGCGTCCCCTGTTCACGGATGATTGGTGACGAAGCGCGCGTCGGGACGTTATAACCGGGTCGGTCGGAATCGCGGCGTTCACGCGCCATGCGGGCCTGCCGGCGAGTCCTCGACGCTCCAAGGGGCAAATTCCATGGTTATTCGCCGGCTTACGCTCTGTCTCCCGCTCGCCCTGGCACTCGCGGCCTGTTTGAATGCGCCGCCGCCGCCGCGATTTCCGGACATCCGGTTCAATCAGGAACCGCCGATCCAGCTCGACGTCGCGCGGGTTGAGATCGTCAGCGCCTTCCAGCCGAGCTTCGCATTGCCGGATGTAGAGCATGAGTTTCCGATCCCACCGCAGCGCGCGCTGGAAAACCTGGCCAAGGACCGGCTGCAGGCGATTGCGCCGGGGAGCCGCCGCGTGGCGCGCTTCACCATAGTGGATGCCAGCGTCCGCGAGACCGAGCTGCCACGCCGGGAAGGGCTCAAGGCCGACTTCACCGTCCAGCAGGCCGAGCGTTATGACGGCCAGGTCGAGATCCGGCTCGATATCATCGACGAGAACGGCGTCATCGCACGGACGGCGACGGCGCGCGCGACGCGCTCGCGGTCCGTCGCCGAGGACATCACGCCGAACGAGCGGGATCAGGTCTGGTACGAGATGAGCGACCAGCTGGCGCATTCCGCCGATCAGGTACTGGAGCAATATGTCGATGCTAGTTTCTTCCCCTATAAGCGCTAAGTCGCCGGACGGGCGGCGCCGCTCGGGCGTCAGTATCCTGCTTGCGCTCGGCTTGGCGCTGGCGGCCTGTTCGGCGCCGCCGGTGCGGCAGGCCGACGTGCCGAATTACGGTGAGATCAAGGTGCTGTTTGACCTGGGCCAGGATGTCCAGGTCATCAATGTCCGCGCACTCGACCGGCTGCCGATCACGGCGGCGACGCTCGTCCTGGCGACCGGCGAGCGCGTGCCGGCCTATTCGATCGACCAGATCGCGAATCCGACCTTTACCAACACCATCACGCTGGGCGCGCCGCAGAGCGATATTGCCAGCATCGGCGGCGGACCGCCGGCCCTTGCGGGCTCGGGCAGGCCGGAAAACAAGACCACGCTGATCGGCCAGATCGCGTCGGTCGGGCTGATCCGCGTGCCCGATCTACCGAGTTACCGGCAGGATTGGCAGTCGGCCAAGATCGAAGTCCATATGGGCCTTGCGCCGGACGATCGCGTCGAGATTCTGGCGGCACCGCAGCCGGGCTGATGCAGCAATACTGAAGACTTCATCCGGATTCTTCACCGCCTAAACCATTTGCAAAGGATCACCAGCGGAAAATCCCGGCCATCGCGGGACATTGTCGGGACGAGGGTAAGAACATGGCGCAGCACAGCACGGCCGTGGATCGGGTGCGGTTCTTTCGGTTGGACGATTCGGCCCGCGCAGCTCTTCGGGCATTCCGGCCCGAGCTGGAACAGATGCTGCCGGAGATTCTAAAAGCCTTCTACGAACATCTGCGGCGCTGGCCGGAGATGATGAAGGCTTTCGCCGACGAAGCGTCCGTCAACCGCGCACGCACGGCCCAGGCCGAGCATTGGCGCAAGCTGTTCGCCGCCGGGTTCGACGAGACCTATATCGCCTCGGCCCGCAAGATCGGCACACCCATGCGGCTCTCGGGATCGAGCCGGGCTGGTATATCGGCGCCACCGCCTATGTGCTCGGCGACATCCTGCAGCGGGCGGCCGAGCGCGAGGCCGGCGGCTGGTTCGTGCGGGGCAAGGGAGCCAAGCTCGGCAGTCTCGCCGCGGCGATCGGCCGGGCCGTGATGTTCGACGTGGATCTCGTGCTCGCGAGCTTCCAGACGGATATCGGGCAATCGGCCGAGGCCGATCTGAAGAAAGTCACGGACGAGTTCGCCGGCACCATCACCGGCGTGGTCGACACGGTCGGCCGGGCGGCGAGCGACCTCCAGGGCAATGCGCAATCCCTGTCCAACGCCGCGGAGACGTCGAGCCGCCAGGCCATGACGGTGGCTTCGGCCTCCGAGCAGGCCTCGGCCAATGTCCAGACCGTCGCATCGGCGGCCGAGCAATTGTCGCATTCGATCAGCGAAATCGCGCGCCAGGTCGCCAAATCCAGCCAGGTCGCGGCCGCCGCCGTGCGTCAAGCCGGCGAGACCAGCGGTACCATGCGCAGCCTGGCCGAGGCGGCCGACCGGATCGGCGAAGTGGTCCGCCTGATCAACGACATCGCCAGTCAGACCAATCTGCTGGCCTTGAACGCGACCATCGAGGCGGCGCGGGCCGGCGAGGCGGGCAAGGGCTTCGCCGTCGTCGCCTCGGAAGTGAAGTCGCTGGCCAATCAGACGGCTCGTGCAACCGAAGACATCAAGAGCCAGGTGACGGAGATCCAGACCGCGGCCGGCCGTGCGGTCGAGGCGATCGGCTCGATCGACACGACCATCCGGGAGATCGACGAGATCGGCTCGGCCATCGCCGCCGCGGTCGAGGAGCAGGGTGCTGCGACCGGCGAGATCGCCCGCAACGTCCAGCAGGCGGCGGCCGGCACGGCGCAAGTGTCCTCCAACATCGCCGGCGTCAACACCGCCGTCTCGGAAACCGGCCGCACGGCCCATTCAGTGCTGTCCGGCGCTCAGGAAATGTCGCGCCAGGCCGACGCGCTGCGCCAGCATCTCGACAGCTTCGTCCGGCAGATCGCCAGGGAGTAGGGCGACTCAACCAGGCTCCTCACAGGCGCCGAGCTTCGGGCAGGATCGCTCGTAGCGCACGACCAGCGGAAAGAAGGCGATGTGAACCCGCAGATAAAGCGGCATCAGCCGCGCGTCGTCGGTCAGGCGCAGATCGACGTCGCGTGGCGCGCTGTCGGGGTCGCCATCCTCGCTGGTTTCGCCTTTGAAGCCGGCGATCGGGTGCAATGACAGGACGAGCTGGACGACCGGTCCATCCGCCGGATCGGCTTCCGGCGGAACGATCTTGCCGATCACGTCGAAGCGGCGTGCGCCGTCGTAAACGGGGAGGGTGAATTGTCCGCCCGGCGCATGCGGATGAGTTTCGAGATAATGGCGGATTGCCGCCAGGGCGGAAATCGGATCGACGACGTTGCGGCGATAGATCTCGTCCAGAGGCGGCTTGGTGCTGGTATCCTCCGGCGCCCGCGTGGTCAGCCGGGCGCCATCCTGGTCGACGACGCGCAGCGCGATGCGCTTGCCGTGGCGCCGGCGCAGCGTATAGAGCGCGTCGTAACGTTGCGGCATGGCATTGCCGTCGGCGGCGAGATCGCCTTCGCTCGACGCATCGCCGCTGAAATTGGTGAACCAGCGCGGCAGGCCCTCGGTGTGGATGTCGATCTCGTCGCGGTAATGGGCGCCGGCGCCGCCGAGGGCGAGGTCGATCTGCGCCGCCGGCAGACCGGCCCAGGAGGCCGAGTAATGCATGACCGGCGGCGCCGTCTCGGCGGCGCCGGCCGCAAATGGACTCGACAGCAGGATGCCGAGAACCCGACCGACCCAATGCTTCAC
>JBBCHB010000005.1:0-60581 GCA_037200015.1 Aliidongia sp. | reverse complement strand
GCCAAACACGGCGCCGAGCCCGTCCCAGCGCCTCGGCCGGCGCGTCGGTGATCGACGCGGCCGCTTCGGCGGTAGCCAGCGCCCGCGCCGGCTCGCCGCGCTGCAGCAGCGTCTTGGCCAGCATGACATGGCCGAGCAGCAGGCCGGGCGCCAGAGTCACGGCCTGGCGGGCATGCGCCAGCGCGGCCTCGACATCGCGGCGGCGGAGCGCGATCTCGCTCAGCATCGTCCAGGGCCAGGCGTCGGCCCGGCGCCGCGGCAGCCAGCCGGCGGCAGTGTTCTTCCGCGGCCGGCAGATCGCCTGTGGCCAGCGCACGGCGCGCCACCTCGGCCAGTTCCTGTGTTGTCGTCATGGTCAGGCCTATTTCGGCGGCTCGCGCTCGGCCGCGGGCGGCCCAGGCCTGCAGCCGCTTCATCGGCCCCTGCTTGATATTCGGTGCCCCGGCCACCGCCGGACCCGCTGCGGCGGCGACGGGCGCGGTTTCGGCATGCGCCACGGTACCGGAGAGGTCGAGCGTCACGATCTTCTCAGCCTGGGCGAGCTTGATGAATTTCGGGCCGATTTCCGTGAGGCGCCAATCCAGGATCATGTCGCCCTGGCGCAGGTCTTCGACACTCGTGCTGCCGGCACGCTCGATCATGGCGACGGTGGCGCCGGGCGCCAGGATCGTGCCGGTCAGGCAAATCGGCGGCCCGTCCGTCGGTGCGGCACAGCCGGTCCCGGCGGTGGCCGTTCCGCGCAGTGAAATCGAAGCAAGAGCAGCAATCGCGATCAGTATTGTCTTGGATCTGTAATCTTTCAGTACATTGTCATACAATTGTAAAGATCCTATGATTAACCTGATCGACTTAGATATACTACATGATGATTAGCATGAGGCCGCAGTATCGGCAAGCAACGTCGCAGGCCTCTTGACTCGGCCGGATCACGGCCGCCGGGATCTTCGTCCTTCACCGGGACCCGCAAGCGGCGCCGGCGTCTTGCCGATCGGCGGCCCAGACCTATGAGACAATGGAGGGTGTGAATGAAGCAGAGGCGCCAGGGCTGGCGGACCTTGTCGGTCCTCGCAGCGGCCGGCTGGAGCATTGCGGGACAGGCCGCGACGCTCGATGAGATCAAGCAGCGCGGCTACATGGTCGTCGCCGTCGCGGCAGAAACCACGCCTTACGCCGCGGTGCAGGACGGCAAGCGCAAGGGCTTCGACGCCGAGTTGCTGGAACGGCTGCGCCATGCCGTGCCGTTCGAGATCCGCGAAACGCCGATGCCCCTGACGGCATTGGCCGGCGCGCTGCAGAGCGGTCAGGCCGACGTCGCCGCGAGCTCGCTCGAGATCACGCCAAGCCGGCAGCAGGCCGTGGATTTCGTGCCACCCGTCGCCGAGTCGACGCTCTACTACCTGAAAGCGGGCCGACGACAAGACGATCAAAGCCGTGAGCGATCTCGGCGGCAAGCAATTGGGCATCCGCACCGGCAGCGCCAGCTTCCTGGCCTTGACCGAGATCGAGCACGCCCTCGCCAAGGCCGGCAACAAGCCGCTCGGCAAGCCGACCGAGTTCGCCACCGATGCCGATGCGCTCAACGCCTTGCAGGCGCGCATAAGGTCGATTACGTCGTCGACGATGTCGTCGAACTGGCCGAAGCCGCCAAGAGCAAGCCCAAGCTGTTCGCCGTCGGCCAGGCCATCGCCCATAAGGCCTATGTCGGCTGGGCCGTGGCGAAGAACAACGCCGAGCTGGCGGATCTGCTCAAGGGCTTCATGCTGAAGCAGCGCGAAAAGGACGGCTCGTCGCCCTGCAGCAGAAATATCTGGGGTGGCGCTTCGCCGCCCTGCCCGACAGCGTCAACGCGCGCGACTGGTGGGTCGCCCGGCAAGACCGGCCGGCCATCTATCCGATTCCCTCGCTGCGCGATCCCGACTGACGAAAAAGGTGGGGCCGGCTTGCGCCGGCCCCACCCATCCTTGTCCGCGGAGCGTCCGATCCGATGTCGCCATCGGATCGGACGGGTTTGCGGCTTAGCGGAACGTGAAGAACCCGAACAGGTCGTCGATCGACGGCCGGTTGGTCGGGACATACGGGTTGTCCGCGGTCGCCGTCGGGTTCGGCAGGTTGTCGCGGCTGCGGGCCGTGATCGGGCCGAGGCTCCAGTTGCGCTCGATGAACTTGTCGATCGAGACATGGTCGCGTAGTTGTGATTGATGATGCCGCCCGTCGAGTAGGGCGAAACCACGATCAGCGGAATACGCGTGCCGTCGCCGAAGAAGTCGACCGGCTGGATGTAGCCCGAGTCCCAGTAGCCGCCGCCTTCGTCGAAGGTGATGAACACGGCCGTGCTGGCCCACAGTTCCGGATTCGCCTGCAGTTCGGCGATGATCTTGTGGGTGAAGGATTCGAACAGGTCGAGCTTCGACGAGGCCGGATGGCCGTCGTTGAGCGCGCTCGGCTTGACGATCGAGACCGCCGGCAGGATGCCGTTCTCGATGTCGTTGTAGAAATCCGTCGTATCGTGGATATGCGTCAGACGCTGCTGCTCGTTCGCCATCGTCTGGGTCGAGTAGGCGAACGGATTGCAGATGTTGCAATACAGATAGCCGGCCGGGTTGGTCGCCGGGTTCGGATCTGCGGCGTAGTCGTTCCAGTTCTCGCCGAAATAGGCCCAGGAGACCTGGCCGCCATTCAGCAGATCGCCGAGGTGGTGCTTGGTGACCGGCGGAATGGTGAACGGGCCGTCGACCGCCGGGTCCACCGTGCCGTCGCCGACATAACCCGGGTTGTAGTTGTTCAGCAGGTAGTAGGCACCAGCTTCGCAATTCGGCTTGACGTTGATCGAGGAGAGATAGCTCTCGACCGCGGTCACGCCGGGCTGCGTGCTGTCGGAGCAGTTCGAGTAGCTGCCGCCGTCATTGGTCGCGGTCGAGCCGTAACCGTCATTGACCCAGAAATTGTTGGTGCCCTGCTGGGAATTCGGGTTCTCGATCTGGCCGTTCGGCGGGGTCGCCGGATTGCCGTTGGCGTCGCTGAAGAAGATGCCGTCGGCATAGCCGAACATGATGTGGTTCGCGCCCGTACCACCCATGACCGACTGATGGAAATTGTCGCTGATGGCGTACTGGTCAGCCAGCGACTTGAAATACGGCACGTCGCCCTGCGCCATGTTCCAGAACGCCATGGAGGTGGCGCCTTCGGCCTGCTGGAAGGTCGACGGGTTGTAGCCTTGCGGCGGGGCGGCGCCGTTGCTGCCGGTGTCGACCGTCACTTCGGTCCACGGGGAACAGGTCGGACAAGCAGCCGGTCGGGTTCAGCGTGGTCGCGTGGGCGACGCTGCAATCGGTCTGCTGCCACATCTGATAGAAGCGATGCACGGGGCTGCCGGTATAGGCATCGTACGGCAGCGTCGTGCCGCTGAGCTGGAACGGGCCGTTCGGCAGCGAGGCATCGTTGGTGATGCGGGTATCCGGCACGCTGGTGCCGGCCAGCCCAGTGGCGCCGGTCGTGATCTCGTAGTTCGCGGCCGCTTCCAGCGTCGCGAAGGGCGGCGGATCGGTGTCGCTCGACGCCTTCGGCGCACCAGCGGCACCCGGGGCCGGCAGCGTGGAGAACTGCATGACCTTGGTCGGGCTGTTCGTGTAGTTGCCGGGCTGCGAGCCCTGCCACTGGATCGGCTGACCGTAGCTCGTGATCCGATTGAAGTTCGGACCCGGCGTGCCATCGGCACGGACAATGCCTTGCGACACCAGGTTCAGGACCGACTCGCCGCTCTTCGGCTCATAGGTGCCGAAGACGTGGTCGAAGGTCCGGTTCTCGCCGATGATGACGATGACGTGCTTGATCGGCGTGACGGTGTTCGGATCGTTCGGAGCAACCTGCGCAGCGGCGCCTTGGGCGGCAAGCAGCGAGAATATGGTCCCCGACACCACCGCCTGATCGCGCAATCGGCGGGCGAAGGTTTTGTTCATTTTATAAGCTCTCCCCTCAAAGCAAACTGACCTCGAAGGTTTAGTTCCCAACCATGTCGATACCGGGATAGCTGCGTGTCACTACGGTTGCAGATACATGACAGAAACCGTCTCGATAATTTCACGGTAATTTCACACGACGGGGCAGGCTCGGAATCGCCACAGTGCGCGCCGCTCCGGACCGCCTGTAGGACTTCACAATGCGCCGCGTTATTCTGCTTCTGGGAGCTCTCGCCGCCCTGTCTCTGGCGCCTGGCGCCCGGGCCGATTGGGACGATCGGCCCGGTTTCGATTTCCACGCTCAGATTACGCCCCGACGCCCCCTGTGGAGTCGGCACGCCGCCGCGCGGCCATTTCCCGCGGGAAGTGTCGCCGGCCAGCCTGCCGCAGGGGCTGACTCTGACGGTCCGGCAGGACGCGCATCGCTTGTGCTATGTCAGCGGCAACATCGCCGAGGCACCGACTCTTCGGCTCCGTCAAGGGGCCGATTTCAGCGTCACGCTGCGCAACGATATTTCCGATCCCGCCGCGATCGCCAATTTCGTCGCGGTCAATGAACTCGACACACCGAACGAGGCAGTCCCGGCCGCGGATGGCTATTACCCGGTGGTTCCCGCTATGCATCACGCGGCGACGGGCGCCACCAATCTGCACATGCATGGCTTCGCGGTGCCGCCCGTCGTGCCGCAGGACGAAGTGATCAAGACCTGCGCCGATCCCGCAGTCGGTCCGGCGCGCTGCGGCCAGCGCGAGATCGGCTATCACTATCATATCCCCGCCGACATGCCGGCCGGGCTCTATTGGTACCACCCGCATGTCCATGGCGAGGTCCATGCCCAGATG
Organism: Aliidongia sp.; assembly: GCA_037200015.1. Classification (GTDB taxonomy): domain Bacteria; phylum Pseudomonadota; class Alphaproteobacteria; order ATCC43930; family CGMCC-115725; genus JAXDMU01. Next base: position 55,782 of record JBBCHB010000005.1, on the reverse strand, counting down.
CTGATGGGGCTGTCGGGCGCCGTGGTCGTCGAAGGGCCGGAGGACGATGCGCGCCGCGCCGCCGGCATCCAGGATCGCATCTTCATCATCCGGCAGTCGCAGGACATCGACGTAAAGACCGCCATTGCGGCGCCGGCCGCAGTGGCCGAGCCGGACAAGATGCCCGAGATGCATGGCGTCGCCGATGCGCCCGTTCCGACCAGGCATGAGGGCGGCCAGACCGTCGACACGGCGCATGAGCAGGCCTGCTCGGACAATACCGGGCTCGACGAGATCACGCTGAACGGCTCGAAAGTGATCGACGGCGCGGTTGCGGACAGCGATCTCGCGCCGATCTCGATGGGCGCCGGAACGACGCAGCTCTGGCGTATTCTGAACGCGGCCAACGATGCCTTCCTCGATCTGGCGTTGATCGACGATGCCGGCAAGCCCCTGCCGATCACCGTCGTGGCGCGTGACGGCAACCCGCTGGAAGACGATGCCGGCAACCGCGTGCCGCCCGTCGCCACGACCCAGTCGCAATTCGTGCCGCCGGCCGGCCGGCTGGAATTCCTGATTTCCGCGCCGCCGGTCGGCCAGAAAGTCTATTTCGTCACCCATGCCGTCGATACCGGCTGCACCGGCGACAAGGTGCCGGAGCGCAAGCTCGCGCTGATCAAGACCATCGCGACGGCGACCGCCACCGCCACGCCGCCGCAACCGCCAGCGGCGCCGGCCCGGCCCGATCTCTACACCGGCCTGCTGGCGCGGCCGACCGACCCGCGAGCGCGTCATCGTGATGGCCGAATATCCGCGGCCGGGCAAGCAGGACCAGACCGATTTCTACATTGCCGAGCGCAAGCCGGGCACCGAGCTGCGCGGCTACGAGATGGGCGGCCAGCCGCTGATCACGACCCGCGCCGGCTCGGTCGAGGAATGGACCGTCGAGAACTGGAGCAACGAGTTGCACGCCTTCCACATGCATCAGGTGCATTTCCGCGTGCTCGCGGTGAACGGCAAGGCGGTCTCGGATGGTTCGCTGCTCGACGTCGTCAACGTGCCCTATGCCAAAGTCGTCGATGACGGCGCCGGCGGCCGCAAAGTCGAGCCCGGCCGCGTGCGGATCAAGCTGGCCTTCCCGGAAGAGCTGGCCGGCGACATCCCGTTCCATTGCCATCTGGTCGATCACGAAGACAACGGCATGATGGCCGTGATCCGCGTGCTGCCGACCAAGCTCGGACAAGCCGGCCCGCCCGCTGGCGGAACCCGCTCGGCCGATGCCGCCACGGATTTCTGGGCGCATCCACCGATCTGCGTCCCGCGGAGGGCGCGGCAAAAGCCCAATCCCGGCCGGTTCACGACGCTGCAGCGGCCATCGGCAGTGCAGGCTGACACACACCTTCGCTTAAGAGGTGACACGGTAAAAGGAAGTCCGCGGTTGCGATGCGAGGAGGCGGATTATGAGTGTGGTCGGACTGACGCTGTTGAACGACGATTCCATCTATGTCAATCCGGACCAGGTCAGCCTGCAGAAGAGCAGTGAAGGCCACGGCGACAACGCGACCGAGATCGTCTTCGGCGCGGCCGACAAGGTCGTGGTGAAAGGCGATATCGACTATATCGCCTTTCAGCTGTTCCCGACCGGCGTGCGTTGACTATTGGGAAAGAGACGCTGCGCAGGATGACGGAGCGAGCCGGAATCGACGCGCCGCGTAGTCGACTCTGAGCCGCGTGCCCTGCAAGAGATCCACGCCCAGATTTACCGCCGGAACCCCAGCCAGCCCAGCCCCTTTCAGATAGGGCAAATCGACGACCTTGGCCGACACGTTGCTGCGCGTGATGCCGGCAAAGACCACCGTACCGATCGGCCCGATGCGGGTGCTGACCGGCGTCATGGTCGCGCCCAGAGTCGGATCGCCCTCCCGGAACACCGCGGAATCGGGATCGAGTCCCGCGGCAACGACGAATTTCCGATTGATCGAGGTGACGCGGGCGCCGCTATCCAGCACCGCCACGCCCAGGACGCCGTTCACCGTCACCGGCAGTGTCAGCTGCTTGCCGTCGCGGATCGAGCCGGCCTTGATCAGAGTCGCACCCCGACCCGACCTCGGCGCCGGGTGTTTTCGGGACCGGCAGCAAGGTGGCGGTCCCGCAGCCGAAATCGAGCACTGCGAGCCGATGCAGCATCAGATCGACGCCGACCACGCCGGCAAACCGCACGCCGTCCAGCCGGTCGGGCAAGATGTCGGCATCGACATGCCGGATCGTATGGCCGTCGACTGTAAGGCTCGCCAGGCGCGCACCGGCCATCTGTGCATCGCCGGTCGCGCCGCTGACCTTCCGCTGTTTGGTTTTCGGCAGGTCGAGCGATTTGGCGAACCAGGCATAGACCGCCGACTCGTCGGCACCGGTATCGAAGACGAAGTCGAACGGCCCCTGCCCGTCCACCATTGCCGGCACGGTAACGTGCCCGGTCGACGCCTTCGACAGCGGCACTGCGGCCCGCGCCGCCGTCATCTGCAGGAGGGTTGCCAGGATCGGAACGAGGAACGGCCAGCGCATCGAGATCTCCAATCGCGACGATCGTCTATTCGTAGCGCAAGGCCAGCACCGGCCGGGACCGGGCGACCTGAACGGCGTGCAGCCCGGTCGTCAGCAGGGCGATGACCAAAGCGCCTGCCCCCGCGGCGGCGAAGGGCAGCCAGGACAGCTCGATCCGGTAGGCGAAGCCTTCGAGCCAGCGCCGCATGAACCACCAGGCGACCGGCCAGGCGACGGCGTTGGCGATCAGCACCGGCTTGGCGAATTGCCAGAGCAGCAGACCAACGACATCGGTCGTCGAGGCGCCGAGCGCCTTGCGCACGCCAATCTCCTTGGTCCGACGCTCGGCGGCGAAGGCCGACAGCCCGAACAGGCCGAGGCAACCGATTAGGATCGCGACCGCGGAGAAGCCGGCAAAGATGCGAGCCTGCCGTTCGACATCGAGATAGAGCTTGTCGATTTCGCCATCGAGGAACATACGGCGGATCGGTGCTTCCGCGGCACCCTGCGCCCAGATTCGGTCAATCGTGGCCAGCGTCTCGGGGATGCGCCGCCCCGTCCAGCTTGATGCCGAGCAGGCCCCATTGCGTCTGGTCGACGAAGAACACGCTCGGCTGCACCGCCTCGCGGATCGTGCCGATCGGGAAGTCCGGCACGACGCCGATGATCTGCGACGGTCGCGCAGCCGGGCGTATGCCGGACAGGGTGACGGTTTGGCCGAGCGCCGCCGCCGGATTTGCGAAGCCATAGGCCCGCATCGCCGCCTCGTTGATGATCACCGAGGCCGTCATCGGCGCGTCCTTGCTTGGCGGCACCGCATCCTCCGACCGGCTCCTGTCGAAGCTGCGCCCGGCCAGCAGCTTCAAGCCGTAAAAATCGAAGAAGCCGTAATCGACATCGATGACATCGACATCGACTGCTCGCCCGTCGGCCAAAGTCGAGGTGCTGTCGGAACTCGAGAAATCGAGCGGGGCGGCGCGCGAGCAGACCGTGCCGCCGACGCCGAGCACGCTGGACACCTCGTTCCGGAAGCTTTCGGCACAGGCCTGAGGACCACGCACCAGCAACACCTGATCCTTGTCGAATCGCAGGCTTTGCCCCGTTGCGAAATCGGTCTGCCAGTGAATGACCAGCGTCGCCACGGCGAGCCCGATCGAGACCGAGAATTGCAGCACGACCAGCCCCTGACGCAGCTTGCCGCCGCCGGCGGCGAGAGCACGGGCCGTTTTCAACACGTAGCCGGGCTGAAGCGGGACAGCACCAGCGCCGGATACAGCCCGGCGCCGATGCCGACCAACAGCACCAGCCCGAGCACGCCGAGGGCCAGCTCCGGATCCTGCCAATAGGCGAAGACGATCTGCCGATCGAGCGTCGCATTGAAGCTGGGCAGCACCAGTTCGATGCCGGCGATCGCCAGCAATGCCGCGAAACCGGCAAAATCCGACCGCCTCGCCCATGAACTGCACCATCAATTGCCGGCGCGTCGCGCCCAGCGCCTTGCGCACGCCGACCTCGATCGCCCGCCGCGCAGCGCGCGCCGTCATCAGGTTCACGAAATTGATGCTCGCGATGGCGATGATCAGCACGCCGATTATGCCGATCGCCGTCAATGTGGCCGGGCTGCTGCCTTCCTTCATGTCGCGCCAATAAGGCAGCAGGTGCAGCTTGGTGACCGGGTCGAGCTTGAAGACCATCTTGGCCTTGCCGCCACCATCATCCGGATCCGGCGGGAAATGCTTTTCGACGAATTCGGGCAGCCGTTGCTCCAGGGCTTCGGGCGAGACGCCTGGTTTGAGGCGCAGATAGAGATAGCCGCTGAAGGTCGTGCTGCCCAACTTCTGGACCTCGGCATCTTCTTCCGAGAGACGCGAATAGGACACCTTGCCCGAAGCGATGATCTGAACATCGAGATGCGTGTTCGACGGCAGATCCTCGATCACCGCGGTCACGCGCATCGGCGTCTTGCGATTGAGCTCCAACGTCGCGCCCAGCGGCGCGTCGGTGCCGAAATACTTACGGGCCATGCTGCGCGTCAGCACCACGCTGTCCGGCGTATCGAGCGCCGTGGCGGCATCTCCGGCAATCGTCTTCAGGCCGAGCACCGTCAGAAGCCCCGGATCGGCCCAATAGATTCCCTCGCTCGCTTCGACCAGCCCGTGCCGGACGCCGGCGCGATCGGAAGTGAGCCGTGCCGCGCTCTCGATCTCCGGGAACTCAGCCACCAGCGACGCGGGCCGTATGCTGCGGCGCGTCGGAATACCAGACCATGTTCCGGCCCGGATCGGTCAGCTGGGTCGTGACGCGATAGACCCGATCGTTGCCGGCCAGGAAATTGTCGTAGCTCAGCTCGTGCCGGATATAGAGCGCGATCAGGATCGCCGCCGCCAGGCCGATCGACAGCCCGAGCACATTGATGATCGTGTGCAGCCGATCGCGGCCGGCACTGCGCCAGGCGGTGGCAAGATAGTTGCGGAACATCGGAACCTCCCCCTATTCGTAACGCAGCGCGAGCACCGGTCTGGACCGGGCGACCTGAAAGGCATGGAAAGCCGTGGTGGCGACCGCTATGGCCAGTGCCGCACAGCCGGCCACGAGGAACGGCGTCGGCCCAAGTTCGATGCGATAAGCGAAGCCATCGAGCCAGCGCCGCATGAACCACCAGGCAATCGGCCAGGCGATGGCATTGGCGATCAGCACGGGCTTCACGAACTGCCAGATCAGGAGGCGCGTGACATCGAGGGTCGAGGCGCCGAGCGCCTTGCGGATGCCGATCTCCTTGGTCCGCCGCTCTGCCGTATAGGCGGAGAGGCCGACCAGCCCCAGGCAACCGATCGCCGCCGCGAAGCAGGCGAAGCCGCCGAACAGCCGCCCGGTTCGGGTGATGTCGAGATAGAGCCGGGCAACCCGGTCGTCGACGAAGCTGCGGTTGGTTGGTCGGTCGGGCACGAATTCATGCCAGGTCGCATCGATCGCGCGCAATGTCTCCGACAACCGGGCGCCGGAGAGCTTCAGACTGGTCACCCGGAACAGCGCGGGATCGACGGAGAAGATCGTCGGCGGCACCGGCTTGCGGATCGAGCCGATCGGAAAATCCGGCGCTACGCCGATGATGCGGAAGCTCGATTGCGTGGTATTGGCCTCCGTCGTGTGGATTTCCTGACCGATCGCCTCGGTCGGGCCGGCAAATCCCAGAGCGCGCGCCGCCGTCTCGTTCAGGATCGCCGAGCTGAGCCGGGATCTGTCCTCGACCGATACCTTGTCTTCGCTCCGGTCCGGCGAGAAGCCGCGACCGGCGACGAGTTGCAGCCCGTAGACCGTGAAGAAGTCGAAATCGACCGGTAGCAGCGTCAGCGAAACCGCCGGCCGATCGGCATGGCCCGGCCGCTCGAAATCGGAGGTCGAGTTCAGGCTCGACTGCGGCACGATGAGCGAGGAGGCGACCGCTTCCACCCCGGGGATGGCGGCGAAGCGATCATGCAGCGACTGGAGCGCGGCCACGTCGCGCTCACCCTTCGGGTCGGCTGTCTCATGCCAGGGCATGCCCGCGAGGTCGACCGTCAGCACCAGATCCTTATCGAAGCGCAGTGCCTGGCTCGTCGCGAAGACATTCTGCCGATAGATCACCATAGTCGCGATCAGGAGTCCGATGGTCACGGTGAACTGGAGCACGACCAGAGCCAGGCGCAGCCGGCCGCCGCCCACCGCGCCGCCGGACCGAGCCTTCAGCACCGTCGCGGGCGGGAAGCTGGACAGCACCACGGCTGGATAGAGGCCGGCAACGAGACCGACCAGAACCGCCGCCGCGAGCGGCAGCGCCGCCAGCAGCGGATGGCGCCAATAGTCGAACGCAATCTGCCGGTCGAGGAAGGCGTTCATCGTCGGCACGCAGATCTCGGCCAGCGCCAGACCGAGCAGCATGCCGGCCAGCGCATAAGCGACCGATTCGCTCATGAACTGCAGCAACAGCTGGCGGCGCTGGCCGCCCAGCGCCTTGCGGACGCCGACTTCGAGCGCCCGGCGCGTGGCGCGGGCCGTCACGAGATTGACGAAGTTGATGCCGGCGAGCAGCAGGATGAGCAGGCCGGTCGCCCCGACGGCGTAGAGCGTATCGGCCTGATCATTCGCTTCGTGGGTGTCAGGATCGTTCGGGTAGAGATGAATGTCGGCCAGCGGCTTCAGGAACATCGTGAACAGCGGCTGGTCGCCGTCGACCGTCGGATAATGGGCAAGGGGCGAAAGCGGGCAGCCGGGGCGCGAGCGCCTGCGGCGGAACTCCCGGCTTCAGCCGCAGGAATAGCTGCGGCGTCGTCCACAACGAGCCCTTTGCCGCAGGCGCCGCCTTGTCGAGATAGGCCAGATCGCTATCGGCCGAGTTGCCTGAGAGCAGGGCCGAAAAGGGCAGGCTCGTCTCGCTGGCGGATCCTCCGCGATGCCGGTAACCCGGACCGGATAGGTCCGGTTGAGCTCCAGCGTCTGGCCCAGGCAGTTCAGCGTGCCGAAATACTTCATGGCCAGGCGGCGGGTCAGGACGATCGACTCAGGTTGTGCCAAGGCCGTCGCCGGATCGCCGCTGATCAGCGGAAATCCTAGCACCTTGAAGAAATCCGGATCGACCGATTCGATCGTCTCGGTCGCTTCGATTCACCGTGACGCAGCCCGACGGTCTGATCCGTGGTCCGGGCGGCTGTCTCGGATCTCCGGGAAATCGAGTTTCATCTGGGCTGCCATCTGGGCCGGCGTACTGGTCAAAGTCGTCGGCCGCCGCCCCGCCTCGGCGCGGGGTCAGCTGCACGCGATAGACCTCCTGGTAACCCGGCAGGAAGTGGTCATAGGTCAGCTCGTCACGGACGAACAGCCCGATCAGGATTACCGCCGCGAAGCCGAGCGCCAGGCCGAATACGTTGAGCAGCGCATAGAACCGGTCGCGGCGTGCGCTGCGCCAGGCGGCGATCAGATAGTGTTGAAACATTCGCGTGGCACTCCTACTCGTAGCGCAGGGCGAGCACCGGCCGGGACCGGGCGACCTGGAAGGCGTGGAACGCAGTAGTGCCGACGGCGATGACGAGCGCGGCCAGCCCGGCAACCAGGAACGGCGTCGGATCCAGCTCGATCCGATAGGCAAAGCCGTCGAGCCAACGGCGCATGAACCACCAGGCGATCGGCCACGCGATGGCATTGGCGATCAGCACCGGCTTGACGAATTGCCAGATCAGCAGCCGCGTGACGGCGAAGGTGGAAGCCCCCAACGCCTTGCGGATGCCGATCTCCTTGGTTCGCCGCTCGGCGGTGTAGGCGAGAGACCGATCAGCCCCAGGCAGCCGATCGCCGCCGCAAAGCAGGCGAAGCTGGCGAAGAGCCGGCCTTCCCGGATGATTTCGAGATAGAGCTGGGCGATACGGGCATCGACGAAACTCCGGTCGATCGGCCGGTCGGGCATGGCCTCGTGCCAAGCCGCATCGATGGCGGCCAGCGTGGCGGGCAGCCCAACACCCGAGAGTTTCAGGCTGAATGTTTTGAACAGATCCGGTTCGACGGCGAACACAGTCGGTGGTACGGGCCGTCGGATGGTTCCGAGCGGAAAATCGGGGACGACGCCGATGACCCGGTAATGCAATTCGATCAGGCCGACATCGTCGCTGTCGATCTCCTGGCCGACCGCTGCCGCAGCATCGGCGAAGCCCAGCGCCTTCGCGGCGGTTTCGTTGAGGATCGCCGAAGTGAGACGCGCTTTGTCGTCGAGCGACGCCTTGTCCTCGGCATGGTCGCGCGAGAAATCGCGGCCGGCCAGAAGGTGCAGCCCGTAGACGTCGAAGAAGCCGAAATCGACTGAAATCTGGCTTAGCGACACTCGCATGCCCTGCCCGGTTTGCGGCCGGTCGAAGTCCATTCCAATGTGATTGCTCGACTGCGGTACAGCGAAGGAAGCGGCGACCGCCTTGACTCCGGGAATCGCGGCCAACCGGTCATGCAGGGCCTCGACCGGTGGCGCTTCCTGCCGCCCCAGCCCATCCGGCGTCTGATGCCAGGGCAATGATGAAAGATCGACGGTCAGCACCAGATCCTTGTCGAAATGCAGTGCCTGCGTCGTGGCGAAGGCATTCTGGCGATAGATCACGGTGGTCGCGATCAGCAGTCCGATCGTGACGGTGAACTGGAAGATCACCAGGGCCAGGCGCAGCCTGCCGCCGCCGGCCGAGCTACCGGCGCGCGCCTTCAGCACGGTTGCGGGCGGCAGGCTGGACAGCACCAGGGCTGGATAGAAACCGGCAGCGAGGCCAAGCAGGACCGCCGCCGCGATCGGGACCACAGCCAGCACGGGGTGGCGCCAGTAATCGAAGGCGATCTGCCGGTCGAGAAAGGCGTCGAGCGGCTGCACGCAGAGTTCCGCCAAGGCCATGCCGAGCACCATGCCGATCAGCGCATAGGCGACGGACTCGCCCATGAACTGGATCAGCAGCTGGCGGCGCATGCCGCCCAGCGCTTTGCGTACGCCCACTTCCAGCGCTCGGCGTGCCGCACGCGCCGTCACGAGATTCACGAAGTTGACGCCGGCCAGCAGGAGGATGAGGAGGCCGGTCGCGGCAACGGCATAGAGCGTATCCGCCTGATCGTCCGACTCACGCGTGTCCGGATCATTCGGATGCAGATGCACAGCGGCCAGCGGCTTCAGGAACAGCACGAAAAGCGGCTTGTCACCGATAAGATTCGTGTAGTGCGAGAACACGAAATCCGGCAGCCGCGCATCGAGCGCATCGGGTGACGTGCTCGGCTTCAGCCGGATGAAAGTCTGCACCGAATTGCGCAGCTCACCCTTCGGTTCGCGCGGATCGAGGTCCTTCCGGGCCAGCGTGCTGTATGAGGATTTGCCCGATAGCAAAGCGGTGAAGCCGTTCGTCGTGTTCGTCGGCGGGTCCTCGGCAACGGCGGTGACGCGGACCGGATGGGCCCGGTTGAGCTCAAGCGTCTGGCCCAGGCAATCCGTCGTGCCGAAGTACTTCTCGGCGAGCCGGCGGGTCAGCACGATCGTGTCGGGCTGCGACAGCGCGGTCGCAGCATCGCCGGCGATCAGCGGAAACCCCAGCACGGCAAGGAAATCCGGATCGACCGATTGGATGTCCTCCGTCGCCTCGACATCGCCGTGACGCATGCCGACCGTCTGCTCGACGGTCCGCGTGCTCGCGACGATCTCCGGGAAATACAGCTTCATCTCGACGGCAAGCCGCTCCGGCGTAACCCACATGGTGGTCGGTTGGCCGCCGGATTCGGTATCGGTCAGCTGTGCCCGATAGACGTCCTGGTAGCCCGGCAGGAAGCGGTCATAGCTGAGCTCGTCGCGCACGAAGAGCCCGATCAGGATGGCCGCAGCGAAACCCAACCCGAGCCCGAGCACGTTGAGAATGGCGTAGAACCGGTCGCGGCGCGCACTGCGCCAGGCGGCGACGAGATAGCTGCGGAACATCGCCTGGCCCTCAGGCCGCGAGCTGCGTGGCGGCGACGACCTGCCCGTCGAGCAGGCTAAGCGTGCGCTCGGCATAGGCGGCATGGGCGTGGCTATGTGTGACCATGGACGACGGTCGTACCGGCGCCGGCGATCTCGGTCAGCATGCCCATGACGGCGTCGCCATTTGCCGTGTCGAGGTTGCCGGTCGGCTCGTCGGCCAGGATCAGCTTGGGCTGTGCGACGAGCGCACGGGCGACCGCGACGCGCTGCTGCTGGCCGCCCGAGAGCTGCTGCGGCAGATGGCGGGCGCGATGCGGCAAGCCGACCCGCTCCAGCGCCGCCGCGATGCGCCGCTTGCGCTCGGCCGATCCCACGCCCCGATAGATCAGCGCGACCTCGACATTCTCCTCGACCGTCAGCTCGTCGATCAGGTTGAAGCTCTGGAACACGAAGCCGATATGGGCGCGCCGCAGCAGGGTCAGCTGGCGCTCCGAGGCCCGCGCAATGTCCTCGCCCAGGAAGAAGAACTGCCCGTCGCTCGGGCTGTCGAGCAGCCCCAGGATATTGAGCAGAGTCGACTTGCCGCAGCCCGACGGCCCCATGATGGCCAGGAACTCGCCCTGCCGGATTTCGAGGCTGACCTGGCGCAACGCCAGGGTCTCGACCTCGGTCGTGAGATAGCTCTTGGTGAGATTAACGAGCTTCAGCATGGTGTCGGTTCCCCGTTTTGAAATTTGCAGGAGCCACAAAAACCTTCGCCCGCTTGGCGGAAGAGGGGTGGCGAGCGAAAGCGAGCCGGGTGAGCGCTGGCAGAGGTTGCTTTCGGCCCATCCAGCGCGCACACCCTCACCCGCTTCGCTGCGCTCAGCATCCTCTCCCGCCAAGCGGGCGAGGGTTTGCTGGAGGCCGTTCCCAAAACTGGTGCCAAGCGGATTGGACATCGCTTTCATCTCCCGTCGGCCGCTCAAGATGCGATGTCGAGGCGGTCGATGCGATCGAGGCCGGTGTAGTCGGAGGTGACGACCCGGTCGCCGGGCTTGAGGCCGCCCAGGACTTCGACCGATTCGGTGGTGCGCCGGCCGAGCTTGACCGAGCGGCGTTCGGCCGTGCTGCCATCGGCGCTCAGCACGAAGACCCAGGCGCCCCCCGACGCTTCGAGGAACGGTCCGGCCGGCAGGACGACGGCCGGCACGTCGCCGCCCAGCTCGAGCTTGCCCTGCACCGCCTCGCCGCGCCGCAACCCGGCCGGGGTGTCGGTGTCCCAGGTCAGGTCGATGTCGAACTTGCCGTCCTTGACCTGCGGATAGACCTTGGCCACGACCAGGGTGCTCGGCGTGTTGTCGAGCAGGACGGCAACATGCTGGCCGGGCTTGACCCGCGCCAGGTAGAATTCGTCGACCGGCACGGTGACCTTGAAGCCGCCGTCGCGGTCGATCTGGCCCAGATGCTCGCCGCGTGTCTTCTCCTCGCCGACATGGGCGTCGAGCCCGGTCAGCACGCCATCGGCGGTCGCACGAACGGTCAGCGCATCCATCTGGCGCTTGGCGGCGGCAAGGTTGTCGTCGAGCCGCGCCGCGGTTTCCTCGATCAGCGCTTCGCTCTTCTTGATCACCGCCGCGTCGCGCTGCAGAGCATCGGCGGCGATCTCCTTGAGATGCCGCTGATAGGCCAGCTCGTCATTCGACTGGTCGAGCACTTCCTGTGATTCATAACCCTTGGCCGCCATGGGCTGGCGACGGGCGACCTGACGGCCCGAGACGCAGAATGTTGTATTCGGCATCGGTCACGGCCTTGGCGTCGGCCGTCCGGGTCTGCTCGAAGCTGAGCTGGAGCGAACGCTGGTTGTTGATCTGCTCGATGACCTGGGTCTCGCGGGCGATCGCGTCCAGCTCGAGCGACGGATCGGACAGTCGGATCAGCTTCTGGCCGGCGGTCACGCGCTGCCCGGCCTCGGCCAGGACTTCTTCGACCCGGCCGCCCAGCACGGCGTCGAGCACGATGCTGTCGAGGGGCACGACCTGCCCGCGCAACGGAATGAAATCATGGAAGGACGCGGTCGCCACGGTCGCGACCGAAATCTTGGACGCCTCGACCCGCAGGCTGCGCTCGGCCGGACTCAGTACGACCCAGGCGATCGCCGCGGCACCCAGGCCGAGCGCCGCCGCGCCGATCAGCATCGGCCGCGTCACCCGGCGCTTGGCGCGCGGGCGATCCATGGCCGGCGCAAAATTCGTGTTCCTGACGATGTCCATCGGCGGCACTCTTGTCTGATTTGCCAAGTCCATCGCAATTCGCTTGCCAGAAATATGGTCCATATATTTCAACGGCTTATTCAAAATTCGGACAGAGGCCTTGTCCATAATCGGACGGTAGTGTACGAATCCGGACATGAGCGAGATCGCAGAATCGGACAACAAGCCGCGCATCCTGGTCGTCGACGACGATCCGGACGTGCTGACCGCCGCCCGGCTGCTGCTGCGCCGGATCGCCGAAACCGTCGAGACCGAACGGCGCGGCGAGCCCGCTTTGGAGCGGATCAACGCAGCACGCTGGGACGCCGTGCTGCTCGATATGAACCTGACCGTCGGCAAGCGCGACGGCGCCGACGGCTATGATTGGCTGGCGCGCTTCAAGGAAGCCGATCCGGCCTTGTCCGTCGTGCTGATGACCGGCTTCGGCGGCGTGCCGGTTGCGGTCGAGGCGATGAAGCGCGGCGCCACCGATTTCGTGCTGAAGCCCTGGCAGAACGAGCGCCTGGTCGCCACCGTGACGGCCGCGACCAGCCTGACCCGGTCGCGCCGCGACGTCGGCCGGCTGGAGACTGAGAACCGCGCGCTGACCGCGGCGGTCGAGCCGGCCGGCGACACCATCATCGGCGATTCTCCAGCCATGCGCCGCGTCTTCGAGGTCGTGGCGCGGGCGGCGCCGACCCGTGCCAATGTCCTGATCCTGGGCGAAAGCGGCACCGGCAAGGAGGTCTTCGCCCGCGAGATCCACCGCCGCTCGTCGCGCGCCGACAAGCCGTTCATTTCGGTCGATCTGGGCGCCGTGACCGAGACGCTGTTCGAAAGCGAACTCTTCGGCCACAAGAAGGGCGCCTTCACCGATGCCAAGACCGATCGGCTCGGCCGCATGGTCGCGTCCAGCGGCGGCACGCTGTTTCTCGACGAAATCGGCAATCTGCCGCTCTACCTGCAGCGCAAGCTGCTGACCGTGCTGGAACGGCAGGAAGTCGTGCCGGTCGGCGGCGACAAGCCGGTGCCGATCGATCTGCGCCTGGTCACCGCGACCAATATGCCGGTGAGCGAACTCGGCCGCGAGCAGGTGTTTCGCCAGGACCTGCTCTACCGCATCAACACGGTCGAGCTGACCCTGCCGCCCTTGCGCGACCGGCGGCCCGATATCGCGGTGCTCGCCGAGCACTTCATCGCGCTCTATGCCCGCAAATACAATCTGCCGCGCCGCCGCCTCTCGGCCGAGGCGCTCGCCGCACTCGAAGCCTATCGCTGGCCCGGCAATGTGCGCGAGCTGCGCCACGCCATCGAGCGCGCGACCATCCTGAGCACGGGCGAGTGCTTCGAACCGGCCGATTTCTCTTCGACCGACCATACGCCGCGCAGCCCGGCGGCGGCGGCCGGCGAGATCGAGACCTACAATCTCGACGAGATGGAGCACCGGCTGATCCGCCGGGCGCTGGCCGATCACGACGGCAATATTAGTCACGCCGCCACCGCCCTGGGATTGACCCGCGCGGCGCTCTACCGGCGGATCGAGAAGCATGGGCTCTAGCTGGCGCCTGGGGGTGATGCTACGGCTCTTCCTGCTGGTCGCAGGCACGGCCGGCCTCGGCACGCTTCTGTCGCAGACGCAGTTCTACGCCGTATCAACTGTAGCGGCCGGCATCCTCCTGCTGCTGCTGATCGATTTCCTGCGCTATACCAGTTCGGCCGATCGCGAGCTGGCCCGGATCATCGACGCGCTGGCGCAGGGCGATCTGACCGACCGGCCGCTGGCCATCGGCCGTCACGGCGCCGACCAGCCGCTGGCCCAGGCCTTCGCCCGTGCCCTCGACAAGCTGCGCAGCCGCAGTGTCGGCGCCGAGGCCGAGCGCACCCGGTTGATGGCCGTGGTCGAGCACGCGCCGGTGCCGCTGCTGGCCACTCGAAGCGAACGGCCATGTCGAGCTGCTCAACCGCGCGGCGCGGCGGTTGTTCGAAGGCGTGTCGGTGACGCGTCGAAGCGAGCTGGCCGCGCTTTCGCCCGAACTCGGCCCGGCGCTGGACTCGCCGCTGGCACGACGCCTCGTGCGCCTCGCCTTGCCGCGCGGGCCGCAACGCTGCCTGGCCTCGGCCGCGGGCAATCTCGCGGCCGGGCGCAGCACGATCATCCTGTCGCTGCAGAACATCGAAGGCGAGCTGGAGGCGAGCGAGCTGCGCGCCTGGGAAGAGCTGGTGCGCGTGCTGGCCCATGAGATCATGAACTCGCTCACCCCCGTCGCCTCGCTGGCCCAGACCGCGTCGCTGCTGCTTGAAGATCTACGCGGCAGTGCCGGCGAAGCGCCCGAGCTGGCTGAGCTGGACGAGGCGGTCGATGCGATCCACCGCCGCAGCGCCGGGCTGATGCGCTTCGTCGAAGGCTATCGCCGCTTTGCCGAGCCACCGGAACCGATGAAGCGGCAGCTGCCGCTGGCCGAGCTGTTCGACCGCGCGCGCCGGCTCGAAGGCGCTGCCCTCGCCGCCTCCGGCATCACGGTCGAAACCCGGATCGAACCGCCCGGCCTTGCGGTCCAGGCTGATCCGGATCTGCTCGACCAGGTGCTTGTCAATCTGATCAAGAACGCGATCGAGGCGGTCGAGGACAGCGCCGAGAAGCGGATCACGCTGACCGGCGACCTCGATGCGCGCGGCCGCGTCGTCGTCACCATCGCCGATACCGGGGCAGGACTGCCGCCCGAACTCGCCGAGCAGATCTTCGTGCCATTCTTCACGACCCAAGCCGAAGGGCTCCGGCATCGGCCTGCCCATGGTGCGCCAGATCATGATGGCGCATGGCGGCACGATCGAGGCCGTACCCGGTGCCGGCGGTGCGCAGTTCAGACTGAAATTCTGAGCGGTCAGAGCCCTGGCGGTTCGGCCGCGACCTCGGTACCCGTCAGGTGGGTCAGCACTTCGCCGAGGATCGCTGCGGCGTCGTGGTCGGCCCGCGGCTCCGGATGCCAGGTGACCCAGTCGAACAGCGCCGTCAGCGCCACATAGCGCGGACCGCCACTAGAACTGGTCCGGGCAACGGCGGTCGCGAGCCGTCGATCGAGCTTGATCGGCACTACGCCCTGGCCTCCCGGATCGGCGCAATGCGCCGGATCGTTCGACACGAGATACTCCCGGCAGGCCAGCGGCCGCTCAGGATGGATCGAACAGGATTCGTCTTCGAGAAACGGGCAGGCAATGTGCTGGGCGAAATAGGCAAGGCCAAGGCGTGTTGGCGGCAGCCGGATCTGTTATGTCGGCCATGCGCGCCAGATCGCGCCAGAGCCCGGCCGCTTCGAACTGTGCGCGAGCGGCGGCGAACCGGGTCAGGACGGCCTCGCGGCGCGGCGGCGGCAGGGCTTCGATCAGCGCCGCCAGATGATGCGCCTCGGCCCCAGCGATCGGCACGAGCTGACGGCAGCAGGCGCCGCAGCCGGCCTTGCACGCGACTGCACGCCCCTCGCCTGCCGCTTGCTCAATCGCCACGCCGGTTAGCCCGGCCATGAGCGCCCGCAGGGCCGGCAGCATCCCGCGCAGCGTGGTCGGCCCGGTCGGCACCGGCAGCCGGACCGCGAGTTTGCGCCCGCCGATCTGCAATTCGAGATCGGCGGCCAGCATCTGCGACGGCTCGGCGGGACGATCGGCCATGGCGCGCTCCGATTGCGCTGTCTCCAGCCGGATCTATCACGGCCCCGTCCGGCCGGACAAGCCGCTAGGCCGGTTCGGCTTCCAGGCTCATCGTGTCGAGGGTGAAGGAACCGTCCGGCTCGATCTCGAAATGCTGGCGCACAGCGGCCGAGACCTGGGCCTGCAGCGAACGGATGGCGCGGGACATGGCTCTCCTCGGTCCTCATCCGCTCGATCCAGGAACGGAACTCCAGGCGCAGCCGCCGGCAGGTCAGCCGGCCCGGCGCGAAGCCGGCCGCGACGAGCGCTCGGCGCCATTCCTCGGCCGAATAGTCTCGGACATGGGACGGGTCGCGCAGCAGTTCGATCGCCTGCATATGGGTGTCGAGCAGGGCCGGACCGGGTGAAATCACGTCCATGAAGACGGCGAGCCCACCCGGCTTGATCACGCGCCGCGCTTCGGCGAGGGCGGTGGCCGGATCCGGCCAGTGATGGGCACTGAACCGGCTGAGCACAATGTCGAACTCGCCCGCGCCGAAGGGCAGCGCATCGACCGAGCCGCACCGGGTCGTGATATTGCCGAGCCCACGCTCGCGCGCCACACCGGCCACGGCCGACAGCATGTCGTCCGACAGGTCGAAGGCGACGACCTCGGACGCAAAGGGTGCGGCGGTGAAGCTGACATGGCCGCCGCCGCAACCGAGATCGAGTACGCGCCCGCCCGGCCGCGCCGCGAGCAGTGCCGCCAGCGCCTGCAGATCCTCGCCCTGGGCGTGGACGCTGCTGGCGACATAGGCGGCGGCGCGCGGGCCGAATTGGTCTGCGACGACGGTTTCGTGGCTCTTCTCGGTCATGGCGGTGTCCTGCGGCAAGTGAACGGCGATACCCTAGGTCGCTCGTTACACTGGTACCAGATCGTATCTTATCCTGGTATAAATGTTGCCATGACCAACCGTACCGCCTCCCAGCAGCAAGCGCTCGGTGGCTTTATCCGGGCACATCGGGGGCGGTTGACGCCGGATCTGGTCGGCCTGCCGGCCGGATCGCGGCGACGCACGCCGGGGCTGCGGCGCGAGGAGGTGGCGCAGCTCGCCGGACTGAGCGCGACCTGGGTTTGCTGGATCGAGCAGGGCCGCGAGATCGCTGCCCTCGCCGGCCGCGCTCGACCGGCTGGCCGCAGCGCTGCGCCTGTCTCCGGCTGAACGGCATTATCTCTTCGATTTGGCCGGGCGGCGCGATCCGCGCGAACCTGCGTCGGCCGACGACGAAATACCGGCTGGACTGATCGCGGCGATGGACGCAATGGGCGCTGCCTGCCTATCTGCTCGATCGGCTCTGGCAGGTCCGCGGCTCGAATGCACCGGCGGCGCGGCTGTTCGCCGGCTGGCTCGACCGGCCGGGCGACCGCAACATGCTGCGCTTCATTTTCCTGGATCCAGCCGCGCGCCGACCTCGTCCGCGACTGGGAGACGCGCGCCCCGGCGCGTCGTGGCCGAATTCCGCGCCGATTGCGGGCTGCGGCTGGCCGAGCCCGGCCCGGCTGCGCTGGTCGAGGAGTTGTGCAACCGTTCCCCGGATTTCGCCCGGTTCTGGGCTGAGCACCAGGTGCTCGGTCGCGAAGGCGGCGAGCGGCTCTTCGACCATCCTGAAGACGGGCTTCGGCGCTTCGAGCAGCTGAGCCTGAGCGTCGCCGCCCGACCGGAGATCAGGCTGATCCTGCTCGCGCCGATCTTGGCGTCTGGTTAAGGCGAATCAAGGGGGGCGTCGCACGCGATCGCTGGATTGAAGTTCAATCGAACCGCTCGACAATAACCCTCGCCCGCTTGGCGGGAGAGGGTAGTGAGCGAAGCGAACCGGGTGAGGGTGGGTCCGCAGGGAAAGGTTGCTTTCGGCCCGTCCAACGCGCGCGCCCTCACCCGGCTCACTCGCGTTCGCCACCCTCTCCCGCCCCAAGCGGGCGAGGGTTATTGTCGAGCGATCCTAAAATCATATCACCGCTACGAGGACTCCGGGATCACGATGCTGCCGGCCGTCTGGCCGCCATCGATGGCGAGTTCGGCACCGGTCATGAAACTTGCCTCGTCGGAGGCAAGGAGCACGGCCAGGGCCGCAACCTCCCCACTCGACCGAACCGGCCGGCGGGCGTGTTGCGGCTGAAAGCCGCCAGACGCTCCGCCCGCTCCGGCCCGTCGCCGAGCAGCGGGTCCCACATCGGCGTCAGCACGCCGCCAGGCAGGATTGCGTTGCACCGGATCGCAAGGCCCTGGCCGGCACAGTACAGCGCCACGCTCCTGGTATGATTGCGCAGCGCCGCCTTGGACGAGGCATAAGCGGCGGCGCCCGGAATGCCGACGACGCCGGAACGCGACGAGATATTGATGATGGAGCCGCTTCCCGCCCGGCGCATTGCCCGGATCGCATGCTTGCAGCCGAGGAAGGTGCCGTCGAGATTGGTCTGATGGACGGCGCGCCAATCCTCCAGCGCCGCGTTTTCGGGATCATGCGGTACGCCCGCCTCGATCCCCGTGATGCCGGCATTGTTGACCAGGACATCGAGGCGCCCGGCTGTGGCGAGCACTTCATCGATCGCCGCCTGCCACGCAGCCTCTTCGCGCACGTCGAGCAGCAGGAAGCGCGCCCGCGGGCCAAGCGACGCAGCCAAGCTGCTGCCGTCGGCAATGTCCGTGAGCCAGACCTCGGCGCCTTCCGCGAGGAAAGCCCTGGCGATGGCGGCGCCGATGCCGCGGGCCGCGCCGGTAATCAAGGCGACCTTGCCGTCGAGCCGTGCCATCATCCCTCCCGTCCCGCTTGAACGGCAGAGATAAGGCGGCGGACCGACAATTACAACCGATGTCGGATTATTTCCTGGATCGCACGAAGAGGCGTTTAGCCCCCTGCCGCGGAGCAGATCGGCGCCCAGCGACGGATCGGTGCGACGTTGCCAGCCCAACGACCAGCAAACCTTCGGCGATCGCCGCGGCGGCGTCCGGCGGGGTTGCGCCGCTGAGCGAGGCGAGTTCGACCTGTTTCGCGTCACGCCGCGCGAAATCGAGGATTTCCGGCCGGCATGCTACTTTCGTAGAGCACCAGATCGGCCGATTGCAGCAGCCGGATCGCGCGCAGGGTGAGCGCCTCCGGATCGTGGCGCGGCACCTCGATCGTAACCAGCCGCCCGCGCAACGGCGCGGACGGGGCGAGCATCGTGTCGAGATCAGGGATCTCGCCGTCGAGGATCCCGCGCGGCGGAGAGCGGCGCGAACAGACGTTCCCAGAATCGCCGGCGCGGCGCACCTTCGGGCAAGGCCGCCTTGACCCGCCCGCGCCAGGCCGCGGCGAGTTCGGCCAGACGTTCGATGCCATGCGGCAGCGCCAGCTCGATGCGGGCGCGGATCAGCCGGGCCAGCACCGGCGAGGCGCCGCCGGTCGAGATCGCGGCGACGATCCGCCCACGATCGACAATGGCCGGCATGATGAAGCTGCACAGATCCGGCGCATCGACGACATTGACCGGCAGATGGCGGGCACGTGCCGCGGTCGCGACCGCCTCGTTGACACTCCGCTCATCGGTCGCGGCGATGACCAGATCCGCGCCGTCGAGATCGGCCGGCTCGAACCGGCGCGCGCGGTAGTCGATCCGCCCGTCCCGCACAAGCGCCGCGATTGCCTCGCCCATCTCCGGCGCGACCACGCGAGTACGCGCCCCGGCGCGGCGCAGCAGATCGAGCTTGCGCGCCCGCGACATCTCCGCCACCGATTACGACGGCCAGCCGATCCTCGATGTTCAGGAAGATCGGCAGGAATTCCATACGCTATTCCGCGGCCACGGCCGGGGCAGCCAGCTCGGCCAGGCGATCCGTGCCCCAGCGCTTGCAGAAATTACCGAAGCTCTCATGGCCTTCCCGATGCTTGGCCCAGAGCGCGAAGACAGGCTCCAGCGTCCCGGCCGAGATCGCCGATCGGCACGCGCTCGAAGACCCGGTCATTGAGCCGCGTGCCTTCGAAATCGCCGCCGAGGAAGATGGCATAGGTGTCGGGTGTACGACCGACCAGGCCGATATCGCCGACATAGGGCCGGGCGCAGCCATTCGGACAGCCGGTGATACGCAGCGCCAGCCGCTCATGGGTCAGATTGTGCCGCGCGAGCGCCGCCTCGATATCGGAAACGATGCGGTCGAAGACGCGCTCCGCTTCGTTCAGCGCCAGGCCGCAGGTCGGCAGCGCCGGACAGGCGAGCGCCCAGCGGCGCAGCGGCGTGTCGCTGCCCGGCAGCGGCACCAATTCTTCGGTCAGGATCGCCTCGACCCGCGCCTTGTCGTTCTCGGCGATATCTGCCAGGAAAACGTCCTGGTTGGGCGAGAAGACCGGCCGCATCGGCACGTCGCGCATCAGCCTGCGCAAAGCCGTCGCCAGGCGATAGCCGTCGCGGTCCTCGATCCGGCCGCTTTCGATCGTGACGCCGAGATACCAGCGCCCGTCGCCCCTGCTCGTGCCAGCCGATATGGTCCTGCACCTGGAAAACCGGCAGCGGCCGGGGCGCCGCCAACGGGCCGCCGAAATGGCGCTCCAGCTCGGCCTTGGCCGCGTCCAGCCCCATGGCATCGACGGCGTATTTCAGCCGCGCATGCTTGCGGTCGCTGCGGTCGCCATGGTCGCGATGCAACTTGATCACCGCCTTGGCACCGGCCAGCAGGTCGTCCGGACCGATGAAGGCGATCGGCGTCGCCAGGCGCGGATAAGTGTGCGGCTTGTTGTGCGTCATGCCGAGGCCGCCGCCGATCGCCAGCGTATAGCCTTCGAGCGTGTCGCCGGCAAAATGCGGGATGACCGCCAGATCGTTGGTCAGCACGTCGATGCCGTTGTCGTCCGGCGTCGCGATGCCGATCTTGAACTTGCGCGGCAAATAGGTCGGGCCGTAGAGCGGATCGACTTCGGGCTCCGCAATCGGCGCGACCTGAGTATCGCCGACCCAGATCTCATGATAGGCGCGGGTCTGCGGTGCCAACTGCTCGGACAGCATGCGGGCATCGTCCCGCATCCGGCGGTGGCGGGCATCCTCGATCGGTGCGGCGCTGGCCGTGACGTTGCGCACCACATCGCCACAGGCGGCGAAGGGTGGTCAGCAGCGCTTCGTTCACGCCATGGATCACCTTCCAGAGATTGCCCTTCACCACTGCGTGGAATTGCAGGCCCTGGCGGGTCGTGATGCGCAGCCCGGCGCCGGCATAACGCTGCGCCAGCTCGTCCACGACCAGGTATTGCGCGGCCGTCATCATGCCGCCCGGCGCCTTGATGCGCGCCATGAACTCGTGCCGCTTGTCGAGGCCCTGCTGCTTCAGCTCGGTGGCGCTGTCGCGGTCGTAACCCTGATAGATGCCGTGGAATTTCAGCAGCTGATGGTCGGCCTCGTCGAAGACCGGCTCAGGCGTTTGCAGCCCATGGGCGATCGTGCCGCGCAGGCGCGTACTGGCTGTCTTGATGCCTTCGACCTTGGACGGCTTGCCCTGCGCCATGTGCCACGCTCCGGCGGAATTACGGTTGGACCTTGCGATTGTGAATTACATAAGGTGCGGGCAGTGCTTTTTGTAAATTCAAAAATAGACCGTATTCGTACTGTTAAATGCAGACGAATTTCACGCATGGATGCAAGGCCTTGAATCGGCAATGGAATCAGCCGATCGCCCGGTCAGGAACGAGGTTACTTCCGCCCTGCCATGCGCCGAGCGCGCGTCCCGTGCCGTCAGATCACGAAATCAACCATGCCGTCGCATTTGCTCGAGAGCCCGGCGAGACGCGCCTCGCGGCACAGATCGGTCAGGCTGATGCGGTCGAATTCGGTCAGCATCTGGTGATGCACGCGCTCGACCATGGGCAGTACGACTTTGCGCATGGAGAGCGACGGCGATTGTTCGAACGGCGTCGGCTTGTCCGGGTCGAGCACGGCGCGGCAAATCGAGCCAACGGAGATCGAGCCGCGCTCCTCACCCAGCAGGTAGCCGCCCATTCGGCCCGCGTACGCTTTTCAGCAACCCGGCGCGCGACAGGCGCTGCAGGATTGCTTCGAGCTTGCGCGTTTCCAGCCCCTGGCGCTGACCGAGCTCGGCCGCCGGCAAGGGCCCGGCCGCGCCGTTGAACGCGACGTCGAGCATGATGTCGATGGCAAGCAGAAAGCGGCGCGGCAACCAAGCCGCCAAACCCGCCAGCAGGGCCTCGCCATCGCCCGAATGCTGCGGCTCAGCCATTGTCGATCCCCCTGCACAAACTCCCAAACCCGCACCCTATAATGCGGGGAAAAACCACAATGGGGAAGTGTTCCATTCCTCTAGCATTACAGTTGCGCATTTTGCTGATCTCTGAATCTATGGGCGACCATGATTCGGGAGATCATGGATGTCTGGTGCCTCGATTGAAGCGACGCTGGCGTTGTGGGCCTCGTCGCTGCGCGATGTGAAGGGGTCGGATACGACCGCTTTTCACGCAGGACCGCGTCGCGGCGAGCGCTGGCCTGTTCCTGGATGGGCTGGTTGGCGACGAGCGTCGCAAGACCGGATGGATGCGGGCGGAAGCGGCCGGTGATCCGGGGCCGTGGCGCCAGCAGGCCATTCTCGGCCGCGGTCGCTGGGATGCCGATGCGCTGCGCGACATCGTGCGCGACTATGTGGTCGAGCATCTGGCGGACGAACATGCGGTGCTGGTGCTCGACGAGACCGGATTCCTGAAGCAGGGCAAGGCATCGTGTGGCGTGTCCCGTCAGTACACGGGCTCGGCCGGCAAGATCACGAACTGCCAAGTGGGCGTGTTCGCCGCTTATGTCTCCTGCCACGGCCACGCCTTTATCGACCGCGCGCTCTATCTGCCGAAGATCTGGACCGACGATCCGGCGCGCCTGAAGGCCGCCCATGTGTCGGACGATGTTGGCTTCGCCACCAAGCCCAAGCTGGCGGCCCGGATGATCGGGCGCGCGCTCGCGGCTCATGTGCCGTTCGCCTGGGTCGCCGCCGATACCGTCTATGGTGTCAGCGAGGTCGAACGCGTCCTGCGCCGGGCCGGCAAGGGTTATGTGCTCGGCGTCACCGGCGACCATCTCTTCCATTCCTGGGACAAGCCGCAACCGGTCGCAGGATCAGCCTTGGCGATCGCCGAGGCGCTGCAACCATCCGATTGGCAGCGCCTCTCGGCAGGAGCAGGAACCAAAGGGCCGCGGCTTCATGACTGGGCCTATCTTGAGCTCGCCGACCTAGAGGCCGAGGAATTCGATGCCGAAAATCCGGGCGTGTGGACCCGCGGCCTGCTGATCCGCCGCCACATCGCAAATGGCGATCTCGCCTTCTTCACCACTTGGTGTCCGGCCGGTACGCCGATCGAGACGCTGGTGTCGGTCGAAGGCCATCGCTGGGCCATCGAGGACAGCTTCGAGACCGCCAAGAACGAGCTTGGTCTCGATCACAACGAGAGCCGCTCCTGGCATGGCTGGCATCGCCACGTCTCGCTCGTCATGCTCGCCTTCGCCCATGATGGCTGCCATCCGCCAGCGCGCCAATGCCACACCGCCCCCAAAAACGAAACCATCAGCCGCGAAACCGCCGCGCCGCCCCTGATCCGCTGGTCGGTCCAGGAGGTCCGCCGCATCGCCGTCAGGCTTGCTCAGCGGCGGATCAAACCGGCCCACATCATCGCCTGGTCGCTCTGGCGGCGCGCCCACCAAGCGGCCGCTCAGAGCGCCCACTTCAAGTCAAAAACGCAACTGTAATGCTAGGGCGATTCTAGCGGGCCGGCGGCGGTTCCGTACCGATCCATTTGTCGCGGACCGCCTCGAGATGTGCCGCCGGGTCGTAGTGCTGAACCTCGAGCCCGAGCGCCTCCGGCGTGAAGCCGCCGGCCGCCGCTTCGAGCTGGAAGCTCGCCACCACCATGTCGTGCTCGGCGATCACCAGGTTGAGCCGGCTGGAAAACAATTCCTGCTGCGCATTCAGCGTATCGAGTCGGGTGCGCGTGCCGGCATCGACCTCGCGCTCGGTGTCGCGCAACGCCACCTCGTTGGCCCGGATCTGGTCGTGGAAATTGCGCTGCTGCGCGCGCGCCGCGGTCAGCGCGTTCCAGGCCGTACTGACCCTGCTCGTGGATGTCGCGCTCGGTCTGCGTAACCAGGCTGTCGGCCTGCAACACCGCCTCATGCGCCTGGCGCACCTGGGAATAGACCTTGCCGGCCTCGTAAAGCGGGATCGTCGCCTCGACTCCGACCACGGCCGAGTTGAGCCGGACAGCCTTGGCGAAGAGTTCGTCCTCGTGCTCGACCGTCGCAATGCCGTCGAGCTTCGGCAGCAAATTGCCGCGCACGACATCGACCTGATGCTGCGCCGCCTCGAGCTGCTTCTTGGCTGCCAGCAGCGCTGGATTGCGCGACAGCGCCAGCGACACTGCCTCGTCCTCGGTCGGCGGCACCTGGCCCAGTACGGCCGGCGCACCCAGCGTGCCGGGATCGCGTCCGACGACGTCGCGGAAGCGGGCGCGCGATGTGGCAAGCTGTGATTCGGCGCCGAGCTGGCCGGCACGGCGCGGCTGCCGGTACTGGCCGTCGGCATCGGCATCTATCTGCCGCCGGCCGTCACGGTCACCGTGGCGATCGGCGGCGTGGTCGGCTGGCTGACCGATCGCGCACTGCACCGCCACGCTGCCGCCAAAGGCGTCGATTTCAAGGAACTGGCCGAACGGCCGCAGCGGCGCGGCGTGCTGCTCGCCTCCGGCCTGATCGTCGGCGAAAGCCTGGTCGGCGTCGTGATCGCCGGCATCATCGGGGCGACCGGCAACCAGACGCCGCTCGCCCTGGTCGGTCCCGGTTTCGCGTCGGCTTCAGAATGGATCGGCCTCGGCCTGTTCGTGCTCTCCTGCTACGGGTTCTATCGCTATGTCCTGGCCGGCGAACGCGGCTAAGCCGCTCGGCCGCCGTTCCGTCCTCAAGGCAGCAGGCGGCCTGGCAGCGAGCGTCGTGCTGCCGGCCGTCGCCGCAGAAGCGGAGCCGCTCCTGCGGCTGCGGCTGCTCGAAACCTCCGACCTGCACATGTTCATCTATGACTACGACTATTACCGCGACCGGCCGGACGAGACGGTCGGGCTGGCCAAGACCGCGACGCTGATCGACGAAGCCCGGGTGCAGGTGAAGAACAGCCTGTTGTTCGACAATGGCGACATCATCCAGGGCAACCCGCTGGGCGACTATCTCGCCGGCCACAAGAGCGGCGGCGCAGTGCATCCGATGTTCCGGGCGATGAACCTGCTCGGCTACGACGCCGCGACGCTCGGCAATCACGAATTCAATTACGGCCTGGACTTCCTGCAGCAGGCGCTGGCCGGCGCGGCTTTCCCTTTCGTCTGCGCGAATCTCGACCACGCCGGCGGCGCGTCCTTCCTGCCGCCGAGCCTGGTGTTGGAGCGCGACTTCATTGCGGAAGATGGCACCCGGCACAGGCTGAAAATCGGGCGTAATCGGCTTCCTGCCGCCGCAGATCGTGGTCTGGGACAAGAGCAACCTCGCCGGCAAGGTGACGACGCAAGGACATCGTCGAGGCCGCGACCGCCCATATCCCCGCGCTGCGGGCACAATGCGACCTGGTCGTGGTGCTGTGCCATTCCGGTATCTCGGCAACGCCACGTGCGGGCGGCGACGAGAATGCCGCGCTCTATCTGGCAGCAGGTTGCCGGGCATTGATGTCCTCTTCACCGGCCATCAGCATCGCGTCTTCCCCGGCCCGGATTATGCCAGCCTGCCGGGCGTCGATGCCGGACGGGGCACGCTGAATGGTGTTCCGGCCGTGATGCCCGGTTTCTGGGGCAGCCATCTCGGCATCATCGACCTGGCGCTGCGCCGGCAGGACGGGCGCTGGACGGTCGCTGATTTCACGGTCGAAGCGCGGCCGATCTATCGGCGCGACGGTGGCAAGGTCACCTCGCTCGCCGCGGCGGAAACGCGGCTGCTCGATGCCCGGCGGCGCCGGAGCAGGCAGGCGACGCTCACCTATATGAGCGAGCCGATCGGCCGCACCGAGGCGCCGATCACCAGCTTCTTCGCCCTGATCGGCGACGATCCGCCGGTCGATCTGATCAACCGCGCCCAGGCTTGGTACGCCGCCCCGCTGATCGCGGCGACGCCTCATGCCGGACTGCCGATCCTGTCGGCTGGCTGCGCCGTTCAAGGCCGGCGGCCTACCCGGTCCGGCGAATTATACCGAGATCAAGGCCGGCCCGATCACGCTGCGCGACATCGCCGATCTCTATATCTATCCGAACACGTTGCGCGCCGTCCGTGTCAGCGGCGCCCAGGTCAAGGAGTGGCTGGAGCGCTCGGCCGCGCTGTTCAACCGGATCGACCCGGAGAATACCGCGATCCAGCCGCTGATCGATCCGAAACTGCCGAGCTATGATTTCGACGTCATCAGCGGCGTGACCTACGCCATCGATATCACGCGGCCAGCCCGGTATGACGGCGCCGGCCAGTTCATCGATGCGACGGCAGAGCGCATCGTCGATCTGTGCCACGACGGCAAGCCGATCGATCCGGCCCAAGTCTTTCATCGTCGCGACGAACAACTACCGCGCCGGCGGCGGCGGGCATTTCCCCGGGCTCGACGGCAGCACCATCGTGCTCGAGGCGCCGGATACCAATCGCGAGGTCATCCAGCGCTATATCGCCGAGCACAAGACGATCGTCCCGGCCACCGCGCAGATCTGGCGTTTCGCAACGCCTGCACACAAGGTCACGGTCAGCTTCGACAGCGCGCCAAATGCTGCAACACTATTGTCGAGCGGTAGCAGGGTCCGCCCGATCGGCTCGACAGAGACGGGCTTCCTTCGCCTTGCCCTGGAACTCGGCTAGCGAGATCGCCACGCGATTGTGACAAATATCAGGCAGTGTCCATTTGCCTCGGTATTATACAAAAGTGCTGTTGTCGCCCTATCCCGTTATATCTAGTCTTTCATGCGATGGCATGGGCCGTACCATGACCACCCGACACGAGCTGCGGCCCGAGCCCGTTCCGGACTCACGGTCCCACTTTTCCAAGTCGCCCAATCCTATGGCCTAGGCCCGCCGCGCGGGTCTGTTCCCGTCTGTTCGAGATTACCCGCCCGCCGTGATCACGGGCGGCCCAGGACATCGTCGGTCGCGACATGCGATCGTATGCATTCAATGGCGGACCATCCGAGATCCGCCGCGCATGGGAGGAAAAAAATGTCAGCCAACGGAGATTTAGGCTCGCAATCGCATTATTGCCCTTGGCCTCTAGCGGCGTTCGGCTGGGCGCCGCATGCCCAGGCGCACGTCACCTCGATCGTGATCGATTCACAAGCCCCCTGCCTTCGGCGGCGATGCCGTTGGCACGGCCGGCACCTATGTCACGGTGAAAGGGCGCGCGTTCGGCGAACTCGATCCCAAGGACCCACACAATACCATCATCCAGGACATCGGCCTGGCGCCGGTCGATTCAACCGGCATGGTGCCATATATCGCCACCTTCCAGATCGTTATGCCGGCGACCGTCGGACGCGGCGACCGGCCTGATGTTCTACGAAGTCCCCAATCGCGGCAGCAGCGCCATCCCGTCGACCGCCGCCGCGGCCGTGCCAGGGGCGATCTATCTGCAAAGCGGCTGGCAAGGCGATCTGCTGGCCCACTGCACGACCGCCTATCCCTGCACCTCGCTGGCGACGCCCTATGCCGGGACGAATCAGGTGATCCAGGTCCCTGTCGCGGTCAACAAGGACGGCTCGACCATCACTGGCCCGGTCTATGGCCATATCGCCAATGCCAGCGGCAACACGGCACAGATGGTCATCTACACGACCCCGGTGCCCTATCAGCCGCTGAGCATGGATACGACCAAGAGCCAGTTCTGGAGCCTCGCTTCGCAGACGATCACCGGTGTCGACGGGCCGAAGACGCCGATTTCGAGCCAGGATTGGGCCCTGGGCCGATTGCAGCACGGTGCCGTTCCCCGGCACGCCGGACCCGACGCGGATCTGCCTGAAGAACGGCTTCAATTCCAACCTGCTCTACGAGATGGTGTTTACCGCCAAGAACCCGCTCGTGCTCGGCACCGGCTACGCCGCGACGCGCGATATCATCTCGTTCTTCCACAACGACGCTTCCGACAGCAACGGCACGGCCAATCCGATCGCCGGGCTGGTCAAGAAGGTGATCAGCGCCGGCGTGTCGCAATCCGGCTCCTTCATCCGGTCGGGTATCCATCTCGGCTTCAATGCGGATGAGCAGGGCCGGCAAGTGGTCGATGGCGCCTGGCCGCAGATCGACGGACGCCAGCTCTACATGAATGTCCGCTTCGCCCTGCCCGACGTCATCACCAACCTCTACATGATGTCCGACGAGGCGCCGGTCTGGTGGGCCGATTATCCGGATCTGGCGCGGCATTTCGGGCCGGAAGGCATGCTCGACCGCTGCAAGGCGAGCAGGACCTGTCCCGAAATCATGGAGACCTTCGGCTCGCTTGAAATGTACGACGAGAAGATGTCGCCAAACCTGATCGGCTTCACCGCGCAAGGCGATATTCCGCTGCCGCAAAACGTCCATCGCTACTACTTCCCGGCGACGACCCATGGCGGCGGTTGCCGGCGGCTTCACCTATGTCGCCAATCCGCCTCCGTCCGGCGCCTGCACCCTGCCGGCCAATCCCAATCCGGAATCGGATACGGCCGCTGCGCTGCAGGCGGATTTCGTCGACTTCGTCATGAATGGCAAGCCGATGCCGCGCAGCGCCTACCCCACCCTGCGCGACCGTGAACTGGTACCGGCGACCCAACGCGACGAAGGCTTCCCCAACATTCCCGGCTACCCGTTCCAGGGCAACCAGATCAATTACGCCGAGAAGTTCAACTTCGGCCCCCGGTATCGACTATCGCGACGAGACCGGCATCATCACGATCCAGCCGCCGCTGGTCGAACAGGTGCTGCCGACCTATGCGGTTCGGGTCGATTCCGACGGCAATGAATATATCGGGGTCCGCTCGGTCCTGCTCCAGGCACCGCTCGCGACCTATACCGGCTGGAACATCTATGCGGCCGGGATCTACAAGGGCCAGCAATGCGCCCTCAGCGGTTCGTCCTTCCCCTTCGAGGAGACCAAGGCCGAACGCATCGCGGCCCGTGATCCGCGCCCCTCGCTCGAAGAGCGCTACGGCTCGCATCAGGGCTATGTCTGCGTCGTGACCAGGGCGGCGAATGAAGCCGTCGGCCAGCGCTTCCTGCTCTCGACGGCGGCGACCACGCTGATCGCCGAAGCGCAGGCCGGCAACGTGCTGACCGACATCACGCCGACGGCCGAGGATCAGAAGGTGGCGGGACGGCCTCTGCTCGTCCCATGGCGGCTGGCACTGAGGCGCCCGATGGCCAGGCCGCCGCTCCAGATCCGGCCGCTGCCCCCGCCTCGGGCCGAGCGAAGGCATGACGCCCGACGCTCGCCGAGGCGATCCGCGTCGGCCTGGCCGATGAGATCACGTCGGGCCATCTCCAGCCCGGAACGGAACTCGACGAACAGAAGATCGCGGGGGCGCTTCGGCGCCTCGCGGACCCCCGTGCGCGAGGCGTTGCGCGAACTCGCCTCGGCCGGGCTGGTCAATATCCAGCCGCGCCGCGGCGTGCGCGTCGCAACGCTGACCGCCGATCATCTGGGCGATCTCTTCGAATTGATGGCGGAAACCGAGGCAATGTGCGCCCGTCTCGCGACCTATCGGATGACGCCGCAGGAGCGGTTCGCGCTGCAATACGCTGCACCGTGCCGCGCTCGGCGCCGTCCGCACGGACGATGTGAACGCTTATGACGGCCTCAACCGCGACTTCCATGCCGCGATCTATCGCGGCACCCATAATACGAGCCTCGCGACGCAGGCGGGCCAGTTGCGGCTCCGTCTGGCACCTTATCGCCGGGCCCAGCTGCGCAGCGATCAGCGGCTGAAACTGTCGCATGGCGAGCACGAGGCGATCCTGGCGCAGATGCTCCGCGGCGACGGGGCCGAGGCCGAACGCACGATGCGCGCCCATATGCTGACGGCAAGCGCGGCTTTGGCAGGGTATTTCGAGGATATTGCAAGGAAATAGCGGGTTCGCGCGCGGCAAACGACACCTGCCGTTTATTCGACCATCAAAGTCGGGTGCAGAAGCACTGCTTTCGAGATGTTGTGCACGTTGGGCGAGGTTGCCATGACCATGTCGTGGATCTTGCGGAATTGTTCCTCGGATGCGTCGCCCTTGATCGTTACATGGGTACGAAGACCGTCGTAGCCGGGACTCACGGTTGGATCCAGACCGAAGAAGCCGCGCAGATCGATCTCTCCCTCCGTCCTCACCTCCAGCTTCTCGAGCGTGATCCCCTGCACCGAACAGAGCGCGACATAGCCGACCACGATGCAGGCGTTGAGGGCGGCAAGCAGATATTCCTGCGGATTGGCGTACTGATCGGCGCCGCCGAGTTCGAAGGGCTCGTCGAGATCGATCGTGAAGGACCGGGCGACCGGGACGCCGCCGATCTCGAACGACCGGACCTGGGCTCGGCTATGGGTCCGCCCTTGCCAGGCATTGCTGACGCTCCATCGGGTGAGGCCCGCGCGGCTATCGGCCTGGACCGCACCGATAAGGCCTGAACGTCGTCGACCTTGATTCCGTTCACGATGTTGGGTTGTTCGCCATTCACAGAAGTCTGCATAGTCGCCTCCAGAAAATGATGGCCAAACCACTGCCTGACGCGATCAATCCCCAAACAAATCGGCCGCAGGCGTCGAGCCAAAACATCGACATCACACGGAAAAACTGATCGCTCATAACCACATCTTTATTTCATTTTGCGGATACTCGACTACGTTTGTAATAGATAAAATTACATTATTACAGCATACTGTGTTTACGCACCCCGGTATTTTCGGAGACTTCGTCGAGGAGAGAGCATCGATCTGCCCGAATCAAATAGTCGGGACCGACGCGCGCCCGAGCGCCTTGCGGGCGTCCAGATCGGGCCGCAACGGCGGTTCACGCTATGGTCGCCGCACCGCAGACCCGGCCTGCGACAGAAATGTCGACGGCAATCTTGTCAGAATGCATCCGGCAGTCTAACTAATAGGGGTCAAATGCTCTGGGTTCGGCTTGCTCTCCTTCGCTCTTCCGAGCACCGGACCTGCTCCCCGTGCCTCATCGTCGTTTGACCCGCCGGGCAAATCCCGCCCGCGGCCTTGCTATTTCGGAGTTACGCGATGTCCTCAGGCACGGTAAAAGTGGTTCAATGCCCAGAAGGGCTATGGCTTCATCCAGCCGGATGACGGTACGAAAGACGTCTTCGTCCATATTTCGGCCGTGCAGCGTGCCGGCATCGCCAATCTGAACGAGGGCCAGCGGCTGCAGTTCGACCTCGAGCGCGGTCAGCAGGGCAAGGTCTCGGCGGTCAATCTCCGCCTGGACTGAAACAGCATACCCGACAGGAAGCAGCATCTCTGCTTCCTGTCGGGCTCAGGAATCTCATGGAGGATAGATGGCGAAGAAGACCTGATCGAGTTTGAAGGCACCGTAATGGAGCTTCTGCCCGATAGTCGTTTCCGTGTGCAGCTCGACAACGGCCATGAAGCGCTTGCCTACACATCCGGCAAGATGAAGAAGAACCGCATCCGCGTGTTGGCCGGCGATCGCGTCACCGTCGAAATGACGCCCTACGACCTGACCAAGGGGCCGGATCAATTTCCGACACAAGGAAGAGCGCGCCGCCAGCACAGCACCACGCGCCTCCGCTCGACCGCCGATCCGCCGACGCTGACCGCCGACGAATCCAAGCCGATCCGTGAGGGCCCGCCGATGCGGGCCTTTCTCATCTGATGCTCAAGCGCCCCCCAGCTTGACCCATATACGCCGAGACAAAAGCCCCTCTCCCGCCAAGCGGGCGAGGGTTTTCAAGCCGCCGCGCAGCCGCTCAATCCGCTCCAGGATCTCCGCGCGCACTTTTCATGCGGCACGCTCGGCCGAGGACCGGACCTCGCCTCCGCCACCGCCATTTCAACCGCGCGGCGCTCCAAAGCCATAACGTCGATCGGCACTAGATCTATCACCTCAAACTGGCGTTCAGCCGGTCCAGCGCTTCCGAGCCCGGGCAGAGTTCGCGGTCGCCGAGCTGGTTCAGCGGCGTCTCGATCGTGCCCAGATGGTGGTGCAGATCCTCGGAGTCCTGCTCGACGAAGAGCAGGCCGGTGACGATCTCGCCGGCACGCTGCCGCTCCTGCAAGTAGTTCATCGCGGCGACGCGGTCATGCGGGTTGTAGTCGGCCGCGAGCTTGCGCAGACGCAGGGTCGAGCCGTCATGCTGCTCGACCGTCTCGACCGTGCCGGGCGGATAGCTCGCCGTGATCGTTTCATGGTCGGTCATGAAATCGAGCGCGTTGACCGCGGCATTGTGCTCGCGCACGAAATCGAAGCTCTTGGTCGAGCCAAGATGATTGTTGAAGGCGACGCAGGGCGAGATGCAGTCGATGAAGGCTGCCCCCTTGTGCAGCAGCGCAGCGCTGATCAGCGGCACAAGCTGGTCCTTATCGCCCGAGATGCTGCGCGCGACGAAAGTGGCGCCGAGCTGCAGCGCCATCGCCACCAGATCGATCGTCGCATCGGTGTTGACCACGCCGCGCTTGCTCTTCGAGCCTTTGTCGGAGGTTGCCGAGAACTGGCCCTTGGTCAAGCCGTAGACGCCATTGTTCTCAACGATATAGACCATGTTGACGCCACGCCGGACGCTGTGCGCGAACTGGCCGAGCCCGATCGAAGCGGAATCGCCGTCGCCGGATACGCCTAGGTAGATCAGGTCGCGATTGGCCAGGTTCGCACCGGTCAGCACCGAAGGCATGCGGCCATGGACGCTGTTGAAGCCATGCGCGGCGCCCAGGAAATAGGTCGGCGTCTTGGACGAGCAGCCGATGCCGGAGAGCTTGGCGATGCGATGCGGCGGCAGATCCAGTTCGAAAGCAGCCTGGACGATCGCGGCGCTGATCGAATCATGGCCGCAGCCGGCGCAGAGTGTCGAGACCGCGCCCTCATAATCGCCGGGTCAGTCCCAGCGCATTCGCCGGCAGCTTCGGATGATGCAGCTTCGGCTTGGCAATGAACGTCATTTATACGGCCTCCCGGACCGGGACGATGGACGGGCCTTCGAGATCTTCGGCGATCTCGCGGCTGATGAAGCGGGCCGTGATCGGCGTCCCGTCATAATGGAGAATGCGCACCAGCTTGGCAGGATCGATGCCGCCCTCATTGACCAGCAGCATCCTGAGCTGCCCGTCGCGGTTCTGCTCGACGACATAGACGCGCTCATGCGCGGCAACGAAATCGATGACCTCTTCGAGAAGGGGAAGCCGCGCACGCGTAAGGTGTCGAGCTCGATGCCCTCCTCGGCCAGCTGTTCCAGCGCCTCGGCCATGGCCGGGCTGGTCGAGCCGAAATAGATCGCGCCGAATTTGGTCGGCTTCGGCGCCTGCCGGAGGATCGGGCCGGGCACCAGCTTCTTGGCGGTTTCGAATTTCAGCAGCAGCCGTTCCATATTGTCCTGATAGACCGGCCCTTCCTCGCTGTATTTGGCGTAGCGGTCGCGCGTGCTGCCGCGGGTGAAGAAGCTGCCGCGGGTCGGATGCGTGCCGGGATATGTCCGATAGGGAATGCCGTCGCCGTCGACGTCGAGATAACGGCCGAACTCCTTGCCGGCTTCGAGTTCCGCCGCGGTCATGACCTTGCCGCGATCCATACGGCGCTCGTCATCCCATTGGAACGGCTCGCACAGCCGCTCGTTCATGCCGATCTCCAGATCGAGCATGACGAAGATCGGCGTCTGCAGCCGGTCGGCCAGATCGAAGGACAATGCCCCGAAATCGAAGCATTCCTTCGGATCCTCGGGGACAGCAGGACGTGTTTGGTATCGCCATGCGAGGCATAGGCGCAGGCCAGGATATCGGCCTGCTGCGTGCGCGTCGGCATGCCGGTCGACGGACCGCCGCGCTGCACGTTGAAGATCACGGCCGGGATCTCGGCGAAATAGGCCAGGCCGATGAACTCGGTCATGAGCGAAATGCCCGGCCCCGAGGTCGCGGTGAAGGCACGCGCGCCGTTCCATGCCGCGCCACCACCATGCCGATCGAGGCCAGCTCGTCCTCGGCCTGGATGATGGCATAGCGATTGGCGCCGGTTTCCGGCTCCTGCCGATAACGCCGGCAATAGCGCTGGAACGCTTCGGCCAGCGAGGTCGAGGGTGTGATCGGGGTACCAGGCGCAGACCGTGGCACCGCCATAGACCGCACCCAGCGCCGCGGCGGCATTGCCGTCGATCGAGATGCGGTTGCCGACCTTGTCGGAATGTCGCAGCCGCAACCCGATCGGACAGTCGAAATGCGCCTTGGCGTAGTCGAAGCCGAGATGCAACGCCTCGATATTGGGCGCGATCAGCTTGTCCTTGCCCTTGAACTGCTCGCCGATCAGCGTCTCGACCACTTTCATGTCCATGTCGAGCAAGGCCGCCAGTGCGCCGACATAGATTGATGTTCTTGAACAGCTGGCGCTGCCGCGGATCGCTGTAGCGCTGGTTGCTGATCTCGGTCAGCGGCACGCCGATGACGGTGACATCCTTGCCGAATTTCTCGGGCGGCAGCGGCTTGGTCGAATCGTAGAACAGATAGCCGCCGGGCTCGATCGAGGCGATATCCTTGTCCCCAGGTCTGCGGGTTCATCGCCACCATGAGATCGGTGCCGCCGCGGGCGCCGAGGTGATTGGCCTCCGACACACGCACTTCGAACCAGGTCGGCAAGCCCTGGATGTTCGAGGGGAAGATGTTCCGGGACACGACCGGAATTCCCATGCGCAGGATCGCCTTGGCGAAGAGCTGGTTCGAGCTGGCCGAGCCGAGCCGTTGACATTGGCGAACTTGACGACGAAGTCGTTGATTCGTTGAGGGCTTGCAACCCGTTCCCGGGCAGGTTCCCGTTCTACCGTGTGTGACATGCCGACCAGCCTGCGTCATCTCGAGGAAGAATTTCTGCATATCCCAGGCCCCGGTCGGACAGCGCTCGGCGCACAGCCCGCAATGCAGGCAGACATCCTCGTCCTTGGCCATGACGCGCCCGGTCTTGAGCAGGCCGGAGACATAGATGTCCTGGGTCAGATTGAGCGCCGGCGCCTTCAGCCGGCCGCGCAGCTCGGCCTCGTCGCCGTCCTGGGTGAAGCTGATGCAATCCATCGGACAGATATCGACGCAGGCATCGCATTCGATGCAGAGCTTGTCGGTAAAGACCGTCTCGGCGTCGCAATTGAGGCAGCGCTGTGCCTCCTCGAAGGCGAGCACGGGATCGAAGCCCAACTCGACCTCGGCCTTGATGTCGCTCAGCGCCAGCGACAGCTCCTTATGCGGCACCTTGAACCGCTTGTCGTTGAGACGTCGTTGTCGTAGCTCCATTCATGGATGCCCATTTTCTGGCTGACCAGATTGACCATGGGCGGCGGCCTTTGGGCGACATCCTCGCCCTCGCAGAATTTGTCGATCGAGATTGCCGCTTCATGGCCGTGGGCCACGGCCCAGATGATGTTCTTCGGCCCGAAGGCGGCATCACCGCCGAAGAATACCTTGGGCTGGGTCGATTGCATGGTCTTGGTATCGACCACCGGCATGCCCCAGCGGTCGAAGTCGAGGCCGATGTCGCGCTCGATCCAGGGGAAGGCATTCTCCTGCCCGACCGCGATCAGCACATCGTCGCACGGGATCACCACTTCCGGCTCGCCGGTCGGCACCAGGTTTGCGCCGGCCTTTCTCGTCGCGCTCCGCCTTGACCTTCTCGAAGCTCATGCCGGTCAGCCGGCCGTTTTCGTGCAGGAAGGCCTTGGGCACCATGAAGTTGAGGATTGGGATGCCTTCATGCTGGGCATCGTCCTTCTCCCAGGGCGAGGCTTCATCTCTTCGAAGCCGCTGCGCACGACGACCTTGACCTCGTCGCCGCCCAGCCGCCGCGACGAACGGCAGCAATCCATCGCGGTATTGCCGCCGCCGAGCACGGATGACGCGACGGCCGATTTCGGTGATATGGCCGAAGGAGACGCTGGACAGCCAGTCGATGCCGATATGGATATTGGCCGCGCCCTCCTGCCGCCCCGGCAGATCCAGATCACGGCCGCGCGGCGCGCCGGTGCCGACGAAGACCGCATCGTAATCGTCCGCCCAGCACCGCTTTCAGGCTTTCGACGCGCTCGCCGAAGCGGGTCGTGACGCCGAGATCGAGGACATAGCCGACCTCTTCGTCGATCACCGTCTCGGGCAGTCGGAATTTCGGGATCTGGCTGCGGATCATGCCGCCGGCGCGCGTGTCGCCGTCGTACAGCACGACCCTCATAGCCGAGCGGCGCCAGGTCGCGCGCCACGGGTCAGCGAGGCCGGCCCGGCGCCGATGATCGCCACCCGCTTGCCGTTACGCGCCCCGGCCGGCTTGGGCAGGCGGTCCGAAATGTCGTCCTTGTAATCGGCAGCGGACGCGCTTCAGCCGGCAGATCGCGACCGGCTGCTCCTCGACCCTTCCGCGCCGGCAGGCCGGCTCGCACGGCCGGTCGCAAGTCCGGCCGAGAATTCCGGGGAAGACATTGGACTTCCAGTTGATCATATAGGCGTCTGTGTAGCGCCCGGCGGCAATCAGCCGGATGTATTCGGGCACGGGCGTATGGGCCGGACAGGCCCATTGGCAATCGACAACCTTGTGAAAATAAGTAGGATCGGCGATGTCAGTCGGCTTCAAGGCGACTTCTCCCTCGCATCTTCGGGCAGTATTATTAGACCGCATTTTGGCGAAAACCAGGCACCCGGGACGCCATGCCGCGCAGGGCGGCCATGTGTAGGCGTGCCATGTCCGGCCTTAAGGGCCGCTTTCGCCGCTCAGCTTGTCGAGGAAATCGCGGGGCGCGGGACGCGGCCTCCGATCGAAATAGTCCGGCCATAGGCGCGAACCGCTTCCAACTTGACGGAGCAGCGCGGCATCGAAGCCGGCGCGCTCGCCTGGGCTATTACCCATTACGCCTCCCACCAACCTTATCCGGCGCCATTATTCGGAGCCGGCCGAACCAGTTCAGGCCCGGACCTTCATTGCGCGACAGCTTGCTCCATCTGTCAAGATGCGACATGGCGTCTGTTTCCAAGCGCCACCGCCTTGTGGACCTGTCCGCGCTCCGCAGTTCCCGAGGTGCCGGACGCGGCCGGGGGCGCGTTCGCCCCGGCCGGTTTCGCTACTTCTTGCCCCGGGTCTCGGCACTCTTCTCATGCGCGGCAGTCGACGATTTGTGCGCCGCCTCGGAGTGAGTGTGTGCCTTTGCCGAGTGCTCGTGTGGCCGCGGCGTGATCATTCTTGCCGTGGTGTTCGGCCGCGGTGCGATGCGACTTGGCAGCCGCGTCGTGATGCTCGGCAGCCTTGGTGTGATGAGACTGAGCCATGTTTCCTCCGAAAGTTGGCCGCCTTGAACGGCGACACCGACTCAACCCCGCAGCCGTCAGTTGGATGCGGTAAAAGCGCATATGAATCTTGAAAAGCGACAGAATACATCGCCGAAACTTATTTAAGTTGCCAAGACAGCGCCCTTGCAATGCCGATGATTATTTTGGCGTATTTGGCTCCGTCGACGCGCTATCGGTAACGGGACATCGCCCTGACCGAGATCGACCGGTCGTCAATTTATAGCCGCGGACAGCAGCTCATCTGCCGCATACCCTTAGGGGTGCGTTTCGAATACCCGCGCGGTCACAGCCGGTCCGCTGCGACATCCTGACATGACGGCTCACATAATGTTATAATGTACTACTCCGTCACCCTGCGGGGGCGTCAGACGAGGGGGCTCGGTTCCGGATGTTGCGAAGTGCGAAGCTGAGGCTTTGGGGGCGGGCGGATTGCCGTTTTTCGCTCTGTGGCTACAGCTCGCCGTTTCGGCCGGGCACATACATCCGGAAGAGCTGTTCGGTCCGGCGGGCCTCCTGGTCGGGCAGGACCACGGTGCCGTCGCGCATCAATCCGTCGAACGGAACCACTCGGACCCGTCTTCGACCGGTCCGCAATCCGGCGCCGTGGACGATGTCTGCGCCATCTGCGCTGCGATGCAGATGGTCGCCGTCGCCGTGCCGCCCCCTGCCCTTTCTGCTCCGGGCGCCGCTCACGCCGGCGGGCGCGGTGGTCGCGGCAGGCGGGCGCGAGTTGCCGAATGCCGCGCCGTTCCGCCTGTTCCAATCGCGCGCACCACCATCCGTCTGAAATCAAATCCGATTTTTGCAGCCGCCCGCACGGTCCCCCGTGCCGGACGGCGTCGCCTTGATTTATTGACGGAGCACACTCATGCGTCGCAACGCAGCGGCAGGCCGCCGGCCTGCCCCCGTGCCGACCTACGGACCTCAAGCCGGTCTTACGGCCCTTTCCCTTGTCCTGCTGTGCGCGGCCTCGCCCGCACAGGCGCAGCAGCAGACATCGACGACCGGTACGCCAGCTGCTCCGCCCGGCGAAGCGACCGAACAGATTTCGGTCGTCGCCAAGCGACTGAACGAAGCGCGCGACAGCATCTCGCCCAGCATCGGCGCCTCGACCTACACCTTCACCCATGAAGCCATCGAGAACCTGCCGGGCGGCGAGAACAACCCGATCGACCAGATCACGCTGCAGGCGCCCGGCGTCGACCAGGACAATTTGGCCAATGGCGGGCTGCATGTCCGCAACGAGCATCTGAACGTGCAGTACCGCATCAACGGCGTGATCCTGCCCGACGGCGTCAGCTTCTTCGGCCAGAGCATCAGCCCGCGCTTCGTCGGTTCGATGGATCTGGTGACCGGCGCCCTGCCGGCCGAATACGGGCTGCGCACCGCCGGCATCATCGATATCGACAGCAAGTCGGATCTGTTCCAGTCGGGCGGCCAGATCGGCCTCTATGGCGGCAGCTACGGCCACGGTCAATCCAAGCGTCGAATATGGCGGCTCGACCGACGGCTACAGCTATTTCGTCTCCGGCGACTACCTGCAGAGCAATCACGGCGTCGATGCCGTCACCCCCGGCCTATAACCAGATCCACGACGACAATCTGCAGACCCACGGCTTCGCCTATCTCGACAAGATCCTGGACGCATCGGACAAGGTCAGTCTGATGATCGGCACCTTCAACAGCCAGTTCCAGATCCCGAACAATCCGGGCCAGACTCCGCTGGCCGGCATTTCGGCGATCAACGGCACGCCGATCTCGGCCGTCAATTCTGCCGATCTGAACGAGCACCAGACCGAGGGCAGCCAGTTCGGTGCAGTGTCCTTCCTGCACTCGGCCGACGATTTGAATTTCCAGATCACGGCCTTCACCAAATACAGCACGCTGCATTACCACCCGGACGAGATCGGCGATCTCGCCTTTACCGGCATTGCGGAGAACGCCTTCCGCAGCAGCTTCGCCTCCGGCCTGCAGGCCGATGGCAGCTATCGGCTGAGCGACGACCACACGCTGCGGGCCGGGCTGCTCTGGACGGGCGAGCATGTGACCGCGGAGACCAATTCCAACGTCCTGGCGCAAACCGGCACGGATGCCGGGGGCAATCCGATCTTTGCGACAACGACGACCAATGTCGTCGCCGATTCGGAAAAGACCGGCTGGACCTACAGTGTTTACGTTCAGGATGAGTGGAAGATCGTCCCCGATCTGACGCTCAACTATGGCGGCCGGTTCGACGTGGTGAACGGCTTCACCGAGGGCGACCAGATCAGCCCGCGCGTCAACGCAGTCTGGCAGGCCACGCCTTCGACGGTGGTCCATGCCGGCTATGCCAGCTATTTCACCCCGCCGCCGCTCGAACTGGTCGCGACTTCGGCGGTCAATCTGTTCGCCAATACCAGCGCGGCGCCGGCCAGCACCCAAAACTCGCCGATCAAGAACGAGCGCTCGCAATACCTCGATGCCGGCGTGATCCAGGACGTGCTGCCCAATCTGAAGGTCGGCATCGACGTCTATTACAAATACTCGCGCAACCTGCTGGATGAAGGACAGTTCGGCTCGCCGGTCATCCTGACGCCGTTCAATTACAATGTCGGCTACAACAAGGGCGTCGAGCTGACCACGTCGTACCAGCTCGGCCATTTCAGCTATTACGGCAATCTGGCGATCGCGCAGCAGAAGGCGGAGGGCATCAACTCGGCCCAGTTCAGCTTCGATCCGGCCGACCTCGCCTTCGCCGCCACTCACCTCATCAACACCGATCACAGCCAGCGCATGACCGCCTCGGCGGGCGTGACCTATAGCGAGGACGGTACCAAATACAGCGCCGACATCCTGGCCGGCACCGGCCTGCGGGACCAGCCGGGCAACGACACGATCAACGAAGGCACCGTGCCGTCCTACGAACAGGTCAATCTCGGCGTCTCGCATCGGTTCGATGAGGTGCCCGGCGGCGCGCTGACGGTCAGCCTCAACCTGATCAATGCGCTCGACGAGACCTATCTGCTGCGCAGCGGCACCGGCATCGGCGAGTTCACCAACCAATTCGGCCCGCGCCGGACCATCTTCGCCGGCATCACCAAGGAGTTCTGATCCTGAAACGGAGACGGGCGCCATTCGGCGCCCGTCTCCAATGCGGATCGGCGGATCTCAGTCGAAGGCGTAGATCAGCCCGAGGCTGAGGCCGCTGATGAACAGCCACGCACCGGCACCGAGCAGCAGCGGCCGCAGCCCCTTGGCCGCGAGCTTGCGGATATCGGTCTCCAGCCCCATTGCCGCCAGCGAGACCGACAGCAGGAAGGTCGTCACCGGCACCGACCCGGTCTTGATCGCGGCCGGCAGAATGTCGAGGCTGTTGACCAGGATCAGGGCGACGAAACCGAGCACGAACCACGGCATCGGCGCGGCCTTGCGCGGCCCCTGATGGCCGCCCCGGCGGCGCGCGGCGATCCAGCCGAGCGCGAGCACGACCGGCGCCAGCAGCGTGACCCGCGACAGCTTCGCAATCGTCCCGAAATCACCGGCTTCCTTGCCGTTCTGGAACGCGGCGGCGACGACCTGGGCGATCTCGTGGATCGACGCCCCGGCCCACAGGCCATAGCGATGCGCATCGAGATGCAGCAGCGCCGGCGCCAGCGGATAGAGGAACATCGACAGCGAGCCGAAGATCGTGACGCAGGCCACGGCATAGGCGACATCCTCGTCGCTGCCCTCGATCGCCGTATTCGAGGCGATCACCGCCGAGGCGCCGCAGATCGAGGTGCCGGCCGCGATCAGTTGGGCCAGCCTGCTTTCGACGCCGAGCCGACGCCCGAGCCAGACCGTGAAACCGAAGGTTCCGACCAGTGTCGCGACGATGATGCCGAGCCCGGCGCCGCCGACCGAGATCACCTGCGCCACGGTCAGCTGCAAACCGAGCAGGATGATCGCAAAGCGCAGGATCCGGCGCAGGCTGAACGTCACCCCCGCCTTGGCCCGGCGCGGCGTGCCGATCAGATTGTGAAACGCGATGCCAAGCAGGATCGCCAGGATAAGCGGGCTGAGCACGCCGACACCCGGCAGTTGGTGCAACGCGAAGGCCAACCCGGCAATGCCGGCCGTCAAAGCCAGGCCCGGCAGCGCCGACTTGGCCCAGCCGAGGACGGCGCCGGCCCCGGAGGTGCTGGTCCTGGAAGTGCTGGCGGGTTGAGCGAGGGCGACCGAGGGGCGTGTGAGCAGGAGGGACATGGCGGCGATCTCCAGATTGTCTGGTGTCTAGATCGCACTCGCCGAATCATAAATCCAATGCATCGTTTTTATGAGAACAATCGATTTTACAGATTATCTATAAGTGAGGCTATACTAAGTCCTCGCGTATCCGGAGATGACATTCCGTCGCGGGAAGTTCGCCCCCGCCGCGCGCGTCTTGGCTACCGATCCGGTCGCTGACCGGCATTTCCCTCGGACCGAGCGGATGGACGAACTTGGCGGCGCAGCCTGCCGCCGGCCGTTCGATGCCACCAGGAGCGCAGGATGCCCATCGCCCAAGCCTCGATCAGCCACAGCGCAATGCCGGGCCGGCCTTGCAGCGGCGCGAGGGTGTCGTGACTCGTCTTGATTTATTGTCCATCGCGGCCGACCGCGAACTCCGCCTGGAGGCGCATCGCGTCCTGCGTTGCCTAGAGGACCGTCTCTCCTTCGACAGCTACACCGCCATCGATACCCGTGCCATTGCGGAAATCCTGGAAATGCGGCCGCAGGCCGTGAGCCGGGCCCTCCGGATCCTGTCCGAGCGGCATATCATCGCCCGCGGCGTGTCCAAAGGACGGTCCAGCACGTTCCGCTTTGCCACGGATGTGGTGAAGCCGGGCAACCCGGCGGCCAATGCGGAGCTGCGATCCGCAGTCGAGACGGACCTCGACGGCCTCGCCCGAGGCGGCAGTTTCACCGCCAGCTATGGTCGTGACGATTTGCGCCGGGACATTGCCGGGGGACGCTGCTGGGTGCTCCAGGACGAAGGGGCGATCATCGGACAATTGTCGATCCGCAAGGATCCTTCGATCGAGATGTCCTACCTGCTGGCGCGGCTGATGGTGGACCGCCGGTATCGCCGGTGCGGATTGGGCAGCCGGCTCGTCGCCGCGATGGAACAATCGCTCGAGGGCAACCGGATCCATGCCTATTGCGCCATCTCGGACTCGGAGTGCCTGAAGTTCCTGGTCTATGCCGGCTTCGCACTGTCAGGTTATGTCAAAGGCCGCCATGAGGCGGATACGCGCCTGTTCTTTGGAAAAATCGCCCAGGCCGCGCCGAGTTTGGCCGATACTCCGTTGAGCGAAGTAGCGAATTAGAACGATAAGATTTTAGGATCGCCCGACAATAACCCTCGCCCGCTTGGCGGGAGAGGGTGGCGAGTGGAACGAGCCGGGTGAGTGCGCCGACAACGGTCGCTATCGGCCCATCCGGCGCACTCCCCCTCACCCGCTTCGCTTTCGCTCAGCACCCTCTCCCGCCAAGCGCTACGGCATTCACACATTTCCTTGCGCGCTCAAGCTGTCCATGGTTCGAAGATGGCTTGAGCTTAGCGAGGTTTGGTGTGGCAGATTTTTGGCCGCTTGGCCTGTTTGGGGATCGTCGTCGCGCGGAGCGTGGTGCTTGGCTTTTTGAGCGGATTGTCGCGACGGGATCGCTGGTGATCCGGCAGATCGGAGAAGATCGGGCTGGGGAGATTGCGGCGCATCGGTTTTTGAGCTCGCCGGAGGTGACGCCGGCGGAGATCATCGAAACGTTGAGTGAGCGGACGGCGGCGCGGTGCGCCGGGCGAACTATTGTCGCGGTCCAAGACACGACGGAGATCAATTACGGCGGCCGCGACTTGGTTCGGCGTGGTCTAGGGTGCGCGGGAAACGGTCGCGATCTCGGTTTCTTCATTCATCCGGTGATCGCCGTCGATGCCGCCGATGAAGCCGTTGTCGGCTTGCTTGATGCGCAGATCTGGACGCGCGATCAGGATAATGACGGCTCA
The DNA here is from genome assembly GCA_037200015.1 of Aliidongia sp. Classification (GTDB taxonomy): domain Bacteria; phylum Pseudomonadota; class Alphaproteobacteria; order ATCC43930; family CGMCC-115725; genus JAXDMU01. The sequence continues at coordinate 12,449 of JBBCHB010000005.1, read as the reverse complement.
GCCTGCCGTGACCGCCGCAAGCGGAAGCTTGCCGAAAAGGAGTCGGGTCGATGGCTCGAAGGCGTGCGGCAAGCCGCCGCGCGTTGCACCGAGGCTGACCGCCTCATCGTTGTCGGCGACCGTGAAAGCGACATTTACAGCGTCTTCGCTCAATGTCCCGAGGGGGTCGACTTGGTGGTCCGCGCGTCGCAGAACCGGGTAGTCGAGGAGTACGAACGGCTGTTTTCTGCCACACAGGCTTGGTCTGTGCTCGATGTTTACGCTGTGCCCGTGCCGTCACGGGGACCGGGCGACAAAGGTCGAACCGCCGTGGTGCGGCTCAAGGCCGGTACGGTCGAGATCAAGCGTCCCCGTAATGGTGCCGATCCCGCAGACCCCGAGAGCGTCACCCTGACGTTGGTCGATGTCGAGGAGGTAGAGCCGCCGACAGGGACCACGCCACTCCATTGGCGCCTCCTGTCCACATTGCCGGCAACAGATGCCAAGAGTGCCTCTGAGATCGTTCGGTTGTACCGCCTGCGCTGGCGCATCGAGCAGACCTTCCGAGCCCTCAAAAGCGATGGTCTTGCCCTTGAAGAGGTGCAGATGCAGGAGGCAAGCCGGCTCTTCAAGCTGGCCGCCTTGGGGCTCGCCGCTGCCGTCCGGACCATCCAACTCGTCGATGCCCGCGACGGCGGCCCGCGCCAGGCAACCGACGTCGCCGGCCCAGATCTCATCAAGGCCGCAGCCGCTATCGGGCCCACCCTGGAACGCAAAACCGAGCGCCAGAAAAATCCCCATCCCCCCAAGTCTCTACCTTGGCTCTCCTGGATCGTCGCCAGGCTCGGCGGATGGAACTGCTACTACAAACCACCAGGACCAAAGACTATGCGAGCCGGATGGGACCGGCTCGCTGCCATGGCAGAGGGATACTTCATCGCCCAAAGTCAAACCTGAGCCCCTGCCAACCCAATGTGTGAATCCCGTAGCGCCAAGCGGGCGAGGGTTTGCAATGCGCGCGTCGCCTTATCCGTGCGCCTGAGGGGCTTATGAAAGAGCCCCCCAACGGGGCGAAGCCCGGGGAAAGTGGCACATCCATTTCGAAACCAGGGACGGCGCCTTCGCGCGGCAATCGCCTTGCCGGGTCCAGGGTTAAATCCAGATGGCCGGGCGGCAATTGGTACCATATGGGTTTACCAAAAACGCCGTTTCCGAAAAATCGGTAACCCGGCAGTTACCCGATAAAGTATTAATGGAGATAATGTTTCGAAAAAATGCCGACTCTCCAGCACTTTGCAGAATTTTCCGTGATCCCGAAGTAACATCGACAGCAAAGACCGCGTCAGCTCCACCAAGCCTATCCAGTATAGGTCGCCACCAATGCTAACCTCGATCGTACGGAAGATTCGTGACAGGCAGGGGATGCCGGTCGAAGCTTTGCCGATCGAGGGAGATTCAATCTATGACTGGTGCGCGGAGTAAATTCAGGGGGCGTTGGCTTGCCGGTTCTCAAGTGAGCCTGATCGCGCTGGCGGCGCTGGGGATGTCGCCGGCGCTGGCGCAGGACGCGCCGCAAACCGGCGATGCGGCGGCGCCGACGGAAACGATCCAAGTGACCGGCACGCGCATCCGCAATACGGATGCCCAAGCCGCGAACCCGATCACAGTGGTCAGCAGCGAAGACATCGCCAAGGAAAAATCGACCACCGTCGAAGACATCTTGAAGAAGCTGCCCTCGGTCGACTTCTCGGGCGGTCTCAATGCCGCGTCCAACAATGGCGGCGACGGTGCGTCGGAAATCGGCCTGCGCAATCTGGGCCCGGCCCGTACGCTGATCCTGGTCAACGGCTACCGCTTTCCGGAGACCGACACGCAAGGCTCGTCGACCGCGGTCGATCTGAACTCGATCCCGGTCAACATGATCGACCACATCGAAGTGCTGCGCGACGGTGCCGCCTCGATCTACGGCGCGGACGCCATCGCCGGCGTCGTGAACATCATCACCAAGCAGCATTTCAACGGCGTCGAGATCCATGGCGCGGTCGGCGAGACTTCCTATGGCGACGGGCTGAACTACAGCGCCGGCTCGATGATGGGTGCGGATTTCGACCGCGGCAACATCCTGATCGACGTCGAGACCAGCCATACCGACCCACTCTCGCAAGCCGCCCGACCCTGGGCGACCAACAATTTCCTCGGTGACAACACGGCCAGTTCGAATTTTGCCGCCTGCGCGAACTGCTCGACCAAACTGCCTTTCCTGACCGGCAATATCGGCAACGGCACGACCACCTTTGCCTTCCTCGGGCCGGGCAACGTGGTTCCGCTGGCCAATCCGAGCAACACCATCTCGCCGGGCGGGCCGTTGAGCAAGATCCCCGGCCTCGCCTTCGGTGCACTACCGCAGCCCAACGAAACGCGCGAGTTTCTCGATCTGACTCAGCAACCGGACCTGACGGTCGGTCAAGAGACGAAGCAGATCAATCTCTCGGGCCATTACGACATTCTGCCGAATGTCACGGCTGTGCTCGAGGCGTTTTATACGGACCGGACCTCGACCGAGCAGCTCAATCCCGAGCCGCTCTCCTCGACCATTACCACTCTCGTCTATCCCGGGCTGGTGATCCCGGCGTTCCTGCCGGACGGCACGAAGAACCCGGACAATCCGTACGGCCAGAACATCAACAACGCCAATCTCCGCCCGTTCGAGGGCGGCGACCGTGTGTATAGCAACGACGTGCAGACCTACCGCATCCGTGGCGGCCTCGAGGGTACGATCTTCAGCAACTACAATTGGTCGATCGGCTACGTCTATGGCGTGTCGGATGCCAAGAATCAGACCGAAGGCGACGTCAATTTTTTCCATCTCGGCCAGGAAACCGGCCAGTTTGCCTGCGGCGTCGATGTCGCATCGGGCTGCCATCTGGCCAATTTCTTCGCGCCGCTGACCTCGGCCGACATCAAGTATCTCGAATACACCGATATCGATAACAGCCAGCTCGAAGAAGACTATTTCTACGCCAATATCAGCGGCCCGATCTACCATCTGCCGGCTGGCGACGTGTCGATGGCCTTCGGTGTCGAGCAGCGCAACGAAGGCGGCTTCGACCATCCGGACTCGGTCCGCATCGCGGGCGACGCCGACTCTGATGCGAATCCGACCCAAGGCGGCTATAGCGTCTCCTCCGGCTATGCCGAATTGAACGTTCCGGTGCTCAAGGATGCGCCTTTCGCCAAGTCTCTGACACTCGATGCCAGCGCGCGCTACGATTACTACACCAGCTTCGGCCGGGCCCTCACTTGGAAGGCCAGTGTCGACTACGCGATCAATGATGATTTCCGCTTCCGCGGCAGTGAGTCGACGGGCTTCCGCGCGCCGCAGATCACCGAGCTGTTCGGCGGCCAGTTCCAGAGCTTCCTGACCTATAACGGCGATCCCTGCGCTTCGGCACCCGACGCGACGAAAGTAGGTGGTTCCGCGGCCGGCTCGGCGAATTGCGTAGCGGCACTGAAGAAAGTCGGCGTCAATCCGGCGACTTTCGTCTCGCAACTCGACGAAGCGCCCGCACCGCAGGTTCCGACGCTCGAAGGCGGCAACTCCGATCTGAAACCGGAGACTTCCCAGGAATTCACGGTCGGCATGGTCTTCACGCCGCATTGGATCCAGAACCTGTCCCTCTCGACCGACTACTGGAACGTGCATATCCGCAACGCCATTCTCGATGGCGGCCAGGATCCGAACTCCACCATTGCCGCCTGCTTCAATGAGAACATTCAGAGTGCCTGTAATTCCATCACCCGCGTCCCACGGGCGATATCACGGCGGTCCAGGCGCCCAACGTCAATTTCGGCTACGAGAACACGCAGGGTATCGATTTCGATCTGACCTATGGTTTCGACTCGGCCTTCATCGGCATGCAGAACTATCTGCCCGGCCATTGGCAGGTTTCGGGCGACGCCCAGTATCTGCTGCGGGACGATGAAGAGAACGCCGACGGGACGGTCAATCAGCTGGCCGGCACCTTCAACACGACCCTCTTCAAGGTTGAGCCGCGCTGGAAGGCCCGTCTCGGCGTCGCCTACGCTCAGGACTCCTGGGGGATTAATGTCGATGAGCGCTATCTCGGCGGCGTGAAGAACGACTCGCCGGGCACGTGCCTCAACGACAATCCCGGCGGTTGCGACTTCACCGGCAACGAGGCGGCGGGCATCTTCTATACCGATGTCAGCGCGACTTACGCCTACAAGAACATCAACGTGACGGTCGGCGTGCAGAACCTGTTCGACAAAGATCCGCCGGTCATCTTCGGCGATCTCTGCTCGTGCAACACGCTGTCCGAGGGCAGTTACGACTTCCAGGGCCGCTTCGTCTACATGAAGGGCTCGGTCAAGTTCTGAGCCGTTGCGGCAGGCGAGAGATCGCCTGCCGCTTTTTCTTGGCCCTTAACCGGGCAGCGTCGGGCCGCTCTAGGCAAACTCCGCCGCCATCGCCTCACGCATGGCGAATTTCTGGATCTTGCCCGTCACCGTCATCGGGAATTCCTCGACGAAACGGATATGGCGCGGGATCTTGTAGTGCGCGATGCGGCCCTGGCAGAAGGCCCGCACATCCTCCGCTTCCATCGCCTCGCCGGGCTTAAGGCAGATCCAGGCGCAGATTTCCTCGCCGTATTTCGGGTCGGGCACGCCGATCACCTGGACGTCCTGGATCTTCGGGTGGCTGTAGAGGAATTCCTCGATCTCGCGCGGATAGATGTTCTCGCCGCCGCGGATGATCATGTCCTTGATCCGGCCGGTGATGCGGCAATAGCCATCGGCATCGAGCGTCGCCAGGTCGCCGGTGTGCATCCAGCCGGCGGCATCGATCGCCTCTTTCGAGCGGTCCTCGTCGCCCCAATAGCCCAGCATGACCGAATAGCCGCGGGTCAGCAGCTCGCCCTGTATCCCAACCGGCACGATCTGCCCGGCCGCATCGACGATCTTGACCTCGATATAAGGCATGATCGTGCCGACCGTGCCGACGCGCAGCGCGGTCGGGGTGTCGGTCGCGGATTGGAAACTGACCGGGCTGGTCTCGGTCATGCCATAGGCGATGGTGATCTCGCGCAGATTCATCTCGTTGACGCAGCGCGTCATGATCTCCATCGGGCAGGGGCTGCCGGCCATGATGCCGGTGCGCAGGCTGGCCAGGTCGTAGCGGCGGAACTCCGGATGGTCGAGTTCGGCGATGAACATGGTCGGCACGCCATGGAGGCCGGTGCAGCGTTCCGCCTCGACCGTCTCCAGGACCGCTTTCGGATCGAAGCCCTCGCCCGGATAGACCATCGCCGCGCCATGGGTAACGCAGGCGAGATTGCCCAGCACCATACCGAAGCAATGATAGAGCGGCACCGGAATGCACAGCCGGTCGGCCGGCGTCAGCCGCATGCGCTCGCCGATGAAGAAGCCGTTATTGACGATGTTGTGGTGCGACAGCGTGGCGCCCTTGGGCGCGCCGGTCGTGCCGCTGGTGAACTGGATATTGACCGGATCGTCGAATTGCAGGGTCGGGCCGAGCGCGGCGATCTCGGCCAGCAGGGCCGGCGTCGCCAGGGCCGCGACATCCTCGAAGCGACGCATATCGGCTGGGGCCTCGGCGCCGATCACGATCAGATGCCGCAGTTCCGGTAGCCGCGCGAACGTCGTACGGGTGCCGAGTTCCGGCGCCAGCTCGCGGATCATGCCGAGATAGTCGCTGCTCTTGAATGCGGCGGCCAGGATCAGCGCCCGGCAGCCGACCTTGTTCAGGCAATATTCCAGCTCCAACAAGCGATAGGCCGGATTGATATTGACCAGGATCAGCCCGGCTTTGGCCGCGCCGAACTGCGTCACGACCCATTCCGTGTTGTTCGGCGACCAGATGCCGATCCGATCGCCGCGCTCGAGGCCGAGCGCGCGCAGCCCGGCGGCAAACCGGCTCGCCGCCTCGTCGAGATCGCGATAGCTCCAGCGCGTGCCTTGATGACGCACGATCAGCGCCGGCCGGTCGCCATGCCTCGCCGCCGTCTGTTCCAGCAATTGGCCGAGCGTCAGATCCAGCAGCGGAACGTCGCCGGTCCCGTGGACATAGCTGCGCACCGGCTGCGTCATCTCGTTTCCCTCGCCTTTCCATCCCTGTTTGGCTCTACTCTGCCACGGTCCGTTGGAGGAACCCAATCATGCCGCGTCGTCTGATCGATTTGAGTGTGCCGCTGGAGAACACCGTCACGGCCGATCCGCCCGGCCATGCGCCCAGCATCACCTATTTCGACCACGACCAGACCGCCGCACAGGTCGCCGGCATTTTCCCCCGGCCTCACCGTCGACCAGCTGCCCCAAGGCAAGGGCTGGGCGGTCGAGCGCGTCCAGCTCTCGACCCATAACGGCACGCATCTCGACGCGCCTTATCACTATCACCCGACGATGAATCGCGGCGAACGGGCCTGGACGATCGACGAGGTGCCGCTCGAATGGTGCTTCCAACCGGGCGTGAAGCTCGATTTCCGCCATTTTCCCGATGGCTATGTCGCGACCGCTGCAGATGTCGAGGCCGAACTCGCCCGCATCGGACATGTGCTGAAGCCGCTCGACATCGTCCTGGTCAATACCCGCGCCGGCACACGCTATGGCGAGGAGGATTATGTCGCCAGCGGCTGCGGCATGGGACGCGAAGCCACGCTCTATCTGCTGGAGCGTGGCGTGCGCCTGACCGGGATCGACGGCTGGAGCTGGGATGCTCCCTTCGTCCACACCGCCAGGCGCTTCGCCGAGACGCATGACCCCTCGATCATCTGGGAAGGCCACAAGGCCGGCGCCGAGATCGGCTATTGCCATCTCGAGAAGCTGCACAATCTGGAAAGCCTGCCGGCTTCCGGGTTCACGGTCTCCTGCTTCCCCGTCAAGATCCGCGCCGCCTCGGCCGGCTGGACCCGCGCCGTCGCGATCATCGAGGACGCGGCGCCGTGACCGCCCTCGACGACTGCGGCGCGATCGAGATTGTCGAATGGCTGGTCGGCGACGAATGCCAGCACGGGACCGCCCTGGTCCTGGTCGAACAGCTCGGCGCGCGGCTGCGCGAGGCCGGCGCGCAGGTCGACCGGCTCAACCTGCATATGCGCACATTGCATCCGGAGATCCTGGCGCATCGCGTGAGCTGGGCGCCGGGCAGCGAGGCGACGGAACTCTTCGTCGGCCACAGCACCGTCCACTCGCCGATCTTCCTCGGATCGTCGCTGCGCCATGTCATGACCCATAAGGAATGGGTGCGCGAGCGGCTCGACACACCGGAGGCGGCCGCCTCGCCTTTCTATGAAGGTTTCGTCGCCGAAGGCGTGGTCGAAATGGTGCTGGCACCGCTGGAAAACGCCGACGGCACGGTCAGCGCCGTCTCGATCGGCACCATCCGGCCCGCCGGCTTCACCGAAGCTGAGATCCGCCTGTTCGAGCGGATCCAGAAACCGCTGCGCACCGTGCTCGAACTCAAGACCCTGCGCGCGATCGGCGAGACCCTGCTGGAGACCTATATCGGTCCCGGTACCGGCAAGCGCATCCTGGCCGGCCATATCCGGCGCGGCGACATGCAATTGGTCGATGCGGCGCTGATGTTCTGCGATCTGCGCGGCTTCACCCAGCTGTCGAACCGCGTCGCCCATACCCGGATCATCGAGCTGCTCAACCTCTATTTCGACCAGATCGTCCCGGCGATCAATGCCGAGGGCGGCGAAGTGTTGAAATTCATGGGCGACGGCATCCTCGCCTTTTTCCATCGCGACGCCGGGCCGAACGAAGCCTGCGCTGCGGCGCCTGCGCGCCGCCCAGGCCGGCCTCGCCCGCCTCGCCGAATTGCGCGAGCCCGATGCCGAGCTGCATGCCGGCATGGCGTTGCATCACGGCATCGTCGGCTACGGCAATGTCGGCTCGGGCCGGCGCCTCGACTTCACCGTCATCGGCCGCGACGTCAATCTGACCAGCCGGATCGAGACGGTGTGCAGCCTGACTTTCAAGCCGATCCTGATGTCTGCTCGCTTCGCGGAACATCTCGACCATCCGGCGACAGTATCGATCGGACTGCACAGCTTGAAAGGCTTCGACGAACCGATCGAACTGTTCAGCTGGGAGGCGTGAGCCAACTAAATCGCGCGCCTCTCAATGACCTCTATTGCACTCGCCACGAGCATCACAGCGGCTGCACACGGCTGACACAATACGCCACGGAATTGTCCAAGTCTCTTCGGGAACCGCCGGCCCGGTACGGTGTCTTTACTGTCGAATGTGATTTGACAGAGGTGGACAATGCGTTCCGTTCTGATAGCGCTGATGGGGATCTCCGGTCTGATGATGGGGACTGCCGTCGCCACGGCTGAAGAACCGCCGGCGGTGGCGAATGCAAGTCCCGAAGCCAAGGCCGAGGCAGCGAAGCTCGATGCCGAGAAGGCCAAGCCGCCGCCCGGGCGCCAAGATCAAGATCGACGCCTCGGGCCGCAAGGAAAGCGGCAAGGCGACCTATTACGGGCCGAAGCGCGGCCATAACCACACGGCCAGCGGCAAGCGGCTCTATGCCAACGCGCATGTCGCGGCCAGCAAGACCTTGCCGCTGGGCACCACGGCCAAGGTGACGAATCTCGATACCGGCAAGAGCGACGTCGTAAAGATCGAAGATCGCGGCCCGTTCGCCAAAGGCCGGGTGATCGACGTGACCCCTGGCGTGGCGAAATCGATCGGCCTCGACAAGAAGACCGGCGTCGCACCGGTCGTGGGTCGCGCCGATCACGGTGCCGCAGCCAGACGGCTCGCTCAAGCCGGGCGCCGGCGCCGCTGAACCGCCGAACGCGCCGGCCCGGCCCGACGGCCCGGCCGTGGAGCAGGAAGCCAAAAAGTAACGCCGCTCAGCCGCGGCGCTTCTGCTCCAGCAGCGATTTCGCCAGCATGGCATGGATGCCCTTGTTGCCGTCGACAAGCTGCGTCACGCGCAGATCGCAAGCGACGCTGCACAGCATATAGGCCTCCTCGGGCGCAAGACCGGTTTCGGCCACGATCAGCGCGATCATCTCGCGCAGCGCGATCTTGGCGGCATCGTCCAGATCGGGATCGAAGCCAGCGTGATCCAATGCGTCGCCGTCTCGGCCCGCGGCAGTTTGAAATCCAGATCCTTGCGCAGGATCAGCCGGAAGGTGCCGGTCAGCGCCGTCTCCAGCGCGGTCAGGCAGACCTCGCCATCGCCTTGCGCGCCATGCCCGTCGCCGACCGAGAACCGCCCGCCCTCGACGAAGACCGGCAGGTACAGCGTGGTACCGGCGGTGAGCTCTTTTAGATCCATGTTGCCGCCATATTCACGCGGTTCGATCGAGCTCTGCAGGCCATAGACCGGCGGCGGCGCAGTGCCCATCACGCCGAAGAATGGTGCCAGCGGCAGCTCCATGCCCCAGGGCAGCGTCGCGACGCCGCGCTGCCGATCGATCGCCGTATGCCACAGCCGGCGCATCGGGAAATCCTCGGGCAGCGTCCCGCGCAACGGCCCGATCGCGGTATAGGCCCAGTTCTGCGCCGGGGTGATCGCCTCGATGCGGATCTCCAGCACGTCACCCGGCTCGGCCCCCCGCAACGGCGACCGGTCCCGTCAGGATATGGGCCGCGCGCCCGCGGCTGCAGGTTCTCGATCACGTCGAGATGTTCCGGCAGCACCTCGAAGCCCTTGGGCGGCAGGATGTCGGCCGGGCCGGAGACGGTGTCGATCGTGACCGTATCGCCGGATTGCACCGTCAGCACCGGATCGAGCGCGGCGTCGAAGAAGCCCCAATGGCAGGTCGCGGCACCGACCGGCAGGGTGTGATGATTGCTCATGCTGCGAGTGCCCGTTCGACCGCGGCGCCGATCTCCAGCAGCCGATGATCGCCCCCCGTCGGCCCGACCAGCATCAGCCCGACCGGCAACTCGCCCTCCTCGCTGCACGGCAGGCTCAGACCGCAGCGGTCGAGCAGGTTGAAGACATAGGTGTTGCGCAGCACGAGCTGGTTGGTCATGTGGAAATCGGCATCCCGGGTCAGCGCATCGAAGCGCGGCGGCACGACCGCGACGGTCGGGCAGATAATAGCGTCGAAACCCGCCGTCGCCCGGTCGAAGGCAGCGATGGCATCGGCGCGTGCGGCGACGGCCGAGATGTAGTCGGCCGCGCTGACCGTCTCGGCCGTCAGCAGGCGGGTCAGCACGCGCTGATCATAGAGCTGATGCCGCGTCTCGATCCACGGGCGATGCCAGGCATAGGCTTCCGGCGCCGCGATGCCGCCATAGGCCGCGAGCTTGCCGAGCAGATTGAGTTCGCTCAGCGCAGCATCGGTGACGACTGCGCCGGCCTGCGACAGCCGCGTGAGCGCCCGGCCGAAGGCGCGGCCGACCGTCGTGTCGAGGCCTTCGGTCAGCACATTCTGCGGCAGCGCCAGGCGCAGCCCGCGCAGCGGCAATTCGGCCAGTGCCCGCGGCTCCTCGCCCGCCATCACGGCATCGACCAAGGCGCAGCAGGCCACGCTCGGCGCGAGCGGGCCGACCGAGTCGAGCGAGGTCGAGAGCGGTATCGCCCCGTCGCGGGGCACGCGGTGCTGGGTCGGCTTGAAGCCGACGACCTTGTTGAACGCCGCCGGGATGCGCACCGAGCCGCCGGTATCGGTCCCGATCGAGGCGGCAGAGAAGCCATAAGGCACCGCCACACCCGCGCCGGACGAAGAGCCGCCGGGGATCCTTTCGGAATCGTAAGGATTTGCCGGAGTGCCGAAATGCGGATTGAGACCGAGTCCGGAATAAGCGAATTCGACCATGTTGGTCTTGCCGATGATGACCGCGCCGGCCGCGCGCAGCCGCCGCACGATCGGCGCATCGGCTATGGCCGGCGGCTCGTCGGCCAGCACGCGCGAGCCGGCCAGCGTCGTCTCGCCGGCCACATCGAACAGATCCTTGACCGAGATCGGGATACCGGCGAGCGGCCCGCCGACGATGCCAGCGGCCCGGCGCCGGTCGGCCGCCGCCGCTTCGGTCAAGGCAGCTTCCTTATAGACCCGCGTGAAGGCGCGAGCCCCCTCGCCGGCCGGATCTGCAAGCCGCGCCAGGCAGGCTTCGGTCAGCGCCACGCTGCTGCTGCGGCCGGCCGCCAGCTCGCGCGCCAGAATGGCCAGGGGAACCGTCTCGATCGCCATGCATGTCTCCTGCAGCAGGGGAAGTGCGATCATGGCGCCCGGATCCGCCGAAGGCAAATGACGAAGCTGCGATGCTCAGGCCAGCTCTTCGGGCGGCACCTCGCGCGCCAGCCTTGCCCGCAGCGGCTCCAGCGCCTCGGCATGGCGCTGCCAGCGCCCGACCGAAGTGGCATAGAGCGGCCGCCGGACCTGCACGGCGCTGGCCGTGGCCGAGGCGCGGCGCTCTCATGGAACCGCGTGACCTCGTCCTCCCAGGGCAGGCCCAGGAAGTCCATCAGCCGGCGGCTCTCGCCCGGCAGATCGGCGACGACCGCCTCGTATTGGACTTCCCGGAACGCGTGCGGCGGCAGGATCGCACGCCAGTGCTTGCGCCAGGCGGCGGAAGGCGAGGTAATATTCGGCCAGTTCCACGAGATCGTAGGAGAAGGGAAAAGTCCCGGAAAAATGCGCCTTGTACAGGGCGAAGCAGGTATCGAGCGGGTGCCGCCGCAGCAGGATGATCTTGGCATGCGGCAGCGCGGCGTGGATCAGGCCGCAATAGAGATAGTTCTGCAGCGTCTTGTCGATGAAGCGCGCACCTTTCGGCACGGCGAAGCCGGTCACTGCTTCGACGTAGCGACGGCCGAGCGTGTAGAGATTGGGCGCGCCGCCACGAGCCTCCCGAACGGCCCGTGCGATCTCGATCGGGAACAACCCGGTCTCGCCAGCCGAGACGACGGCGCTATGGCTGGCGATGATGCGCTCGACTACGGTCGTGCCCGAGCGCGGCAGCCCGGTCACGAAGACCGGCGCGACGGCCTCCTTGCCGCGCGGCACGTCACGCAGCCATTGCGCCGTCTGGGTGCGCAGGATGCGATCGATCACACCGAGCTCGGCACCGACATTGTAGTTCAGCCGCCGCCGATGCAGCGTGGCGCCGGCACTGATATGGCGGAAGGCGTTCCGGTCGTCGCCCAGATCCTCATATTCCTTGCCGAGCGCGAAATGCAGCGTTACCGGATCGGCGCGGCCGGGTTTGGCGAGCAGCGCCTCCAGCTCCGAAACATGATTGCGCTCAGCTGTTTGCGTCCTGAGATCGGCGCGCAGCGAGAGTGCCAGCGTGTTGTCCGGATCGCGTTGCAGCAGCGCGTCACACCGCGCCTCCGCCGCCGCGAACTCGCCGAGCATGCGCTCCGACGCCGCCAGGTTGAAGAGGAATTGCGGGACCTGAGGCGCCGCTTCGGTCGCGCGCCGGAACAGCTCCCGCGCCTGGTGGTGTCGGCCGAGCAT
>JBBCHB010000004.1:0-186674 GCA_037200015.1 Aliidongia sp. | reverse complement strand
GGCGGAAATCCTTCCCCGGTTTCGTCGCGGGAGAGGCTAGACCGGATTCGTGACCGACAGAAGAGGGCTCGACTGCCTGCCCCATCTGCACGATGCCGCGATCCGTTGCACTTGTAGCCGTTTCGCTGCGATCCGAAGCGGGGGTGTAACCGCGGCTCCGCAGTGTCCCCCCGCGCTCGAGCCGATGAGCCGGACTATGCGCCGGATCGGATGCCGGAGCTCTGTCGTCTCGACAATCAGCGTGCGAGGATCGCGTGAAAATACTCATTGCTTCGACTCCTGCGACGGGTCATCTCAACCCGCTGCTGGCCATCGGGCGCATCCTGCTGTCCGAAGGACACGAGATCGTCGTTCTGTCCGGCAGCGCCTTCCGCAAGCGCGTCGAAGCGATCGGCGCGAAATTCCGGCCCTTTCCGGCGAATGCGGATTTCGATCTGAGCGACTTCGACGCGGTGGCTCCCGAATTGAAAGCCATACCGCCGGGGCTGGAACAGCGGCGCGCCCGGCGGGAGCGCGTGTTCGTCGATCCCATTCCTGCTCAGCACGAGGGCTTGCAGCAAGTCCTGGAGGGCTTCCCGGCCGACGTCGTCATCGCCGACGACATGTTTTTCGGTGTGCTGCCGATGCTGCTCGGACAGCACTCGAACCGGCCGCCCGTCGTCCTGTGCGGCACCTCGATCCTGCATTGTCACCGTCCGGACGGAGCGCCGATCTTTCTCGGCCTGCCGCCCGCGACCACCCAGGCGCAGCTCAGAGAATATGCCGTCATCGCTCAAGACTATCGCGAGGCCGTCGACCAACCTGTGGCGCTTCGCTTGAATCGTCTCTTGGCGAGCCTGGGCGTCGGACCGCTGTCGATGCCGCTGTTCGAGGCCGTCATCGAATACGCCGACGCCTACATGCAATTGGCGGCGCCGAGCTTCGAGTTCCCGCGCGAGATCCCGCCCTCGGTGCATTTCGTCGGCGTTCTGCCCATCCTGCCGAACCAGGCGCCGCTGCCGGATTGGGCGCCATGAACTCGACGGCCCGCGCAAGGTCGTCCTGGTCACGCAGGGCACGGTCGCGAACCACGATTTCGGCCTGCTGATCACCCCGACGGTGGCGGCGCTGATGGACGAGCCCGACCTGCTCGTGGTCGTCACCGCGGGCGGCCGCCCGGTCGATGCGATACCGGGCCGCTTCCCCGCAATGTGAGGCTGGCCAGCTATCTGCCGTTCGAATGGCTGCTGCCCGCGGGTCGGATGTGCTCGTCACAAATGGCGGTTATGGCAGCGTCAACCAGGCCCTGAGCTTCGGCATTCCTCTCGTCACCGCGGGGCTGACCGAGGACAAGGCAGATAGTGAATGCGCGCGTCGCCTGTCCGGAGTCGGGATCGATCTGGCGACCAACCAGCCGACGCCGGAAGCACTGCGCGACGCGGTACTGGACTGTGCTCGACGAACCGACCTATCGTGCGCGGGCGGTGGCGATGGCCGAGGAGCTCGGCGAGATTGACACCCGTGCCGAAATCCTCCGGATTATCCGCCTAACGGCCGCAAGCCGGGGCCCCGCCGGCGCGCGGCATGGCGAAATCGCCGATCGGGGGCATGCGAGCGCACGGCTCCGTCTAAGCATGCATTGCCGTGCCGCTGTCGATGGCGGCACGGCCGGATCGCTCCGGAAGGCTCGATGCCGAGCGCAGGCTTCCGGCTGCCTCGTCCAGCGACGCTACGCCGTTGCCCATTGCACCTGTAGCCGTTTCGCGCCGATCCGAAGCCGGGGCGTAACCGCGGCTCCGCATTGTCCTCCGCGCTCGAGCCGATGAGCCGGACTATGCGCCGGATCGGCTGCCGCAGCTCTGTCGTCTCGACATTCAGCGTGCGAGGATCGCGTGAAAATACTCATTGCTTCGACTCCTGCGACGGGTCATCTCAACCCGCTGCTGACCATCGGGCGCATCCTGATGTCCGAAGGACACGAAATCGTCGTCCTGTCCGGCAGCGCCTTCCGCAAGCGCGTCGAAACCACTGGGGCGAAATTCCGGCCTTTCCCATCGGGCGCGGATTTCGATCTCAGCGACTTGGACACGGTGGCTCCCGAATTGAAAACCATGCCGCCGGGCCTCGACTGGATCCGCGTCGGGATGGACCGCTTCTTCGTCGATGCCATTACCGCTCAGCATAAAGGGATGCAGGAGATCCTGCAGGGACTTCCCAGCCGACGTCGTCATCGCCGACGACATGTTTTTCGGTGTGCTGCCGATGCTGCTCGGACCGAAGCGAAACGGCCGGCCGTCGTTCTGTGCGGCACCTCGATCCTGCATTGTCGCCGTCCGGACAAGGCTCCGATCTTTTCTCGGTTTGCCGCCCGCGGCCACCCCGGCGCAGTTCAGGGATTATGCGGCGGTCGCGCAGACCTTTCACGAACGGGTCGATCAGCCTGTGAGCCAGCGCCTGAACCGGGTCCTGCAGAACCACGGTGTCGGAACCGCTGTCGATAACCGCTGTTCGAATCCATCATCGAATACGCCGACGCCTATATGCAAATGGCAGCGCCGAGCTTCGAATTTCCGCGCGACATCCCGGCTTCAGTGCATTTCGTCGGTGCGCTGCCCATCCTGCCGAACCAGGCGCCGCTGCCGCCCTGGGCAGATGAACTCGACGGCTCGCGCAAGGTCGTTCTGGTCACGCAAGGCACAATGGCAAATCACGATTTCGGCCTGCTGGTCGGGCCGACGCTGGCGGCGCTGGCGGACGAGCCCGACCTGCTCGTGGTCGTCACCGCGGGTGGCCGCCCGGTCGATGCGATACCAGGCCCCATTCCCGGCAATGCACGCCTAGCCAGCTATCTACCATTCGAATGGTTGCTGCCGCGGGTCGACGTGATGGTCACCAATGGCGGCTATGGCAGCGTCAACCAGGCCCTGGGCCACGGCATTCCTCTCGTCACCGCCGGACTGACCGAGGACAAGGCCGACGTCAAACGCACGCGTCGCCTGGTCCGGAGTCGGGATCGACCTGGCGACCAACCAGCCGGCGCCGGAAGCCCTGCGCGACGCCGTGAGGACCGTGCTCGACGAACCGACCCACCGTTCGCACGCGGCGGCGATGGCCGAGGAGCTCAGTGAGATCGACACCCCGGCCGAAATACTCCGGATCATCCGTCTAACGGCCGCAAGCCGGGACACCGTTGGCTCGCGGGCGCGGCGAAATCGCCGATCCGGGCCTGAGAGCGCACGGCGCCGTCTGACCTTGTACCGCCGTGCCGCAATCGATGGCGGCACGGCTGGGCGGTTCCAGGTGCCTCGCGCGCCTTCGCTACACCGTTACCCATTGCACTTGTAGCCGTTTCGCGCCGATCCGAAGCCGGGGCGTAACCGCGAAGCTGCAGCGTCCTCCTTGCTCGAACCATGGTGCCGGAACGCGTTCCGGACTGGATGGTCACAGCTGTGTCGTGTCGACAATCGAACTGCGAGGATCGCATGAAAATACTCATCGCTTCGACTCCCGGGACGGGTCATGTCAATCCGCTGCTGGCAATCGGGCGCATTCTGATCTCCGCCGGACATGAGGTCGCCGCCCTGACGGGCAGCGCGTTCCGCAACCGTTTCGAAAAGATCGGTGCCCAGTTCCATCCCCTCCCCGGACAGGCGGATTTCGATTCGAACGACCTCCACAGAATGGCACCCCGAGTTGAAATCCATGCCGCCAGGGCTGCAATGGCTGCGCGTCGCGATGGAGCGCGTGTTCGTCGATGCCATTCCCGACCAGCACAAAGGCGTGCGGCAGCTGCTGGAGTCATTCCCGGCCGATGTCATCGTTGCCGACGACACGTTCTTCGGCGTGCTGCCGATGCTGCTCGGGCCAACGGGCGGAACGGCTGCCTGTCGTTCTGTGCGGCACGTCGATCCTGCACTGGCGCCGTCCGGACGGCGCGCCGATGTTCATCGGCCTGCCGCCCGCGACCAGCCTGACGCAACTCAGGGACTATGCCGTCCATCGCACGAGACTATTACGAGGCGGTCGATCGGCCGGTGGGCGATAGCACGAATCGCCTCCTGCAGACCCTGGGCGGCGAGCCGATCCAGATGCCGCTCTTCGACATCCACCATCGCCTATGCCGACGCCTATATGCAGTTGACGGCGCCGAGCTTCGAGTTTCCGCGCGACATCCCGGCCTCGGTGCATTTCGTCGGCGCCCTGCCGATCATACCGAGCCAGGCGCCGCTGCCGCCCTGGGCGCATGAGCTCGACGGCACGCGCAAAGTCGTCCTGGTCACCCAGGGCACAGTGGCGAACCACAATTTCGGCCTGCCTGATCACCCGACGATGGCGGCGCTGGCGAATGACCCCGACCTGGCTCGTGGTCGCTCACCGCGGGCGGCCGCCCGACGGGACGGCCATACCCGGCCCGATCCCTCGCAATGTCCGCCTGGCCAGCCTATCTGCCGTTCGAATGGCTGCTGCCGCGGGTCGATGTGATGATCACCAATGGCGGCTAAGGCAGCGTCAACCAAGCCCTGAGCACGGCATTCCTCTCGTCACGGCGGGACTGACCGAGGACAAGGCCGACGTCAACGCAGCGCTGTCGCCTGGTCCTGGCGTCGGGATCAATCTGGCGACCAACCAGCCGACGCCGGAAGGCCCTGCGCGACGCCGTACGGACCGTGCTCGATAAACCGGCACATCGCGCGCGGGGCAGCGGCGATGGCCGAGATGAACTCGGCGAGATCGACAACCCGCGCCGAAATCCTCCGAATCATCGGCCAAACCGCCGAAAATCGCGGCACCGCCGGCGTACGGCGCGACGCAGCCGCGAATGCGGGCCTGAGAGCTGTCGGCTCCGACTGACAACGCATCGCCGCGGCGCCGCAATCAGCGGCGCCGCGGCATGCATCGGCCCGCCAAGGATCATCAGACCATGCGCATCCCGCCCCGCTCCCTCGCCTTCACACTGCTCCTGGGCTTTCTCGTCGCCATGCCGTCCTTCGGCATCGATATGAGTCTGCCGGCGCTGACGGCCACGGCCGCGGCGCTTCACGTCGCCCCGGCCCAGGCCGGCTTGACCATGAGCCTGTTCATGCTCGGCTTCGGCTTGGCGCCCCTGCTCTACGGGCCGGCCTCCGACCGGTACGGCCGCAAGCCGGTCATCGTGTTCGCCTGCCTGCTCTTCATCATCGCGGGGATCGGCTGCGCGCTGGCGCCGTCGCTCTCCGACCTGCTGGCGTGGCGAGTCGTCCAGGGTGCCGGGGCCGGCGCGAGCGACACCATCGCCTTGGCCATTGTCCGCGACCTGTTCGAGGGCGAGGCCGCCCGTACCAAGCTCTCCTATGTCACGATCGCCATGATGGTCGTGCCCATGCTGGCGCCGACGGTGGGCGCGGCGCTGCTCGGCCTTGTCGGCTGGCGCGGCATCCATGCGGTCCTGGCCGGGATCGGCCTGTTGCTGCTGTTGGCCATATCGTTCGGCTTCGCGGAGAGCGCGCGGCTCGATCCGGCCAACCGGATGGTGCCGTCGGTCGTCGCCCCGCAACTATCTGCGGGTCCTGACCCATCCGCTCGTGCGCGGCTATATTCTGGTCAATGCCGCCGCCTTCGGCGCGCTCTTCGCTTATGTCAGCGGCTCGCCGCTCTATCTGATCGGCATCGCGGGACTGCCGCCCAGACGCTATGGCCTGGTGTTCGCGGCGACCTCGCTCGGCATCATGGCGGGCGCTTTTGTGAACAGCCGTCTGAGCGCCCGCGGCGTCGCGCCCGGCTATCCGCTCGCCGCCGGCCTCGGGCTCGCCGCGCTTACCACCATGTCTGATGCTGCTCATGAGTCTGGCCGGCTGGATGCCGCTGCCGACGGTCATCACTTTGCTGATCGTCACGATCCTGGCCTTCGGTCTGATTGCGCCCAACGCCATGCAGGCCGCCATGCAGCCCCTGCCCGAGATTGCCGGCGCCGCCGGTGCCGCGACCGGCTGTATCCAGATGATGACCGGGGCGGTCGCGAGCGGGCTGGTGGCGCTGCTGCATGACGGGCGCTCGGCGCTGTCGATGACCGCCATGATGGCACTGTGCTCGCTGCTCGCCCTGATCTCCTATTTGCGGCTGGCCCGCCCCGCAGCGCTCGCGATCACCCCGTGATCACGACACGAAATCATAGCGGCCGCCCGTCTTGAGCGCGCGCTGATAAGCCGGGCGGGCGTGGATCGTCTCGAGAAGCGCGCGAGATGCGGCCGCGAGGCGTCGAGGCCGCCGCGCGAAGCGGGGCGGCTTCAAGCGGAAAGCTCATCTGGATGTCGGCGATGCTCAGCTCCGGCCCGGCAAACCAAGCGCTTTTGCTCATTTCGGCTTCGAGATAATCCAGGTGCAGCTTGATCTGCGGTTCGATGAAGCTGGATTTCGCCGTGTCGGCAATCTTGCGGATCAGCGGCTTCAGGAAGAACGGCGCCGGCCCCTTGTCGAGCCGGTCGAAGATGAGCTTGAGCAGCAGCGGCGGCATGGCCGAGCCCTCGGCATAATGCAGCAATAGGTGCAGCGCAGCGCCTCCGGCGTGCCCGGCGCCGGGCGCAACCGGCCTGCGCCATAGTGGTCGGCCAGGTATTCGACGATGGCGCCGGTCTCGGCCAAGGTCAGCTCGCCATCGGGTGATGACCGGCGACCTTGCCGAGCGGATGCACGGCACGCAGCGTCGCCGGTGCCAGCATTGGTCGCCGCGTTGCGCTGGTAATGCACCACCTCATAGGGCGTGCCCAGCTCCTCCAGCAGCCAGAGCACCCGCTGCGAGCGGGAATTGTTCAGGTGATGGACCGTGATCATCTCATGCCCCCGTCTTGCCGCGGTTTGTGCCGGGGGACACTAGCATGACGAAGGGTAGCAATGTATACGGGCGTCGCTCAGTCGGGCAGCCCGAGCCTTTCGCGCACGCGCTTGCGTGCGGCGCCGCGGTCGTGGTCGGTCACGTAGATCAGGCCGGCGACGCGACGGACCAGCGTGTCCTCGTCGGGATGCAGCTCGCCATCGGCCAGCACGACCTCGTAAAGCATCTCGATCACCAGGACCCGCTCCGGCGGTCCGAGCCGGTCGACGACAAGCCGCGTGAAGGGCAGGATCTGGCTCGATTCTTCGGCGCGTGGCCGCTGCGGTCTCGACCAGCTCCCGGATGTGCCCGGCATCGAGCGCGAAGCGCGTGGACAGCAGCCGCTCGATCGCCGCCCGTTCGGACGCGTCGAAATGATCGTCCATCTGCGCTGCCTGGACCAGCAATGCCACGATGGCGACATGAAGGTCATCCGGCGCACCGGACGCAGAGGGGCTGCCGGTCAGCCATTTGACGACGGTATCGAACATGGGGGGCACGATCTCCTTCAGCGCGATGCAAAAGCCGGATGGAGACATATCGTGCCGCGGCGGCGCGCAATCCAGGGGGCTGCAGCCCCTTACCGGTCGATCGTCGCCAGGATCCAATCGGCGTAGCGCCTGCCCGAAACCTTGTCCGGCGCCAGCGCCGCGTCGAGCGCCGCCAGCTCGGCCCCATCCAGCGCCACTGCCGCGGCGGCGATGTTCTCTTCGAGATAGCTCCGCCGCTTGGTGCCGGGGATCGGCACGATGTCCGGGCCCTTATGCAGTAGCCAGGCGAGCGCCACCTGCCCCGGCTTGACCTGTTTCGCCGCCGCGACCGCGCCGACCTGCCGCGCCGCCGCGACATTCGCTTCGTAGTTTTCGCCTTGGTAGCGCGGATCGGTCCGGCGGAAATCGCCCTCGGGATACTCCTCGGCTCGCTGCACCGCGCCGGTCAGGAAGCCGCGGCCGAGCGGCAGAACGGCACCAGGCCGATGCCCAGCTCGCGCAGCACCGGGATGATTTCAGCCTCCAGATTGCGCTCCCACAGCGAATATTCGCTCTGCAGCGCCGAGACCGGATGCACGGCATGGGCGCGGCGGATATTGGCGATGCCGGCCTCGGACAGACCGAAGAAGCGCACCTTACCCTGGCGACCAGATCACCGACCGCGCCGGCGACCTCCTCGATCGGCACGCTGCGATCGACCCGATGCTGATAGAGCAGGTCGATGTGATCCGTGCCGAGCCGGCCGAGGCAGCCCTCGACCGCGTCGCGGATATGTGCCGGCCGGCTATCCATGCCGACAATTTTTGCCATCGACGATGCGCGAGCCGAATTTGGTCGCGAGCACCGCCTGGTCGCGCCGGCCCTTGAGCGCCCGGCCGAGCAGCGCCTCATTGGCGAAGGGCCCGTAATTCTCTGCCGTGTCAAAGAAATTGCAGCCGAGATCGAGTGCCCGGTGCAGCGTCGCGATCGCCTCGCCTTCATCGGCCGGCCCGTAGGACTGGCTCATGCCCATGCAGCCGAGGCCGATCGCCGAGACTACGAGCCCCTGGCTGCCGAGTTTTGCGTTTTTCCAAGACCATGCCGGCTCTCCTGCGAAACAGTCAGACCGTCGGCGTCGCGCCACCATCGATGCGGATGGTCGTGCCGGTGATGAAATCGGCGAGCGGGCTGGCTAGAAAACAGACCGCGGCGGCGATGTCCTGCGGCTGGCCGAGCCGGCTTACGGTCTGGCGCAACACATGCTTCAGCGCAAACTCCTGGCCGACACGCGGATCGTTGCTGCCCTGCTCGCGCGCCAGGGCGGCGAACCAGGCATCGACCAGCGGGGTATGTATCATCCGGGCATGATGCCGTTCGAGGTGACGCGCTACCGGCCAGCGCCTTGGACAGGCTGAGCGTCAGATTGTCAGCGCCGCCATTGGCCGCACCATAGGCGCCGAACTGGGCATAGGGCGAGATAGCGATGCGCGACGAGATCTGGATGACCCGCCCCAGCCGCACTCGCGCATGGCCGGCACGAAGGCCTGGGCCAGCCCCACCACGGGCAGCGTGTTCTGGTGATAGCTGTCGGCCCAATCCTCCGGCGGCGTCTCGAACCAGCCTGACGCCGTGCCGCTATCCGAGCCGCCGGCATTGTTGACCAGGATGTCGATGCCGCCGAAGCTCTGCCCGGCCGCCGCGATCACTGCCTCCAGCCCGTCCGCCGTCATGAGATCGCCCAGCGCCAGCACGGCCGTGCCGCCCGCCGTCGCAATCTCGTCCGCCACCGCCTGGGCCCGGCCGCGGTCGCGGCCATGCACCACGACGCGACGCCGTTGCGCGCCAGCATCCGCGCGATCTCCGCGCCGATGCCCGAGCTGCTGCCGGTCACCAAGGCGCGCTTGCCGGTCAGTTGCAGATCCATGGTCCCGCTCCGTCTCGCTCGCGGCGCGTCGGGTTGCCGCGCCATGTCTCCACTCGTATACTTGTGGCCACGAGATAAGTCTTACGATCGTAGAATTACAAGGATCCCTGCAGCCGATGCAGAGCCCCGCTCCCTTGCGCCGCCGCAACGCCGTCACCACCCGCGCGGCGATCCTCGACCTCCGCCCGTGTCGCTTTTGCCCGTGCCGGTTATGATGGCGTCGGCGTGCGCGAGATCGCCCAGGGCGCCGGCGTGACCGCGATGCTGGTCAACCGGTATTATTCGGCTCGAAGGAGCAGCTTTTCGCCGATGTCGTGGCTGACACCATGGCGTGCCCCGGCATTTTGACCGCGGAGGTGATCAACTCCCGCACGCTGGGCCGCGACCTCGCCGCGTCACTGATCGACCGGACCGGGACCGCCGCCACCAACCGCTCGACGCTTCCTGATCATGCTGCGCTCGATCGCCAATCCGCGCGCCGCAGAACTCTGGCGCACCCAGGTCGAGACGCATCATCAAAGGGTGATGACCGCTGCCCTGCAGGGCGATCACGCGGCCGAACGCGCGGCGCTGATCCTATCGCTGATTGCCGGGTTCCAGGTGATGCGGCAGATGATCGGGCTGCCGGCCCTGGCCGAAGCGGAGCCGAGGGTATTAGCGAGGATCCTGGCGGGGGTATTCAGGGGCTGGTGGCGGGCGAGGACAATTAGTCCGGGCCGGGCCGAAAGCGGCCGGTCCGGTTGTCGGTTGAAACCGCGCCGCAGCCGACCGGATTGGCGCGCGAGGATTGCGAAGCGGGCACGCCCGGATGTAACAGAGGCAGCGTTACCGTGCGCGGCAACGTCCGCGGGATACGGGCCCGACAACAAGGAGGTAAATTGCGTGTTCAGTCACATGGTGATCGGCAGCAATGATCTAGCCCGGTCGAAGGCGTTCTAACGATGCCCTGTTCGCAGCCATGGGCGGCAAGCCGGCAATGTGGGATCAACGGGGCCGTTTGCTCTACCAGCATCGCGGCGTGACCTTCATGGTGACCACGCCCTTGGACGGCGAGCCGGCAACCCTTGCCAATGGCGGAACGATCGGCTTCGCGATGGATGGTCCCGAGCAAGCCGAAGCGTGGCACAAAGCCGGGGTCGAGAATGGCGGCACGTCCATCGAAGATCCGCCCGGCCTGCGCGAAACCCTTTCGGCGGCTTGTACCTCGCCTATCTTCGCGACCCGGACGGCAACAAGCTCTGCGCGCTCCACAGGATACCTGGCTGAACGGCAAGCAATCGCGCCGATCAACCTGCGACAGACTCGCGGCGATCGGCGCGGATGGCTGCCGAGCTGACCAAACTGAGGCAGTTCGACATTTCGGACGAGCCGATACCCACCTCCGACGTGAACACATCCCCTCGACGGGTTGAACGTCTCACGACCCCGGGGCCTTGAAACACTCCCGTAATATGGATCTGCAAGGCTCCTTGCCAGGCGCCGCGGTAGAACCCGCGACTCTCCGCGATATAGCGCGATTGTCTGTAGTCTGGATGGAATTCATGAGGGAAAATAATTTACACCACGGTGGTTGAAAAATCGCCGCGTCCTGGGGTTTCTGATTGCGATCACTCTAACCGGGCTCCCGGTCTTCTTTTCCGGCCCTCGGCCGCAGCCGACGGTGGCGTCTTCTCGGCTTCTGAAGCCCAACAGAAGCCGGCAGATGCCGATAAGGCCCAAATCCTGGCAGCCGTGAACACGATATTCGTTGCGATGGGCAGTGGACGATGTCGCCAAGTTCGATTCCGTCGTTGCATCTGATTTCTATCTCTTCGACGGCGGTGCCCGCTTTCCGGGAAACTCCATTGTGGCCCTTATCAAAGCCCAACATGACGCCGGCAAGACCTATCAGTGGAACGTGTCGAGCCCGACATCCACATCAGCGGCGGCGCGGCTTGGATCGCCTATGTCAATGACGGCAGCGTTGCCGATGCCTCAGGCACCAAGAAGCAGAAATGGCCGGAATCTGCCTTTCTGCAGAGCAGACGGCGTGTGGAAGATCATGGTTCATGCACAGCACCCGCGCTCCGGGCACGTAATGTCATCAACTCCCGCATCCACGGCTCCCGATTGAAGGGGGGACGCAGACCGCCAATCGGAGTATGATTTCCGACATGGCGGGTTGCGGTTCTCGTGATCGACGACCGGAAGGGATTTTCGGCCACGGCTGGCCATCACACCCGCTCGAACATAGGGTTCGGAGGAATGGTCATGACTGTTCGAAATCCCATTGAATGGGGTGCGGATCAGATCCGCTTTGCGGCCCATGCCGTCGAAGAGGCGAGCCACGCCGTCTATCACCACGAAGAGAGCATCGATGCCCTGCGGCCGGAGGTCCACAAGATCACGGCGGCGGATCTCCGGGATGTGATCAGCAAGGGCGTCGCCGTTTCGGCGCCTACCGCTCCGATGTGTTCTTTCTGTGCGTGCTCTATCCGATCATCGGACTGATCGTCGAGCGCCTGGCCTTTGGCTACGATATGCTGCCGCTGCTGTTCCCCGATTGCAGCCGGCTTCGCCCTGCTCGGCCCGCTCTTCGGCACCGGCCTCTATGAAATGAGCCGGCGGCATGAACGCGGCGACCCGGTCAGTTGGGCGGATGCGTTCGGCGTCTTCCGCTCGCCGTCCTTCGGCGCGATCGCCGTGCAGGGCGCAATAATGATCGCGCTCTATGTGGTCTGGCTGTTCGCGGCCGAGGCCATCTAATATGGCCACGCTCGGCCCCAAAGCCGCCGGCCTCGATCCAGGCCTTCACCCATGACGTGTTCATGACCGGCGCCGGCTGGACGATGGTCATCATCGGCATGGCGGTCGGCTTCCTGTTCGCGGTCCTGGCCATGGCGATCAGCGTGGTCGCGTTTCCGCTGCTGCTCGACCGGCCGGTGGGCATCGATACGGCGATCTGGACATCGATCTGGGCAGTCGCGAAAAACCCCGTCGCCATGGCCCAGTGGGGGTTGATCGTCACGGCCGCGCTGTTGCTCGGGGCGATTCCGGCCTTCATCGGCCTCATCATCGTCCTGCCCGTGCTCGGGCATGCGACATGGCATCTCTATCGTCGGCTGGTGCCGCACTGAACCGGTTGCGATCGGCGACACAGGATTTCGGGCGGGCTCGGCCGGCAATCGGCACGGGCCCGCTGTCATGCAGGGCTTACGATCCCGCCCCGAAGAATTGCACCCGGGTGAGGAAGGTGTAGTTGGCTTCGAAGATCATGATCCCGACGAAGATCAGGACGGCGACCGGAGGGACCAGGATCGCATAGATCAGCGCCAGCCGTTCCCAGGCCATGTGCATGAAGACGGCGACGATCAGACCGGCCTTGACGATCATGAACAACAGAATCAGGGACCATCGGAGATTTCCCTGCAGGCCGAAATAATCCACGAGATATGAGCAGGTGCTGAGCACGAACAGCCAGCCCCAGACCATGAGGTATAGCTTGATCGAGTGCTCCTGCACCGCGGCGTGGGCGCTTGCCTGTGCCATGATTTCCTCTCACCAGAGGTAGAAAAACGCGAAGATGAAGACCCATACCAGATCGACGAAATGCCAGTAGAGCCCGGTGATTTCGACGATCTCGTATCTGCCCTTCCGGCTGGTGAAAAAGCCCCGGGTCTCGCGGTCGAAATCGCCCCGCCAGGTCTTGCGCGCCATGATGATCAGGAAGATCACACCGATCGTCACATGCGTGCCGTGGAAACCGGTGATCATGAAGAAGCACGAGCCGAACTGGTGAGCGCCCCAGGGATTGGCCCAAGGGCGAACCCCTTCCATGATCAGCGTGGTCCATTCGAAGGCCTGCATGCCGACGAAACTGGCGCCGAAAGCGGCTGTGACCAACATCAGGACGGCGGATTTGACGCGATCGCGGCGGTAGCCGAAATTCACCGCCATGGCCATCGTGCCGCTGCTGCTGATCAGGGTGAACGTCATGATGGCGATCAGGATCAGCGGAATCCGCTTGCCGCCAATCGTCAAGGCGAAGATCTCGCTGGCGTTCGGCCACGGCTCCTGCGTCGACATCCGCACCGTCATGTAAGACAGCAGGAAGCAACTGAAGATGAAGGTGTCGCTGAGGAGGAAGATCCACATCATGGCCTTGCCCCAGGAGGCGCTCTTGAACGCCCGCTGGTCCGAGGACCAGTCTGTGGCAATGCCCCGCCAGCCTTCAGGCGGAACGAGTGTTTCTCCTTGGGTCAGCGCAGGATCCGTCATCTGTCCAGCCCCGTCTAGTCAACCAGTGAACGGCAAATGGCGAGGAAATCATCCCCGCCACGCGTCAGCAGCACGAAGAGAATCAGCCAAAGTACAAGCAGGAAATGCCAGTACGCGGCGCACAACCCGACCCCCAGGCGGAGTTCGGTTGCGACGACGCCGTTCCAGGCCCGGGCAGTGGTCCGACCCAAGGCCACGATGCCGCCGGCCAGATGCAGCCCGTGCACCCCGGTGATCAGGTAGAAGAAGGAACTGGCCGGATTGGCGGCCAGGTAATAGCCGGCGGCGGCCAGCTGGCGCCAAGCCAGAAGCTGGCCGGCCAGGAAGGCCACCGCAAAGACCGCCCCGGCGAAGAGTGCCGCCCGGACGCCCTCGATCTCCCCCCGCCTCGCCGCGAAATGCGCCCATTGCAGCGCGGCGCTGCTCAGGATGAGCGCCCCCGTGTTCAGCCACAGCAGCTTCGGCGCGGGCAGCGGCTGGGCTTCGATCACGCTCATCCGCATGGAATAGGCGCTGATCAGCAGGGCGAACAGCGATCCGACCACCGCCAGGAACACGCCCAGCCCGAGCGTCGCCGCCGGCAGGGTGGATGCGCCACCACCCGCGAAGTCGCCGAGCGCCCCCTCCTCCAGCCACGGCTTGGCGGTCAGTCTTTGCCGTGACAGCCACCAGGCGGCGATGGCCGCGATCACCCCGAAGAACAGGACAAGAGCGCTCATCGGCCGTCGCCTAACCGGCCTGCGGGGTCGGCGGCTGGTTCTGCGGCACGAAGTCCTGCTCGGCGCCGGGCACGCTGTAATCATAGGCCCAGCGATAGACGATCGGCAGATCGCGGCCCCAATTGCCATGCGCCGGCGGCGTCTGCGGCGTCTGCCACTCCAGCGTCGTCGCGCGCCAGGGATTGCCGCCCGACTCCTTGCCGTGACGCAGGCTCCAGGCCAGGTTGAACAGGAACGCCATCTGGGCCGCGCCGACGATCAACGCGGCAACGGTGATGAAGACGTTCAGCGTCGCGGCGGAAGGCGGGACGAAGGCGGTCGGACCGAGTTCGAAATACCGGCGGGGCACGCCCAACAATCCCAGATAATGCATCGGGAAGAAGATCGCGTAGGCGCCGAGGAACGTAACCCAGAAATGCAGCTTGCCGAGCAGGTCGTCGAGCATCCGCCCAGTAACCTTCGGGTACCAGTGATAGATGCCGCCGAACACCACGAAGATCGGGGCGACCCCCATCACCATGTGAAAGTGAGCGACGACGAACATCGTTCCCGACAAGGGTACATCGACGACGACATTGCCGAGAAACAGGCCCGTCAGCCCGCCATTCACGAAGGTGACGATGAAGCCGAGGGCGAACAGCATCGGCACCGTGAGGTGGATGTCGCCCCGCCACAGCGTCAGTACCCAGTTATAGACCTTGAGGGCCGTCGGAACCGCGATGATCAGGGTTCGTGGTGGCGAAGAAGAATCCGAAATTCGGGTTCATGCCGCTGACATACATGTGGTGCGCCCAG
This sequence comes from Aliidongia sp., assembly GCA_037200015.1. Taxonomy (GTDB): domain Bacteria; phylum Pseudomonadota; class Alphaproteobacteria; order ATCC43930; family CGMCC-115725; genus JAXDMU01. Next base: position 171,683 of record JBBCHB010000004.1, on the reverse strand, counting down.
ACCACGAAGCTGAGAGCGCCGATGCCGACAATCGCCCACACCATCATGCGATAGCCGAAGATGTTCTTCCGGGCGTGGGTGCTGATCAGGTCGGAAACGATGCCGAATGGCGGGCAGAGCGACGGATATAGACTTCGGGATGGCCGAAGAACCAGAACAGATGCTGCCACAGGATCGGGCTGCCGCCGCCGGTCATCATCTGCTCGCCGAGGCTGACCAGGCTCGGCATGAAGATGCTGGTGCCGAGGAGACGGTCGAACAGCATCAATGACGCAGCCCACGAACAGGGCGGGGAAGGCGAGCAGCGCCATCACTGTGGCGGTGAAAATGCCCCAGACCGTCAGAGGCAGGCGCATCAGCGTCATGCCGCGTGTGCGCCCCTGCAGCACCGTCACCACGTAGTTCAAGCCGCCCATCGTGAAGCCGATGATGAACAGGGACCAGGGAGATGAGCATCACGACGATGCCCCAATCCGCCCCGGGCGTGCCGGCGAGGATGGCTTGCGGCGGATAGAGCGTCCATCCGGCGGCGGTCGGGGCCGCCCGGGGACGAAGAATCCCGCCACGAGCACCAGCACCGCGAGCAGATAGATCCAATAGCTCAGCATGTTGACATAGGGAAAAAACCATGTCCCGCGCGCCGACCATCAACGGGATGAGGTAGTTGCCGAAGCCGCCCAGGAACAGCGCGGTAAGCAGGTAGATCACCATGATCATGCCGTGCATGGTGATGAACTGATAATAATTGTCCGCTTGTATGAAGGAGAAATAGCCAGGGGAAGGCGAGCTGAAGCCGCATCAGCCACGACAGCACCAGCGCTACCAAGGCCGATCGCCGTCGCCGTCAGCGAGTACTGGAATGGCGATAACTTTCGCGTCCTGCAGAAGACGTACTTCGTCAGCCAGCTGTGCGGGTGGTAGAGTTCTACATCTTCGACTTCAGCGGGCGGAAGCAGCCCGCCGCCGCGTACGACATCGACCATCGGGACGCCCTCATCTTCTATTATCGACGAGGCTCGATCGAGGCTCGATCGAGGCTCAATCGAAGGCTCATCTTGCGGTTTCCTCCTGTGCCGCGGCGGCAGTTCCTTCGCTCGAGGCGAGAGCCTTGCGGTTCCGGCCGAGCATTTGGGCGAAGGTCGCTGCTTCTGCAGCCAATTCCTGGTAGTCGCTCTCGGACTCGACGACGACGTTGCCGCGCATTTGCGGGTGACCGACGCCGCAGAATCCGGCACAGAGAATCTCGAATTTTCCGGTTCTGGTCGGGGTGATCCAGAACCGGGAGCCGAGCCCCGCATCAGATCCATCTTCGCCCGGAACTCGGGCACATAGAAATCGTGTATGACATCTATGGAGCGGAGCAGGACACGGACCGGCTTCCCGACCGGCAAATGCAGGTCGTCGCCCTGAATTATACGACATCCCTTGTCCGTCGGGATCCCTGGGGTTCAATCCCAGTGGGTTGTCGGGAGTAACGTAGCTGGCGTCGGACGTGCCCAGCCGGCCGGTCTTGCCCGGCAGCCGGATAACTCCATTGCCACTGCTGCCCAACGACTTCGACTGCGGTTGCGTCTTGCGGGACCGTCACGAACTGGTTCCAGACGAACAGGCCGGGCGCCAGCATCGCGGCGACACCGACCGCGGTGCCGATGGCGAGCCAGGAATTCCAGTTTCTTGTTCTCCGGTTCGTAGGCTGCCTGCCGGCCGGGTTGATGCCGGACCGTCGCACGCAATAGGCCGTGAACAAGACCACGACCGTAAAACGGTTCCGGTGATCCAGAACGTGATGTTGATAGTATCGTCGATGTATCCCAGTTCGACGCGATCGGCGTAAACCACCACGGGCTCAGAAGGTGAAACAACACCGAGCCGATCGCCACCAGAACCAGTACGCGCGCGATAGCCATCTCCGCTCTATCCCTGTTCCAGAAAGGATGAGGAAATGCACTAAAAGGCGGCCGCTCTTGCCGATCCCAAAAAGCTCTTCACGTCCGCGGCGATCCGCATCTCATGCGATAGGTCTATCCAGTCGTCGAGCCCCGGGGGCAAGATGACCTTCGACATCGAATACAGTTGCTGCAGACTTTGGCGCAATCGGGCCCGACGTCTCCCTCCCGCGCCGCTCGCGCAGGGCCACATACGCACAATCTTAAGTTGTGCTTTGGCAGGCTCATCTAGCAATAAAATACAACCTATTAAAGGGCATTACTATCGGCGTGTCAATCCACCTATCCAAGTGGGCCGGCATCGGATTTCTCCGAACCCGGTGGAAATGCGGACAAAAAAGCTTCGCCTGCCATCGAGCGAGGGGCCAGGGCTGGCTCGTAGGGCCGGTTCACCGAGAGATCGTTGATGTATTCAAGGCAATCGCACCGAAGCTGCGCGGGTATCAACCCCGCTCTTCGGGCACCGATTACCGCGCCGCAACGATAGGCACCGCACGCAGTTCACCCCCCGAACACCCCAGCCAGCTCCCGCTCCCCGCGCGGCGTCACAGCGACGGCGCGGCTGTCACGATGCGTTGGATCTCGAAGCAATGTGCGGCCAGGACGGCGCCCAGCACGCCGGCCAGATGCGGGCGGCGCTCGGTGAAATCGAGGCAGGGGCGGCAGAAGATCCGGCGCCGGTTGCCGCTCTCCGGGTCGATGCCCAGGCCGGCAAGGAAATGCCGCCCGGCCTCCGTCACCTCGCCGCCATCGGCGCTCAGCACGATCTGGCCGCGCGCGACCAGCGCATCGGCCAAGGCGACGCCCAGCCTTCCGGCGAGATGGTCGTAGCAGGTGCGGGCCAGGCGCAGCGCGTCGTCCTTGGCCGAGCGCGGGCGATGGCGCGGCGCGCCCTCGATCGCGGCGACCTCCATGATGCTCTCGAGCATCTTGGCGACCAGCGGCGTGGCCAGGCGGAAATAGCGGTGGCGACCCTGTTTGACCACGCCGAGTAGGCGGCCTCCGTCAGCTTGCCCAGATGACCGCTGGCAGAGGGGGCGGCGATGCGCGCGACGAAGGCCAGCTCGCCGGCAGTCAGTGCCCGGCCGTCCATCAGCGCATCCAGCATATTGGCGCGGGCCGGATCGCCGACCAGGGCAGCGATCTCGGCCATGCTCGTTCCTGAAGTCATGGCTCGATGATGGCGGCCGCGCGGCGGAGGCGGCAAGCGGCGATGCTTCGGCCGCGGGCGAAGGATCGGCGCGCAGAGCGAACGGTCGCCCGCCAAGAGGCCGTGAAAATACAGCCGTGAACTCCGCTCTTCAGTGGCGCGGGCATCCCCGCCCCGCTTGCCGGCGTGAGCCGGCAATCACCGATCGCGCGACAGGCTATGCCGGCTCGTCGCCGGCTGGCGGGCGGGGACGCCCGCCCCACTGACGATAAGAGCCGTCGGCGATACATTTACGCTCAGTGCAGGAGAAGGGCCAATCGGCTCGATCCGCCCCTCCTCTCACAACCCCTTGGGCGGAATGCGGTCGGACAGCCTCACCGATCTCCTGGACAAACCCGTCCCCTCACCCGAGCGCGCGGTCGAGCCGGGCCAGCGCCGCCGCGTCCGGCGGCAGGCCGAAGCGGAGCCAGTCGGGACGATACGAGAAATTCCGCACCAGGATATGCGCCCGGCCCAGCCGCTCGAAGATCTCAGGGGCGGCATCCGCGCGGATCAGCCGGAACAGATCCGTGCCGCCTTCCGGGCTGCAAGCCTGGGCGGGCCAGTACGCGGTCGAGCACCGCTGCGGCTTCGGTCAGGCGGCGCCGGGTCGCTGCGGCCCAGCCCGCATCGGCGAGAGCGGCCCGGCCGATGTCGAGCGCCGGGCCGGAGACGGCCCAGGGGCCGAGCGCATCCTCGATCCGCTCGACCCAATCGGGCTCACCGAGCGCGAAGCCCAGGACGCAGGCCGGCCAGACCGAAGAACTTGCCGAAGGAGCGCAGGCTGACCAGGCCGGGCGGGGGACTCGGCGCCCGCGAGCACACAAGCCCCGGTCACCTCGGCGAAGGCCTCGTCGACTACGATCAGCCCGCCCTGGCCCGCCCGTCGGCGCGCAGCCTCGATCAGCGCCCCGGCCGGCCAGAGCTTGCCATCGGGGTTGTTCGGGCTGACGACGACCAGGATCGGAGCGGTGTGGTCCAGCGTCGTCGCCTCAGTCACGTCGTGACCGGCCAGGCGCCCAGCACCTGGCATGCTCGGCGTAGCCTCGGGCCGAGCACCGCGACCCCGGCCCGGCGGCACCAGCCGGGGCAGCAGCTGGATCAGTGCCTGCGAGCCCGGCGCGGCCGCCGACCGGTGCCGCCGGGCCGAGGCCGTAAAAGCCGCGCGCGGCGGCTTTCAGCGCGTCCAGCGCATCCTGGTCGGGCAATCGCTGCCAGGCTTCGGGCGCGATCGCCGGCACCGGATAAGGCCAGGGATTGATCCCGGTCGAGAGGTCGAGCCAATCCGCCCCGGCGCCGAAGCGCGCCATCGCCCGCGCCAGCCCGCCGCCGTGATCGGCGATGCGCGGCACGCTCATGTGCCGGCCGGCTGTCGCTTCAGCCGCTTCAGCACGCCGCTGGCATGGACGATCGCCTGGCCCTCGACCCGCAGATTGCATTGCGCGAAAGCCAGGCTGCCCTCGCTTTTGGTCACCCAGCACCTCGGCCTCGACCCAATCGCCGAGCTTGGCGCTGCCGGTGAAATCGATGTTCATGCTGGACCGTCACGATCAGGAACTCCGGGCCGCAGCGGCGCAGGATCGCATGGGTCAGCGCGATATCGGCCAGCGTCGAGATCAACCCGCCATGGGCGTAGCCGCCGGAATTGGCATGGCGCGGCTCGATGCGCAGCCCGATCACGACATCGGGGCCGTCGCCGACCGGCCGCGACCAGAGCGGCCCGATCAGCGTGCAGAAGCCCGGCCAGACCAGCGGCACAAAACCCGGCAGCGTCTCATCCATCGGCACGATCCCTTTCTCCCTATCGGGCACGGGCTTAGCCGATACCCTGTGCGAAAGGAAGGGCGGCCGAACCAAATGCCTTTGACATCCGCGCCAAGCCGATGCGGAATCCGGGCGGAGAGTTGCAGCGGCAACTCTCGAACGGAAGGCAGGCCGCAAAGAGCCTGCCGCGACGGCCGACCAGCCGATGGGGAGAGCGATGCGCCTGGACGAACACGCCGAGAGCACACCCGACAAGCCAGCCGTGATCATGGCAGGCAGCGGCGACACGATCAGCTTCGGCACCCTGGTCGACCGCGCGCGCCGGCTCGGCCATCTCTTGCGCGACAGCGGGATCGCCGAGGGCGACAGCATCGCCTTCATGCTGGGAGAACCGGCCGGAATTCTTCGACTTCGTCTGTGGCGGCGCAAAGGCTGGGCCTGTGCTACACCGCCGATCAACTGGCATCTGCAGCCGGCCGAGGCGGCCTATATCCTGAAGGATTGCAGCGCCAAGCTGTTCGCGCTCTCGGATGTCGTGGCGCGGCACGCTCCGGCGCTGGCCGAGGTGAGCGCCGGCATCAGCCAGCGGCTCGCGGTCGGCGGCACGCTGCCGTGGCTTCCGCGACTACGACTCGGCGCTGGCCGGTGCCAAGGCGACACCCGCTCGCCGATCAGGTCGAAGGCACGCCGATGCTCTATTCCTCTGGAACGACCGGCCAGCCCAAAGGGGTGCGACGCCTGCTGCCGCGCCAGGAATTCGGCAGCCTGCCGATGCCGCCGCCCGGGGTCGGGCTGCAGGCGATCTACGGCTTCGATCCGTCCCGTGGTCTATCTCTGTCCGGCACCGCTCTACCATGCCGCGCCGATCGCCTTCTCCATGGTGGTCCAACGTTGCGGCGGCACAGTGGTGGTCATGGAGCATTCGACCCGCTGGAGGCGCTGCGCCTGATCGAGCGCTACCGCATCACCCATCTGCAGATGGTGCCGGACGCATTTCGTCCGGCTGCTGAAGCTGAGCGAGGAAGAAACGCGGCGCGTACGATCTGTCGAGCCTCAAGATGGCGATCCATGCCGCCGCCCCCTGCCCGATCGACGTGAAGGAGCAGATGATCGAATGGTGGGGGCCGATCATCCACGAATATTATTCCTCGACCGAGGGTGCCGGCTTCACGGCGATCGGGCCGGAGGAGTGGCTGGCGCATCGCGGCTCGGTCGGCAAGCCGGCGCCGGGCAGCGTCCGTGTGCTGGGCGAGGACGGCGCCGAGCTGCCGCAGGGCGAGCCGGGCGCGCTCTATTTCCAAATCGGCAGCCGGTTCGAATACCACAACGACCCGGCCAAGACCGGAGCGGCCTACGAACCCGGCGGATTCGCGTCGGTCCGGCGAGCGCTATCGGCTATCTCGATGCGGAGGGCTATCTGTTCCTGACCGATCGGAAGTCGCACATGATCATCTCGGCGGCGTGAATATCTATCCGCAGGAGCCGAGAATGTACTGACGCTGCATCCTTCGGTGCTCGACGTGGCGGTGATCGGCGTGCCCGACGCCGAGTTCGGCGAGGCGGTCAAGGCCGTGATCGTGCCGGCCGATCCGGACGCTGCCGGGGCCGGAGCTGGGCCGAGGCGCTGATGGACTATTGCCGTGAGCGCCTGGCGCGTTACAAATGCCCGCGCAGCGTCGATTTCACCGACGAGTTGCCGCGGCTGCCGACCGGGAAACTGCTGAAGCGCCGGCTACGCGACCGATACTGGCCGGCGAAGGGTTGAGCTGTGGAGGCAGGCGTCGTCATCGAAACCAGTCGATTGCGATTGCGTGTCTTTCGCGTGACACGGATCTTGACGATCTCGTGACACTCGCCGGGGATTGGGAGGTCGCGCGCTGGCTTGCCGGGCTGCCGCATCCTTATCGGGCAGAGGACGGGCGAGGCTGGATCGCCCAGGTCCGCCGGGATCACGATAACGAGGCCGGCCGCGCAGCTTCGCCATCGCGCTCAAGGCGGAGGACCGGCTGATCGGCGGCGGCGGCCTGGATGGCAGCCGGGGCGATGACAGCGACGAGACGGCGCTCGGCTACTGGCTGGGACGGCCTTATTGGTCAATGGGTTATGGTCGGGAAGCAGTGACCGCCTTCATCGATTACGGGCTGAACGGCTCGGCTTGCCGACGATCCGGGCCTATACCGACCCGGCCAACGCCGCATCGGGCAAGCTGCTGCTGGCCTGCGGCTTACGCCGGCCGGCGAGATCACGCCGACGCATCCGCTGCACAGCGGCGCCACGACGGCGCCGCTGTTCCGCATCGCCGCCCGCTCCCGCTAACGAAGGGTCGCCTTTCACGGAGGGTTCAGGCAATATCCTCCCATGGTTGAAGACTCCATCGACGCGCCAACCCATCAGCCGGCCCAGGCAAACCGCCTCGGGCCGGCTTCGATGTTGCGCACACCGCGCCAGAAGCTGCCTGCCTCGGTTTATGAGCAACTCAACCGGAGGCTCTACCATTCGCCCTGGCCGGCGGTGAACACGGCGGCCGCCGCGGTGATCATCGCGGCCGTCGCCGGGCGCGTCCTGGCGCCCGGCATCGTCGCCGCCTGGCTCGCCCTGGCGCTCAGCGTCAGCCTTGCCCGCTTCGTCACCTACCAGCTCTATCGCCGCCTGCCCCCGGTCAAACGCGCCGATCGCTGCTGGTCGAACACCTTCGTCTGGCTGATGGTGGCGCATGGCTTGTGCCTTCGGCATCGTTGGGTTTGCCATGTTCCTCACCGGCGACCTGCTGCTGCATCTGACCGTGGTGATGACCGTGGTCGGGCTGGGTGCCGGGCGTGGCGGCGATCTATGCTGCGGATCTGCGCGTCGTCATCGGCTTCGTCGCCGCCGCCTTCTCGCCCGTCGCCATCGCTTCGGTCGCGCAGGCCCGACACGCTGCATATGGTCGCGGCGCTGCTGCTGACCCTGCTCGGCGTCAATCTGGTGATCATCGGCCGCAACTCGCATCACAGCCATGGTCCACACGCTGATGCTGCGCCACGACCGCGAGGAACTGGCCCAGGCATTGATCGCCGAGAAATCGCGGACCGAGCTGGCGAGCCGGGCAAAATCCGATTTCCTGGCAACCATGAGCCATGAGCTGCGCACGCCGCTCAACGCCATCATCGGCTTCTCCGAGGTAATGATGGAGGGCACCTTCGCGCCCGCTCCGGCACGCCGCGTTATGTGGAATACTGCGCCGACATCCACGCCAGCGCCCAGCACCTGCTGTCGCTGATCAACGACATCCTGGACAGCGCCAAGGTCGAGGCCGGCAAATACGAGCTGCGCGAAGAAGCGACCGACCTGCCGCTGCTGGTCGAGGCCTCGGCCCGGCTGATGCGTGGACGCGCGGCCCAGAAGGGCATCGCGCTGGCGCTGGCGCTGATGCCGATCCCGCCGCTGCTGGCCGACGAACGGGCGCTGCGCCAGATCCTGCTCAACCTGCTGTCCAACGCCATCAAGTTCACGCCGCACGGCGGCACGGTGACACTCTCGACGACGCGGATGGAGAGCGGCTCGGTCGTGCTCGAGGTGCGCGATACCGGGATCGGCATTCCGCCGGAAGACCTGGCCAATGTACTCGACCATTTCGGCCGCGCCAGCAACGCCCATCTCTCGACCGAGGGCGGCACCGGGCTCGGCCTGCCGATCGTGCGCGGCCTGGTAGCGCTGCATGGCGGGGAGTTGCGCATCGAAAGCCAGCCTGGGGTGGGAACCTCCGTGACCGTCGAGCTGCCGGCTGCGCGCGTCCTGGCCGTCGCCTTATGATCTCAGGTCGGCTGATCGGGGTTCGGCCGGCGTCGCGTAGAGCATCTTTTCCTTTAACGCCAAATAGATGCGTAGGCGGCTCAGCTCGTTGACGCCCAGGGTCATGATCGCCTCGCCCTTCTGCCCGAGGCCGGCCCGGTCGGGCAGATTGCCGTCCTTGATATTGGGCAGGACATGGATCTGCGGATTGCTGAAGGTGACGCCGCTACTTCGAGCGATTTGAACGGCACGCGGTAGCTCGTCAGGCTGGCACCATCGGCGGCGATCGTCGTCCCGACGATCTCTGCGCCCGGACTTTGCGGGCCGAGACCGAACAGCCAGGAGGCGTCGCCCTGCCGGATCGAGCTGTAGCTGGCGCCAGTGTCGATCATGGCCCAAAAAGGACTGACCGTCGAGGCGGGCCTGGACCTGGATCTGGCCGGTTTCGGTGATCCTGATCGGCGCTGCGAGATAGGAATCGCTCCAATAGACGACCCTTGCCGTCGCAATGGTCAGGGCTGAACAGGTTGATCCAATGCTGCGACAAATTCAGCTCGATGTCGTAGGCGCGCAGCGACGCCATGCGAACATTGCCGCCCAGGCCGCCGTCGCCGGCCGGGCTGTCCGGGATGACCAGGAACCGATATGTCCGGGAAATCGAGCTTGCCGAGCTGGACGTGCTGGCCGCTCGTCCTCCTGGGTGATCGCCTGGCCGCCGGCCCGAACACACCGAATACGGGTCGGTCTGGCGGGCGTTGAGCGCCACGATCCTGGCAGTGTCGACCGGTGGTGGCGCCGAGACCGACACCCCGGGCAGCGAACCCCCGGCCGCGCCGGGAGACGCGGCCGACGGCGGCGCCCGAACCCAGGCTCGTCTCCGAGTCGAGGCTGTTGCGCAGATCGCTGCGCGGCAGGTTCAGGGCATCGGCCGTATGCGAGAAGATCAGGCTGCGGATCGCCCCCGGTATCGATGATCAGCCAAGTCCATTGATCGTCGATATGGGCGGGCACGACCGGGACGTTCTGCACCGTTTTCAGCAACGGCAAGGCCGCGAGCGGCGTCAGCTTGCATTCGGCCGCCGCAGCCTCGGCCGGCAATGCCAGGCACAGCAACGCGACGAACAGATTCCGTGACCGGGACACGGCTGCCTTTCCTCCATCGATCTCAGCCTGAAACCGAGACGGAAAGCGTTGCGCGATATTCCATCGCCGTCAATTCCGGTCTGGGGTCGGCGGCGCCACCAAAGTGAAATAGGCAACGGAATCCTTGAAGGCGAAATAGAGCCGCATCTTCCGCAGCAGGTTCTCGCCGATGATGATATCCGGCGCCACTTCGGCCGCCCCGCGCGATATGGGTGTTGGTCGGTGTCTGGCGCATCAGGCGCAGCGTTTCGAGCATGATCAGCGGGTCGCCGATTTCGAGATCGCCCAGTTTTCAGCGACTTGAAGCGATAGGCGTAACGCGGCGTCGACCGGCCGTCACGCCCCGATGTCATTACCGGAAGCGGCGACGCCGGCGCGAGGCTTCGGTCAGGCCGAAGACGCGGTCGGCAGCACCCAGCGGCATTGTCGTGTATTCCCGGCCGGTATCGATCAAAGCACGGAGCTTATGCCCGTCCAATTCGACCCTCGGTCGTCGCCCAGCGGGTCACGTCATCGACGTTGAGCGGCAGCACGGAATATTCGCGCGACCAGTAGACGGCACGGTCGCCGCAATGATCCTGTTCGAACAGCCTGACCCGGTTGGCGCCGGGATCGAGTTCGACATCATAGGACAGCAGGTAGTCGGTGCCGAAAACGCCGACCGGCTGGCCGTCCAGACCGTCGCTGCCGATCGGCACGACGCCGAACTCCTCGTATTCCGTCAGGGCGCCGCCGAGGATCAGCTTCGGGATCCGGGTCCGCTCGGTCAGCTCCGACCGGAATAGCCGCGATTGCGCGCATCCTGCGGCGGGTCGTTGAACTCCTTGAAGATCGAATTGAGCGCCGTCTGGTAGCGGATATCATGCACGGTCTCGATCGGCAGGCCCAGGCGCAGCACGAGCTGCGGCTGAGCGCGCTGATGCCCAGCCCGGTATCCAAACGCAGCTCGACCGGCTTGCCGTCGAGATCGGCGCTGATCAACAGCCGGTGGTCCGGCGCAATGCGGGCCGGGATATCGGCGATCCGCTTCTGCCGGCACTCATCCGCAGCAAAAGCCGCACGAACGCCAGCATGGCGAGCACGCCCAGTACGGCGCATCCCCGCCCGCACCCGGACCGGCCACAAGCTGATCGGCGTCATGTTCCTCCCCCACCCCCTGCCCGCAGCCTTGTCCGGCCTGTCGGGCGCGCCAGTATAGGGGCATGCCGCGCCGCCGAACAGTGCCGCCCCTTGCCGGGGCCCGGCCGCCGGAGTCATGATCACGCGGCCCTCGAACTGCGAAGGATCGATACGATGGATCTCGGCCTGCAAGGAAAGCGCGCGCTGGTCATGGGCGGCAGCCGCGGCATCGGGCGCGGCATCGCAGCGACACTCGCCGCCGAAGGCGCCACCGTCGCGATCGTCTCGCGCGATCAGGCGGCGCTTGACCGGACGGCCACGGAGATCGGCAAGGGCGTGCTGCCGGTCGCAGCCGATCTGGCCGACCGAGACGGGCTCGCCACTGCCTTTCGCACGATCGAGAGCCGGTTCGGCGGCGTCGATATCCTGGTCAACAATTCCGGGGGCCCGCCGCCCTCCGGCGTCAGTGCGATCGACCCGGAACTCTGGCGCCGGCCAATTCGAGATGATGGTACTCAACATCATCGGCCTGACCGATCTGGCGCTCCCCGGCATGCGCGAGCGGCAGTGGGGCCGCATCCTGACCGTGGCGTCCTCTGCCGTGATCCAGCCGATTCCGGACGATCGGCGTGTCGAATACGCTGCGTTCCGCTTTGGTTGGCTGGTCGAAGACCCTGGCCGGCGAGGTCGGCAGATTCGGCATCACCGTCAACATGCTGCTGCCCGGCCGCATCGCGACCCAGCGCGTCGAACAGCTCGACGCCTCCGTCGCAACCGCCCAAGGCAAGACGCCGGCCGAGATCGCCGAGCGCTCCGCTGCCGAGATCCCGGTCCGGCGCTACGGCACGATCGAGGAGTTCGGCGCGGTCACGGCCTTTCTGGCTAGCACCCAGGCCGGCTACGTGACCGGCAGCATGATCCGCATCGACGGCGGCGCCACGCGCTCGGTATAGGTCGCACGATCGGCACGAACGCGGCCGGCCTCACTTCGAGGCACAGGGCAACCGCGCCCCCGGATCGCTGGAGATGGCGCAGAACGGGATCGACCAGACGAAATCGGCGGCGTGGAACAACGGCGCCTGTTTGGTCGAACCGAGCGCGATCGGACCGAATTGCGGCTGTTGCCAGAACAGCCCGCCGGATCGGGGATTCCGATCGGCGCAATCGGTGTGTAGTTGTAGAGCATGACCCCGGTCTCGGCCCAGCTGCCGGTGACGAAGCTGTAGGCGGCACGGCTGTGACAGCCCATGCAGGACGCGGTCTCCACGAAGCCGCTCTCGGTCACGGAATTGCCGAGCCGGATCGGCGCACCGGTCGGATCGGTGAAGTCGGTCTGCGAGCCCTTCAGGCAGTAATTGGCGAAGGCCGGATCGATCTTCGCGCCGGCGAACAGCTTGGTCAGCGCCTCAGTCTTCGTGCAGGCGGGATAGAGCTTGTTCTGTGGCGCGCTCGGCGAGGCCGGCGGCACGCGGGCCGGAACGGCGCCGAAGCTGTCGACGCAGCCGAGTATGTCGCAGCGCCCGGGATTGTTGACCTGCTCGAAGGTGGCCCAGCTCCAATTTGGCACCATCTTCGGAGATCACATGCATGGCCACGAGCGCATAGGGCACCGGCTTGCCGTCCCTCGGTCACGGTATTGACGTGATAGAGCGTCGGATCCGGCTTGGCGCCGTCCTGGGCGAGAAACAGGCCGAGTTGGCTGACGGGCACCCCAATTCGCCCTTCACCTCGATCGAATCGGCCGGCAGGGTGATCGTCTGGGTGAAGGCCTTCAGCCCATCCTGGGAATAGAGTTTGTTGTCGACGATATATTTGAAGGTCGATCGGTTCCGCCGCACTTCTTCGCCGACGCAAGCGGTGCCGGGCGGGTTGTCCTTGCATTGCGAGCCCGCGAAAGGCAGCACGAAGGGCGAAACCGCGCCGAGCGATGCGGCTTGGCGCAGATGCGGCAACACCGGCTGACGCAACTGTTCCTTGCTCGGCGCCGTGCCGGACGGCCAGGTCGGGTTCGGGCGGAAAGTATCGCCGTCGCTGGCCCAGGTCTCGAACAGCGCATCGTTATTGCCGGCCGAGGCAGCAGAGCCGTTGACATAGAGGAACAGGCACCAGGCAACTTGATCGGGGCTGTTGAGCGCCGGGTTCAGCCCGCTGAGGATCGCCGCCTCGCCGCCGCCCGAACCTGTGGAGGCGAGGCAGGGCATTGAGGCTGGCCAAACCGGGATCGGCCGATGTTTCGGCACGGGCCGGACCGCTCGCCAAAAGGGCCAAACCGACGATCGCCGCCGTCGCACTGAAACGCATCGCCTCCTCCCGAGTTCGGTTTCGAGTTACTGCGGCGTCGGTGCCCAGGCCGCCTTCTGGGACAAGAGCCAGGAGAAATCGGCTGTGAGCTGGCCCGATTGCTTGCCCTTGTGGGTCACGGGGTCATAGCTGGTCCAGACGCCGGCGGAGGAGTGGCAGCCCATGCAGCTTTCGGTCGCAAAGATCTGCGTGGAAATGCCGGACTTCAGAGGGCCGCCGCCGTTGAGCGTCGCGTTCCAGTCGACGGGAGCGGGCGTGTAGGCCGCGGTCGCCGTTCCCGGGTTGCAGCGTCGCATAGGGCGCCGGGCAATTGGCTGTCGACGGCACCCCTTCCTCCTGGTTGCAGGCCGGCTGATTGCCACTTTGGAAATAGCTCTCCATGGTCATGTTGGTCAGGAAGACCGGCGTAGGCTGGCCACCCGGCTTGTTGGCAACGGCCTGGGCCAGGCCGCTATCCCACGCCGCGGGTGGCGATGTCGGATCGGTCGGCCACTGCGTGTCGATCAGTTCGTAGTACTGCCAAATCGAACCGGCCTTGCCGAGCACGGCCGCGACCTCGGCATTGAGGTGAACCTTGTCCGGCGGGATCGGCGATGGTACGGGACAGCTGGACCGGGACGCGCGGATAGGCGCCGTTTTTGCCCTTTTGCGGTTGGACGTTCACCGTGCAGATCGGGCAACTCGCATCGTTGAACGACGCATGCAGGTTCGGGTGCGCGACCTGGTCGACGTCAAGATTGTCGACCTGCTCGAACGTCGCCCAGATCCATTGCGGCGAGGTTTCGCTCTTATGGCCGACATGCATGCCGACCAGCCCGACCTTGACTTCCGTTGCACCGGCTTGCCGTCGGCTCCCCTGTCGATGACATAAGCGTCTTCGACGAAGAACCGGCCGGCGTCATCCTTGCCCGGCTCCATGATTTTCCAGGCGAGCTTCAACTCGAACGAGCCGCTCCAATCCTGCAGCGGGTGTCCGACCGGCATGTCGACCTTGCCGCCCTTCTTGGAAAAGTCGATCTGGCCGTTGATGTTGTAGAGCTTGTTGTCGCAGAGATAGGTCACCTCGTTGGGATCGATCAGGATTTCATAGAAAACGAAATTGCCGTTCTGATCGATCAGCGGCCCGGTGAAGGCCTGCTGAATATCGTTGCCGAGATTGGCCGCATTCAGTTCGCCCACGCCGAGATTACGCCGAGAAAGCGGGTCGTCCGCGGGTTTACGGCTGCATTGGCTTCGAGTTGGAACGGCGCCAAAACCGCGGCTCACCGGCCGGCTGAGATCAGGGGTCAGAACCAGCTGGCGTAGCTGAGGCGGCTGACCGCAGGCGCTCGGGGGGCGCCCCGTCGGATTGGAAAATCGTGCTGGAGCTGTGCCACAGCGACCAAAGCGGCGCCCGAAGGAAGTATCTTCGAGCCGGGGCGCCGGCTGGCCGCGGTCATTGGCCGGCCAGTTGACCGCAAGAAAGGCCTGCCACGCGTAAAGGTCGATACTCGCGCTGCACTTTGGCGAACTGCTTCGTCTTCTCGAGCTCCTGCTTGAGCGCGATATCGACATCGCCGGGCATTTGCGGGGTCGCGGCCGGCGAAAAATTGGGGAAAGGCGGCGAGATAGGGCGGCTTGGCAGGATCCGCACCGGATGCCGCGCCCCAGCTTGCCACGAGCAGAGCGCCGATTGCCACTGTCAGACGTGTAGAGCGACGCGACAACAGCCTTGATGTGCCCTGAGTCATAAGCCACTCCCTCGCAGATGGGCTCAACCTGTCGACTACGTAACCGACAGATATACTCCATAAGAGGGATAAATACAACTTTTGAGAATGTTAAATTAGATTTGAACGCGAATCAGGTGAAATAAGCCCGATTGACCCACCGATCAAAGGCCGGATCCGGCGAGCGCGTGGCGGCGCTTTCGGCGCATAGGGCGAGCGCCAGATGTTGTACTGGGCCGAAAGGATCAGGCGGGGCCGATCCACCGGCAGGCCGGCGCGATGAATCCCATAGGTATCCTCCAGGAAACAGGTGCCGGCCGGCCCGCACATCGCCACCATGGCGTCCTGGCCGAATTCCGCCTCGACTTCATCGTTATCGATATACCGCGTGAGCCGCAGCTTGTCGGAGCGCTGCGAGCCGGGCACAAAGACATGCGCGCCGGATCTCAGGTCGACATCGGTCAGGTACAGGAAAATCTTGATGAAGCGGGGCGTATCGAAATCGCGATGGAAGCGCTGAAAGCCTTTCGCCTCGGAGCGCCCGGCAAAGGCCCACCAGCAGGTCATGTTTTCGAGCAGCGGCTTGCAGCCGAGTATCAGCTCAGCTGTCCTCGAGCACCAGGGGATGGTTGAAGAGTTGCAGGACATGAGGCGCACCCAGGATCGTTTCGAGACCGTAATAGCCTTGATTGCTCTCGGGGCGATGGCTCGGCGGGGAAGCGGAACTCGCCCAGATGATCGCGGTACGGATCGAGATAGGGCTTGTCCAGGAAATACTCCCGGATTTCGGCAACCTGTTCGGCCGCGACCAGCGGCAACGGACGGGTAAATCCGGGCACCGAGCAGATCATCGCGGAGCGATCGCGCCGCGGCCGAGGCTGCGAACCCCCCGGGTCTTCGGCCGGAACGTCGCCAGCAGCCGGGTGAAGGCATCGCGCGACCGATAGCCGCCGAGCACGCGCCTGGAAAAATCCCGCCCGAGGTTGCGCCGATCCGCACGCGCGCCGCGGATGACATGCGCCATTTCATGGCGGAAATTCTGCCACGCTGTCTTCTGGCGCGCCTCCCACATCGTCATCTTCCGCGCTCGCCCCCCTGACGCGATGGTCCCAATCGGGTCGGTCAGTCTGGGCGATAACCGTTGATCAAGCCTGAACGGCCACCATGGCGGCGACGTGATCGGCGATCGCGAGCGACGCGGTCAGGCCGGGCGATTCCATGCCGAGCAGATTGACCAGTCCCGGCACGCCGTGCGCGGATGGGCCTTCGATCCGGAAATCGGCCGCCGGCTCGTCCGGACCGACGATCTTGGGACGGATCCCGGCGTAACCCCGGTTGCAGGGCGCCGTCGGCCAGGCCCGGCCAATAGCGCCGGATCGCGGCATAGAAGCCGGCGGCGCGGGCGATATCCACATCGTAGTCGGGCTCGTCGATCCACTCGACATCCGGACCGAAACGGGCCTGGCCGCCGAGATCGAGGGTCAGGTGCACCGCCCAGACCGGCATTGCTCGGCACCGGATAGATCAGCCGCGAGAAAGGCGGCCGCCCAGTGAGCGCATAATACGACCCTTTGCAGTAATAGGCGCGCGGCAGCGTTTCCCGCGGCATGCCGTCGATCCGCCCGGCCAGCGCCACAGCGCCCAAAACCGGCGCAGTTGATCAACCAGCGACAGCCGAGCCGCGTCTCCTGATCGCCGCCGATGTCGAGTTCCAGCCCATCCGCGACGGCCACGCCCCGCAGGATCGGAGCCCGGCAGACGATCTGCACGCCCCGCCGCCTCGGCATCGCCCTGATAAGCAAGCATCAGCCCGTGGCTGTCGACGATCCCGGTCGAGGGCGACAGCAACGCCGCGACACAGGACAACGCCGGCTCCAGCGCCCTCACCTGCGCCCCATCGAGCCATTCGAGGTCGGCGACGCCATTGGCCGCGGCGCGGCGGGCGACGGCTTCGAGCGCCGGCAGCTCGCCATCCTCGGCGGCGACCACCATGCCGAGGCGCGGCGCCGCAACGCCGTGCTCGGCGCAGTAGCGGTACAGCCGCTCGCGCGCCTCGACGCAGAGCACCGCCTTCAAACTGCCCGGCGGATAGTAGAGCCCGGCATGGATGACTTCGCTGCTGCGCGAAGAGGTGACGCTGCCGATTGCCGATTCGGCCTCCAGCACCAGCACCTCCATGCCGGCCAGCGCCAAGGCGCGGGCCGTGGCGAGGCCGATCACGCCGGCGCCGGCGACGACGACTTCCACCCGGTCCAAATCCCGTCCCTCTACTCAGCCTGCGAGGAAATCGAGTATCGCCGGGAATGCGGCCGGATCCTGCAGCATGAACAGATGGCCGCCTTCGAAAAAGCGCAGGCTGGCGCCCGGGATCTGCCGCTGCATCGCTTCCTGCGCCTCGGGCCGCGCCATGCCGTCATGGCGGCCGGCGAACAGGCCCGACCGGCATGGTCAGGCTCGGCAGGCGATCGAAGGTGTCGTGGCCGGCGCGCGCCTCGATCTGTCGTCGGGCGCCCATTGCCGCAGCCGGGTCATCGGCATCGATCGGGCGCGCAGCGGCGATCATTTCATTGAGCACCGTCTCGGTCCGGACCGGATCGGCCGCCGCCCCAGGCGGAGTCGCGTCGCGTGTCGACGATCCCCAGCATGTGCCGTGCCCGGGCCGTCGGATCGAGTTCGCCCAGCTCGTGCAGCGGATAGCTTGCGCCGCCGGCGCCGCCGGGCGAGGTGCAGGCGAGCGCCAGCCGCTCGACCCGGTCGGGATGGCGCAACGCCAGCTCCTGCGCCACCATGCCGCCGAAGGAGATGCCGATGACCCGCGCCGAGTCCCCAGCCGATTGCCGTCATCAACCCGGCGGCGTCATCGGCATAATCCGCCATGGCGTAGGGCCGGTCGGGTTTGCCGGATCGGCCGAGCCCGCGCTGGTCATAGGCCAATACCGTGAAGAACCGGGGCAGCGGGCTGTCTTGCAGACCGGGCCGGCGCCGCAGATCGCCGCCGGTGCCGGAAATGACGAGCAGGCGCGGACCCGCGCCCATGAGTTCGTAATAAAGTTCGACATCGTCGAGCTGCGCGATCGCCATGTCAGGGCTTCCGTCCGGTCCAGGTCGCATTGGCCAAGGCGAGGGGCACGGTGCTCAGGCTCATCTTCGCGCTGGCATCCTTCACCTGGCGGGAATAGGCGACATAGACCAGCGTGTCGTTGTGCCGGTCGTAGATGCGCCGGATCGCGATCGATTTGAAGACCAGGCTGGCGCGCTCGGAAAAGACCTCTTCGCCCGCCTCGGAGGTGTCGATCGACCCCGACCGTCAACGGACCGGTCTGCCGGCAGGCGATCGAGGTATTGGACGGATCCTCGAACCAATTGCCCTTGCTCAGCCGGTCGATGATGCTGCGGTCGAAATGCGTGAGATGGCAGGTGACACCCTGCACCTTCGGATCGGGATCGCCTCGACCACGATGCTGTTGCCGGTCCAGTCGTTGCGAAACCGGCCGATCTCGTCGGCCGCAGACGCGATCGAGGGAACAGCGCTCAACGCGGTTGAAATCGCTAGCGCCAATGCAGGCAGGATCGAACGTCTCATGTTGCCCTCGGATTGGAAGGAAGGGTGCCGAATCGCCCGAAAGACTCCCGAATTCGGCGCGCAGCCGATTTCGACGCCGTTATCTGTAATCGGTTTGTATCTGGGAGGGCAGGCCAGCGATGTCCAGTTACACAAAAAACTCGGCGCGAGACCGGCCCGAATCGGTCGAGGAATGATTCTGCAGGGTCGTTTCCGTTTCGGCGCAGCTACGGCGGATGAAATGACGCCCCGGTCGATGGCCGATTCGACCGCGTCGCTTACGCAGGCTGGGCTCGCTTGACTTCGGAGCGGCCCGGCAGAAACCAACCGTTTACGCGAATGCCGCTCTCGAACGGCCGGCCTTGCCAATCGCTATGGATTGATCCGGCCGATGCCGGATTCGGCTGCCGCCGCCGCCCCCCGGCAGTGGCGGGCGTCGCATGAGCCGATGGCTCAAGCGCGCCGCACCCCCGGCCGCGTCAGGCCGAAGCCCGCATGGCCATCGCCTCGTCCGATTGGGCGCGCCGTGCCCGGAACCCGGCCTCGGCATGCCGACGCTCGTGGACCTGCTTCGTGTCCCCGCCCATCATTGGCGCAGAGCCTCGCGGCCGCGCGACAGGCGCGAGCGGACGGTGCCGACCGAACCCCCATGATCTCCGCCACCGTTTCGTAGCGCATGCCTTCGAGGCCGACCAGCAGTACGA
The DNA here is from genome assembly GCA_037200015.1 of Aliidongia sp. GTDB lineage: Bacteria > Pseudomonadota > Alphaproteobacteria > ATCC43930 > CGMCC-115725 > JAXDMU01. The sequence goes on along the minus strand of JBBCHB010000004.1, from coordinate 152,475 downwards.
CCTGGCGCTGCTCTTCGGGCAGCCGAGCCAGGGCGCGTTCCAGATCGCGCAGCTCGATTCGCGAGAACTGGCTGGCCGCTGCGACCAGGCCGGGCTCCGAATCGCTGGTGCTGACCGCGATGCCCTCGCGGACCGAGCGACGCACCCGATTGACATGCTGGTTGTGCAGGATGGTAAACAACCAGGCACGCAGATCCGTACCTTCCCGCCAGAGATGGGCCTTCCCAAGCGCGCGCGTCAGGCAGTCTTGAACGAGATCGTCGGCGCTCGAGGGATCACGCGTCAGGGCGCGGGCATAGCGCCGCAAGCGCGGAATTTCCTGTTCGATGCGTTGAAACAGCTCATTCATTGCCGCTCTCCTTTTTGTCGCGCCGCACCTGCCCGAGACCAGATGACGACGCCTGTCGAACCGTAAGGCGAGCTTGTAATCCGACAATGTCATCCCGGCGCGTTTTGTGTAATGTTTTGTAACGTCTCGTAAGTGACTCCTGCGCGACTAGGTGCGTGGCAAGGAGAGCGGTCGGCAGGCATCGAATTCGGTTGTGAAAGGCAAGAAGATTGGACGAGGCCGCGGGATGAAGGACAGGGACCATATTCTGATCGTCGACGATCACCCGGACATCTGCGAGATGGTGAAGCCTATCTCGAAGAAGAGGGGTTCAAGGTCAGCACCGCGAACGACGGCGAAGCGATGCGCCGCGTGATGGCCCATGCTCCGATCGATCTGGTTCTGCTCGATCTGATTTGCCCGGTGAGGATGGGTTGGCCTTGGCGCGCAAGCTGCGCATCGAGTCGAATATCGGGATCATCATCTTGACCGGCCGGGGCGAGACGGTCGACCGCATCATCGGGCTGGAGATGGGCGCCGACGATTATTTGCCCAAACCCTTCCATCTGCGCGAGCTGCTGGCCCGGGTGAAGAGCGTGCTGCGCCGCGCTTCGGCGCGCGAGCTGTCGTCGAAGGAGCGCCCGAGCAGCGCCCGGTTCAATGGCTGGCAGCTCGATCTGACGGCACCGCGAACTGACCGCGCCGACGGGCGAGACGGTACGGCTGACGACCGGCGAATTCGATCTGCTCGCCGCCTTCGTCAGCAACGCCAACCAGGTGCTGAGCCCGGGACCGGCTGCTCGACCTGGCGCGCAACCGGGAGGCGGGACCGTTCGATCGCACGATCGATGTCCAAGTCGGCAGGCTGCGGCGCAAGCTCGACGACGATCCGCACCAGCCGAGCCTGATCAAGACCGTGCGCGGCAGCGGCTACATCTTCACGGCGCAAGTGGAGTCGGCTTAGTTCAGCGAGCTTACCGGGCCGGCTTTGGTTTCGGCGGCGGCGGCTGCGGCGGCAAAGCCTTCAGATAGACGGCGATCGCGTGCCGGTCGGTCTCCGTCAGCGCCGCGGTGTCGGCCACCACATCGCGCATGCCGCGCCCGACGAAATCGCCGTCCGGCGTAAGGCCATCCTTGAGCAGCGTCTCGATGTCCTCGGTGCTCCAAGGCCCGAGCGCATCGGGATGCGGCGTGATGTCCGGCGCGTTCAAGCCGTCCGGTCCATCGACGACGCCGGCGAAACGACGGCCTTTGATCAGGGCGCCCAACGTATTGCGCGGCGTATGGCATTCGCCGCAATGGACCACGGCATTGACCAGATAAGCCCCGCGATTCCACTCGATCGGCCGTTTCGGGTCGCCCTGGAACACGCCTTCGCGAAAATACAGGATCTTCCACGGCACCAGCGTCAGACGCATCGAAAACGGAAAATCCAGATCATGGTCCCGATTCGGCGTGGGCACCGGAGGCTGCGTGAAGAGATAGGCCTTGATGTCGAGGATGTCGGTATCGCTCAGCTGGGTAAAGGCCGTGTAGGGAAAGACCGGGTAATAATCGTCGCCGCTGGGCGACACGCCCTTGCGCAGGGCCTTGAGGAAATCCGCGTCGCTCCAGGCGCCGATGCCGAATTTGGGATCGGGCGAGATATTGGGCGTGAAGAAGGTTCCGTAGGGGGTCTTCAGCGCCCGGCCACCGCCCAGAACTGCGCCGCTATGTTCGGTATCGGTATGGCAGACGGCGCAGGCCGGCAGCTTTGAACAGATAGGCGCCGCGTTCGATTCGCGCATCGGACGGCGCCGCCCCAAGCCCCCCCCCGGCCATCGCCGAAGCCAGGGCGGCGCACCCGAGCAGGGCCGCACGCAGCGCCGCCGGTCTCGTCAAATCTTCACACGGAACGTGTCGTGGCAGTTGCCACAGCCGTTTTTGCCGGCTGTCGCGAGGCGCTTGCCCGTCTCCGCCGGATCACCGCTTTGGACGGCATCGAGCAATGCCTGAGTTGCCGCGACCAGGGCCGCCGCATCGCTGGCGATTCGGCCGGCTGCGTCCAGATCTCCGGCTTTGCGCCGCTCTTGCCGGGCAAGGCCTCAAGCCCTGTGCCCGAGGGAAACAGCGTCGGCAGCGTCTTGGCGGTCGCCACGATGGCCTTCGCCGCGGCCAGCGCCGCCGGCTGATCGGTATCGCCTTTGACGAACTCGCTGACGATTTTGACGTTCGACGCCATCGTCTTCATCGTAGCCTGCCGGTGCGCCACGATTCCCGCCACATCCTGTTGCGCCGTCCCCTGAGCGTGCACCGAAACCATCAATGCAACCGCAGCCGCAACCGCCGTCGCCGCGGCCAGCGAAAACTTCCAACGCCACGTCTCCAACGCACACCCCCCTACCAGCTCTCGGCTATTCCAAGCGGCGGCTATCGTCGCGCAAGCCGGCCCTCGATGCCAACTACCAAGTAGCACCACCCCCTGCGACCCCAAAGCAGCGCATGCCGAGTCCGTCATTATTTATCCGGGCCCGATGCAACATCGCCACGCCCAGCTTCGCCCGCTTACAGGAAACATAATCCTCACAATCGTGGATTTTGCGTCACAGCTGGACGAAAACGACAGGCCCAATTGGGAAAGTCAGTAGATAATTCTCTCAGCATTGTTGAATAGTTTAGCGAGCGTGGGTGGTTTCCACCCTCGAAAAGGTGAGTGCTCGTCGACCGGAGGGGATAACGATGAAGAAAACACTTGGTTTGGTTGCTGGGGTTCTGCTCGGCACGGTATCGACGGTAGCGCTGGCAGAACCGACGACCGGCCTCTACGGCACCGTTGCTGCCGGCCCGTCCTTCTACGAGGACATTACGCCGAACGCGGAGAGCGGCTCGCTGGGCGCGGTCCCGACCACGACGACTTTCAAGACCGGTTTCCGGACCACGGCCGCCGCTCGGCTGGGGCTGGGGCAACGGCATCCGGACGGAAGCGGAATTCGGCTATTCTCAGGCGGATGTGGATCACGGCTTCCTGTCCAATGACGGCCGTGTCACCCAGTTCACGCTGATGGGCAACGCGCTCTACGACTTCCAGACCGGTACGGCCCCTGGACGCCGCATGTCGGCGTCGGCCTCGGCGTCGGCTTCGAATCGCCTCGGCGGCATCAATTTCCCGCCCGGCGTCCTGAACATCGATTCGCATGCGACGGTCTTCAACTGGCAGGGCATCGCCGGCCTCGAATACGCCTTCAATTCGCAACTTCGGCTCGGCATCGACTACCGCTACATCGGCAAGCGGCGACGTCGACGTCGGATCGGGCAACACCCTCGGCGCCGCACGCCGCCAGCTACGACATCTCTTCGCATAACGTCCTAGTGACCCTGCGCTTCGATCTTATGCCTCCGGAGGCCGCTCCGGTGCCGGTCACCCCGCCGCCGGCTCCGCTGCCGCCGCCCCCGCCGCCCCCGCAAGTCGAGGCGCAGCGCTCCTTCCAGGTGTTCTTCGACTTCAACAAGTCGGACATCACATTCCAGCCGCGGCCAAGGTGATCCAGGCCGCTGCGGATAACGTGAAGGGCCGGACATGTGACGCAGATCGCGGTCACTGGCCACACCGACACCGTTGGTTCGGCCCAGTACAACCAGGGGTCTGTCCGAGCGGCGCGCCGCTGCCGTCAAGAAGCAGCTGATCGCCGATGGTATCGCTGATGGCGAAATCTCGACCCGCGGTGTCGGCAAGACCGGTCTGCTGGTGCCGACCGCGGACGGTGTCCGCGAGGCTCAGAATCGCCGGGCGGAAATCGTCCTGCAGTAAGTCTCGAACATCCCGATGGATGGCAACATCCATCGGAATGCATGACAAGGCCGGGAGGGAGACGTGCTGCTCCCTCCCCTCACCGCGCCAGTCAGCTGGCTTCGGTGCTTATCGGGTCCCATGGACCATTGTCGAACAAGTGCCGCGTCAGGCCTTGTCGCCCCACACGTCCCAGATCTTCGCCCGCAATAGGCGGCACCTCATCGGATGCTGCGCAGCATCCGCCATTTGCGCGACGACAATGCACCTGTCCCGAAAAGAGGAGTTCGCCGTCGCAGCGTCCAAGGCGGTGACGGACGGACTACACGAAAAACGGCAGGGCCGAGGCCCTGCCGCTTCTTGTGCATCCGAGGCCACTCGCCCCGATCCAGAGCGGATCGGGCGGCGACCGGACCAAGGCCTTAAGCCTTACGGGTTGGTGATGGTACCGGGATTGCCGGCCGGCACTGCGCCCTGCAGGCCGAGCAGGTTGGTGACGTTCGGCGTGCCGAGACCGAGCACGTAGCTATAGGCGAGCGTGGCGTTGTTGCCCCAATAGCCCGAGAAGCCCGAGATATTGCGGTTGAAGTAGGTCAAATTCGCCGGAGCCGACCCGCCGCCGGCGGCGATCTGGTTGGCCGCCAGGGTGTAGAGCATCGTGTTGATGTTGCCGAGACGGCCCGGAGGTGCGAAGGGCTGGCCGGCCGGCGGCGGGTTGGCGCCGCTGCCGCCGCCTGCGAGCTGGATCATATGTGCCACCACGCCGGCGAATTGCGGCGAGGAGGAGCTCGTGCCGATCAGGCCGGACAGCGAACCGCCGATGAAGACCAGCGTAAAGCTGCGATCCTGCGTGTTGCAGAAATCCGGATTGAGCGTGATGCCGCCCGGGCACCCGCCCATCTGCATCGAGATATCGGGCACCGTCCGCTGCGTCGCGTTGCGCGTGCTCACCAGATTCTGATAGTCCGGCTTGGCGAACCAGGTGCTGACGCCGCCGCCCGAGCCCCAATAGCCGCCGGTCATGCCGCCCGAGCCGAGATTGAGGACGTCGAAAGGCGAGACCAGCGGATCGCCGAAGGAGTTCTCGCCGACATAGCCATCCAGCGCATCGGGCGTCGAGGTCGTCATCAGATTGGTGCCGCCGACGCCGGTGACGGCCGGATCGGCCGCCGGCTCTTCGACGCCGGGCGCCGCCGGCGAGGTGCCGCCGCTGGCATAGTAGCCGGACGCCGAGAGATCCGTCGGACAAGGCAGGCTGCCTTCGTCGCCCGAACTGGCCAGGAAGGTGATGCCCTGCGCATTGCCCTGCTCGTAGATCTCATGCTCGAGATTGAGCACCCAGCCTTCGCTGATCCAGCCGTTGAACGGGTTGGGCACGACTTCGGGGAATTCGCAGCCGCCAAAGGAGGAGCTGACCACGTCGACCGTGTTGTCTTCGACGATCGCGGTGTAGCCGGCCATGACGCTGGCGTCGCTCAGATCGGGAATGTCGTAGAGCTGCTCGGTCGCGCCCCGCGCCGTGCCCAGCGACATCTGTGTGTCGAGCGAGGCTTCGGAAGCGGCGCTGTTGCCGAATGGCCCCGAGCCGCCGGACACTTCGCGGATCGTGAAGGTCGGCACGGGCAGGTCGGAATTCGGCGAGTAGTTCTGGGTCAGCGTTCCGCCGCTGCTTAGCGTCGTGGTGCTGTTGAACTGCAGCGCCAGATCGCTGTTCTGAGCGATCGACGACATCAGGATGCCGATGTTGGTGCCAAGGCCGGCGATCTGCTCGTAATCCGCCAGGCCCGTGCCCCGCGAATAGGTCTGGAAGGACGGGAAGCTGTATGCCGCCTTCATATCGTCGGCAAAGTAACCCTGGGTCGCCGTCGGATCATTCAGACGGGCCGCCGGCAGGGATGCCGTGTTCACGATGCGCGAATGGATGCGGTTGTTGACATGCGGTTCGAAGCCGACGACATGCGCGCCGACCGCCGCGAAGACAGCAGGCGCTGTCGCATGGCCTTCGACCGCGATATCGCGCTCATGGCCGGACGAAACATTGGCGCACCGTCTGGAGATGGCATCGCGAACATCGCCTGGACCGCTGCCGCCGAGCCCTCGACCTCCAGGCTGCGTGTATGCTCGGCCGAAACCGTCATCCCTGCCGCAGCGAGGGCAGCTTTTACCTGAGCGACCGAGTCGGCGCTGGGACCATAGGCCGCCTTGAATTGTGCCGGTGACAGCCATTGATGATAAGTGGACTTGGACGGGTTGACGACGTCTCGGAGAAACTGCTCGAGTTCGGCGGTATGGGTCAGCGGCAGATAGACCGAGAAAGGCACATTCTTGGTCGCAACCGTGGCGCCGACAGCGACCTCACTCTGCACGTCCTTGGCGCAGGCGATTCCCCCCATCCCTAACGAAGCGGCAAGTGCGGTACCAAGCGCGATACGTGAAGCAAGCATATTAGATCCCCCCGAAATTGGTGAGGAAACGGTGCAGTCTCCACAGGGGAATTGCAAGCCCCGCCGCCGCTCTAAAAGGGTGGAGTTGTTAATTTTCCCGTGACCTTTACCGCAGCACCACAGCGATCAGCCGCAAGCCTCGGCAGCCCTGCGCGATCCTTGTGACGAGTGCCGCCACGACGCTCCGGATACGCGTGCAAGGCCGTTTCGTCTTTGCCGCAAAATTAAAGAGGGCGGGGCCAAGGCCCCGCCCTCTTGTCGAATCGGAAACGCGAACCGGTGGCTCCGATCGGTTCGCAGTATTCCTTCCTTCTACGGGTTCGTAATCGTACCCGGGTTGCCGGCCGGCACTGCACCCTGCAGGCCGAGCAGGTTGGTGACGTTCGGCGTGCCGAGACCGAGCACGTAGCTATAGGCGAGCGTGGCGTTGTTGCCCCAATAGCCCGAGAAGCCCGAGATATTGCGGTTGAAGTAGGTCAAATTCGCCGGAGCCGACCCGCCGCCGGCGGCGATCTGGTTGGCCGCCAGGGTGTAGAGCATCGTGTTGATGTTGCCGAGACGGCCCGGAGGTGCGAAGGGCTGGCCGGCCGGCGGCGGGTTGGCGCCGCTGCCGCCGCCTGCGAGCTGGATCATATGTGCCACCACGCCGGCGAATTGCGGCGAGGAGGAGCTCGTGCCGATCAGGCCCTCGCGTGCACCTTTCATAAAGATCTCGGTAAAGCTGCGCTGCTGGCTGTCGCAGAAGGTCGGGTTCGCCGTGATCCCGCCCGGACAGCCGCCCATCTGCAGGGAGATGTCGGGCACCGTCCGCTGCGTCGCATTGCGCGTGCTCACCAGATTCTGATAGTCCGGCTTGGCGAACCACGTGCTGACGCCGCCGCCCGAGCCCCAATAGCCGCCGGTCATGCCGCCCGAGCCCAAGCCATAGATGTCGAAGGGAGACACCAGAGGGTCGCCGAAGGAGTTCTCGCCGACATATTGGTCGATGAGCGTGTCGCTCGGCGTGGTCGTGATCAGGTTCGTGCCGCCGACGCCGGTGACGGCCGGATCGGCCGCCGGCTCTTCGACGCCGGGCGCCGCCGGCGAGGTGCCGCCGCTGGCATAGTAGCCGGACGCCGAGAGATCCGTCGGACAAGGCAGGCTGCCTTCGTCGCCCGAACTGGCCAGGAAGGTGATGCCCTGCGCATTGCCCTGCTCGTAGATCTCATGCTCGAGATTGAGCACCCAGCCTTCGCTGATCCAGCCGTTGAACGGGTTGGGCACGACTTCGGGAATTCGCAGCCGCCAAAGGAGGAGCTGACCACGTCGACCGTGTTGTCTTCGACGATCGCGGTGTAGCCGGCCATGACGCTGGCGTCGCTCAGATCGGGAATGTCGTAGAGCTGCTCGGTCGCGCCCGGCGCCGTGCCCAGCGACATCTGTGTGTCGAGCGAGGCTTCGTCGGCCGCGCTGTTGCCGAACGGCCCCGAGCCGCCGGACACTTCGCGGATCGTAAAGGTCGGCACCGGCAGGTTAGAATTGGCCGAATAGGTCTGGACGATCTCGCTGGCCCCGGTACCCGAATCGCTGTTGAACTGCAGCGCGAGGTCGCTGTTCTGGGCGATCGACGACATCAGGATGCCGATATTGGTGCCCAGGCCGACGATCTGCTCGTAATCCGCCAGGCCCGTGCCCTTCGAATAGGTCTGGAAGGACGGGAAGCTGTACGCCGCCTTCATATCATCGGCAAAATAGCCCTGGACCGGGCCCTCGTTGCGCCGCGCTGAAGGCAGCGACGCCACGCTCACGACGTGCGACTGCACATGCACGTTGATATGAGGCTCGAACCCGACGATGTGCGCGCCGAGCGCCGCAAGAGATTGCGGCACGGTCGCGTGGCCTTCGATCGCAACCTCGCGCTCATGGCCGGACGAAACATTGCGCATCGTCTGGAGATGCATGCCGAACATCGCCTGGGCGGAAGCGGCCGACGATTCCACTTCGAGGCTGCGGGTATGCTCGGCCGACACGGTCATTCCGGCAGCCGCGAGCGCCGCCTTGGCCTGTGCGACAGCGCCCGCATCCGGACCGTAGAGTGCCTTGAACTGCGCCGGGCTCAGCCACTGATGATAAGTCGGCTTCGAAGGGTTGGCGGCGTCGCGAAGGAACTGCTCGAGTTCGGCGGTGTGAGTCAACGGCAGATAGACCGAGAAACGCACCGTCTTGGCTGCCGTCGTGGCGCCCAACGCGACTTCCTTCTCAGCCGCCGCCGCCGCCCCGACGCCTGCAAATCCCAACGACGCCGCGACCGCAACGCCGAGCGCGATACGTGAAACCGACATGTTTACCCCCCGGAAAGATTTATGAGGGGAGCGTGCAACTTCTGTTACAGAATTGCAAGCTTAAGGTGGTAGCGCGCTACTATCCGAAACTTAGACATTCAAGGAATTCCGACCGCTCGGTAAATCTCCTCCAAGCGGATGATCGCGCTCGGGTTTCAGTCGCGCGGACACCATAAGCTGCGCGCACAACCCTCCAGCCTTCTATCGCGTGAGTATATTTGCAATTTGCCGGGTAAATTGCCGGCCATATTGCCTGGCAATTTGCCCGTCCCGATCGACTTTACATTGAGGCGGAAATCCGCCGTCCGCCGCGCGACAAAAAACGGCTGGCCTTCGCGCGCCGCTTCGATGACGGCGGCGTGGTGCGCGACACTTTCCGGCAATGCCGTGATTCCATTGACATATCGGGCGATCGTCGCGCGCTTGCGACCGAGTTGTTCGGCGGCGGCCGTGAGCGACAGATTCATCCGACGCATCCAATCAGCCAGATCTTCAGGAGTGCGGATTTCAGTCAGGGCCATTTAAAACCTCCGCATCGACGGTTGCATCAGGCCTTCCCCGATGCCTCGGAGACGATCATTGCAATCCCCTTGCCGCGTTTTCCGGCGCCGAACACCCGGCATGGCCACGAAAAAATTCACGGGCCCGCGACGCCGCTGCAACCGCGTTGAAACTCTGATGCGTCTAGACTCCCCAGGATGGGCGCAGTTTCCGGGCGCGGTAGATCTGGAGGAATTGGGCATGGCGCCGGGCACGGATGAGCGGGGGCGAATCGCGTCGGATCGGGCCGCGCCGCCGCATCCGGACGATACTGCGCTGGCAGCGGCGCTCTGCCGCCACGAGACGGCATTGGCCCGGCTGCGTCTGGCCTTGCCGTCGCCGTCGGCCGCCATCATCCGCGAACTCGAAACCGCCGAGCGCGCCCTGAAGGAAATCCTCGCCCGCCGCGATGGCGCGCCGCGCTGAAGCGGGACCGCAACAGGCGGGCAGAACCCCGAGTCGCGAACTTGGCGATGGTCTTCCGCGGCATCCTTGGCTACTGATCGCGCCAAGAGTCCCGTTTTCCGGAGCTATCATGTCCGTTGCCCAAGAGATCCCGGCCCTGCTGGCGCGCCTCGGCGTCGACGCCGCGGCGCTCGATGCCGGTCCGCTGCCCGTCCGCTCGCCGATCGACGGCGCCATCCTCGGCCATCTGCCCGAAACCGGCGCCGCCGAGGTCACGGCCGCCATCACCCGTGCGAAGCGGCCTTCCAGGTCTGGCGCCTCGTGCCGGCGCCGCGCCGTGGCGAGCTGATCCGCCTGTTCGGCGAGGAACTGCGCACACACAAGGCCGATCTTGGCCGCCTGGTCACGCTCGAAGCCGGCAAGATCGTCCAGGAGGGCCTGGGCGAGGTCCAGGAGATGATCGACATCTGCGATTTCGCCGTCGGCCTGTCGCGCCAGCTCTACGGCCTGACTATCGCAACCGAGCGCGCCGGTCATGCGATGCGCGAGACCTGGCATCCGCTGGGTGTGGTCGGGGTGATCAGCGCCTTCAACTTCCCGGTCGCGGTCTGGTGCTGGAATGCTGCTCTGGCCCTGGTCTGCGGTGACAGCGTGGTGTGGAAGCCGTCGGAGAAGACGCCCGCTTACTGCGCTGGCGACCCAGGCCCTGTTCGAGCGCGCCTGCGCCCGGTTCGACGGAGCGCCCGCCAACCTCTCGACTCTGCTGATCGGCGGGCGCGAGGCCGGCGAGGCGCTGGTCGGCGACCGGCGCGTGCCGCTGATTTCCGCCACCGGCTCGACCCGCATGGGCCGCCAGGTCGGTCCGGTGCTGGCCCAGCGCTTCGCCCGGGCGCTGCTCGAGCTCGGCGGCAATAACGGCATGATCGTCGCACCCTCGGCCGATCTCGACCTCGCCATCCGCGCCATCCTGTTCGCTGCAGTCGGCACGGCCGGCCAGCGCTGCACCACCCTGCGCCGGCTCTTCGTCCATGACAGCCTCTACGACACGCTGCTGCCGCGGCTGAAGCGCGCCTATGCCTCGGTGCCGGTCGGCAGCCCGCTCGAAACCGGCACACTGGTCGGCCCGCTGATCGATCGCGCCGGCTTTGACGGCATGCAGGCGGCACTCGGCCAGGCAGCGGCGCAGGGCGGCAAAATACAGGGCGGCGAGCGCGTGCTCGAAGACCGTTTCCCCCCGAGGCCCATTACGTCCGGCCTGCCCTGGTCGAGATGCCGGGCCAGACCGAAGTGGTCTGCCACGAGACCTTTGCGCCGATCCTCTACGTCAGTCGCTATCGCGATCTGGCGAGGCGATCGGGCTGCACAATGCCGTGCCGCAAGGGCTCAGTTCCTCGATCTTCACGACCGATCTGCGCGAGGCCGAGACCTTCATGTCGGCCGCGGGCAGCGATTGCGGCATCGTCAACGTCAATATCGGCCCATCCGGCGCCGAGATCGGCGGCGCGTTCGGCGGCGAGAAGGAGACCGGCGGCGGCCGCGAATCCGGTTCGGACAGCTGGCGCGCCTATATGCGCCGGGCGACCAATACAGTGAACTACTCGCGCGAGCTGCCCTTGGCGCAAGGCATCAAGTTCGAGGTGGATGCTTAGCCAACGAACATGTTCCGAGTACTCCCCACCTCACCCAACCCTCTCCCCCCCAATGGGGCGGAGAGGGAGCTATAGCTTCAGCCCCAAATCTCCCTCTCCGCCCTTCAGGGGGGAGAGGGCCGGGGTGAGGTGGGTCGCGCCGCAGGGGCAACCACAGCAAATGACCCCCGCCGATCTCCGCGGCTTCCTCGCGACCATGGTCGAGAACTGGGGCGGCCGGCCTGGGACGCAGCGCGGCTTGGCTTCCATGAAAGGTTGACGCCGGCGCTTCAGCCGGCTCCGGGCTTCGGTTATCGCCGGCTGCATCTCTGCGCCCGCCAGCTCTATGTGCTGAGCCGGGCGCCGGCCCTGCTCGGCGCCGCGGTGCCGATGGGGATGACCGAGACGGTATTCCGCGTCCTCGCCGAACGCTTCCGCGACGAGCGGCAGGGCGGCTTCTTCCTGACCCTGGATCTCGACGGCGCGCCGCTCGACCGGCGCAAGGATCTCTACGGCCACGCTTTCGTTCTGTTCGCCCTCGCAGCCTATCACGAGACCTCGGGCGATCCGGCCGCCCTACCCTTGGCACGGCAAACCTTCGACGAGATCCGGCACCATCTCGCTCTGCCCGGCGGATGGTTCGCGGCTTCGGCGGCGGAGGATTGGCGCGCGCCCGACGCAGCGCTCTCGCAGGAACCCGCATATGCATCTGCTCGAAGCTTGTCCTGGCCCTGGAAGCAGTCGATGCCGATCCGCGCTGGCGCGACGCGGCCGATGCGCTGGTCGCACTGTTTCACCGACATCTCTACGATCCGGCGGCCGGTTGCTCGGCGAATTCTACGATGAAGCCGGCGAACCGCATCCTGAGACCGGGCAATGGGTCGAACCCGGCCATCAGTTCGAATGGGCCTGGCTGCTCCATGCCCATGCCGCGCGGCGCAGCATCGAGGCGCCCGTCGCGGCCGACGCCCTGATCGAACAGGCGACGCGTATGGGCATCGATCCAGACGGCGGCGGCCTCTGGGACCGCATCGACCGCGCCGGCGGAGTCGTTGTCGAAACCAAGCGGATCTGGCCGGTCTGCGAGACGATCAAGGCCCATGCGCTTCGTTGGCGCCGGCGCGGCGACGACGCCGATCGTGCCGCAATGATCTCCTGGCTGGAGTTCCTGAGCCGGCACTATCTGCGCGACGGCGGGCGCTGGCACGAGACCTTGAACCGCGACTTGTCGCCCCTGCTGAGCGACATGCCCGGCACGACCCCCTATCATCTGCTGATGATGGCCGAGGAAGCGCTGCCGGCGCTTGCAGTTTCAGCCCAGTAACCCCGTCAGCTCCGGCGCCTCGCGCCAACTTTCCGGCCCCAGCCGGCGCGGCAGCCCGATGATCGGTGTATTCGCAACGAAGCGCGCGAGCGCCGCATGGTTTCAGCGAGCGGCACCGGCGCCGCTGCGGACTCGCTGATCACGATCGCGCGCAGCGGGATGCCGGCTGCGGCCAGCGCAAGACAAGCGGTCAGTGTGTGGCTGAGCGTGCCGAGATAGCTGCCGGCGACCAGCACGGCGGGAAGCTCCAATGCCGCTATCCAATCGCGCACTGTCCGGCTGTCGTCGAGCGGCACCATGACGCCGCCGACGCCTTCGATCAGCACACACTCTTCCGGCCCCGCCAGAGCCGCGCGGCAGAATTCGGTCAGCGCGGCGAAATCGATTGCCTTGCCTTCGCGCGCCGCCGCCATGTCCGGCGAGAGCGGCGCGCGATAGCGCCAGGGCGACAGGTTGGCGAGCGTGGCCGCATCGAGCGTCAGCCCGGCCGCGGTGGCCAGCACCGCCGGATCGCTGCCCTCGGGTGCCGCGGGATCGAAACCGCTGACCAGCGGCTTCACCACGCGCAGGCTGAGCCCTCGGCGACGCGCCAGATGAGCCAGCGCCGCAGTGACGTGGGTCTTGCCGATCTCCGTACCGGTCGAGGTCACGAACAAGCGGGTCATGACGCAAGCAGATCCTTGACCGCAGCCGCGAGCGCCAGCACCTGCTCCGCCTCATGTGCCGCCGTAAAGGTGAAGCGGAGCCTTGCAGTACCGGCGGGAACGGTCGGCGGCCGGATCGCCGCGACCAGGAAGCCGCGCGCCTCGAGCTCACGCGAAAGGTCCAGCGCGCGCGCCGAATCGCCGATGACGAGCGGCAGGATCTGGCTCTCCGGCACGGGTAATCCCAGCGTCCCGGCAAAGAGCCGCGCATTGGCGAGCGGCCGGGCGCACCATTCAGGATCGCTTTCGATCCGATCCAGCGCCGCCGCCGCCGCCGCGACCGAGGCGGGCGGCAGTCCCGTGGTATAGACGAAGCCGCGCGCCCGGCTGTGCAACAGCTCGACCACCGCGGCGGAAGCGCAGAGATAGCCGCCATAGCTGCCGAAGGATTTCGACAGCGTGCCCATCTGCAGCGGCACATCGGCCGGATCCGAAGGCGGCAGCAGGCCGGCGCCATGGGCGTCGTCGGTCAGCAGCCAGGCATCGTGGCTGCGCGCCAGCGCCGCCATCTCCGGTACCGGCGCCAAATCGCCATCCATGCTGAAGACGCGATCGGTCAGGATCAGGCAATGGCGATGCGCGCGCCGCTCGGAGTCCAGCAGATCGGCGAGCTGGGCGAGATCGTTGTGGCGGAAGATGCGCTGTGCCGCGCCGCTGAGCCGCGCTCCCCGTGATCAGGCAGGAATGGGCGAGTTCGTCGACCACCACCAGATCGCCCGCCCCGACCAGCGCCGGCACGATACTGATATTGGCGAGATAGCCGCTGCCGAAGACGATCGCCGCTTCGGTTCCCTTGAACCGGGCCAGACGCTGCTCGAAGCTGCGATAGAGCGGGTGATTGCCGGTCACCAGCCGCGACGCCGCCGCACCGGCGCCGTAGATCTCGATCGCGTCCTGCGCCGCCCGCTTCACCGCCGGGTCCTGCGTCATGTTGAGATAGTCGTTGCAGCAGAACGAGACGAGCCGCCGTCCGCCGCGCTGTGCCGTTACCGGGCCGTCGCGAAAGGTTTCGGTAAGGCGGCGCCTGGTATCGGTCGCATCGAGCGCCACGAGCTTGGCGCGTGCGAAATCATCGAGGCTGGTCATGGCTAGGGTATGGCTGTCGCGGAAGGCCGGTGTCAATGCCGCGGCGATTGCAGCGGCCGGCACCCTTCCCTCGCGGGTTGGGGCTGCCTATGATGCGCCATCCGCCTTCCTATCGTAGGGACCAATGCTGAAGCACTCTTGGCCCGTCGTCGGAGTAGCCGCGATGCTCGCGGCGGCACCGGCCGGCGCGCAGGATTGCAAGCTGGTCCGATATGCCACGATGGATCTCGTCGGCCGGGAAACCGGCGTCCCGATCATCGCGGGCAGCGTCAATGGAAAGCCAGCCCGATTTATCGTCGACACCGGCAATGTCTGGAGCGATCTGCCGAAGACCCTGGCCGAGGGGCTACCCCGTGTCGCCATCCCGCCGAGCATACGGTTCCTCGACGCGGCGGAAGAGAAGATCACCAGCGCGGTGACCGTGAACGAACTCGGTTTCGGCCCGCTCAAGCTCTCGAAGCTGGAGTTCCTGCAAACCGAGACGGCGGCTCTCGGCGCCAACCTTCTCGATATCTTCGACATCGAAATCGATCCGGTCGACCGCAAGCTGAATGTGTTCCGGCACAAGGAGTGCGACGGAGCGCCAAGCTATTGGCCGCATGACGATCTGGTGGTCGTGCCGTTCCATGCCGACGATTTCGGCCGCATCCTGCTCGACGTCATGCTCGACGGCAAATCCTACGAGGCGCTCATGGATACGGGCGCCGAGATATCGGAACTCGACGACCGGACCGCGCGCAAGGATTTCGACATCGAGCTCGGCTCGGCCGGAACGGAAGCGTCGAACAACGCCCGATCCCTGACCGGCAAGACTATCGAGGAATACCGGCATCAGTTCGGCACGCTGGAAATCGAAAACCTGCGCATCGATCATCCATGGCTTCGTTTGGGCGTTCACGGCCACAGCTTCTTCAATCCCGGCCGTGGCCCGTATCTGGTGCTCGGCATGAGCACCTGGGCGCCGTTCCACATCTACATCGCTTATAAGGAGCACAAGCTCTACCTGACGACCGCGCGGGGCGACGTCGCTGCCGGGCGAAAACCGTCGGAAAGCGGGTCGGGCAGCGATCCCCTCGCCCGGCTAAATCTGCAGGAATTGATGGAGAGCGCGCAAAACGCCATCAAAGCCGGCGATACTGCCAGTGCCCATGCTGCTTTCAATCGGGCCGTCGAGCTGGCGCCCGACGATCCCGCCCCGCTCCTGGCCCGCGCGCAGTTCCTGAGCAACCAGCATGACGAAGCCGGTGCCAAAGCGGATCTCGACCGGCTCAACTCGATGCCGCTGCAATCGGCCGCGCAATATATGGGCCGCTCGGCCGGATATCGGCTCACCGGCCAATTCGATCGCGCGCTCGCCGACGCCAACGCCGCAGTCCGACGGGCGCCCAATCTGCCGGCGGCCTGGAACGAGCGCTGCTGGACCGAGGCGGTCATCGGCCATCTCGAACCGGCACTGGCCGATTGCAACGCAGCCCTGGCCATAGAACCGAAATCCGCCGACGCGCTGGACAGCCGCGGTCTCGTGCATCTGAAATCCGGCCGGCTCGACGCGGCGATCGCGGATTACAGCGCGGCCATCGCGGTCAAGCCCAAGAACGCCTCCTCGCTTTACGGCAGAAGCCTCGCCGAGCGCCGCAAGGGCAACATCGCGGCAGCCGCCGACGCCGATCTGGCCGCCGCCCGCGCCATCGCCCCCGACATCGAGAGCAGTTTCGGCACGTAAAGCCGGATCAATCACAAGCACCCAGGGAGCCATCGCCATGAGCACACTCGGAACCCTTGTCCATCGCTTGCATGACGAAGAGATTGCATTGCTGCACCGGCTGCGCGGCGCGCGGCGCGAGCGGTTGAAGCCCGAGGGCGATGCCCCGACGCTGGGCGCGCGGATCTCCGACTCCGTTGCGGCAACCGTCGGCTCCTGGCCGTTCATCATCGCGCAGAGCATCGTGCTGGCAATCTGGTGGATGGCGCTCAACGTGACCGCCTGGGTCGAGCAGTGGGATCCCTATCCCTTCATCCTGCTCAATCTCGTTCTGTCGTTCCAGGCAGCCTATGCCGCGCCGATCATCATGATGAGCCAGAATCGCCAAGGGGCGATCGATCGCATCGAGGCCCAGCACGATTATGAAGTCAACATCAAGGCGGAGCTGGAGATCGAGTTGCTGCACCAGAAGCTCGACCTGCTGCGCGAGACCGAGGTGCTGGAACTGATCCGGATCATCCGCGGGCTGGAGGAGAAGATGGGTGCAGCGTCGATGCCGATTTCAGGCGGCTAGTCCTAACATCCACCTGCCTCGGGTCGACCGGCGCAGGCTCGAAACCTTGCCCTCCGGGTTCCATGGGGCTACACAGGATCGTGGCCCCAATGGGCTGTATGCAGGAGAGAGTGATTTGCCGGATTCGTCACATGCCGCGCCGGAGCGGCAGCCGGGTACCCACCACACGAATTGGACGCGCGCGGAGATCGCGGCGCTGTTCGATTTGCCCTTCGCCGATCTGATCCACCGGGCGCAGACGATCCATCGCGAGAATTTCGATCCGAACAAGGTGCAGCTCTCGACGCTGCTGTCGATCAAGACCGGCGGTTGCCCGGAAGATTGCGGCTATTGCGCCCAGAGTGCCAAGTTCGAGACTGGGGTCAAGGCCGGCAAGCTGTTGCCGGTCGATACCGTGCTGGAGGATGCCCGGCGCGCCAAGGCGGCCGGTGCCACGCGCTATTGCATGGGCGCGGCCTGGCGCAATCCCAAGGACCACGACCTGGAGCAGGTCTGCCGCATGGTCGAGGGCGTGAACGCGCTCGGCATGGAAAGCTGCGTGACGCTCGGCATGCTGACCGAGCGACAGGCATTGCGGCTCAAGCAGTCGGGGTCTCGACTACTACAACCACAACATCGACACTTCGCCGGAATATTACGAGCAGGTCGTAACCACCCGGAGCTATGAGGACCGGCTGCAGACGCTGTCCCATGTCCGCGAGGCCGGCATCAGCGTGTGTTGCGGCGGCATCGTCGGCATGGGCGAAAGCCGCGCCGACCGGGTGAGCATGCTGCACACCCTCGTCACATTGCCGGTGCCGCCGCAAAGCGTGCCGATCAACATGCTGGGCCGGATCGAAGGCACGCCGCTCGGCAATTCCGCCCCGCTCGACCCGCTTGAGCTGGTCCGCATGCTCGCCGTCGCGCGCGTCGTCATGCCGAGCGTCGAGTTGCGGCTTTCGGCCGGGCGCGAGGCGCTGTCGGACGAGACCCAGGCGCTATGCTATCTCGCCGGCGCGAACTCGATCTTCTTCGGCGCACGCCTGCTGACCATCGGCAATCCCGAGCATGACCGCGACATGCGGCTCTTCGACAAGCTCGGCATCACGCCGCTCGACGCGCCGGCACCGGCGTCATGACCCAGGCCGGACATATCTGGCGCCCCTATGTCCAGATGAAGACGGCGCCACCGCCGCTTCCTGTGGTGGCGACGGAAGGTGTCCGGCTGAAACTGGCCGATGGCCGGGGTGCTGATCGACGGCATCTCGTCCTGGTGGACGGCCTGCCACGGTTATAACCATCCGGCGATCCGCCAGGCGGTCGAGCGGCAATTGGCGATCATGCCGCATGTCATGTTCGGCGGGCTGACACATGATTCGGCGCAACGCCTGGCGGCGCGCCTGGCCGAGTTGCTGCCCGGCGATCTCGACCACGTCTTCTTTACCGAATCCGGTTCGGTCGCGGTCGAAGTCGCGATGAAGATGGCAGTGCAGTATTGGCTGAACCGCGGCGAAACCGGGCGCAACCGCTTCCTGTCGTTCCGCGACGGCTATCACGGCGACACGCTCGGCGCCATGTCGGTCTGCGATCCCGAACAGGGCATGCATAGGATTCTGGCCGGGTACGTGCCGACGCAGCTGGTAGCCGATCTGCCCCGGAACCAGCTGTCTCTCGCGGCGCTCGACGCGCTGCTGGCCAAGGAGCGCGGCAGCCTCGCCGCCATCATCGTCGAACCGCTGGTGCAAGGCGCCGGCGGCATGAAATTCCACAGCACCGACACGCTGGCTGCGATCGCCGCGCTGGCGGCGCGCCATGGCTGCCTGTTGATCCTCGACGAGATCATGACCGGCTTCGGCCGTACCGGCTCGCTCTTCGCCTGCGACCAGGCCGGCATCGTGCCCGACATCATCTGCCTGTCCAAGGCGCTGACCGGCGGCACGATGGCGCTGGCCGCGACGGTCGCGCGCCGCAAGGTGTTCCAGGCTTTCTGGTCGGACGATCCGGCCGCCGCCCTCATGCACGGCCCGACGTTCATGGCCAATCCGCTGGCCTGCGCCGCTGCCCTCGCCTCGCTCGATCTGTTCGACAGCGAGGATCGCCTCGGCCAGGTCGACCGGATCGAGGCAGCGCTGGAAGACGAGCTCGAGCCGTGCCGCGACCTGCCCGGCGTGGTCGATGTCCGAGTCAAGGGCGCCATCGGCGTCGTCCAGCTGAATCGCGCCGGCGATCTGGCGCTGCTGCGCCAGGGCTTCGTCGAGCGCGGCGTCTGGGCCCGTCCGTTCGGCGACATCCTCTATCTGGCGCCGCCCTTCGTCACCAGCCGCGCCGATCTCGCGACGATGGGCGCCGCCTTGCGCGGCGTGGCCGAAGACTGGTCGGTGCGCCACGGCCATGAGCCGCCCGATCCGGCACGCTCGCCGGAAGATCTCGGCGCCTGAGGCAGGCAATGGGCTGGGTGCGGCCGCGCCGCCTGAAGGACATTCCCGGCATCGGCGTCGACCGGCTGGGCGACGCTGCCGATGCGCTGGCCGATCCCGCCACGCTGCGGCTGGAGAACATGGATACGGATCTGCGGCCGCATCCGGCCGGGCTGGCGGCGACACACCGGGCAATCGATCTCGATCCTGCCAACAGCTACTTGCCCTTTCTCGGTCAGGACCGGTTGCGCCAAGTCGCGACCGCCCATGTCTCGAAGCTCTCCGGCATCGCCTATGATTGGCGGCGCAGCTGCGTGATCAGCGCCGGCGGCTGCAGCGGCGTGCTCAACACCCTGCTGGCGACGATCGACCCGGGCGACAAGGTGGTGCTGACCAGCCCGATCTATGCCGGGCTGGTCAATCGCGTCCGGCTCGCCGGGGGAGTCCCGGTCTTTGCGCCGCTCGTGCCGGGGCCAGGCGGCTGGCGGCTCGATCTCGACGGCTTGCGCAAGGCGGCGGCGGACCCGGGCGTGAAGGCGTTGCTCATGGTCAGCCCGTCCATGCCGACCGGCGCCGTGCTTGACGAAGCTGAATGGCATGAGATCGCCCGGATCTGTGTCGCGCGCGACCTGCTGCTGATCAACGACGCGGCGATGGAGCGGATCCTGTTCGACGGAACCCGGCGCATCCATCCGGCATCTCTGCCCGGCATGGCGGAGCGGACGGTCACGATCGGCACGGCGTCGAAGGAGCTGCGCATGATCGGCTGGCGGGTCGGCTGGATCGTCGGGCCGCCGGCGATTCTTGCCGATATCGGTCTGGTCGGCATGGCCAATGTCGTGTGCCAGGTCGGGATCGCGATGGACGGCGTCGCCGCCGCGCTCGAAGCGCCGGAGGATGACGTCGCCGCGGCCATCGCGGAATGGCAGAAACGGCGCGACCGGCTGCTCGCCGAACTCGACGGGCTGCCGGTGATCCCGCCACAAGGCGGCTGGTCGCTGCTGCTCGATTGCGGCGCGCTGGGCCTGAGCGGTGCCGAGGGCCTCCGACCGTTTGCTGCGGCGCGCGAAGATCGCCGCCACACCGATGTCGGGCTGGGGCCTGCCGGACACGGCGCGCTATCTGCGCTTCGTCTTCGCCAATGAAAGCGTGGAACGGCTCAGCGGGATGCGCGAACGGGTGCGCACGGGCGCTCGCCTGAACGTGCCCCTCAGTTCAAGCCGGCGAGCATCTCGTCATAGAGCTTGCACAGCTCGTCGATCGTTTTCGGTTGTGCCGTGCCCTGCTGCGCGGCGAATTCTGGCTCCAGTCGGTGACCTTTTGCGGGTCCCGCTGAGACAGGTCCTGGATCTTCGCCGACACTGCCGTGATCTTGTCCTGGAGCTCGTCCGGAGTGCAGGCATAGCGGGCGCGACCGACAACCGCCGCCAGAGCAAGAGCGCCAGCAAAGATATGCTTCATCGCGGCTGCTCCATCTCTCTTCTACCCGACGCCCGAGTCTCGCACGATCGCAAGGGCGCCGGCAACAGGCTCGACCGCCTCGCCCGAGGACGACACAAGGCCCGAACAGCCTCATGCTGGAAAGTTGCTTTGCCTGGGCCGGCTTCAGCCCGGCAAGCCGGCGGAGTCGACAGAGTTGTTAGGCAGCATCTCGCCGCTCCGAGGTCGCGTGGTGCAACCCGATACCACCCGGCGTTACCCAGGCGAGTGCCAAGGCGAGCACCGAGAGCGCCAGCGCCGCCCAATAGACCAGATGCAACCCGGCCGCGACGGCGCCGGTCACATGCGAGAGTTCGCCGGCCGCGAAACCGGAGCGCCGCGCCGGGTCCATCAGGCTCTGCACCGGATCGCCCAATCCCGGCAGGCTCGCGGCCAGGCTAAGATTGAGCACGGCGCCGAGCAGGGCCGTGCCGAGCGCCGAGCCGATCATGCGCATGAACATGGTCGAAGAAGTCGCGATGCCGCGCAGATGCCAGGCGGCCGCGTTCTGCGCCGAGACGACGAAGGTCGTGTTGCTCAGCCCCATGCCGGCCCCGATCAGGAACGCGCCGAACCCGGCCAGGAACGGCCCGCCGCCCAGATCGAGCATGACCAGCACCAGGCTGCCGACGACCAGCGCCACGCCGCCGAGTATCGCCGTCACGCGATAGGACGTCACCAGCATGAGACGGCCGCAAATCGTGCTGGCAACCGGCCAGCCGAGCGACATCGCGGCGAGCGCGATGCCGGCCTCGAGGGCGCTGCGCCCCATCACGCCCTGGACATAGGTCGGCAGATAGGCGCTGACCCCCATCGCCACGGCGCCGATCGCGAAGCCGCGAGATTGCCGGCCAAGATGGTCCGGTCGCGCCACAGCGCCAGCGGCAGCATCGGCTCCTCGACCCGCTGCTCCTGGCGGATCAGCAGGACCAGCGTCGCGACGGAGAACAGCAGCAGCGGCAGGATCCACCAGCCGAGCACGCTGGCCTGCAGCAGCGCCAGCATTGAAGCTGCCGGAGGCGAGCACGGTGAGGACCGCACCGGCGACGTCGATCCGATGCCGGCGTGCCGGCGCCGTCTCGGTCAGGAACAAGCCGAGCAGGATCATCGCGACCGGCCCGATCGGCAAATTGACCCAGAACACCAGCGACCAGTGCAGATGCTGCACCAGCGCGGCGCCGAGCAGGGGCCCGAGGATGGCCGAGACCCCCCAGACGCTGGACAGAGCGCCCTGCACCCGGCCGCGCTCGACCGGGCTATAGATGTCGCCGATGATCGTCTGCGTGATCGGCATGATCGCGCCAGCGCCCAGTCCCTGCAGCGCCCGAAAACCGATCAGCGCCGGCATCGATTCGGCGAAACCGCATAGGGCCGAGCCCACCAGGAAGATCGTGGCACCGGCGAAGAAGACGCGCTTGCGGCCGTAAAGATCGGCCATCCGGCCATAGATCGGGATGGTGACGGCCTGGGCCAGCAGATAGGCCGAGAACACCCAGCCGAAGATCGAGAAGCCGCCGAGACTGGCCACGATCGTCGGCATGGCGGTGGCGACGATGGTCGCCTCGACGGCAGCCATGAACATCGCCACCATGCAGGCGGCCAGGATCCACGAGCGGCGATCGGCGGCGCCGAAGGCGGTTTCCGCCTTGCTCATGCGCCGCCATTGGCGCGCAGCCAGGCACCGATCGGCTCGCGCAGCCGATTGCGCAGATCGGCCCGGCCGCTGATCTGTTCGACGGCCCGGCCCTGCGTCGTATCGAACGCCGGCATTGGCGCGGACCTGCGGCCGGGCGAGCAGTGCCGTCGCGATCGAAGGATTCGCCGAAGCGCTCGCGACCCTCGCTAGGAAGGTGCCGCGGCTATCCTCCGGCAGCTTGGCCAAGACCGGATCGGGATTGGCCAGGAGATCGGCCCAGACCCGGTCGGGATCCCCGCTCTCCTGCGCCGCCGCGATGACGAAGCGATTGACCCGGCCGTTCGAGAGCTCGTCGGTCCGCGCAATGGCGACGCTCTTGTCGATCAGCGCCGGGTCACGCACGCCCGCCCAGCGCATAATAGTAGCGCAGCTTCGCCTCGGTGCCGGACGCCGCCTGGCCCAGCGCGTGCAGCGTGTCCCAAGTCGCCGGATCGGCATGGCGGGCCACCGTCGTGATCACGGCATCGGCGATGTCCGGCGAGAGCGAGTCCGGCTTGGCCAGGAAGGCGTCGAAGCGCTTGCGACATTCGGCGATCGTCGCGTCGTCGTCGAACCGGCCGAGCGCCTCGATGAGGTCGTTGCGCAACAGCGCCGTGCCGTTCGCCTCGCCCGGCTTGTCGGCCCAGCCGAGCCGCTCGAGCCCCGGCCGCAGCATCCCGGCAGCGTAGTGCCGGAACGCCGGCTGGTCGGGCGTGCCGTGTTCGACGCCGTCGATCTCGCGGAGCGCGGCAAGAACCTGCTTCCAGACGGCATATTCGGTTTCGCCGCCGATCGCCTTGGTCAGGTCGAGCCAGCTCCCCGGCTCGGCCCGGCCGGCCTCGACCAGCGCCCATTGATCGGCGAGCAGCGTGACCCGGTTCGCTGCCCGGCAGGGTCTTGGAGGCGGCGACCAGCGCTTTGAGCGCGGAATCGTCATATTGGACGCGGAAATACCCGACATCGCCGAAATTGGCCTGGATCGGCTTGCTGCAATCCGGCAGGTGCACCATCTCCGGTTGGTCGCCGACCAGCACGGTACGCGGCACATGGCCGCCGATCGCGCCGATCTGCACCGGCACCTGCCAGCTCTGCTTCGCCGCGTCGGGATCGTGGATGGTGAAGCGGTCCTGGGTCAGGGTCGCGACATGATCGGTCTTGTCGCAGCTGATCTCGACCTTGATCAGTGGAATGCCCGGCTGCTCGGTGAAGCCGGCGGCGATCTTCGACACGGGCTTGCCCGACGCGATCTCCAGCGCAGCCCAGAGATCGGCCGTCGTCGTGCTGGAATAGGCGTGTTCCTTCATGTAGCGGCGCATGCCTTCGCGAAAGACCGGCTCGGTCAGATAGGTCTCGAGCATACGGATCAGCGCCATGCCCTTCTTGTAGCTGATCGAGTCGAAGGCCGCGCCGATCTCGCTTTCGTCGGCGATCTTGAGCTGGATCGGATGGCTGGTCGAGCGCGCGTCGAGCGCCATGGCCTCCTCCTTCGGCTCATGGGCGCGCAGCCAGTCGTTCCAGCTCGGATTGAATCGATCGGTCGCCTTGTGCTGCATCCAGGTGGCGAAGCCCTCGTTCAGCCAGGTATTGTCCCACCACGCCATGGTCACGAGATCGCCGGACCATTGATGCGCCATCTCATGCGCGACGTCCTCATAGATGGTCTCGCGCGTCTGCGGCGAGGAGGTCGCCGGATCGAACAGCAGGTTGTTGTCGATGAAGGTGATGCCGCCCCAATTCTCCATCGCGCCGGCCGAGAAATTGCCGGGCACGGCGATGAAATCGAGCTTGGGCAGCGGATACTTCACGCCGAAATAATCATTGTAATAGGGCAGCAGCTGCGCCGCGGCGTTCAATGCATAGCGGCCGAACTGCGCCTTGCCCGGCACCGCCCACAGCCCGACATCGGTATCGCCGATCTTGGTCAGGGTCTGGATCCGCTCCAGCGGTCCGGCGCACAGCAGCAGGAGATAGCTCGACATCTTCGGCGTCTGGCCGAAGCTGACCTTCTTGAGCGCGGCCCCCGCAGCATCGCTCCCGGCCGGCGCTTCGGTTTCGATCGGTGTGTTGGAGATGGCGGCGAAGCTCTTGGGCAGCACCACGGTCAAACGGAACGTCGCCTTGAAGGCCGGCTCGTCCCAGCTCGGCAGCATGTCGCGGGCGTGGATGTCCTCGAAATGCGTGACCAGCATGCGCTGCCGGCCCTGCGCCGCGTCGAAATCATTGTAGTAGAGCCCATGCGGCTGCGGCGAGATCGCGCCCGAATAGACGATGTCCAGCGTGTAGCGGCCGGCGGGGAGCGGGTGCGGGAAACGGAAGCTTGCCGTCTCGGCCTTGTCGTCGACGGCGACCGTCGCCACGGCACCATCCGCGCCGGCCAGCTTCACATGAGCAAAGGCGAGCTTCCGGGCATCGAGCGTGATCTTGTCGGTCGGCTGGACGACATCGATATCGATCTGCTCCGTCCCGGTGAAGGTCAAAGCCGCGAGATCGGGCACCAGATCCAGCCGATAGGCGGCCGGCACGACGTCCTTGGACAATCGGCCAGGCGTGGTCGCGAAATCGAACGGCGCCTCGGCCCGAACCGCTCCGCTGCCGAAGATGAGGAGTGCCGCGGCGATGCTGCGCGACAGATGTGAAAGCTGGACCATCTTTACCTCCTCGCGCGAAGTCCCGGATCTTGCGAGGACGGTAGCGGGACTCAATCGCAGCGGCAACGCGCTTCAGTGCAGCACTGCCAGCACCGCCTGGGTACGCGTCGTGCGGCTATTCTCGGCGCCGCGCTCTCCGGCGCCATCCGAACAATTCAGAACTCTTCGGAATTCCGTCACGACTTCCCGGCCGTGTCCGAGCAAGGTTGCGGCCTCGAAGCGGCTCAATCCCAGCCTGAGGACAGGCTTGGCGCCAACGCGACGGAGCAGGCTTCGCCGATCATCAACTGCGCAAACGCGGGAGACGAGAATGGACCTGTCGCTGGATATTCCGGAAGTCGAACCCATGCCGATGCACATCCCGACCGAGATGCCGGAGCCGATCCCTGCACATGCGGCTACGGCGCCTGCTCGGTCAGCGGCTGCCACTGCCAAGCCTATCAGGGCCAGGACAATACCTGCATGAATTGCGGCCATAACTATCAGATGCATTGGTGATCCGATGCGAAAGCCCCTGATCGTCGCGCCTGCTGCTGGCGGGCCAGCATCGGCACGGCTGCCGCCCAGCAGAGCCCGCTGGTCGGTGTGTGGCAGCATTCGGAGCCGGCCGGTCCCGGCGGCCCGGGAACGACGATGATCGTCCACTTCATGCCGGACGACACCTTCGAATCCCGTTTGGCGATCCCGCCGACGCCGCAAGGCGGCGGCGGCTTCATCGTGACGACCGGCCGGTACCGGATAACCGGACCGGATACCTATGACAGCATCGCCGACCAGGCTCTCATGTGTCCGGCCGGCATGGGCTGCGGGCCCTATCCGCCCGGCGCGCCGTCGCTCGGCCTGGGCCAGATGCTGCATTCAATTTCCAGATGTCCGGAGCGGCCCATGATGACCGTCAACGGCATGACCTGGTATCGGCAGCAATAGCTCAGCTGCGCGCCTTCGCCCGGTCGCGCCGGCGCTCGCGGCGGTCATGCCATTGCGCCAGTGATTGATCAGCAACGCGGCTTGGAACGCCAGCACGACGAGCAGCTTGATCATGTCGCCGAGGCCATGGGCCGTGGCGAACAGCGTGTGGCGGAGCGAGCTCAAGCTGTCGAGGATGGAAAAGAACAGGCCCCCCGCCCAGGATGGCAATGTAGGGCCGGCCGACATGTTCATGCAGCCAGCCATCGAGCCAATGCGCCCTGCGGATCAGATTGGTCAGCAAAATACCCCCTTATCCCGGCGGATTTCGATCGCTGCGAGGGCGCAACTTTAGAGGATCGGCGGCGGCGACGCTCGTCTTTCGATGGATCCGCCGCACGGATCGGATTGTATCTCCGAAACTTCTTCGGCTCAGCCGTGTTTATCGGGCATGAGTCTCTTTGCAATCAAGCCGTTCGACACGCTCTGCGCGGACAGCGGCAAAGCCCGGAGCGGCACGCTGCGCCGTGCGCTCGGGGCCCTTCAGCCTGATCGGCCTCGGCATCGGCGCCATCATCGGCGCCGGGTTGTTCTCGCTCACCGGCATCGCCGCCGCCGAGAATGCCGGACCGGCCGTCGTGCTCTCCTTCCTGGTCGCCGCGATCGGCTGCGGCTTCGCCGGCATGTGCTACAGCGAACTCGCCAGCATGATCCCGGTCGCCGGCAGCGCCTATACTTACGCCTATGCGACCATGGGCGAGTTCGTCGCCTGGATCATCGGCTGGGACCTGGTGCTGGAATATGCCGTCGGCGCGGCGACCGTTTCAGTTAGTTGGTCACGCTATGTCGTGTCGCTGCTGCAGGAATGGGGGCTGACCCTTCCGGCGCAATTCACCATCTCGCCCTTCGACACTGCCACGCTGGCCGATGGCACGAGCGTCCAAGGCATGGTCAACCTGCCCGCCATCTTTGTCATCGCCATGATCTCGCTGCTGCTGATGCGCGGCATTTCCGCCTCGGGCGCGGGTCAACAACACGATCGTCGTGATCAAGCTGGCCGTGGTCGCCGTGGTGATCGGCGTCGGCGCGTTCTATGTGAAGAGCCAGAACTACGTGCCTTTCATCCAGCCCAATACTGGGACTTTCGGCGAGTTCGGCTTCAGCGGCATCATGCGCGGCGCGGGCGTGATCTTCTTCGCCTATATCGGCTTCGACGCCGTCTCGACTGCGGCGCAGGAGGCGCGCAACCCGCAGCGCGACATGTCCTGGGGCATCCTCGGTTCGCTGGCGATCTGCACCGTGCTCTACATCGCCTTCGCGCTGGTCCTGACCGGCATGGTCAATTACCACGACATGCATGGCGACGCGGCTCCGGTCGCGACCGCGATCGACCTGACGCCGTTCAAATGGCTGCAGGTCGCGGTCAAGCTCGGCATCATCTGCGGCTTCACCACCGTCATCTCGGTGATGCTGCTCGGCCAGTCGCGCGTGTTCTATGCCATGGCGCATGACGGGCTGCTGCCGCGGATCTTCGCCCGGCTGCATCCGGACTGGCACACGCCCTGGCGCTCGAACCTCGTGTTCATGCTGTTCACCGGATTGCTCGCCGGCTTCGTGCCGATCAGCAATCTCGGCCACATGACCAGCATCGGCACGCTCCTCGCCTTCGTCATCGTCTGCATCGGCGTCATGGTGCTGCGCCGCACACAGCCGGACCAGAAGCGCGGCTATCGCGTGCCGTGGAGCCCGGTCATCCCCGTATTGGGCGTCCTGGTCTGTCTGGCCATGATGGTCTCGCTCGACATCGCGACCTGGTACCGGCTGGTGATTGGCTGGCGATCGGCCTTGCCATCTATTTCGGCTATAGCCGCCGGCACAGCCGGCTCGCTCAACAGGACGGCCGCGCATCGGCTTGAACCTGCGGCTTTTTTGGGGCGCACCGGGCGGGTAATCCCTCGTCAATTATTAAGAGGGAAGGTGCCAGCATGGCTGACCCCGCCCCCCTCCCAGATCTCGGTCCGATGCTCGAGCACGCACTCGATGCGGTGCTCGTCATCGACGAACATGGCGTGATCCCGGTTCGTCAACGCGGCGCTCGAACGACTGACCGGCTACAAAGGCGCCGACCTCCTGGGCCAATCGCTCAACATGCTCTTGCCCGAACCCTTCGCAGCCGAGCATGACGAGCATCTCCGGCGCTATTGTCAGAATCCGGGAAGTTCGGCGATTCTGGGCCGCGTGCGCGAGATGATCCTGCGCGATCGGGATGAGCGCCTCGTGCATGTCGCCTTGAAGGCGATCGATCTCGGCCAGACGCAACAGGGCGACGAACCCGGCGAGCGCTTCTTCGGCGCCTTTTTGACCGATCTCCGCATGCGCAAGGCGCTGGAGACCGAGAACCAGACGCTGCTGGCCCGGCTCGAGCAGGAGGCCCTGATCGATCCCCTGACCGGCCTGCCCAACCGCCGCGCCTTCGATGCCGAAGCGGTGCGCGCCATGGCCCGGCTGCGCGGGACGGCACGAAGACGCTGTTCGCCATCCTCGACATCGACCACTTCAATTCGATCAACACCAATTTCGGCCATGCCGCCGGCGATGCCGTGCTGAAGACGCTCGCCCGCTCAGTCCAGGTCGCGATGCGCGCCGGCGATTTCTTTGCCCGGATCGGCGGCGAGGAGTTCGGCTGGTTGCTGCCCGGCATCACGACCGAACAGGCGATCCCGGGCAGTCGAACGAATCCGCGCCGCGGTCGCCACGACCGAGATGAGCCTGGCCGGACCGCGCGGCATCACCCTAACCATCAGCGCCGGCCTGACGCTGCTCGATCCGGGCCGGCCGCTCGTTGCCTCCTTCGAACGCGCGGATACCGCCCTGCGCCAGGCGAAAGCGCAGGGGCGCAATCGCTTGGTCGTGCTCTAGCGCCGCTACGACGCCGCGCGCTGCAGCTCCGACATCTCGACCGGCGCCGGGGCGGTCCGGCCGAGGATCATGTCGGCGGCCTTCTCGGCGATCATGATAGTCGGCGCATTGGTGTTGCCGCTGACCAGGCGCGGCATGATCGAGGCGTCGACCACGCGCAGCCCCTCGACGCCATGGACGCGCAGCCGCTCATCGACCACGGCGAGCTCGTCGGGGCCCATCTTGCAGGTGCCGACCGGGTGATAGAGCGTCTCGGAGTTCTGCCGGATATAGGCGTCGATCTCGGCATCGGTGCGGATAGCCCGGGCCGGGTGCGAATTCGGCGCCGCGATAGGCGTCGAAGGCGCTCTGGCCGACCACGTCGCGGCTGATCCTGATGCCGGCGCGCAGCACGCGGATGTCGTTCTCGGCGCTCAGATAATTCGGCTCGATTGCCGGATGCGCCAGCGGATCGGCCGAGCGCAGGCTGATCGTGCCGCGGCTTTCCGGGCGCGACAGGTTGAAATAGGACATGAAGCCGTGACGCGGCACGATCTCGCGGCCATGGTCGTTATAGAGCAGCCGGACGAAGTGATATTGCAGATCGGGATCGGCCACTTCCGGCGAGGATTTGACGAAGGCCAGGGTCTCGAGCCCCGGCGTCGCGCCCGAGCCGCTCTTGAACAGCACGTATGCGCCAGCGACTTCATCGAGGCGAGCGGCTTCACGTTGTTGTAGAGCGAGACCGGCTGGGCACAGTCCCATTTCACCATGGAATGCAGATGGTCCTGCAGGTTCTGGCCGACGCCCTTGAGCTCGACCACCGTCTCGATGCCGTGGCGGCGCAGCTGCTCGCCGTCGCCGATGCCGGACAGCAGCAGCACTTGCGGCGAGTTGATGGCGCCACCGCTGAGAATCACTTCGCGGACGCATGCGCCTGCTTCGCCTGCTTGTCCTGAACATATTCGACGCCGACGGTGCGCGTGCCTTCGAACAGGATGCGTGAAGTCTGCGCCTTGGTGACCACGGTCAGGTTGGGCCGGCCGAGCACGGGCTTCAGATAGGAGGTCGCGGCGCTGAACCGGCGTGCCTTGGAGATGGTCGCGTCGAGCGGGCCGAAGCCTTCCTGGCTCGCGCCGTTGAAATCGGTGTTGAGCGGATAGCCGGCCTGCACCCCGGCATCGACCCAGGCCCGGGACAGCGGACCGGTGATGCCGGGCCGGGTGACGTGGAGTGGTCCGTCGCTGCCGTGGAAGTCGGATTTGCCGACCTCGTAGGTCTCGGCCCGGCGGAAATAGGGCAGGCAATCGGCATAGGACCAGCCGGCATTGCCTAGCTGCCGCCAGGTATCGTAGTCGCTGTGGCAGCCACGGATATAGACCATGGCGTTGACCGAAGAGGATCCGCCCAGAACCTTGCCGCGCGGCCAGAACAGCTTGCGATTGTTGAGGTTCTTCTGCGGCTCGGTGTGATAGCCCCAATCGACCCAGCCGCCGCGCATCAGCGCGACATAGCCGGCCGGCATGTGGATGAACGGGTTGGTATCCTTGCCGCCGGCTTCGAGCAGCAGCACCTTGGCCGCCGGATCGGCCGAGAGGCGATTGGCCAGCACGCAGCCGGCCGAACCGGCACCGATGATGATGTAGTCGTACACGATCGCTCCCCGTCAGCTCTTCTTCTCGTTCGTGCGGCAAGGCTGCCCGGATTGCCCGCCGGGGCGCAAGGGGGCGGTTGCTGTGTATACGGTTCAGCGGATCGGCCGCGGTGCCAGCGGCAACGGCTCGCCCGGTGGCAAGCCGACTTCGGCCACGTTCAGCGTCATCGCGACGATGGTGTAATAGCCGCAGATCCCGACCAGATCGACGACGCCCTGCTCGCCGAAGGCCGTTTTCGCGGCGTCATAGGCGGTATCGCCGACCCGACCCGTACGGTGCAGCTGGGTGGCGAAATCATAGACCGCGCGCTCGTCCGGCTGCAGCGCCGCCGGCTCGCGATCCTCGGCGATCGCCGTCGCGATCTCCGGCGCGAGGCCGGCGGCGAGCGCCAGCGGGTGATGCGCATACCATTCGAATTGCGCAGTCCAATGCCGGGCCGTGATCAGGATGGCGAACTCGCTCAGCCGGCGCGGCAGGACGTTGCCGAAGCGGACGTATTCGCCGACATGCTGCAGCCGGTCGGCCAGTTCCGGGCTGTGCAGCCAGGCGCGGAACGGGCCGTCGAGCGAGCCGCGGGGACCGGCCAGGATGGCATCGACCACGTGGCGCTGGGCCGGCGACATCTGCTCCGGTGCCGGGACCGGCAACCCTATTGGGCATCGTTCTCTTTTTTGTAGGCTCGCAAGAATGCGGGAAAGATGGGTGTCGGTGTCGAAACCAGCGCCGCCCGTGCTCCAGCCGAGGCGGACGAACACCAGTTGCCGCGACGGCACGATGGCGACGATCTCATCATTGTGGCCGAGCGCCATATAGGTGTCGGCCGGGACGTGCGGCCAGCGGATCGACGCCGGGTTGGCGCCATCGGTGTTCAGCCAGAATTGGCCGCCATAACTGCCCGGCTCGTTGGTCCGGCCGGCGCTCTCATGCGAGAAGGCGACCCAATCCGCCGGCAGCACGCGCTGGCCGTTGATTTCGCCGCCGTCGAGATAGAGCTGGCCAAAGCGCGCCCAGTCGCGCGCGGTCATGTAAGGGTAGGAGCTGCCGACGAAACTGCCTGTGCCGTCCGGTGCGAACTCGGCGCTGGTCATGCCGGCCGGCTCGAACAGATGCTGGCGGGCATAATCGTAATTATGGACCAGATCGCCGCCCGCCTCGTCGAACACCAGATGCGCAAGAATATTCGCCGTGCCCGAGGAATAGGCCCAGACCGTGCCGGGCGGATGGGCCAGCGGCATTGCCGCGGCATAGCCCGCCATGTCGTCCCGCCCGAACAGCATCGTCGTCGAATCGTCGCCCGGCCCGTACGTCTCCTTGAAGGCGAGACCGCTCTTCATCTGCAGCAGCTGTTTCAGCGTGATCGCCTGGCGCCCGTCCGTCGCCTGGCGTAGCGCCGGGATCGGGGGCGGCGCGTCGAGTGACAGCTTGCCATCGGCGACCAGCGTGCCGATCAGGGCGCTGGTCACGCTCTTGCCCATCGACCAGCCGAGCATACGCGTTCCCCGGTCGAAGCCCGGCGCGTAGCGCTCGGCCAGGATCCGGCCGTGCCAGGCGACAATGATGGCGCGCGTATCGATCTTGCCGCCGAGCGCGGTCTCGTCGAAGGCGCCGGCCACCGCCGCATCGAGCGCCGGCTTGTCCACGCCTTCCGGCGGATGATTGAGATCGACCGCATCGCCGGCCGGCCAGGGCTCCGGCCGCTCGGTCCGCGCCATCAGCTTCAGCCCGGCCGTCTGACCGCGCAGCGACGCCTCGCTCCGCTGATTCAACAAAGTGCAGCCCAGGCCGGGCCGGTAGATTGCGGTGCGCGAGAACACGCCCAGCAATGTCACCGTCGCGCTCTGCTGCTGCTTCTCGACCGCCAGCGTCGCGTGGGCGAGCAACGGATCGGTCGGCACCACATCCTGCGCCATCACATCTTCGGGCGCGCGATGCATGACGAACCACGCCGGCGCAGCCGAGTTCGGCCGCGATCCCGGCGCCGATGCCGGACCGTAGATGATCTTGCGCGTGACGCCCGGGAAGATGATCGCTGTGATCGCGACCGCGACCACGGGCAGCAGGGGGAACAGCCATCACTTGCTCGGCATGCCTCGTTTCCTTCGAGATCTATGGACGCGGACGACGACGCGGTTCATCGACGCGCAGGATGGTGGTGGCGACGGCGATTATCTGAACGATGACGGAAAACCAGAACACTGCTTCGTAGGACAAAAACTGCGCCATCAGCCCGCCGGCGAGCGGCCCGACCGCGCCCATCAGCGAGGTTACCGCATTCAGCACGGCAATGGCGCATCGGCAGATCCGCGCGGCCACCGAATTCCAGCACCAGGATCTGCGACGCATTCTGGAAACCGCCCTGCCCCGCGCCCAGCCCGGCGAAGACGATCGCCAAGCCCAGATGCTGTGGACGCCCATCAGCAAGCAGCGTCGAGACGGCCCACAGCCCGACCGACAGCAGAAACACGATGCGGCTACCGGCACGGTCGGCAAGCACGCCCCAGAGCAGATTGGTGCCGGTCTGCGACAGCAGCATCGCCGTCGACAGCAGGCCGAGATTGGCGCCCGTGAGAGAAATCGAGTGTCCGGCATAGAGCACGTAGAACGGCACGGCCAGCCCACCCAGCGCGGCTAAAGCGGAGGCCAGGTAGAAGGCCGAGAGGGCGCGGTCGGCCGAGAGCAGCAACGGGATCTCGCGCACCCGGCCGAGGAAGCTGCCGCGCGCGCGAACCTCCGGCGGCTCCGGTTCGCGCACCAGCATCAGCATGGTCAGGCCGATGCTGGTCAGGCCGAAGGCCATCAGGAAGGTCGTGGCGTAGCCATTGCCGAGCGTGTTGCGCCCGACGAAATACTCGCCGCCCAGATAGGCCACGCCGGAGGCGGTCAGCCCGGCGACGAAATTGCGCAAGCCTGTCAGCCGGCCGCGCAGCCGCAGCGGGATCACCTTGGCCATCAGATAGTTGAAGATGACGCCCTGGACGCCGTTGAACAGGCCGAACAGTGCCAGGAAGAAGCAGGCGCAATAGAGCGCCCAGCGATCCGGCAGGAAGAAGCCGCCGAGCGCCAGCCCCAATATGCCGGCGCGCATGCCCCAGCCGACCAGCATGCCCATCGGCAGCACGCGTTTGCGGTGCTCGATCAGCGTGGCGCCGAGAATCGACGACAGGGCACCGCCGAGCGATTGCGCGCCGAGCGCCAGCCCGACCGCGACGGCCGAACCCGAAAGCTGGAAAATATAGGCCGGCACGAAGGTCGGCGCACTGATCAGGCGGAAGCCGGGTCTGCCAAGTAGCCCGTGTGCCAGATTGGCGACGTAGTTGCGCGGCAGGTTCCGCTCGATCTCGGCCTCATAGGCGGCCTCGGCCCGCAACAAATCGGCCCCGCTCGCGACCTCGCCCACCCGCGCCCTCCGCCTGATCGCGGTTTCGCCGGGTGTGGCCCGGCGGTCCGCAAAACGCTATAGGGCTTAGTAGTAATGGAAACCATCGCCTGTCGTCGCGTCCTGAAAACGATCAGCCCGCGCAAGACAGGGATGACTTTTTCAAACCGGGCTGGGGCTTCACCAGCAGCGTGCTGAAGGTGACGGCGAAGAAATCCTCGAGCGGTGCGCGCGACTTGTCGACCTTGGCGCCGGCGATCGCGCCTTCCCAGGCATGGACCAGGAAGGTTGCCAGCGCCGTCGGATCGTGGCTGCCCGCAATCTCGCCCTGCGCCTGGGCCTGGCGCAGCAATTCGGCCACCATCTCGCACCATCGCGCGAAGGCGTCGGCCATGGCCTGGCGCATTGCCGGGCTGGTGTCGGCCGTCTCGCAGCTGAAATTGCCGAGCAGGCAGCCGCGGGTGAAGTGCCAGCCCTCGACCCGGTCGGCCATGAACTCGAAATGCGCCCGCAGCCGTGTGATCGGCGATTTCGCGACATCCGCCAGAATGTCGAAACGACTGTTCAGGCGGTAGCGATCGAGCACTTCAAGAGCAAGCGCTTCCTTGCTCTTGAAGTGGTTGTAGAACGAGCCTTTGGGAACGCCGGCTGCGTCGGTGATGTCCTGCACGCCGCAGCCGTTGAACCCCTGCTCCTGGAATCGCTCCAGGGCCGTTTCGACCAGTTTCTCGCGAACGCTGGGCTTGGGCATGGCAGGCTTTCTTCAACGAAGCTCGACTCGTTATATACGACGGTCATCTTCAGTCGAGCTTGGTCGCGTGACCAACGGTCGCCACGGAGGCGACGCGTTCCACTTCGATCCGGTCGCCCGAGCGACGGATCACAAGATCCTGCTCCTTGGAGTCGTCCAGCGTCGGAACGGAGACGACCTCCGACTGCCCCGGCAAGAGGACCGACGAAAAGCGAACGACGGCATGGCGATCCTGGTCATGGCCAGTCGCGTCATGCAGCACGGTGTCGACCGTGGTGACGACATGACGGCCATCGGCGGCATCGACCCCAATAGGTCAGCGCCGAAGCGCCGTTGCCGAGATCGGTCGTGGGTGGCCTCGGCCGGATGAGTCGCCAGCGGCTCGGCCGAGGCAGCAGCGGCGAACAACAGACCCGAGGCGAAGGCGGCGGCGATTTTGCGATTGAAAGGCATGATCTGACCCCTGAAGAAAGCTGAGCGGGCAAGGCCACAATCCCAATGGCGTGGGCAACCTCCGCTCGACAGGGGATATAATATGACCGGTCGTCTTAGATTTCAAGGGAGCGGCCTGAAATTTGTCCGAAGGGCGCGGCGCCGCTCGCTGCCCCTTATTCTATCCTATTGATTTTGCTGAAAACCCTACAGCAACTTTTTACCGTGCAGTGCGAGATAATGCGCCGTCAGATTCGGCAGTTTTCTCGATCGGCTCGACGATTTCGAAGATCCGCTCATATTGCGTCGTGCGGATCTCCACACGCCATCGATCTTGACGTAGCGGTCGCGATAGAGCGACGAGCCGATCGTGCTGACCTTGCTGCGCAAATTCAGCGCAACGTCGCTCAGATACCAGAGCCCGGTCGCCTCCGTCTCGCTCAGAACATCGATCTCGGGGTGATGGCCGTTATGCTGGCCGACGAAATCGGCATGAAAGGCCTGGCGATCATCCGGACATACTCGTCGCGCCCGGTCAGCTGGAAGCGGTAGCTGCCGCCGACGAAATCGACGGTGACGTCCTCGTGCAGCAGCTCCGCCAATTCGAGCAGGTTTGCCATGTCGATGCAGCGGAAATAGCGGTGTTTGAGCCGCTTTATGGCCTCGATGTCCATGAGAATGCGCACATCGCGGGCGAGATCTGTTTCGGTCATTGCAGCGTTCCGATCAGCGGAGAAAGGCCTGGCCGCCATCGAGCGCGATGGTCTGGCCGGTGACGAAACCGAAGGCCGGGCCGCAGATCTGCGCCACGGCACGGCCGATATCCTGCTCGCAATCGCCCGCCCGGCGCATCGGAAATCGTCGCGATGAAGGCCGCCGCTTCCTCCGGCCGGGCGGCGATCCAGCCTTCCATACCCTTGGACATGGCGAGCGGGATGATGCAATTGACCCGGATGCCGTCGAGCCCCCATTCGCAGGCGGCGGCGCGGGTCAGCGACCGCGTCGCCTCCTTGACCGCGGCATAGGCGCCGTAGCCGCCGAGGTCCTGGCGCAGGCTGGCCGCCGTGCCGAGATTGATCACCACCCCGTCGCCCTTGAGATAGGGATGGCAGGCCCGCATCAGCCGAGACTGGCGAGCGGCCCGGATGTCACGCCGTCCAGGAACGCCTCGTCTGTGATGGCGAGCACCGGCCCCGAGCGGCACGAGCTGCGCATTGTTGACCAGGATCTGGATGCCGCCGAACCGTCCGACGACCGCTTCGACCAGCCCGTCGATGTCGGATTTGACCGTGACGTCGCACAGGAAGGGTTCGGCCGTGCCGCCGCGCCGGCGGATCTCGGCGCAGCTCGCCTCGAGCTTGCCCAGAGTCCGGCCAGCAACGGCGATCTGCGCCCCTTCGGCCGCCAGCGCATAGGCGATGCCCTGCCCGACCCCCTGCCCCGCCCCGGTCACCAGGGCCGTCTTGCCGCCGAGAAATCCCATCGCATCCTCCCCTGTATCGGCTTCGCGGCGTTTTGCACCGCTTATTGAGCTGCCTTCGCGCCTGCGCCATAGTGCGACCGGCGCCGCGCATGCTTCACC
Organism: Aliidongia sp.; assembly: GCA_037200015.1. Taxonomy (GTDB): domain Bacteria; phylum Pseudomonadota; class Alphaproteobacteria; order ATCC43930; family CGMCC-115725; genus JAXDMU01. The sequence goes on along the minus strand of JBBCHB010000004.1, from coordinate 115,855 downwards.
GCCTTCCATCCTATGACCGCGCGGCGGCTTTTTCTATCGCTTTGCGTATATTTACTTTCTCATTTTCACGCAGAATGCGGGAAAATTGGGGAGGTCAGACCTGCTGGGAGATGAAATGGGCCTGGACATAATGAGTCCGGCTCATCAACATCGAGACCGATAAGAGGAGCAGCGATGGCGACCAATTTCAATCCGACGTTCTTTCGACCTGTCCGAGGACCATCGCGCAATTCTGGAGGCGGCCGACCGCTTCGCCCGCAACGAGCTCTACCCCCTCGCTGCCCGCATGGATGCCGAGGAATGGTGGCCGGAGAACGGCGTTTCCGCTGCTCGGATCGAACGGCTTCCTCGGCGTCACCGTACCGGCCGAGTATGGCGGCGCCGACAGCGATCTGCTGAGCGCCGGGCTGATCCTGCAGGCCTTCTCGCGCTGGAACCATGCGCTGGCGCTGAGCTGGGTCGCGCATGACAATCTGTGCCTGAACAATATCTTCCGGAACGCCGATGAGGCGCAGCGCCGGCGCTACCTGCCCGGCCTCTGTTCGGGCCAGGCGATCGGTGCGCTCGGCCTGACCGAGCCGGGCGCCGGCTCGGATGCGCTGGGTTCGATGCGCACCACGGCACGGCGCGACGGCGACCACTACGTGCTGAACGGCGCCAAGCTCTACATCACCAACGGACCGGTCGCCGATGTGCTGCTGGTCTATGCCAAGACCGACCCGGACAAGGGCGCCAAGGGCATCTCCGCCTTCATCGTCGAGGCTGGTTTTCCGGCTTCAAAGTCGCGCAAAGCTGATCAAGATGGGTTTTCGCGGGAGCCAAACCGCTGAATTGGTGTTCGACGATTGCCGCGTGCCCGCTGCAAACCTGGTCGGGCGCGAGAATGCCGGCGTCGCCATCGTCATGGGCGGGCTCGATCTCGAACGCGCCATGATCTCGCCGATTCTGCCTCGGCGTCGCCGAGCGCGCGCTGGAGCTCAGCATCGACTACGCCAAGACCCGCACACAGTTCGGCCGCCGATCGGCGATTTTCAGATGATCCAGTCGCGCCTGGCCGAGATGTATGTCGCAGTCGAGACGATGCGCAGCTTCACCTATCGCGTGCTGGCCGCGGCCAACGAGGATGGAGGTCGGCGGCGGCGGGCGCGGCGAGATCCACAAGCTGACCGCGGCCTCGGTGCTCTATGCCGCCGACACGATGAACCGCCTGCTCGATCACGCCGTCCAGATCCACGGCGGCAGCGGCTATATCTGGGAATCCGAGGTCAACCGGCTGTTCCCGCGCGACCAAGCTGCTGGAGATCGGCGCCGGCACGACCGAAGTGCGCAAGCTGATCATCAGCGGCGAATTGCTGAAATAAGCCATCCAAGAAGAAGGATGAAACATGCCCGGCCTGTACTATGAGGAACTCGAAATCGGACGGCATTTCGTCCACGACGTCACGCGCACGGTGACCGAGACCGACAATCTGCTGTTCACCGTCCTGACCCACAACACCCAGCCGCTGCATCTCGACATCGAATTCTGCAAGCAGACCGAGTTCGGCGGCATCCTGGTCAACAGCGTCCTTCACCTTCGGCCTGATGCTCGGCGTGTCGGTGACCGACACGACGCTCGGCACGACAATCGCCAATCTCGGCATGGACGATGTCAAATTCCCGGCGCCGGTCCATATCGGCGACACGCTGCGCAGCGAGACCACCGTAATCGAAAAGCGCGACAGCAAGTCGCGGCCCGATGCCGGCATCGTCGTGTTCGAGCATAAAAGCTTCAACCAGGGCGGGCACGCTGGTCGCCCATTGCAAGCGCTCGGCCTTAATGAAGCGAGGCCGGCGTGATCCTGCGCTCGCTGCTCTTCGTGCCGGGCGACAGCCCGCGCAAGATGGAGAAGGCGCGCGCCGGCGCTGCGGACGGGCTGATCCTCGATCTGGAGGATTCGGTCGCCGCCGAGCGCACGGAGCTGGCGCGCGGCACGGTGCGCGGCTTCCTCACCGCCCAACCCGACCGGACGCGACAGCAGCTCTGGGTCCGCGTCAACCCGCTGACAAACGGAGAAGGCGCTGCCTGATCTGGCTGCCGTGGCCAGCGCGGCACCCGACGGCATCGTGCTGCCGAAATGCGACGGCGCCGAGACGCTGCGCCGACTCGACCATTATCTCGACGCACTCGAAGCCGCGGCCGGTTTGGCGCATGGCCGGATCAGCATCATCGCCGTGGTGACCGAAACGGCGAAATCGCTTTTCACCCTCGACAGCTACGCCCGGTGTTACGCCGCGCCTGGCCGGCATGATCTGGGGCGCCGAGGATCTGTCCGCCGCGCTCGGCGCTAGCACCAACCGGCTCGAAGACGGGACTTACGAGTTCACCTATCAGCTCGCCCGCTCGCTCTGCCTTGCCGGCGCGGCCGCGGCCGGCGTCCCGGCCTTCGACGGCATCTGGTCCGATTTCCGCGACACAGCCGGCCTCGCCGAAGACGCCACCCGCGCCCGCCGCGCCGGCTTCGGCGGCAAGATCGCCATCCACCCGGACCAGGTCGCGGTGATCAACGACGCTTTCTCTCCCAGCGCCGAAGACATCGCCTATGCCAAACGGGTCGTCGCGGCGTTCGAGGGCAATCCAGGGATCGGCACGATTGGACTCGACGGCAAGATGCTCGACATGCCGCATCTGAAACAGGCGCGCCGGGTGCTCGAGACAGCGGGAAAGGTGGTAGGCTCGGGAGCTGTGAAATGACGATGCAGGGTGCGAATCCGTGATACCGATCGGCTACATGCTGAAGAAGGTAGCATCTCCGCCGGCTTGGTTGGACGTACCTTCAATTGAATGCGTCCACTCGGTCAGCGGGTGCGTGTCCGAGGACTTCTTTGATTACATACCTCTTTGGCGCCATAACGGTTGGTGGCGCTTTGACACCCCCTCTATATTAAAGAACATAGTTGAAGAACAGGTTCTAAATCCAGAATCCTTTACTTTATTTTATTACGAGGCTTTTGAGCAAGAATACGATGCCGAAGACAACGAATGGCAGCCGATAAGGCCCGAACCCAGTTTTCCGACAGCCGTAGTGCCGCCTAGTACAATGCACTTGAGCGGCTATGACGTTGTCACTTTCAGCGTTCACAACGCGCCTGAATGCTCGCCGCTTTCGTGCAACATGCTAGCGCAGACGCTGGTCGCGAACCGGTTCTGCCTCTTCGAAAATTTCGAGTCTGCCTACGATGCGGTCGCAGGCGGGAAGTTCGACGATTCGGAACCAGGCCCCTATCGGGTCATCGCGGTCTACGCCGTCAGACCTGACTGACGGGCTGGATCTGCAACGGTCCCCTACTCTGCCGTCCGCCTGACTTCCGATGTCCCGAACCCCTCGGTATAGATCGCCGCCGCTTCGGACATATCCATCTGCTTCACGTTCCGATAGCCGAGCCTCTCCCGCGCCTCGGCCACCGGCAGATGCAGCACGTCCTCGTATTTCATCATGAGATCGGCGCGGACGTGGCCCCGACCAGATCGCCTTGCTGCAGATTCTGCCAGAGCGGCAGGAAGGCCTGCGGATAGTGCAGGATGACGCGGTTCAGCTGCGGCACCATCAGCAGCGAATAGGTGATCGACAATGCTCCGGCCAGCTCGGCGCTCAGATGCTCGAACAAATTGCGCATGCGCATCCAGGTGACGCCGATCTCGGAGATGTATTCGAAGGCGAAGCCGCCGCAGATATGCTCCAGATCATGCTGCTGACTGAGCCGGAGCTGGTAGTAGCTGAACAGCCCCTTGCCCATCGGGCCGCGCCCGCCTTTGAATTCGGGCTCGAAATTGTTGCGCACCAGATAGTCGCGGAAGATCCCGCCGACCGTATCCGGTCCATATCCGGCCAGCGACTCCCGGGTGATCGCCGAGACGAAGCCGGTCTCGAACCCAGGCCGCCAGCGCAGGGTTCCCGGCGCATTCGGCTTCGAACAGCGCGTCCAGCTTGGCGATATCCAGATAGGATAGAGGATCGGCCCCAGCGTCGAGACGTCCGCGACGATCGGATAGCCCCTTGGCGTTGCGGCGCAGGCTGGCCGACGCGACCCAGTCCGCGCAGGCGCGGGTCGTTTGAGATAGGCCGATGTGCTGAGCAGGAACGGGCTGTCGGTGCTCGCGGCCATCAGGCCGCGGCTGAAATAGGCCGCCGTATCCACGTCACCCTCCCCTGTCGGGATGCCTCAGTGCCGGTACCCGTTCACCTTGATCTTGAACTTCATCGACGGCCCCGGCGTCGGCGCCGTCTTGGTCACCAGCTGGTAGTCGACCGGGTCGAGCGACATGTCGAGCTTGTGGAACAGCCGCGCCATCGAGATCGCCATCTGCACCTCGGCCAGGCTCTTGCCCAGGCAGGTATGCGGGCCGCGGCCATAGGGCGAATAGACACCGGGCTGCAGATGCTCGGCGCGCGGCTTCTGGTAGCGGTCGATGTCGAACTTGGTCGCGTTCGGGTAATATTCTTCCATGAAATGCGGCACGCTGGTCGCGACATAGAGCATCTCGCCGCTGCGGATCTGGAAGCCTTCGAACTCGAAATCCTTCGTCGCCGTGCGCATCTGGGCGACGGCGATCGGGTAGAGCCGCATCGTCTCCATGATGGCGCCTTCGACCGACGGGATCAGCCGGATCATCTCGGCTTCGTCGAGCGGGCCGCGGGCGAACAACGCATCGGCCTCGCTCTGCACCCGCGCGAGCACATCCGGATGCTTCAGGATGGCGTAGACGCAGGCCGAGGTGGTGTTGGCCACCGTGTCGAGCCCGGCGACATAAGGGCCGGTCAGGCTGAGGATCAGATCGCTCGCCGGCATCAGCTCGGGATCGCTCTCATGCGCCGCCATGATGTCGTCGATCAGGTTGCGCTGGTCCGGGCCGCGCTTGGTCGGGTTCGCGCGGTACTCGTCGATCATGCTCTGGCCGAGTTCGAACACGCGCGCCTTGGCATGCTTGTATTTCGGGTTCTTGAGCAGGAATTTCGGTCGCTGCCGGGTGACCAGCACGTTCAGGATATAGAGGATGGTGGTCCGGATATCCTGGACATATTCGAGCGGCGCGCTGCCGGTCAGGATGATGCCGAGCTGTTCGGTCACCATGTACTGCATGGCCTGGACGACCGGCACCAGCGTGCCGGCTTTCCAGTCGCGGGCGATCGACTGGTCGGTGATCGTGACCAACTCGTCATAGCGGCCGCGGATCGACTCCTTCGAATAACCGTCGCGCATCACCGCGCGCAGCTTGGCATGCTTCTCGCCGTCCTCGCCGGTCAGCGTACAGGTCGCGCCGTATTCTTCGACCAGCCCCTGCCAGAATTCCTTGGAGCGCAGGCAATCCTTGCCGTCGCGCCGCCCCATGAAATTGGCCGCTTCGGTGCCGGCAATGACCGTATAGGCATTGCCCAGGATGCGGATGCTGAACACCGGCCCGTGCTTGCGATAAGCGTCGAGGAAGAATTTGGCCGGATCCTTGGCCATGGCCAGGACGTTACCGAGGATCGGCAGGCCCGGCACCGGCACCGGCTCGCGCAGGGAAACGGCTTCAATGGCGACCATCGTGTTTCCTCTCATGAGCAAGCGCCCGCGAAACCGGGCTGCCCGCCAGCGTTTCGGGCAATTTAGCCACGGAACGGCGCAGGGCCCATATCGGGAAATGACAGCCGACCTATCATTTTGTGACCGGCGATCGTGCTGCGCTACGAGGTGGAACCTGTCGCCTGAGCCAGACTTTCCAGCCGATCCGCAATCCGCTCCAGCCGGTCGAGCGATTTAGCGGCGTCCGGCGCTTCGGCGACGGGACGCGACAGCCCGCGATAGAGGATTTCCGTGACGGCGTCGGCCGCCTCGTCGACCTCCAGCGGCCGCTCCCCGCGCAGGAAGCCCCAGGTGTAATGCTCCATGCCGCCGAAGATCAGGTCGCGGATCAGCGGCAGCGGCAGGTCGTCGCGCAGCTCCCCGGCGGCGCCGGCCTGCTGGATGATTTCGAGGACGCGCTGGGTATAGTCGCGATTGAGCCGGAACAGCCGCGTCGCCCGGTAGCCGGGATCCGGCCGCAGCTCCATGAACACCAGGCGGCTCAGCGCCGGTTCGTCGCGAATGGTCAGCAGATGCTGCCGGATCATGTAGCGCAGCCGGTTCCAGGTGCCGCGAATGCCGGCAAGCTGGCGATCCTCCTCGACCAGCAGCCCCTCGTACCAGCGCTCGACGATCTTGACCAACAGGTCGCGCTTGTTCTCGAAATACCGATAGATCGTGCCCTCGACCACGCCGGCCAGCTCGGCGATCTCGGACATCATGGCGTCGTCGTAGCCCTTCTTGCGGAACACGGCGAGGCCGGCATCCATGATCTCGCCGATCCGCCGCTCGCGCGGCAAGCGCGAGACGGTGCGGCGCTCACCGGGTTTCCGTTCCTGCGCCATGCCGCCTCCCCCGCTCAGTCGACGATCGCGCACCAGCGGAAATCATGTTTGATGAATTGCTGGCCGAGCGTGTACTGCACGCGATGCACGCCCGGGATCTTGTCGATCGTGTCGTGCAGGAAGCGGGTCAGCCCGTCGGCATCCTCGACCAGCGTCATGGCCAGCACGTCGCAACGCCCCAGCATGACGGCGACGAAGGTGATCTCCGGCAGGGTCGACAGCACCTTGGCCACGGTGTTGACATGCAGCGCCGCATCGACCTCGATCCACAGATAGGCCAGGATCGGGTTGCGCAGCCGCGCGACATTGGTGACCGCCGTAACGCGGATCGCCTTGGCCTCCAGCAGCCGCTTCAGCCGCGCGCGGATCGTGCCCTCGGTCAGGCCGAAATCGCGCGCGATCTTGCGGTTGCTGAGCGTGGCATCCTCGGCGAGCCGATCGATGATGCGTTGATCGAGGTCGTCGAGTTCGATCTTCTTCACGAGAACGGCACCCATTGGGAATCGTATTTCAGGATGCGCATGGCGAGGCCCGGCGTCAGCCGTGCCACGCCGCGGACAGTGGCGACGACATTGGTCAGCGTGTCCGACAGGGTCGCCAGATCGCGCGCCGCAACCTGGATCTCGATGTCCTGCGTGCCGATGGCGATGATTACCGTCAGCACGTCGGGGATCTGCGCAATATCGCGCGCGACATCGGCCGCCGACCGGCCGCGCACCTGGACGCCGACCGCCGAGACGAATTCATAGCCGGCGACGGACAAATCGACCATCGCGACCAGCCGCATCGTCTTCGAGTCCTCGAGCCGCCGGATGCGGCTGCGGATCGTCGCCTCGTTGACGTTGAGCGTGCGCGCGAGGTCGCGGTTCGAGATCCGCCCATCCTCGCGCAGCGCCGCGATGATGCGCTCGTCGAGTTCGTCGATCGTGACCGCGCGCGCCGCCCGCTTGCGCGGCGCAGGCTTGGCGGCCTCCTCGACGGTATCCGCCGCCACCGCATTGGCCGAAACCGGTTTGCGCATCGGGCTCCTGTCCTGTCCAGGCCGACCGACGATCCGGCGCAGCCCAAGGACTTGTTGGCATAACTTTACCGGAAGGCGCAAGACTCCTCACGGCAAGCGCCGCAAATCGTGAGAAGCAAGGGCTTACAGATGCAAGTCCAGCAGCACAACCCAGGTGTTTGATAAATCTTTGCGTACTTCCACAAGTCGCCGCTTACGCGTTTCGCAATTCGGGTTGACGCTGGCGGGACGCGACCGCAAGCTGCCCCGAACGATCGTCGGGAGTCCCGCCGTGCATCTGCGTTTCGCCCCGGAACAGGAGCAGTTCCGCGCCACCGCCGCATCCTGGCTGCAGGCGCAGATGGACGGCCCGTTCCGTGCTCTGCGCGGCATCCGCAACCACACCGCCGCGATTGCCGAGCGGCGCGACTGGGAGCAGGCGCTGGGGGCTGCCGGCTGGAGCTGCATCGGCTGGCCGGTCGACCAGGGCGGCCGCGGCGCCAGCCTCGCCGACCAGGTGATCTTCGCCGAGGAATATGCCCGCGCCCAGGCGCCGACCCGGATCGGCCATATCGGCGTCGAGCTGGCCGGCCCGACCCTGCTCGAATTCGGTACCGCAGAGCAATGCCGGCGCTTCCTGCCGCGCATCGCCGCTGGACTCGATATCTGGTGCCAGGGCTATTCCGAGCCCAATGCCGGCTCCGACCTGGCCAATGTCCAGACCCGCGCCACGCTCGAAAACGGGCGCTGGGTGCTGCAGGGCCAGAAGGTCTGGACCTCGATGGCGCATTTCGCCGATTGGGCCTTCGTCGTCGCGCGCACCGAACGGGGCAGCGCCGGGCCCAAAGGCCTGTCCTATCTGCTGGTGCCGATGCGCCAGCCCGGCATTACAATCCGCCCGATCCGGCAGATGACCGGCGAGGCCGAGTTCAACGAAGTCTTCTTCGACGGCGCCGAGACCGAAGCCGGAAACATCGTCGGCGCGCCCGGCGAGGGCTGGAAGGTCGCGATGGGCACGCTCGCCTTCGAGCGCGGCGTCTCGACGCTCGGCCAGCAGATGGATTTCCGCAACGAGCTGGACGCCGTGATCCGCGCCGCCAAGGCCAATGGCAAATCCCGGGACCCGCTCTACCGCCAGCGCATCGCCGACGCCCATATCGGGCTCAAGATCATGCGCGCCAATGCGCTGCGCATGCTCAGTGCCGGCGCGACGCTCAGCCGCGAGGCCTATGCCTATAAGATCTATTGGGCGACCTGGCACCAGAAGCTGGGCGAGTTGGCGATGGACGTGCTGGGGCCGGAAGCGGAGCTAGGGCATGGCGATTACGAATTCGGCCCGCTGACCAAGCTCTATCTGATGTCGCGCGCCGAGACGATCTATGGCGGCACCAACGAGATCCAGCGCAACATCATCGCCGAGCGCGCGCTGGGATTGCCGCGGGAGCCGAGGGGGACGGCTTCCTAGTGGTGAAGATCACGCGGTTGGTACCTATGACGGCACGGGGCTGAACGGCCATGGTGGGTGGGTTCGCGACGGTCCGCTCTCCGGCGGCGAGGCGAAAATCCGGACGTTCGTCTGATGGCTCGATCGGGCCGGGAGCGCATGGGCTGCTGTCATGATGCGGAGGGAGGGCAGCAGACCCCCCTTGAGCCCTCGGTTCAGGGTGTTCCGGCTCGACCGCATGTCCGCATTCGCTATCCTGGATACGATATTCGAGGGGGGCACCGAGACAGACGGCGCAGGATTTTCTAGAGCAGGATGCCGCGCGCAACGCAGAGTGAACGTGCATAAGCTTGAATTTCGATCGCTGCCTGTGGGGCGGGCGTCTTCTCGTCTTGGACCTGTGCCTCGCGTGAGCTCATAGCTTTACGCGAGGCACAGGTCTTTGCGCTAACGGCCCTCGGCCATCCACTTCAGCGTCGCCAGCCAAAGGTCGTGGCCCCTGTGCATCAGGCTCTCGTCGGTCTCGCGCAGCTGCGCGGCGTCCTTGCCCATGCCGACCTCGTCGGTGACGACGCGGCAGGCGTCGCCGGCCGGGGTCAGGAACCAGGTGTGATAGAAGCTGTGTTCGGTGCTGGGTGCCGTGCCCGGGGCGTAGCCGTACCAGCCGATCCGAGAATAGGGTACGAATTCGTTGATCTTGCTTTCGAGCGGCAGACCGAACGTCGTCCAGCGGAACACGGTGCCCTGTGCGAGCGCGGTGCCCTCGATAATCCGGACATCTTTCGAGTTCGGATACCACTCGGGCCACTTGGTCGCGTCGATGATGTACTGCCAGACCCGCTCGCATGGCGCGTTGATGACGAGTTCGTTATGCGAGAACAGGTCGGCCTTGGCGGGATCGAACCCAGTCGGCCAATGAATCTCGGGCGCGCGGTTCGCCATGGTCGGCTTGCATGGTCATGGCGGTCTTCCTTTCGGCTTGGGGATCGGATTTGGCGGACTGACTCCAAGCGGCTCCGCCTGCGAGCAGCAGCCCGACGGCAGCGACCGACAGCGCACGCCGCAAACTGGTCTTTCGGTTCGTCATCTCAACCTCTCTGGCATTGACTGGAGGGAATCTGGCACAGCCACTTCATTGACTGAAGTGCGCTTCTGTCTGTATATTGTTGACTGAGAATCCGGAGATGCCATGCCGTTCGATGGACGCCTGTTGTCGGGCGTGACGATCCTTGCCGCCGTCGTGGAGGGCGGCAGCTTTGCCCGCGCCGCGAGCGCGCTCGGTATGTCCGATTCCGGCGTCGGCCGTGCCGTGGCGCGGCTCGAAGCCCGCGTCGGCATTCGTCTGCTCGACCGGACGACGCGCTCCATGTCTCTCACCGACGAGGGGCGCCGGTTCTACGAACAGGTTGCCCCCAGCCTTGCCGATATCGAGGAAGCTGCCACCGAGGCCTCCGGCGCCTCGGCTATAGTACGCGGTCGTCTACGCGTGGATCTCGACCCGTTCTTTTCGAGACTGCTCCTGGCCGAAAATCTGGGCACCTTCCTCGACCGCCACCCCGACCTTACGCTCGACCTGATCACGCGGGAGCGGGCGGGCGACATGATCGTCGACGGCATCGATGTCGCCATGCGGTTCGGCCCGCCGTCGCCGTCATCCACCGCGGTCTCGCACAAGCTGCTCGACACGCGCATTATCACCGCCGCCTCGCCTGCGTATCTCAACCGGCACGGCCGGCCGAAACACCCGTCAGAGCTTGCGAATCACGCCGGCATTCATTTTCACGATCCGGTCACGGGTCGACCGTTCAAATGGGAGTTTCACAGGGGCGCGAGTTGCTGACGGTCGACGTGCCTAGTCGGCTCATGCTGAGTGATGTCGGCACCATGCTGCGCGCTTGCGCGGCGGGAGCAGGCGTCGCGCAGGTCATGGCACTGGGGAGCCAGGCGATGCTCGATGACGGCCACCTGATCGACCTGTTCCCGGACTGGCCGGATGAGCGGTTTCCGCTTTACGCCCTCTATCCGTCCCGGCACCAGCCACCGGCGCGCGTGAGGGAGTTCATCGAATTCGCCCTGCAGGCCGTCCAGTGACCCGATCGATTGGAGCCGGAGGCGCCTGAATGTCCTTTGATGGCCGACTCCTGACTGGTGTGAGCGTGCTGACGGCCGTCATCGAGAGCGGCAGCTTTGCGCGCGCGGCCGACACTCTTGGCATCACCACCTCCGGGGTGAGCCGCGCGGTTTCCCGGCTGGAGACGCGGATCGGCACACGTCTGCTCGATCGCACGACGCGGTCGATGGCGTTGACGGATGAGGGCCGGCGTTTCTACGAGCGCGTCAAGCCGAGCCTCGCCAATATCGAGGATGCTGCAACCAAGGCATCCGGCGCCGCCGACACCGTGCGCGGCCGGCTACGGGTGAACATCGATCCGATCGTATCGCGCCTCCTGCTTGGCGGCCGACTTGGCGGCTTCCTTGCACTTCATCCGGAACTGGCGCTCGAATTCATCACACGCGAAAGGATCGGCGATCTTGTCGGCGACGGCATCGACGTCGCCGTGCGCTTCGGGGAGCCTTCCCTGTCATCGCTGGTCGCTAGAAAACTGGTCGATATGCAGGTGCTCACGGTCGCTTCCCCCGACTATCTGAAGCGGCGCGGTTGCCCGCAACACGCGAACGATCTCGCCGATCACGATTGCATACATCTTCGCGATCCGCTCACCGGGCAGGCCTACGACTGGGAGTTCTACCGGAGCCAGCAGGTGCTAGCGGTACAGACGAAGAGCCGGCTTATGCTCAGCGACGTCGGAACGATGATTACCGAATGTGTAGCGGGCACGGGCATCGCCCAGGTCTTTGCGGTCCTGGTCAGGGACCTCATCGAAGACGGCAGGCTAGTGCAACTTCTTCCGGAATGGTCCGAAGAAATGTTCTCACTCTATGCTTACTATCCCTCACGGCACCACCCAGCCGCGAAGGTTCGCGCATTCGTAGACTTTGTCTTTCGCGCAACGCGCTGACGACTGGGGGCCGATGACGCGATCGTAGCGGAATTCGGACAACGCCGTAAGTAAGGTCAAGGTAATCACAACAGCGCTGGCGCGCGATTGGCGGTCGAGCAGACGAATGACCGCTTCGGAGCAGGCATGAATGTCAGGCAGTAGGACTTGAGGCGCTGAGCCGCCTACGGACCCACCCGTACTGCGGCCGCTTTCGGGACGAGGCCGTCAGCTCTGGAACGACTTACATGGGTCGATCCCCGACACTGGTCTTGACGGGTACAAAGCGTGTGATTTTCCTGACTAGATCCCCCCGCCCATGCCCAAGAAATCCGCGCTCGTCAGCGGTGCTACGGGCGCGCTGCGGGTGATCTGCGCCACCAGCCGCTCGATCTGCAGATTGATCTCCGGCACCGCCGTGATCTCCCACCAGGCCGGCCGCGTCAGCGGCCCGAGCGCGAAGAGCCAGGACGAGGGGCGGCCCTGCGCGTCGATCACGGCGCAATCCTCCGTCTCGAGCCCGACGCCGAGCGCATCGGGCAGCGCCAGGCCGCGGTCGCGCAGATCGGCGACGAGCGGGATCGCGATCTTGTCGAAATCGGCCCCCGGGCCGGTGCAGTTGACGATATGGCCGGCGCGGAACACGCGCGTGCCGCCGTGGCGCAGATTGATCGTGACGTCGACCTGCGAATCGTCCTCGCGGTAGCCGGCGATCCGGCCGGCCGTGAGTTCCAGCCGGCCCTTGGTCAGCAGCGCTTCGACCGCGTCGCCGACACGCGGCGCAGTGCGGTGGCGATGAATGTCCCAGCGCGCGCGCAGATGGCGGAGGACTTGCTGGCGGCAACGATCGTCCCGGCTGTTCCAGATGCTGGCCGCCGCCCTGACGCGGGTTAAGCCGGTTGCGCTCGCGCGGTCGCCGGTGATTGAATTGGGCCGCGCCCAACGAAGGAATCGCAACCATGATCACCGTCTTCGGCGAAGGGAGGGGGTTCCGGGTCGTCTGGCTGCTGGAGGAGATGGGGCTCGCGTACCGGCTGAGGCCGGTGGACCTCCTGGCCGGCGTCGAGGAAGACGCGGAGTTCCTGGCCGTCAACCCAGCCGGGTTCATCCCGGCGATCCAGGATGGCGACGTCACGATGGTCGAGTCGATTGCGATCATGGAGTACCTGATGGCCCGCTACGGGCCGACGCCGCTCGCGCCCGGCCCGCACGATCCCGCCTTCCCCCGCTTACCAACAGTTTCTTCACCTCGGCGAAGCCGGCCTCGCCGCCTCCATCTATTTCGTCGTCGGCGCCCGCAATTTCGCGCCCGAGGCCGAGCGGCAGAACTGGAGCGCTGGCCAGGCGCTGGACGTGTTCGAGAGCCGGCTGAATTTGGTGACGCGGCAGCTTGCGCGCTCGCCCTATCTTGCCGGCGAGACGTTCACGGCAGCCGACATTTCGGTGACCTACGCCCTACACTTGGCCCGAAGCAGCGGGGGCGTCTCCCTGGGCGAGGCCGAGCGGGCCTATATGGCCCGCACCAGCGGACGCGACGCCTACCAGCGGGCCATGCAAACCTGTCAGGGCACGCGGGCATGGCTCGCCGGGGCGCCCGGTCAGTGACCGCTCTTGGCAGCGCAAGCCCGCCATCGCGGACGGCAGCGTAGCGGGAACCGTGGAGGTCGCCGTGCTGGGCGATGTCGCAAGGCAGGAGCTCGATGTCGGAGGCCGGGCACGACCTGACCAACGTTGACCAAGGCGGTCACGTCTGCCACACTAGACCAAGATTGACCAAGGGTCCCGCATGGAAACGATCAACCTGTATGAGGCCAAGACCAATCTCTCCCAGCTTGTTGAGCGCGCCGCCGCCGGCGAAGAGATCATCATCGCCAAGGCCGGCCGCCCTCTTGCGCGCCTCGTCCCCATGAACAAACGGCGCGGCCCCGCCCGCTCGGAATGTTCAAGGGCGAGATCGCCATCCACGATGATTTCGACGCGCCGTTACCCGACGCTCATGCCGCGGCCTTTCGCGGCGAGGAGCCGTGAAGCTGTTGCTCGACACTCGCGCCTTCATCTGGGCCTGCGCCGAACCGGACAAAGCTCTCCCGTGCGGAACAACAAGCGATCGCGGACCCCGATAACGACGTCTTCGTCAGCGCTGCGACCGCATGGGAAATAGCCATCAAGCGAACCCTTGGCCGCCTCGACTTTCCGATCGAGCGCTTCGAAGAGTTCTCCTCGTCAATGGGATTCGAGCGGCTGCCGATGACCGCACGCCATGCCATCGCGGCCGGCGCGCTTCCGCGGCACCACGAGGACCCTTTCGACCGGATGCTTATCGCCCAGGCCCGAACCGAGGGCGCGATCATGATAACGGCGGACAGAAAATTTCCGCTCTACGACGTCGCGCTCTTCGGAGCGCAGCCGCCGTAATCGCCTCAAGTCCTGTTTTCTATACGGCGTGCCCACACACCAGCCTGGCAGCATGATCAACGTGCAATTCTCTCTTCCCTTTCGCCCTGCTCCCCGGATCCGCCGCGGCCGCCGCGTCGAGCCACGCTCCGAAGATGAGGCGCTATACGAAACAATCATCGCTCTGCGCCGCGCCGGGCACCAAGTCTACCGCGCCGGTGCCGATCACAAGGTCGACGGCCGCCTGCTATCGACTCGCCAACTCGTCGCCCTCTGGGCGTCTGGCACGCGAACCGCTGGCTGTGCCGCCCCCGGACCCATGCCAGCGACGTCTATAAAATGAGCGCGCAGAGATCCATGTCCACATTCGGGAAACGGCCAGCTGCAGCTAAGCGGCCGTCTTGAGTCGATCCAAGACATTGGTTCCGACGGGTACAAAGAATCCGGTTTTCACCCCTAAATTCCCTCGCCCATCCCCAGGAAATCCGCGCTCGTCAGCGGCGCCACCGGCGCGCTGCGGGTGATCTGCGCCACCAGCCGCTCGATCTGCAGATTGATCTCCGGCACCGCCGTGATCTCCCACCAGGCCGGCCGCGTCAGCGGCCCGAGCGCGAAGAGCCAGGACGAGGGGCGGCCCTGCGCGTCGATCACGGCGCAATCCTCCGTCTCGAGCCCGACGCCGAGCGCATCGGGCAGCGCCAGGCCGCGGTCGCGCAGATCGGCGACGAGCGGGATCGCGATCTTGTCGAAATCGGCCCCCGGGCCGGTGCAGTTGACGATATGGCCGGCGCGGAACACGCGCGTGCCGCCGTGGCGCAGATTGATCGTGACGTCGACCTGCGCATCGTCCTCGCGGTAGCCGGCGATCCGGCCGGCCGTGAGTTCCAGCCGGCCCTTGGTCAGCAGCGCCTCGACCGCATCGCCGACGCGCGGCGCGGTGCGGTGGCGATGGATGTCCCAGCGCGCGCGCAGATGGCGGAGGAATTGCTGGCGACAGCGATCGTCCCAACTGTTCCAGATGCTGGCCACGGCCGGACGCGCGGCGTCGAAGACGCGTTGCCAGGGCACACCCTGCTCTTCCGCCTTCGCGACCTCGGCACGCAGGATGCGGATCAAGGTCGAGGGCGAGGCCGGTATCTTGTCGTGCAGGAACTCGGCCCAGGCGCCGCCGCCCTTGTGCCGGGTCGGCCTGAGTCCGCGCCGCGACACGGCGAGCATCGGTCCGCGATGCCCCTCGGCCGCCAGGCGCAAGGCAATATCGATCATGGTCAGGCCGGTGCCGATCAGCAGCACCGGCTCGTCCCGGTCGACGTCGCTGAACGCTTCGACCGCCCAAGGATCGGGGATGAAGAAGCCGGTGTCGTAGAGCCAGCGATCCGGGCCGCCGGGCGGACGCGGCGGCAGATTGCCCATGGCCAGCACAACGATATCGGCCGTGATCTCGCGCCCATCGGTCAGCAGCACGCCCCCGGCCGCCTTCGAGCAGGCGCACCGCCTCACCGCGCATCGCGGTCAGGCCGGCGCGCGCCTTCAGCGCCAGCGCCTCGCCGATCCGCTCTTCCATATAGTCGCCGAAACAGCCGGCGCGGCACATAGGACGAGGCCAGATCGAGGGCCGCTTTCGACCAGCGCCTCGGCAATCTCGTTGCGCCGCGGTTCGAGCCATTCCATGAAGCTGGGCGAGAGCCCGATCTCCATGCGGCTGGCCGGCACGTTCAGCAGATGATTCGGCCCGCAGGCGCCATAGGCGATGCCGCGGCCGAGCTTCTTGCGCGGCTCGACGACGACGATGCGCCAATCCGGCCGCACGCGATGCAGCTTGAGCCCGAACAGCGCGCCGCTGAAGCCGCCGCCGACGATGACGATCGACCGTGTCGCCTCGGTCATGGCGTTGCCGCCGTCGAAATCTCCAAGATGACCGGCTTCATCGCTGTCCCATTCTCCTGTCGCAAGGTCCCACGGATTGACCCGGCCGCCACATGACCTACCGCTCTGAGCTTATCAGCCCCAAATCGCCGGGCAAGCGACGAACGGATAACATGGCTGTGGAGTCATGACGCATGGATGACACCACGGTAACAGGCTGGTTCGGGCCGCATTTCGCGACCCTCGACGTCATCGACGGCGGCTGGTACTGGCGACCGTTGCGGATAGGCTGGGGCCGGCTAGCCTCGCTGCTTGCTCTCTTCCCGCGCGGACACGGCCAAGGTCAGCGCATCGCCGAGCACGGTTTTGCCGTCGAGCGCATGAAGCGGCTGCTGGGTCATTTGCAACACGTCACGGCTCTTCGCGACCAGCCCGGTGAAGCGGCCGGCGATCAGCAGGAAGGCCGCCTCGGCCATCATCTCCACGGATTCGATCCAATCGGGATGGGTCTGCGCCATTTGCTGCGCCACCGCCTCGGCGCTTTCGGAGCGGGCGATGCGGTAGGGCGCCAGCGCATTGGCGTGGATGCCAGTGCCGTGCAGCTCGGCCGCGAGGCCAGTGGTGAAGCGGTCGAGCGCGGCCTTCGACGCCGCGTAGAGCGCCAGCGCATGGATGAATTTGGCCGGTCCCGGATAAGGGATCGGCGGCTGATGCACGATCTCGCTGGTAATGTTCAGGATGCGGCCCCAACCCTGTGCGTGCATCGTCGGCAGCGCCTGCTGGATTAGATCGATCGGCGCCTGGAGATTGATCTCGAACAAGGCCTGGCGCGCGGCCAGGTCGATCTTGCTGGGCGGCGCATAGGCGGTGATCGCAGCGGCGTTGTTGACCAGGATATCGATCGGGCCGAAGCACGCCGCGGCACGGGCGATGAGATCGGCACGTGCCGCCGGATCGGCCAGATCCGCCTCGACCCAGGCGGCGCGACCGCCGGCCTGTTCGATCGCCGCCTGCGCCAAGCGTAATCCCTCGGTCGAGCGGGACGTCGCCGTCAGCACCACTGCGGCACCCTCGGCGGCCAGGCGACGAGCGATGGCGCAGCCGATGCCGCGGCTGGCGCCGGTAACGAGGGCGATGCGGCCGGCGAGCGCGGCCATCAGTCGTTCTTGCCCATGGCATGGCGCGCGGCCAGATAGCCGAAGCACATGGCCGGGCCGATCGTGCCGCCGGCGCCCGGATAGGACCGGCCGAGCACCGAAGCCGAGCTGTTGCCGATGGCATAGAGCCCGGCGATCGGCCGGTCCTCGGGATCGACGACCTGGCCGTTGACGTCGGTCTTCAGCCCACCCTTGGTGCCAATATCGCCCGGGTAAATTCGGAAGGCATAGAAGGGCGGCTTGTCGAGCGGGCCGAGATTGCCGTTCGGCTTGACGCGCGGGTCGCCGTAATATTGATCATAGGCATTCTCGCCGCGGCGGAAATCCTCGTCCTTGCCGGCCTTCGCCATGGTGTTGAAGCGGGCGATCGTCGCCGCCAGCGCATCGGCCGGCACACCGATCTTGCCGGCCAGCTCGGCCCAGCTCCCGGCCTTGATCAGCGCGGCCTGGACATGGGGCGGCAGCTTCGCATCGGCTTTGGGCGAGCCGGGCAGCAGCGGCCCCATCGGATATTTGCTGCGATAGCTCGCGTCGAACAGGATGAAGCTCGGCACCGTCGGCGCCTCGGGCCGGTTGGCATCCTGCATGGTCCGGCCGGCAATGTGATAGGACGCCGCCTCGTTCATATAGCGCTGGCCGGCCTGGTTGATGATGATCGTGCCCGGCAGCGAGCGCTCGTAGAATAGCGGCCGGGACCGGTCCTCACCGTCGAGCTTGATGACCGGCGCCCACCAGGCGGCATCCATCAGATCGGTTGCGGCACCAATCGTCGTACCGGCGACGATGGCGTCGCCGGTGTTGTTCGGTTGCGAGCCGCTCCACTCCGGATCGGTCGGGTTGGTCAGATTGGCGCGGCGCAACGTCGGACTGCGCTCGAAGCCGCCGGCGCCGAGGATCACGCCGCGCCGGGCGCGGATGGCGAGTCGCTTGCCGGCGCGCTCGACCACGGCGCCCGCAACCCGGCCATTCTCGGCCACGAGGTCGATCAGCTTGGTATCGAGCCAGAGCGGGATCTTGCGCTGCTCCAGCGACACCCGGAGCCGGGCGATCAGCGCATTGCCGAGCGTCAGGCGCCGGTCCATGTCGGTCTTCATGCGCTGCCCGATGTCGAAGTAATAGCGCGCCAGGATGGTCATGATGATCTTGAGCCAGCCCGGCCGGCGCGTCACCAGCCCGCGCGATTCATCCATGGTCCAGTTGATCTTGCCGATCGGCCGGACGCCGACATGAGGCGGGCGGAGCTGCGCGACCGAAGCACCCAGCCGGATCGCGTCGAACGGCACCGGCTCCAGCGTGCGATGGCCGAGCCGGCTGCCGGCGAGGTCCGGGTGATAATCGGCATATCCGACGGAGCGGAACTTGACCTCGCTCTGCGCTTCCAGATAGGCCAGCATCTTCGGTGCATTGGCGATGTAGGATTTGATCTTGTCGTCCGGCACGGCATCGCCGACCAGCGATTTGACGTAGCGGAACGCATCCTCCGGGTTGTCTTCGACGCCGGACGCCGCCTGGTGATGGTTTGCACGGGATCCAGATCCCGCCGCCTGAGGTCGCCGAGGTGCCGCCATAAAGCTCGCTCTTCTCGATCACCACGATCTGCCCGCCGGCATCGGCCGCCACCACCGCCGAGGTCAGCGCGCCCCCGCCCGAGCCGACGACCAGCACGTCCGTCTCATGATCCCACTGCGTCGCGACCGACATGTTTCCCCCTGCGCGGTATTGTTGTTCTTCGATTTATTTTGCACCGACATCGGCCAAGGCCAGAAAGCTCGGCCGCTCGCCGCCGCCATGGATTGCGAGCTGCGCACCGCTGACATAGGCGGCGGCGGGCGAGGCCAGATAGAGCACTGCGGCGGCGATATCCTCCGGCACGGCCATGCGGCCGAGCGGCAGCATCGCGCCGATGCGCTGCACGGCTTCGGACGAGCCGTAATGCAGATCGGCGCTCTCGGTCACGATCAGCCCGGCGACGATGGCATTGACCCGGACCTTGGGACCCCATTCCATCGCGAGGCTCTGGGTCAGGTTGAGCAGCCCGGCCTTGGCCGCGCCGTAGGCAGCCGTGCCCGGCGAAGGCCGCGTGCCTGAGACGCTGGCGATGTTGACGATGACGCCGCCGGTTTCCTGCGCCTGCATGATCCGGTTCGCTGCCTGGGACAGGTGCAGCGGCGCCAGCAGGTTGAGCGCGATGATGGAGTCCGAGAAGCGCGGCGAAACTGTTGCCGCCTCGGCCGCGGGCGAGCCGCCGGCATTGTTGACCAACAGATCGAGCCGGCCGAAACGCCGCGCCACATCCTCGACCAAAGCCGCCGCCTGATCAGCGACGCGGACGTCGCAGGGCAGGAAGAGCGCCGCGTGGCCATCCGCCTCGACCGGCTGCTCGGGCGGCTTGCGACCGCAGATCGCGACCTCCATGCCGGCGGCGAGCAAGGCCTGGGCAATGCCGCGGCCGACACCGCGCGTGCCGCCGGTAACGAGCGCGGCTCGGGTCATTTCGCCTTCAGCATGTCGAGGGCGACATCGATTATCATGTCCTCCTGGCCGCCGACCATGCGGCGCCGGCCGAGTTCGGCCAGGATCGCACGGGTATCGAGCCCATAGAGCTTGGCCGCACTCTCGGCATGACGCAGGAAGCTTGAATAGACGCCGGCATAGCCCAGCGACAACGTCTCGCGATCGACCCGGACCGGCCGGTCCTGCAGCGGCCGGACCAGATCCTCGGCCGCATCCATCAGCGGGAACAGGTCGCAGCCATGGTTCCAGCCCTTGCGCGACGCGGCGGCGATGAAGACTTCAAGCGGCGCATTGCCCGCCCCCGCGCCCATCCCGGCCAGCGAGGCATCGATGCGGATCGCGCCAGTCTGCACCGCAACCAGCGAATTCGCCACGCCGAGCGACAGGTTGTGATGCGCATGCATGCCGCGCTGAGTCTCCGGCTTCAGCACGCGGTCATAGGCCCGCAGCCGGGCCGCGACGCCGTCCATGTCGAGCGCACCGCCGGAATCGACGACATAGACGCAGGTCGCGCCATAGGATTCCATCTTCTTGGCCTGCGCCGCCAGCGCCTCCGGCTCGATCATGTGCGACATCATCAGGAAGCCGATCGTATCCATGCCGAGATCGCGCGCGGCGCCGATATGCTGCTTGGCGACGTCGGCTTCGGTGCAATGCGTCGCAATGCGGACCGAGCGGACACCGAGATAATAAGCGCGCTTCAGTTCGTCGACTGTGCCGATGCCGGGCAGCAGCAGCGTCGTCAGCGTGGCGCGGGTCAGCACCTCGGCGACGGCCTCCAGCCATTCCAATCGGTATGCGCGCCGAAACCGTAATTGAAGCTGGCACCGCACAGCCCGTCGCCATGCGCGACCTCAATCGCATCCACCCCAGCCCGGTCGAGCGCCCGAGCAATGTCACGCACGGCATCGAGGGAATATTGATGGCGGATGGCATGCATGCCGTCGCGCAGGGTGACGTCCTGGATGTAGAGCTTCTGCTGGACCGGATCGAACAACGCATCGACTCCTTCGCGGCCGAAATTCCTATCCTTCCCCTCTCCGCCCTTGGGGGCGGAGAGGTCGGGTGAGGTGGGGGTTCTCGCCACAGGCGGGCCGTCGCCAGAAGTGCCGAGATGCAATGTATCGTCGCGTTCCGAGCGTTCCCCACCTCACCCAGCCTCTCCGCCCCAATGGGGCGGAGAGGAGCCGTAGATCAACTCGCAAGCCGTCTCGCGATCAGATCGCCCGTCGCCTGGGCCGCAGCGGTCATGATGTCGAGATTGCCAGCATAGGGCGGCAGGTAGTGGCCCGCGCCCTCGACCTCCAGGAAGACCGAAGTCTTGATGCCGGCGAATTCGCCATAGCCCGGGATCTTCAGCTTCGTGTTGTCGCCGAAGCGTTCGAACTGGACCTCCTGCTTCAGCCGGTAGCCCGGCACATAGCTTTGCACCGTTTCGACCATGGTCTCGATCGAGCGGCGGATCTCCGCTTCGTCGACGATGCTGCTCAAGGTGAACACCGTGTCGCGCATGATCATCGGGGGCTCGGCCGGATTGAGCACGATGATCGCCTTGCCGCGTGCCGCGCCGCCGACGACTTCGATGCCTTTGGCCGTAGTCCGGGTGAACTCGTCGATATTGGCGCGCGTGCCCGGCCCGGCCGAACGCGAGGAGACCGAGGCGACGATCTCGGCATATTGCACCGGCGCCACGGCCGAGACGGCCGCGACAATCGGGATGGTCGCCTGCCCGCCGCAGGTCACCAGATTGACGTTGGGTGCGTCGAGATGAGCGTTCATGTTCACCACCGGCACGGTGAACGGACCGATCGCGGCCGGGGTCAAATCGATCACCCGCTTGCCGTCGCGCCGCAGCAATTCGGTCATGCCGCTTATGGGCATAAGCCGAGGTCGCGTCGAACACGATCGCGATCTCGCCATAGCCCGGCATGGCCATCAGGCCTTCGATGCCCTCATGCGTCGTCGGGATGCCGAGCGCCCGCGCCCGCGCCAACCCTTCGGACTCCGGGTCGATGCCGACCATGGCGGCCAGCTCGACCCGCTCGGAGCGCCGGACGATCTTGATCATCAGATCGGTGCCGATATTGCCGGAGCCGATGATCGCCGCCTTGACCTTGCCCAATCCCGAAACCTCCCCTCAGGCGAAGCGGATGCTCGCCGTGCCAACCCCGTGCAGGATCAGAGAAAATTCATCTTCATTCCGCACGACGTCAGCAGCGCGCACGACGCGGCCCTCAAGACCTATGCCCGCAACCGCGGCTCGGGCGGCGAGCTGACGCTGCATCCGCCGCATCAGGACAGCCGCCATTTCCACCCGAGTGGCGCGATCAATATCTGGTGTGCGATCGACAGCGTCGTCGAAGCCAACGGCATGGTGGTCTATCCGGATTTCTACGGCCATCACCTGCCCTATACCAAGGCCGATGGCGGCGTGGCGCCGGGCCAGTATCTCGGACGCCCGGTCACGATGGACCTGTCGCCCGGCGACGCCTGGATCTTCGAGACGCTCCATCTGCATGCCTCGACCATCAACCAGACCGACCAGACCCGGTTCGTGATCAGCTTCCGGATCACGCCCGAGCTGCCGAGCTATCCGGTCAAGCCCTGGTACAATTACGTGCGACCGGCCGATTGCCCCGGCGGCGAGCCGCCGCCCAATCGCATCGATTACGCCGCCGGACTGCCCGATCGCGGACCGGTCACCCTCGATACCAGCACCAGGATCCCGCCCCTCGTCGTGTCCTCGACCCGGCCGAACGGCGCGATCGAAGTGCCGGGCGGCATGGTGCCGGAGGGCGAGATCCGGCCGGTCAATGAAGATCTCTGCATCGCGCGCATCGACGGCAAGCCTGTGACCTTCTTCCGCGGCTGCCCGCATGAGGGCGCCGATCTTGCCGGCGGCACGATCCGCGACGGCCAGATCATGTGTCCATGGCACGGGCTGCGCATGAGCGCGACCGACGGACGCAGCGGCTGCCGGTCGCTGCATGCGCTCGAATTCATGCCCTGTGCCGAGCACGACGGCACGATCGTGATCGCCGCTCAGGCCGCCACGGATCCGCAGCCGGAACCGGTGCCTGTCGACGAGCACAGCGCGGCGATCGATCATTTCACCGCCACGGCCGATCAGTTCGTCGCGTTGTTCGAGACATATCGGCCGACGCCGGATCGATATCGGCCCGAGCATCTGAGCCGGATGCGCGACAGCGCCATCTACGCCCTTCTCGGGCTGCCCGGCACCGTGATCCGCACTCGGCTCGAAGCGCCGGTACTCCGGCTGTTCGGCGCGATCCGCGACTCCGGCGTGCAGAACCGCTTACGCACTCATGAGCAGGAGGCGACGCTCGCGGAATGCTGTCGGCGCCTCGGCAAGAGCTGGACAATGACGCCGGCTACGTCTACGGCCTTGCCGCCCTCGCCCTATGCTGGCACGGCTTCGAGCTGGTCGGCGTCCGGCCGCTGGTCCGGGATCTCGGCTGGGCCGAGCCGCTCTGGCTGCAAGCGCTGCTGGCGACCCCACCGGCCTTCCTCCGTCCGGGCGATGCGGAGCGTTTCGCCGACGCGCTGGCGCCGCTGATGGAACAGGTCGAAGAGCGGCTCGCTTTGGCGCCGCCGGCTTCCCGCACCGCGCTGATCAGCGCTTTGCTTCCTTCCGACATCTTCGTCCAAGGCTATTTCAACGACAAGAACATGCGCCCGGCGATGCGGGCCCGGGGGCGGGCGATCGAGCGGCTGATGACGCTCGAAGGCGCCCGGCTCGATCAGCTTGTAGTGCGCCGGCCAAGCCGGCGGCGGCCGCGGGTCGGTTTCATTACGATCGGAGTCCAGGATCGGGCGGAAAGTGTCTTTCTGTTGTCGCATATGGAGCATCTGGGCCGCTTGGGGTTCGATGTGCGGCTCTATTGCCGCATGATCCCGACGGCCGGATCGGCGGCCTGTGCCGCAACGCCGCGGCGCGCTATGTCCGCCTGCCCGATGGCGTTCTCGCGGCCACAGACTATCTGCGCCGCGAGGATCTCGACATCGCGATTTTCGCCAGCAATCTCGCGGCCGTCGTCAGTGCCCGACAATGTATGCATCGCAGCGCATCGCCCGGATCCAGGCTACGGCGACCTGGACGCCGCTGACCTCGGGCCTGCGCAACGTCGATGTCATGATCTCCAGTGAATACGGTGAAGTGCCTGGCGCCGAAGCACAGTATACGGAGCAGCTGGTCCGGCTGCCGGGCGCCCATACCTGCTTCCCGTTCGAGCGCATGCTCGAAGGTACAGCGTGCGGGTACCGTGCCGAGCCGCGCCGAGCTGAATATTCCCGCGGAGGCGCCGGTCTATGTCTCTGCGGCCTTCAGCTCGAAGATCACGCCCGAGCTGAGCCGCGCCTGGGTCGAGATCATGAAGCAGGTGCCGGACGCCCATCTCATCCTGCTGCCGTTCAATCCGAATTGGAGCAAACGCTACGATACGCAATCGCTGCTGCGCCGGATTTCCGAGCAGTGGCACGAGGCCGGCCTGCCGCTCGACCGCCTGCGCATCCTGGGCGCGCTGCCGAATGTTGCCGACCTCCATCTCGTGCTGGGACTCGCGGATATCTATCTCGACAGCTTCCCCTATAGCGGCGCCAGCTCGATCTACGATCCGATCGTCGTCGGGTTGCCGATCGTCGCCCGTGCCGGCGAGACCTGCCGGTCGCGGCAGAGCTACGCCATGCTGCGCGATATCGGGCTTGAGGACTGGGTCGCCGCCAGCGAAGCAGAATACATCGACCGTGCCGTCCGGCTCGGCCGCGACCCCGGATTATCTATCCGCGGAAGCCGTCGGCTGTCAGAAGCGACCGCCGTGCCGCCGCCCTTCATCGACACGGTACGCTATGCCGACAAGCTGGCGCACGCACTGACCGGCCTGGTCGCGGCCTGGGACCGGAGGACGGCAGAGCTTCAGGCCATGCCCGAAGTGATGCGCGCCGACCGTATCGCCACGCAGGCGGCCCAACTCGGGTTTGAGCGCGGTCATTTCTCGAAACTCGACGTGCTGGAAGAGATCGTCATTCCCTATCTGCGTCATGGCGATCGACGGCACTTCATCCATGTCGGCAGCAATTTCGAGGCGACCGGCCGGATGCTCCTGGCGGAAAGCTGGATCGGCATCTTGTTCGGCCCCGACGGCAGGCCGGCACCGCAGCCCGGCAGAGCACCGGTCGAGAGCGACAATATCGGCATTGCCGCCCTTATCGAACGCGCTCGGTTCAACGATGCCGACTTCGTCCTGATCGATGCCGCCGGCAATGACTTCGCAATTCTAAGCGCGCTGAATTTCGGAGGAATGTCGGCAGGGCTGCTCATGGCGTCATTCGACACCGGCCTGCCCGGCCAGGACGCGGCTTCGACCGAGCAACTGCTCGCCGGCATGCGGCTCAACGGCTATCGCTCGGCCAGCCTCGCCTTTGCCGTAGATTCAGCGACCGGACGGTCCAAGCTGACCGGCATCGCGGTCGACCGCCTACCGCCACGATCTGCGGCCGGAGTGCTCCTATTCTTCCGAACGGCCGACGACGCGTTCCTGCCGAGCCTGCTCGGTTGGCTCGAAGACGTCACGAGAGAGGCGGCCGGCAGTATGGCCGTCTCGGACCATCCCGAGGTTTCGCTGCAGGAGATCAAGGCGGCCGAATAGCGGCGGCCCCCACCCGGTCAGGTCGAAGCTTGCTCCAGCAGAGCCAGAGCCGCCTCGGCGACCGTCGAGGCCGGCACCTGCGTAATGCAATGCGGCTGTCGTACGGCATTGCAACCATCGGTGCAGGGCGGGAGCGGCCGAGCGGGCCGGAGCACCCGGCTCGGCGTGGCATAGGGCCCGAAGCGGCTGGGCGAGTTCGGATGATCGGCGCCGCCGGTCATCGGGTGACAGGAGATCTCGACCACCGGCACGCCGGCCGCCGCCGCCAGATGCATCGGTCCGGTGTCCATGCCGACATAGAGGCTGGCGCGGGCGATCAACGCGGCCGTCTTCATGAGCGGCAACGTGCCCGTCACGTTGAGCACGCTGCCCGACCGCTGCTGCTGCAGCCACCTGCCGGATGCGGCAGCGTCCTCGGCGCCGATGACGACGAAACGCAGATCCGGCTCGGCTGCCAGGAGAGCGTCGATCACCGGCAGGAAATTCGCCACCGGCCAGACCCGCCGCCCCCAACCGGCCTGCACGGTGAGCACGACGCAGCGGCCGATTCCCTTGCTATGCAGAAAGTCTTCGGCCCAACCCGCGGTCTCCCGAGCGATCCAAAGCCGGGGATCGGGTGCCGGTTCCGTGTCGCCGAGAAACTCCAGGAGCGCCTTCCCCTTCAGCACCTCATGCAGGTCGCTGCGCGTGCGAGCCAAATGGGTGAAATAGGCGCCGGCCCAGCCGTCATGCGGCTCGTCATACCGATATGGCCCCCGATCGAAGCCGATCCGGATCGGCGCCTCGGCCATGAGCGCGAACCGCCGCGTCGCCCACGGATCGACATCCCAGCGCGGACAGATCATGGCATCATAGGGCGGCTCGAGCAACGCGCCCCAACTCTCGCCGGTCCCGACCGGCACAGCGATGAGCCGGTCGAATAGCGGACAGGCCTCGAAGAGCGGCGCGGTCAGCCAGTTGAACGCCGCGGTCAGATGTGCATGCGGGAAAAGCCGTCGTAGGCCTATGAAGAAGCTCGACGCAAGCACGCAGTCACCCAGCGTATCAAGGCGAAGGGCGAGGATTCTGGCGCCGGGTTTGAGCTGATCCACCAGCTTGACATCGGTTTGCCTCACGCCCTCTCCGCCCCTGGCTTGTGCTTACAGTCTGCTTGCCACCCTACCTCCACGGCTTGGCCAATACACAAGGAAATCACGAAACGCGGGTCAGGTCATCGACGTAACAGCGCGCTTGGCCATGACGGTGACGAGATGCGCGCGGTACTCCGCACTGGCATGGATATCCGCGTTCAGATCGCCTGCCTCGACCTTCAACCTTGCGACGGAATCGGGCGAGAAATTGGTGTCCAGTGCCCGTTCGAATTCCGGGAGGCGGAACACCGCAGGCCCGGCGCCGGTGACCGCGACCCGCGCCCCGTCGGCGGTCTTGGCCACGAACACGCCAACCACGGCATAACGCGAGGCCGGGTTGGGGAACTTGGCGTATGCCGCCTTCTCCGGGATCGGGAAGCGTACGGCGGTCACGATTTCGCCCGGCTCCAGCGCCGTCTCGAACATGCCGGTGAAGAATTCTTCGGCGGCCAACTCGCGGCTGTTGGTCTTCACCGTGGCGCCGAGCGCCACGAGCGCCGAGGGGTAATCCGCGGCCGGATCGTTGTTGCTGATCGAACCGCCGATCGTGCCGCGATGGCGGACCTGGGCATCGCCGATATTGCCGGCGAGCGTGGCCAACGCCGGGATCGCCGCCGAAATTTCGGGTGAGGCGGCGACCTCGGCATGAGTCGTCATGGCACCGATCGTGACGCTGCCGCCATCGCGGGCGATGCCCTTGAGTTCGGCAAGCTTCGCCAAGTCGACCAGATCGCTCGGCTGCGCCAGACGCTGTTTCAGGGTCGGGATCAGCGTCATGCCGCCGGCCAGCAGCTTGCCGTCCTCGGCCGACAGGATTGCAGCCAGCGCCTCTGCCAGGGTCCGGGGCGCCTGATAGGTGAAGTCGTACATGAGATCGATTCCTTACTCGGCCGCCTGGGCCGTCATGGAGGACTGGATCAAGCGCCAGAGTTTTTCGGGTGTCGCGGGCATATCGACCGGGCCGATGCCGAGCGGCGCCAGCGCGTCGGACACGGCGTTCATGATCGCCGCCGGCGAACCGATCGCGCCGGCCTCGCCGCAGCCTTTGACGCCGAGCGGGTTATGGGTGCAGAGCGTGACGTTGTGCGAGACCGCGAAGTTCGGCAGATCACCGGCCCGCGGCATGCAGTAATCCATGAAGGATCCGGTCAGCAGCTGGCCGCTCGCCTTGTCATAAACCGTGCTCTCGAACAGCGCCTGTCCGATGCCCTGCGCCAGGCCGCCGTGGACCTGGCCCTCGACGATCATCGGGTTGATGATCCGCCCGAAATCATCCGAGGCGGTAAAGCGCACCACGCGGGTCACGCCGGTGTCTCGATCGATCTCGACCTCGGCGATATGGGCGCCGGCCGGATAGGTGAAGTTCTTGGGATCGTAGAACGCCGTCTCGTCGAGCCCGGGCTCCAGCTCCTCGATCGGGTAATTGTGCGGCACATAGGCCGTCAGCGCGATCTCGCCGAAGGATTTGGCTCGGTCGGTCCCGGCGACCGTAAACTGACCGTCCTTGAACTCGATATCGGCTTCGGCCGCTTCGAGCAGATGGGCCGCGATCTTGCGGCCCTTGGCGATCACCTTGTCCATCGCCTTGACGATGGCCGAGCCGCCGACCGCGAGCGAGCGCGAGCCGTAGGTGCCCATGCCGAACGGGATCTTCGCCGTATCGCCATGGACGACATCGACATTCTCGACCGGCACGCCGAGGCCCGAGGCAACCAGCTGGGCGAAGGTCGTCTCGTGACCCTGGCCATGGCTATGCGCCCCGGTGAAGACGGTCACGCTGCCGGTCGGATGCACCCGGATCTCGGCCGCCTCATAGAGCCCGGCACGGGCGCCGAGCGCGCCCGCCACCTTGGAGGGCGCGATGCCGCAGGCCTCGATATAGGTCGCGATACCGATCCCGCGCAGCTTGCCGCGCGAAGCGGCCTCGCGGCGGCGCGCCTCGAAGCCGGCGTAGTCAGCCGCATCGAGCGCCATGTCGAGCGTGGTGAAGTAATCGCCGCTGTCATATTGCAGCGCGACCGGCGTCTGGTAAGGATAGGCGTCCTTCGCGATGAAATTGCGGCGCCGCAGCTCGGCCGGATCGATGCCGAGCTGGCGGGCGGCGACATCGACGATGCGCTCGACGACATAGGTCGCCTCGGGCCGTCCGGCGCCGCGATAGGCGTCGACCGGCACGGTATTGGTGAACACGGCGCGGACCGCGCAATGGATCGCCGGCGTGGCATAGGTGCCGGCCAACAGCGTGGCGTAAAGGATAGTCGGGATCGCCGGGGCGAAGGTCGAGAGATAGGCGCCGAGATTGGCCACGGTCGAGACGCGGAGCGCCAGGAACTTGGCGTCGCCGTCGAGCGCCAGCTCGACATGAGTGACATGGTCGCGGCCCTGCGCATCGGACAGGAAGGATTCCGACCGGTCGGCGGTCCATTTCACCGGTCGCCTGAGTTGGCCGGACGCCCAGGTGACGATTGCCTCTTCGGCATAGTGATAGATCTTCGAGCCGAAGCCGCCGCCGACATCGGGCGCGACGACACGCAGCTTGTGTTCCGGCAGATGCAATACATAGGCGCCCATGAGCAGTCGGATGACATGCGGGTTCTGGCTGGTCGTATAGAGCGTGTAGTCGCCGGTGCCGGCATCGTATTCGCCGATCGCCGAGCGCGGCTCCATCGCGTTCGGCACCAGCCGGTTGTTGACCAGATCCAGCCTGGCGACATGCTCGGCACGGGCGAAGGCGGCATCGACCGCGCCCTGATCGCCGATCTCCCATTCGTAGCAGGTGTTTTGCGCCGCCTCGGCGAAGACCAGCGGCGCGCCGGGCTGGACCGCCTCGACCGCATCGATCACCGCCGGAAGCGCGCCATACTCGATCTCGATCAGCTCAGCCGCATCCTTGGCAGCTTCGCGTGTCTCGGCGATGACGACGGCGACCGGATCCCCGACATGGCGCACCTTGCCCTGGGCCAGCACCGGATGAACCGGCTCGGCCATCGGCTTGCCGAATTTGTCGGTGATGCCCCAGCCGCAAGGCAGGCCGCCGATCCCGGCTGCCGCCAGATCGGCACCGGTATAGATCGCAACGATCCCCGGTGCCGCGAGCGCGCCTTCAGTCTCGATCGCGCCGACCGTGGCATGGGCATGCGGGCTACGCAGGATATAGGCGTAGAGCTGCCCCGGCCGATTGAAATCATCGGTGTAGCGGCCCTGCCCGGTCAGGAAGCGCAGATCCTCCTTGCGGCGCAGCGAGGTGCCGACGGCACCGCTTTGATCGGCGTCAGTCATCGCCGCCTGCCCCGGCCATCGCGGCCGCGCCGGCCTGCACCGACTTCACAATGTTGTGGTAACCGGTACAGCGACAGATATTACCCTCGAGCCACTCCCGGATCTCATGCTCGCTGGGCGTCGGATTATGCCGGACCAGATCGACTGCGCTCATCACCATGCCGGGCGTACAGAACCCGCATTGCAGTCCGTGATTGTCGCGGAACGCCTCCTGCATCGGATGCAGCGCCGCGGCCGTCGCGAGGCCCTCGATGGTAAGGATGTCGGCGCCCTCGGCCTGTATCGCCAGCATGGTGCAGCTCTTCACCGATCTGCCGTCGACATGGATGACGCAGGCGCCGCACTGGCTGGTGTCGCAGCCGACATGGGTTCCGGTCAGGCCCAGCGTATCGCGCAGGAACTGCACCAGCAGCGTCCGCGCCTCGATCGTACCAGTGCGCGTCTTGCCGTTCACGGTCATGGTGACGGAAAGGGTCATCCTGGGGTTCTCCCTTGAAAGCTTCCAATGCGTTGCGCGGCTCTCGGCGAAGTCTCGTTGTCGAAAGCGCCCCGGTCAAGCACCGGTTCTAGCGGGTAAAATACCAGAGAATCGCTCCGACGATGACGACCAGTCCGACGACCCAGACGACTGGGGACACGCCGCCCTGCACCGCCGGAACCGGCTGGGCCGGTGCACCGACGACGGGGATTTCTGCGACCGAGACTTCGGCAGCCGGGATCTCGAGTACCGGGGCTTCGGATGCAGGCGGCGGCACCGCAGGCGCTTCCCCGGCGACTTCGGCAGCGGGGGCCGCCGCAGCCTGGCCGGCGACCAGTTCCGCGAATTTGCCGAAGAACTCCTCCGCCATCTTGCGGGCCGTGCCGTCGATCAGCCGTGAACCGATCTGCGCCAGCTTGCCGCCGACATTGGCCTGCACCGCATAGCTCAGCACAGTAACCGCGCCGTCCGTCGCCAGCGCCACCTTGGCACCGCCCTTGGCGAAACCGGCGGCACCGCCGCTGCCTTCGCCCGAAATGGTGTAGCCGTTCGGCGGATCGATATCGCTCAGCTTGACCTTGCCGCCGAACTTGGCCTTGACCGGCCCGACCTTGGCCGTGACCTTGGCGGCGAATTCGGTGTCGGAGCTTTTCTCGATCTCCTCGCAGCCGGGAATGCATTGGCGCAGGATCTCGGGATCGTTCAGCGCCGCCCACACCGCTTCGCGCGGCGCCGCGATCCGGTACTCGCCGGTCATGTCCATGATGTGTCTCTCCGGTTCAAATTCACTCTTCCGCCCTGGCTGCGCTCTCATGCCAGTGGCGCAGCGTCAGATAGCTAACACCCGACAGCGCCAGATAGATTGCGATGCCAGCTGCCGAGATCAGGAACAGGGCGGCGAACATGCGCGGCACGTCGAGCCGGTAGCCGGCTTCGAGGATGCGGTAGGCCAGGCCGGATTCCCGTCCGCCCGCGCCGGCGACGAATTCGGCCACGACGGCGCCGATCAGCGACAGCCCGCCGGAAATACGCAAACCGGCCATAAAATAGGGCATGGCTGAGGGAATGCGCAGGAAGCGCAGCACCTGCCAGCGCGAGGCGCCGTAGATGCGGAACAGCGCGACCAGGTTCCGGTCGGCGCTGTTCAGCCCGAGCGTGGTGTTCGACAGGATCGGGAAGAAGGCGACGATCCAGGCGCAAATCAGCAGCGCCGCCAACATGTTATCGACCCAGATGATGATCAGCGGCGCCACCGCGACGATCGGCGTCACCTGCAATATCACCGCATAAGGGAACAGGCTGCGCTCGATCAGCCGCGATTGCGCGAAGAGAATGGCAAGGAAACCGCCGCCCAATATGGCGGAAATCAGCGCCAAAAGCGTGGTTTCCAGCGTAAAAAGCAGGGACGGGCCGAGCACAGTCCAATCGGTCACGAGTTTGACCGCAATCACGCTCGGCGCCGGCAGGATATAAGGCGGGACGCCGCCGAGCCGGACCGCCGCCTCCCAGGCGCCGAGCACGATCGCGCCGACCAGTACCGGCAGCAGCCAGTCGGGAACCCGGCTCATGCCGCCATCGCTCCGGCCAGCGCCGCCGACACTTCGGCGCAATGGCGCGCATAATCCGGCGAGAGGCGGAAGCCGTCGCTGCGCGGATAGGGCGCGTCGATCGCGATATCGGCCGCGATGCGTCCGGGCCGGGCGCTCATGACCAGGATCCGGCTCGACAGATAGACGCTCTCGAACACGCTATGGGTGACGAACACCGTGGTGAAACGCTGCTCGAGCCAGAGCGCCAGCAGATCGTCGTTGAGCTTGAGCCGCGTGATCTCGTCCAGCGCCGCGAACGGCTCGTCCATCAGCAGCAGCGGCGGCCGCGTGACCAGGGCCCGGGCGATCGAGACGCGCATCTTCATGCCGCCCGAGAGCTGGCGCGGAAAGGCGCGCTCGAAGCCGGCGAGCCCGACCAGTGCCAGCGCCGCGCGCGCCCGGGCCTCGGCCTCGTCGCGCGGGGTCCCGGCGAGCCGCAGCGGCAACAGCACATTGCCGAGCACGCGCGACCACGGCATCAGCGTCGGCTCCTGGAACACGAAGCCGAGCTCGCGCATCCGGCTCCAGGCGATCGTGCCGGCGCTCGGCTCGCTCAACCCGGCGACGAGGCGCAGCACCGTGCTCTTGCCGCAGCCGGAGGGGCCGAGCAGGCTGAGGAACTCGCCTGGACGGATCGCGAGGCTGACATCGCCCAGCGCCTCGGTGCCGTTGGCGAAGCGCTTGCGCACATGGTCGAGAGTGACGATCGGCGAGAGCATTGTCCCCCTGGGTTCACGGCAGCGGCGGCGCGGAATCGCGGCGACCCGGGCGCTGCGCAGGATATGGCAAAAAAATAGTAAAAAGTCCTACGATTTGCGAACGTAGCAATGTATATAGGGGCTGTATCGCTGGCGACCTCGATATATTGTCGTCAGAGCCTTACCGGCAAAGCCGGCAAATTTCCGTGGTTCAATCCCTCTTGGAGAATGCCGAGTATGGCGGACGGGACCTGGCCCGCACGGCGACTGCCGTGTATCGATTCGGAAATTGCAGCGACCGGGCTGACTCTCAAGGTCGAAGAATATTGGCGTTCCGTGCTGCAGGGCCGGTCGATGCCGGCGCGCCGGGACATCGATCCGGCCGATCTGCGCCGCCTGCTGCCGAACATCTTCCTGCTCGATGTGGTCGAGCGGGGGACGCGGTTCCGCTGGCGCCTGGTCGGCACGCGGATCGGCGATCTCGAGCGTGGCGAGCATACTGGAAAGTGGGTCCAGGACACGATTCTGCACAGCCAGGATCCGTTCATCGAGTTCTGCCGCATGACCGTGGCCGAGCGCCGGCCGACCTGCCATGCGGCTTTGCGCGCCGATCTGGACGGCGGCAACCGGCCGCTGATCCGGTCGCTGCTGCCGCTGTCCGAGGATGGCGCGATCGTCAGCATGCTGCTCGGCGCGGTCGATTACAGCCCGAGCGACATTGTCCCGCTGGAACACAGCGGCCGGCCCAATCAGGCCTTGCGGCCGATGGCCATGGCGGCCGCGATGCCGATGCCGCTGGCCGTGCCCAGGTAGCTGCCGGCGATGATGTCGCCGAGGAAGTGGTAGTCGGCGCCGATCAGCCCGACCGCCACGACGATTGGCAAGGCCAGCCAGACGATCCGCAGCCGCGGCAGCGCACCCCAGAGCACGCCGATCGGCGCGGTGATCACCGTCATATGCCCGGACGGAAACGACGCCCAGCCCGGCCCCTTATGGAACGGGAAGAAGCCATAGGTGCCGTCGCCGATCCAGGACGGGTTGTTGTTGACCCAGGTCTCGGGCCAGGTCCGGCCGAAAGCGTATTTGAGCTGTTCCTTGAGCGTGACGGCCACGAGCAGGGCGACGCAGGTCGCGATCATGACCCGGCCCCAATGCCCCGGCCGCCAGCCGGCCAGCGCCGCGAGCCCGGCCAGCGCCAGCAGGATCCCGGCAATCGGCGGCAGCGGCTCGATGATCAGCGTCAGATCGATGAAGGCATCCGGCCGGTGCAGCGTCGTGAACGACCAGGTCGAGACGGCGCGATCGGCGAATTCGACCGAGGCCGGAATCAGCACGGCAGCGGAAACCAGCGCGATCAGGCCGCGGCGGTCTGTAGTCGTGGGCATTGTCCCTCCGAGGCAGCGAATCGGCCGATATCCTCCCGGAACCCGCTGCAGCGCACAAGCCCTCAGCCGGAGCGGCTGCAGCCTTTCAAGGAGTTTCTCCCCACCTCGTCATGGCCGGGCTTGTCCCGGCCATCCACGTCGGGCCGACGCCTGAGAGTTGGACGGGTTCAGGCGATCTCACCTGACAGATCATCCCAGTCAGGATTTCCGGCGACAATCAGGTTGACCTTCCAGGCACGCGGCCAGTGCTTGATGGTCTTCTCGCGCTGAATCGCGCTGATTATGTAATCGTGAAATTCGAAATAGACGAGGCGATTGAGGCCGTAATCCTTCGTGAAGCCATCGAAGACGCCCTCTCGGTGCTGCCAAACACGTTTGACGAGGCCACTGGTCACACCGGTGTAGAGAATGCCGTTCGGCCGATTGGTCATGATGTAGACCCATCCACCTTTCATCTCGCTTGCTCCGTCGGCGCTCAGGCGTCGGCCCGACGTGGATGGCCGGGACAAGCCCGGCCATGACGGGGCGAGAAGATAGCCCTTGAAATAAAACGCAAAACTATGCCTGCACGCATACAGCAGGCCCTCAGCCGGAGCGCAGGTAGCGCACCGCGGCGTCGCGGGCGAAGAGATAGAGCAGGATGCGCAACGCCGTGCCGCGCGGCGTCGCCAGATCCGGATCGCGT
The DNA here is from genome assembly GCA_037200015.1 of Aliidongia sp. Classification (GTDB taxonomy): domain Bacteria; phylum Pseudomonadota; class Alphaproteobacteria; order ATCC43930; family CGMCC-115725; genus JAXDMU01. The sequence goes on along the minus strand of JBBCHB010000004.1, from coordinate 81,140 downwards.
GCCAGTACCAGCCGCGCCTCGTCATGGGCGATCGCCAGCAGCTCCTGATCCAGCGCCAGATCGGCGATGCGATAGCCGGGCATGCCGCTCTGGCGCCGGCCCAGCACCTCGCCGGCGCCGCGCAGCCGCAGATCCTCCTCGGCGATGCGGAAGCCGTCCTCGCTTTCGCGCAGGATCTTGAGCCGCGCCCGCGCCGTCTCGCCGAGCGGCGTGGCGAAGACCAGCAGGCAGGTCGAGGCCTTGTCGCCGCGCCCGATCCGGCCGCGGAGCTGGTGCAGCTGGGCCAGGCCGAAGCGCTCGGCATGCTCGATCACCATGATCGCCGCCGCCGGCACGTCGACGCCGACTTCGATCACCGTGGTCGCGACCAGCAGATCGATGCCGCCCTGGGCGAAGCCCTCCATCACCTGGTCGCGCTCGGCCGGCTTCATGCGGCCATGGATCAGGCCGACGCGCGGACCGAACTCGGCCTGGAGCTGCTCATAGCGCGCCGCGACCGCGGCCAGGTCGATCGTCTCGGATTCCTCGATCAGCGGGCAGACCCAGTAGATCTTGGTGCCCTGGGCCAGCGCCCGCCCGACTGCCGCGACCACCTCGCCCAGCCGGTCGAGCGAGACCAGGCTGGTCGTCACCGGCTTGCGCCCGGCCGGCTTCTCGGTCAGGCGCGAGGCGTCGAGATCGCCATAGGAGGTCAGCATCAGCGAGCGCGGGATCGGCGTCGCGGTCATGACCAGCACATCGACGCCGCGGCCCTTGGAGGCGAGCTGCATGCGCTGCTCGACGCCGAAGCGGTGCTGCTCGTCGATCACGGCCAGCGCCAGATCGTGGAACACGACTTCGTCCTGGAACAGGGCATGCGTGCCGACCACGATCGGCATCGAGCCGTCGGCGATGCCGTCGAGCAGCGCCTGGCGCGCCTTGCCCTTGTCGCGGCCGGTCAGCAGCGCGGCGCGCAAGTCGGCGGGCGCCAACAGCCGGTCGAGCGTCGCGGCATGCTGGCGCGCCAAGAGCTCGGTCGGCGCCATCAGCGCCGCCTGGGCGCCCGATTCGACCGCGGCCAGCATGGCGAGCAGCGCCACCACCGTCTTGCCGCTGCCGACATCGCCCTGCAGCATGCGCAGCATCCGTTCGGGCGCTGCCATGTCGCCCAGGATCTCGGCCAGGGCCAGGCGCTGCCCGCCGGTCAGGCTGAAGGGCAGCCCCGCCTCGACCGGCCCCTGCAGCCGGCCGTCACCCCCGAATCGAACGGCCCGGCTGGCGCTTGGCATGGGCGCGGGTCAGGGCGAGTGCGAGCTGATCGGCGAAGATCTCGTCATAGGCCAGGCGTTGCCGCGCCGGCCGTTCGGGCGCCAGATCCTCCGGCCCTTCCGGGTTGTGCAGCGCCGCGAGCGCCGCGTTCCAGCCGGGCCAGCCGCGCCGCTGCAGCAGGGCGGCGTCCTGCCATTCCGGCAGCGCCGGCACCCGCTCCAGCGCAGCCTGCACGGCCTTGCGGATCATCCGCAGCGATAGCCCGGCGGTCAGGCCATAGACCGGCTCGATCGCCAGATCGACCTCGCCGGCTGCGCCGATATGGTCGGGATGGCTCATCTGGAGCTGGTCGTTGTAACTTTCGAGCTTGCCGCTGATCACCCGCTCGGAGCCGACCGGCAGCACCTTTTCCAGATAATCGCCGCGCGCCCGGAAGAAGGTCAGCGTGATCGTGCCGGTGCCGTCCGAGGCCCGCACGCGATAGGGCATGCGCGACGAGCCCGGCGGGAAATGCGCCTCGATCGTGACGGTCAGGGTGACGATCTGGCCCGGCTCGGCCTCGGCCAGCTTGGGCGCGAAGCGGCGATCGATTAGCCCGGTCGGGACATGCCAGATCAGATCGACGACCTGCGGCCCGGCCGCCTTCTCGACAAGACGGCCCAGCCGCGCGCCCAAGCCCTTGAGCGCGGTGACCGGAGCGAAGAGGGGGAAGAGGATCTCGGGACGCACGGCAATCGATCGCGGAGGGAGGCCGGCGCCACCATTGCGCCTTTGTCATCAATCGGCAATGGCGAGCTGCGAGAACAGCAGCGGACCGCGTAGGATTGAAGGGATTATTGGCATGACGAGGGTATCGGAATTCCGCAGCGCGCAGACGACTCTGCGCCGCCTGCTGCCGGCCGGGCTGATCCTGGCCGGGCTGCTCGGCGCGACACAGGCCGGCGCGCAGAGCATCACCGAATTCCCGATCCCGACTCCGGGGCTGTTGCCGGCCGGCATCACGGCCGGGCCGGACGGCGCCTTGTGGTTCGCCGGCGGCGTCGGCACGCCGGCCATGATCGGCCGCATCGCGACCAACGGCACGGTCACCGAATTCCCGCTGCCGGCGCCGGGCAAGGCCCCGACCGGCTTCGGCAATGTGAACTCGCTGACCACGGGGCCGGACGGCGCGCTGTGGTTCACCACCTCCGAGACGCAGATCGGCCGGATCACGACGGCGGGCGCCGTCACCGGCTTCACCACGCCCAGTGCCGACGCCTCGACGCTCGGCATCACGACCGGGCCGGACGGCGCGCTCTGGTTCACCGAGGGCTTCGGCGGCGCCGTCGGGCGGATCGCGACCGACGGCACGATCACCGAATTCTCGACCGGCACGCGCGGCAGCATCGCCGCCGGCATTGCGACCGGATCGGACGGGAATCTGTGGTTCACCGATCCGGGCCTGGGCGCCATCGGCCGGATCACCACCACCGGCACGGTCACCTATTTCCCGCTGCCGAACGGCGCCGACAGCACGCCAGGCTCGATCGTCGCCGGGCCGGACGGCAATGTGTGGTTCACCCAGCTCGGCTCGGTCGGGCGCATCACGCCCGCCGGCACGATCACCGATTTCCCGGCTAGCATCAGCGGCTTCGAGCCGGCCGGGCTGGTGGTCGGGCCGGATGCGGCGCTGTGGTTCACCGATATGGGCAACAACGCCGTCGGCCGGGTCACGACCGACGGGGTGTATGGCGAGGCGCCGCTGCCGACCGCCTCCGGCTTCACCGCGGGCAATCTGCTGAACCAGATCGCCGCCGGGCCGGACGGCGCCTTGTGGTTCGTCGAAAGCCTGGCCGCCCAGATCGGCCGCGACCAAATCGTGCCCTCGCCGCTCGTCGCCGCCGTGCTGCCGAGCGGCCGCTCGGTCGAGACCGGCACCACGGCGACCGTCTTCGCCACGATGATCAATTCCGGCAGCGCGAGCCTGAGCGGCTGTGCCATCGGCATCGCCGGCAGCGCCGCCGCCATCCAGGGCGGGCTGACCCTGACCTATCAGACGACCGATCCCACCACCAACGCGCCGACCGGCACGCCCAACACGCCGGCGACCATTGCCGGCCAGGGCGGCGCGCAGACTTTCGTGCTGAGCTTCGCCGATGCCAACCCGCTGGCCGAGCAGACCCTGCCGCTCGATTTCGACTGCTCCGGGGTCGAGTCGGCGGCGCTCGTGACCGGGGTCAACACGATCGATCTCGGCTTTTCGAGCACGCCGGTGCCCGACGTGATCGCGCTCGCCGCGACGGCGACGAACGATCAGACCGTGCATCTCGCCAACGGCATCGGCGCCTTCGCGCTGGCGAGCGAGGATGTCGGCGCGGCCGGCGCGCTGACGCTCGAAGCCGATACCGGCGACGCCACTTTGCCGGTCACCCTGTCGCTGTGCCAGACCAATGCCGCCGGCCAATGCCAGGCGGCGCCGACGGCCTCGCTGCCGGTGAATTTCTCGGCCGGCAGCGTGCCGACCTTCTCGGTCTTCGTGTCGGCCAGCGCGGATATCCCCTTCGCGCCCGGCGCCTCGCGCATCTTCGTCCGCTTCGAAGACGCGTCGGGCGCCACCCACGGCTCGACCAGCGTGGCGGTCACGACGGATTGAGGGGACGGCACGGATAGACAGTGGGCACGGAGCTGTAGTGGGGCGGGCGTCCCTGCCCGCCTGCCGGCGACCAGCCGGCTTAGCCTGTCGCGCGATAGGGGATTGCCGGCCGGCCGCCGGCATGGCGGGCGGGACGCCCGCCCCACTGAAGATCTGTGCGATCGCAGGCAGCAGTCTCGCGCATTCAATGCAGCAGAGGGACGGATCCGCTCTGCAGTGGGGTGGGCGTCCCGCCCGCCTGCCGGCGAAGGCGGCATTCCCCGGCACCGCTGACGCCGGCCCCGCCCCACTCAGCATCGGCCGAGCGCCGCCCCAAAAACGCCCCTAGCGACTTTCGCCCGGCCTTCGGCCATAATCGCCGGCGGCGAGAGCGAGCGGATGCCATGGGTGAACTGATCGAATTCAAGAAGGGGCCGGGCAATGTCTGGGACGATGCCGGCGAGGCATTCCCCGACCAGGAGAGTGCGGAGAGCCCGAAGCCCGGGCTGATGATCCTGCCGATCCTGCTGTTCCTGGACGGCTTCTCGCTCGTGCTGGCCCTGGTCTGCCGGCCGGTCGCGGCGACGCCACTGGTGCTGGGCGGGGCCGTGCTCTGGGCGGGTTTGCGCGACCTGATCGGGCTCGGCCCGTCCTGGGCGCTGGGCGTATGCCTGGCCGGCTGGCTGGTCGCGCATTTCCTGAACCGCAACATCGACCAGTTGATCAAGGCAATCGAATCCGGCGAATCGGCGCTGATGCGCGCCGCGACCCAGCGCTCCGCCGCGCTCGGCCGGGTGCTGCATCTGGTGCTCTATCTCTATGTCGCGGCAGCGCCGATCGCGTTCACCGCCCTTCTGACCGGGGCACTCCCCGCCCCGTCCTGGCTGCCGCATTCGCTGGCCCTGCCGCTGCTGGCGGTGCCGCGCCTGCCGGCCCTCGCCTGCGCCCTGCTGCCGGCCGCGGCGGCGATCGCCACGCGCTATTACTGGCACCCGGTGGCGCGCCACGCGACGCTGCTCGGCGGGAGACGGAAGTTCACGGTGGCGGCGCGGGCGGAGGCGGCTTAGGGGTGGGGTTCAGAGGGACCATTGCCATCATTCCGCAGGTACCTTCGCCACAAATGGAGGAAAGGCGCGATCTTCGACCACAATTGCACTCACGTCTTTCGACATTGCCGCTATTGCGAAGGACCGCAAGGAGCAGGAACATTGAATGCGTTACAAACTGCCCGCGCGTTGCCGTTGGCTTCGTTGAAAGACCGGCTCGGAGAGCGCAGCAACTTACCCCGATCCGCGTTCGTTACCAACAATCCCGGAAGATTGTGGAAGCTTACGCAACTAAACGCTTGGCGTTTAGATGACGCTAGTGTATCGCTGTCAAAAGCAAGGACAGTTGTACAATGACCGACCCAACCTACACCAGCTCACGAGCTAACGCGAACCCATCGAAGAGTTTCTTCATTACGATGCTTACAAGAGACATTGATCTTGTCGATTGTATCCTTGATCTCTTAGATAACTCAGTAGATGGCATTGGCGAAGCTGCGCGCCGCGAAGGTCGCGAACTCGATCCTAACCGCCCGTTTGTCGGGCATAGCGTCTATCTTACCTATGATCGGGAACATTTTGCTATAGCCGATGCTTCGGGCGGCATACCGATTCAGGTTGCAGAAGAATACGCTTTCCGGTTTGGTCGGCCCGACGACGCGCCTCCCCTAAACGACGGCACTATCGGCCTCTACGGCATTGGCATGAAGCGCGCCATCTTCAAGATGGGCAACGTCGTCACCATGCAATCCAGCACGGGCACCGAATCCTTCTCTTTAAATTTGAATGTCGACACTTGGCGCAGAGACCCGCAGGTCCGACGAGACCTCACCGGTCACGAAATCGTTGAGTGGTCCTTTCCGCTCACCAATGTTCTGCGTGCCGGAACTGGTATCCGCGTTGGCACGTCGATAAAGATAACCGAACTGTATGACGGAATAGTGCGCCAATTCGATAGCCCCACATTCACCGAACGGCTTCGCCGCATTATCGCCCGCGATTACGCCTTCATATTGAGCCGCGGCTTGGAGGTTTACGTCAACGGCGTGGCAATCGTGGCTGTAATGCCCGTAATGAGGGAGAATTCCGATTTCGCACCGTTCCGTCACGTAGAGGAACACGGCGGCGTAAGAATCGAAATCACCGTCGGCCTGGCCGCCCCACCACCCGACGATACTTCCGCGACCGCCCGCAATCCGGATAGCGGCATCTATGGCTGGTATGTTGTTTGTAATGATCGTGTCGTAGTAAGTGCCGATAAGTCAGCGGACACCGGATGGGGTGTTAAGCCCGTTCCGGCTTGGCATCCCCAATACATCGGTTTTATCGGTGTCGCTCGGTTCGACAGCAGCCAGCCGGAAAAGCTGCCCTGGAAGACAACCAAGCGCGACGCCGAAACAAGCAACGTCTTCTACCAACGTGCGCTGCCGACTATGATGCGAGCCACCAAGAAACTTACCGACTACACCAACGATCGACGCGCCGACGCAAAGAGACTAAAGAAGCTAGAAAAGGCAGCGCCGCCAATACCTGTCTCGCGCGTTACCGTTAACGCACAAATGAAGTTGCCGATACCTGTGACAAAAGAAACGGTATTAATTCAATATGTTCGAGAGGTAGCGGATGTCAACGCCGCAGCCGAGGCGCTAAGCCTAGTTGGATCATCGCCATCCGAGGTCGGCATTCGGACGTTCGAGTATTTCTATGCGCGCGAAGTGTCGAAATGACAAAACGATCTTTTGAGGCGATAAATTATATGCTGCGGCCCAACAAAAACGTAGAACGCAAGCTCATCCTCAAAACCCTAAGGGCGTTACAATCGCAGTTTGACGTTCCAAAGTACCGCTATGTAGGCTTTGGCTCGATGTGGTTTTCCGATTTTGTTCTGATGCATAAGACATTTGGAACTTCTGACCTGGTAACGATTGAAAGCCAAAAGAGCCGCGCGAAGCGCGTAGAATTCAATAAACCCTTTGCGTGTATAGCAGTTCGCATGGAGGAAGCCGCGACCGCTCTGGGGGATGTGCTTGACGAGAAGCCCAGTATCGTTTGGCTAGACTATGATGGGCCATTGAAGAACGCGACTTCCGGAGACGTTGAGACTGCCGTGGGTGGAATGTCATCGGGAAGCATCCTGCTGGTGACGGTTAACGCAGTAGTCGACCAACTCAAGAATAAGAAGGTGAACGATGAAGAGATTTCGCCGGTAGATTATCTGGCAGAGATTTGTGACGATACCGGCCTAATCGCCCAACGAAATCGTTTGACGAGAAACGACTTTCCACAGCTTGTTGCGGAGATTTTACATCGACGAATCAAGTCGGCGGTGCTGGATAGAAAACAAGACTGCGAATACGTCCCGATCTGGACCTATCGGTACGCAGACGACGCCGACATGATCACGGTTGGGGGAATGATCGCAGATGCCACGGACAAGGCGAAGTTTGATGCCTCTGGAGCGGCTACACTATCGTTTGCGACGGGCTCCACTCTTTTCGATATCGAACTACCAGTCCTGACTGAAAAAGAAAAACGCGCATTAGATAAGCTTTTACCGTCAGATTCGCCTCTCAACTTAGCCTCCCTCGAATTTGAACTCCGACCGTCCGAAGTGGCCGCGTACCAGAGTTTTTATCTGGAATATCCGGTCTTCAACGAGATGGCAGCATGAAAATCTTCATAGTCCTGATTGCGACGCGGGTGCTAGGTGGGCGGAGCGCGTTGCAATGACTCTTGTTGATCTGTTTTGTGGCTGCGGTGGCTTTTCTTTGGGAGCGCACAATGCTGGATTCGATGTCGCAGCGGCGTTCGACAACGATGCAACGCTTACGTCGTCATTCGCGAGGAACTTTCCTAACACACATCTCTACCTTCGTAATATTGCTAAGCTAAGCGGTTCGGAAATCCTCAATCTGGTCGGACGTCCCATAAGCGGTGTCTTCGGAGGACCGCCCTGCCAGGGGTTCAGTGATATCGGCAGACGAGACGCGGACGACCCTCGTCGGCAATTGCTTGGGCACTTTTTTCGTATCGTAAATGAGTTGCGGCCAGCATTCTTCGTAATGGAGAACGTTCGCGGTCTCGCCTATGCTGACGCCCGCGATGTGCTCGACGCAGCGGTTGCACAAGTAAAAAGTCAATACCACGTATCCGGGCCGACGATCCTCGACGCAGCCGACTTTGGGGCTGCTACTTACCGCCGCCGACTTTTCGTCATAGGTATCAACAAGGAGGTCGGAAGCCCCCTAGAACCTGACGACGTTTTTGCCTTTGCAAAGCCTTCTGCAACAGTTCGTGCCGCGATCACCGATCTGATAGAGGCCGAACCTCTCGGCATCTCAGAGGATGAGTTCGACTATTGGCGGATCACGAAGCTGGATAGACCGCTGGAATACGCGCGTCGTTTGCGCAGCAATGACGGTCGTTTCACTAGCCATAGAATGGTGAAGCATAAGGCGGAAATTGCACAGCGTTTTGCGGCAGTCCTGCCGGGCAAGATAGATTCGGTCGGACGGCACCCCCGGCTAACATGGGATGGTCAGTGCCCTACCCTCCGCGCCGGAACCGGTGCCGACAAGGGCTCACGACAGGCCGTCCGCCCCCTCCACCCTGATGAGCCGCGGGTCATTACCGTTCGGGAAGCGGCTCGGCTGCAAGGCTTTCCGGACCATCACCTATTCCATCCGACTATATGGCACAGCTTTCGGATGATCGGTAATAGTGTGTCTCCAATAATCGCCGAAGCCGTGTTCCTAGCGATACACAGAAAGCTGGGACTCAGCAGCAAAATAGCAACCGCCGCCGAATGACTAATGATTGACCGCCTGAGCGTGGAGAGAAGATCCTGGTTAATGTCCCGCGTGAAGGGACGCAATACGGTGCCTGAACTAAGCGTGCGACGAGTGGCCCATTCGCTGGGCTTAAGATTTAGACTACATCGCACCGATTTGCCTGGCACACCCGATCTGGTATTTCCGCGATGGAAGGTCGCTATTTTCGTGCATGGTTGCTTCTGGCATCGGCACGATGGCTGCAAGAAAGCGACGCACCCCAAATCACGAGAGGATTTCTGGCAAGCGAAGTTCGAACGAAATGTCGAGCGCGACCGGCGCGTCCTGTTTGAGCTTGGAGCACACGGGTGGCGAACGCTAGTGATCTGGCAATGCGAAACGAATGATACGGCGGCCATACGACGGACTTTGATCCAATTCTTTGATCTCGGTACCGTTGATCGGTAAGTAGAGAATGTGCAGTAGGTCGCCTGCCTCGACCAAGCATAGTTGCAGTTCAGGGGAGGCGCCCCTGCAGCTATACGTCGCGCACAATCATCGAGATCATGGGCGCCCCGGGAAGCGGGTCCTGCTGGACCGATCTCCACCCCCACCCCCTAGCATCTCGCCCCAACATCGCCATATTCCGCCTGAAGGGCTGCCGCGCAATAGCGGGCGGCCTTTCCAGGCTTTGCCCGTGCTATGTCTGGCCGCCCGCCCCAACGGAGAGTTTCCGTGCATGACCGAGTCTGACGAGATCCGCCGCAAGCGGCTGCTGTTCCGCTCCTGGCATCGCGGCACCAAGGAGGCGGATCTGCTGCTGGGCTCCTTCGCCGATGCCAACCTCGCCGGGTTCTCCGCGGCGGAGCTCGATGCCTATGAAAGCCTGATCGAAGAGAACGACGCCGATCTGTGGGACTGGCTGATCGGCCAGGGCTCGGCCCCGGCCCAGCACGACCCGGCCCTGATCGCCCGCCTCCGGAATTTCCGCTACACGGCAAGGCCCGCTTGATCCCGCTCCACACATTACTGGTCAAGGATGGCCAGGCGAGGCCCGGCACGATCCAGCTCTACGGCGCGCCGGAGGGCCATGATGCCCATGTGCTGAGCGATCTGGTCGCCGGCGGCTTCAGCAACAGCCTGCTGCATATCTGCCGCGACGACGATCACATGGCCAGCTTCCGCGCCGCCATCGGCTTCTTCGCGCCGGATATTACGGTGCTGAGCTTCCCGGCCTGGGACTGCCTGCCCTATGACCGGGTCTCGCCCGCGGCCGATATCGTCAGCAAGCGGATCGATACGCTGACCCGCCTGGCCTCCGATCCCGAAGGCGCCAAGCGCCGCATCGTGCTGACCACGGTGAATGCCGTGACCCAGCGCGTGCCGTCGCGCAAGCTGCTGCGCGACCGGTCGCTGGCGCTCAAACTGGGCTTGAAGATCCCGACCGACCGGCTGTTGAGCTTCCTGCAGTCGAACGGCTATGTCCGGACCGAGACGGTGCGCGAATCCGGCGAGTTCGCCGTGCGCGGCGGCATCGTCGATCTGTTCCCGGCCGGCGCGGCCGAGCCGCTGCGCATCGATTTCTTCGGCGACGAGATCGACGCGATCCGCCGCTTCGACCCGATGACCCAGCGCACCACGGCGAAGCTCGACGCGGTGTCGCTGAAGCCGGTCAGCGAGGTGCTGCTCGACGAGAAGGCGATCAGCCGGTTCCGCACGCGCTATCGCGATTTGTTCGGCCCGGTCGCGCCGGACGACGTGCTCTATGGCGCCATCAGCGAAGGGCGGCGCCATGTCGGCATGGAGCATTGGCTGCCGCTCTATTACGAGAGCCTGGAAACGCTGTTCGACTATCTGCCCAAGGCGATCATCAGCCTGGATCACCGGGTCGACGAGGTGCGCGCGACGCGGCTGGAGTCGATCGCCGAATTCTATGCTGCGCGCCAGAGCCTGACCGCGTCGCGCACGATCGATGCGGCGATGCTGTACAAGCCGGTCAAGCCGGATCTGCTGTTCCTGGACGAGGCCGAATGGCAGCGCGTGCTGGCAACCCGCGCCGTGGCGCAGGTGACGCCGTTCGAGCCGCCGCCGGGGGCCGCGGTCACGAGCTATGATGCCGGGGCGCGGCCGGGCATCAGCTTCGCCGAGGCGCGGGCCAATCCCAAGATCAATGTGTTCGAGGTCGTGCGCGACCGGATCGCGACGCTGAAGGCCGCCGGGCGCAAGGTCGCCGTCGCCGCCTTCACGCGCGGGGCCGCCGATCGGCTGAGCCATGTCCTGACCGAGCGCGGCATCGAAGGGGTCGAGCCGGTCGAGAACTGGGCCGCGCTGCAGGAGCTGAGCCCGCGCCGGGTCGGCCTCGCCGTGCTGCCGCTGGAACATGGCTTCGAGGCCGGGCGCCTGACCATGATCTCCGAGCAGGATATCCTGGGCGACCGCTTGAGCCGGCCGCCGCGCCGGCGCCGCTCCAATGTCGACAAATTCATCGCCGAGGTCTCGGCCCTGTCGGTCGGCGATCTGGTCGTGCATGCCGATCACGGCATCGGGCGCTATGAAGGGCTGATGACGCTCGACGTCTCGGGTGCGGCGCATGACTGCCTGAAGGTGATCTATCAGGGCGACGACAAGCTGTTCGTGCCGGTCGAGAATATCGAGGTGCTGTCGCGCTACGGCTCCGAGGATGCCGATGCCCAGCTCGACAAGCTGGGCGGCGTCGCCTGGCAGTCGCGCAAGGCGCGGGTTAAGCAGCGCATCAAGGACATTGCCGACCAGCTGATCAAGGTCGCGGCCGAGCGCGAGGTGCGCGAAGGCGAAGCGATCACGACGCCGGAAGGGCTGTACGACGAATTCGCCGCGCGCTTCCCCTATGCCGAGACCGAGGACCAGCTGAACGCCATCGCCGAGACGCTCGGCGACATGGCGTCGGGCAAGCCGATGGACCGGCTGGTGTGCGGCGATGTCGGCTTCGGCAAGACCGAGGTCGCGTTGCGCGCCGCCTTCGTCGCCGCCATGTCCGGCAACCAGGTCGCCGTGGTCGTGCCGACCACGCTCCTGTGCCGGCAGCATTTCCGCACGCTGACCAACCGGCTGCAAGGCCTGCCGATCAAGGTCGCGCAGCTCTCGCGGCTGGTGAACGCCAAGGATTCGGCCGAGATCAAGAAGGGCCTGGCCGACGGCACGGTCGATATCGTCGTCGGCACGCATTCGATCCTGGCCAAGGGCATCGAGTTCAAGCAGCTCGGCCTCTTGATCGTCGATGAGGAGCAGCATTTCGGCGTGGCGCAGAAGGAGCGGCTGAAGCGCCTGAAGGCCAATGTCCATGTCCTGACCCTGACCGCGACGCCGATCCCGCGCACGCTGCAGATGGCCTTGTCGGGCGTGCGCGAGATGAGCCTGATCGCGACGCCGCCGGTCGACCGCCTGGCCGTGCGCACCTTCGTCATGCCCTATGATCCGGTCGTGATCCGCGAGGCGATCCTGCGCGAGCGCAATCGCGGCGGGCAGAGCTTCTATATCGTGCCGCGCATCAAGGATCTGGACGAGGTCAAGGAGGAGCTGACCCGGCTCGTCCCCGAGATCAAGGTCGCGATCGCCCATGGCCGCATGGCGCCGACCCAGCTCGAAGACGTCATGACCGCGTTCGACGACGGCAAATACGACATGCTGCTGGCGACCAACATCGTCGAGAGCGGGCTCGACATTCCCTCGGCCAATACGATCATCCTGCACCGCTCCGACATGTTCGGCCTGGCACAGCTCTATCAGCTCAGGGGCCGGGTCGGGCGCGGCAAGATCCGCGCCTATGCCTATCTGACCCTGCCGCCGAACAAGGCGCCGACCGAGACGGCGATGAAGCGGCTCGAGGTCATGCAGACGCTCGACACGCTGGGCGCCGGCTTCCAGCTCGCCAGCCACGATCTCGACATCCGCGGCGCCGGCAATCTGCTGGGCGACGAGCAGTCGGGCCATATCCGCGAAGTCGGCATCGAGCTCTACCAGCATCTGCTCGAGGAAGCCGTGGCCGAGGCGCGCGCCCATGCCGCCGGCGAGGAACAGGCGGCCGAGGACTGGACGCCGTCGATCACGCTCGGCACCGCCGTGCTCATTCCGGAGACCTATGTCGCCGATCTCGGCGTCCGGCTCGGCCTCTATCGCCGGCTCGCGGCCCTGATCGACCGGCGCGAGATCGACGGCTTCGCGGCCGAGCTGATCGACCGCTTCGGCCCGCTGCCGGCCGAGGTCGAGAACCTGCTGCAGATCATGGCGATCAAGCGGCTGTGCAAGGAAGCCGGCATCGAGAAGGTCGATGCCGGGCCGAAGGGCGCCGTCATCGCCTTCCGCGACAACAGCTTCGCCAACCCGGCGGCCCTGATCGACCTGATCCAGAAATCCGCCGGCACGATGAAAGTCCGGCCCGACCAGAAGCTGGTGCTGCTGCGCGACCTGGAAGACCGCAAGGAGCGCGTCGCCCAGGTCACGCGGCTGCTGCAGAAACTGGCCGAACTCGCGAAGGCGGCAAAACCGGACAGCAAGGCCGGCCTGCCGCCGCCGACTCCGGTGCTGGTCAAGAAACCGACCAACACCGGCTTCCACCGCATGACCAAGCCGGCAAGGCTGCGGCGGTAGGAATTCTGCCTACTCCTCTCCGCCCCGTTGGGGCGGAGAGGCTGGGTGAGGTGGGGCACGCCCCGACCTCGACTTAACGCCGAGTCGCGATCCTGACCGGCCGGGATTTCGCTCGAATCTCTGCTGCACGCGACGAGACCTGAGCGTTCCCCACCTCACCCGACCTCTCCGCCCCATTGGGGCGGAGAGGAGAAGAACAACGGTATCGTACTGCGGCCGCGGCTTATTCCTTCGGCTCACAAATTTGTGAAGCCGGACGATAACCTGCCGGCATGGAACACTTTACAGACCACCCCTAAACGCATTAGATGAAAAAGCCTCCTGCCTATACCGACCGACAGGATACGGCAGCGGGGTACTGGACGGCGGGCACCGTCCAGGCAGGACTGTATTGTCAGTTTTCTCTCTCACGCTTTCCTACGACGTCAGCCTTTTTACTGTCATATTTCGAAAGGACGCATTATGCGATTTCCCGGCGCGCTACGCTTTTGCCTGAATTCTATTGCACTCTTGACTGCTGCATTACTGTATTCGGCGCCCGCCGCGCAGGCGACGTCGCTGCCGCCGTCCGAGCGGGTGACGATCAATCTCGGCGCAACCCAGTGGAAATATCTGTTCGGCGATCCGACGAATGCCCAGGCGACGAGCTTCGACGATTCGTCCTGGACCACCGTCGGCGTGCCCTACTCGGCCGACCAGCTCGACACCTTCATCAACACGCAATCCGGCGGCGGCGATGGTGACCTGAACGGGCCGATCAGCTGGTACCGCAACCATTTCACGCTCGACGCGCAATCTGCCGGCAGCAAGGTGCTGGTCGAGTTCGAGGGTGCCCATACCGGCGTCCAGGTCTATATCAACGGCACGCTGCTGCCCGGCGTCAGCGCCGTCGCGGCCGATGCGCAGGCGACGCATGTCGTCGGCTTCGTCCCGTTCATCGTCGATCTGACGCCTTATGTGAAATTCGGCGCCACCAACGTGCTCGCGGTGCGCGCGGCCAAGAACGCCGGCTTCTTCGAGCCGCCGGGCTTCTCGCAGGCCTTCCGCTTCGGCCAGTCCGATTCCGGCCTGTTCCGCCCGGTCGACATGTTCATCACGGCACCGGTCCATATCCCGCAGAACGTCTATTCCAATCTCGGCACCTGGGGCACCTATGTCGCGACCGTCTCGGCCAGCGACGCCTCGGCGCTGATCGAGGTCCAGACCAATGTGCTGAACGAAGGCACGACGGCGCAGCCGGTCACGCTGACGACCCAGATCGTTGATGCCGACGGCACCGTCGTGGCCAGCGCCCAGAGCAGCCAGAGCGTCGCGCCGAACACCCTGCCCGGCCTGCACCCGCAGCTCTTCGACCAGCAACTGACCGTGACCAACCCGACGCTCTGGTACCCGAACAACAGCGTCGACGGAAAACCCTATATGTATAAGGTTTTCCACATCGTCAGCATCGGCGGCACGGTGGTCGACGCGGTGCAGAGCCCGCTCGGCATCCGCACCATCACCTGGGACCAGAACGTCCCCTATTTCAACGGCAAGCCGCAATATCTGTGGGGCGCGTCCGGCCGCTACGACTATCCCGGCCTCGGCACCGCCGTGCCGGAAGAGCAGAAATGGCGCGACCTGGAGCTTCTGGCCGAGGCCGGCGGCAATCTCTGGCGCCCCGGCCATTCGACCGAGAGCGAGGAGTTCGTCAACGCGGCCGATGCCTACGGCATCATGATCGTGCAGCCCAGCGGCGAAGGCGAAGGCGCCTTCTCGGCCCATTGCGGCGCGCCGCCCTGCGATATCCAGACGCTGAAAAGCGAGCTGCATCGCGACATGATCATCCGCGACCGCAACCACCCCTCGATCCTGGCCTGGGAAGCCAATAACGGCGCCATGGACACGGAATTCGCACAGAGCCTGAAGGCGCTGTCGAAGGTCTGGGATCCCATCAACACGCGCGCCCAGGCCGACCGCACGCCCAACCCGGCGAATGGCGACATCCTCGGCTGCACGCTCGAAGGCTGCGAAGTCCTGGTCAAGCAGGAGTTCCCGAACAACCCGGCCTGGGGTTCGGAATATTGGGGCACCGGCACGGCACGGCAGGCCTGGGACTACGAACTCGCCTTCGCCGCGCCCTTCCTCGACAATTGGCGGCAGGGCCGCGCAGCCAACGCCTTCGGCATGGCGCAATGGTATTTCGCGGATTCGCCCGGCGAAAACAGCACGTATGTCGAGGGCGTGGCCGACACGAATGTCCGTTCGCTCGGCGCGTCCATGGTCGACATGAACCGCTTCCCCAAGATGCTGTACTACATCTATGAAGCGGCCTGGACGCCGTACTCGATCAAGCCGGTCGTCCATCTCGCCCATCACTGGAACCGCTCCGGCCCGATCCAGGTCAACGCCTTCAGCAATTGCCCGGCCGTCCGCCTGCTGGTCAACGGCGTGGCGCAGGGCAGCGATCAGGTGCCCAATCCCTGGGATTCGGACTCACGGTCGAATTTGACCCAGACGACGACGATGATGCCGTTCCAGGCGCATTGGAACGTGGTCTGGACGCCGGGCACGGCTACGGTCGAGTGCCTGGACGCGTTCGGCAATGTCGTCGCCTCCGACAGCAAGACGACCGCGGGCGCCGAGGACCATATCGAGCTCGACGTCGTCCCGGAGCTGCAGAAGCCGGACGGCACCAGCTTCACCCTCTCGGCCAATGGCTCCGACGCCGCCTTCGTCGTCGCCAAGGTGGTCGATGCGCAGGGCAATGTCGTGCCGACCGCGGCCGACAACATCACCTTCGCCGTGACCGGGCCGGCGACCTATATCGGCGGCTCCGAGCAATATGTGACGCCGAACCAGCCGCTCTCCTACCACGCGCCCGGCGATCCCGAGCTGCAGGTCGAAGGCGGCATGACCAAGATCGCGCTGCGCAGCCAGTTCGCGACCGGCACCGTCACCGTGTCGGCGACCGCGCCCGGCCTCAAATCCGGCTCGGCGAGCTACACCATCGGAGCGATCGGCGCGAGCGGGCCGGTCGCGGCGGCGCCGCAGATCATCGTCCCGCCGGCCGCGATTGCCGTCACCGCCGGCCAGCCGGCGCAGTTCACCGTCACTGCGACCGGTGCCGCGCCGTTGAGCTTCCAGTGGCAGAAGAACGGTAGCAACATCACAGGCGCCATCACGGCGACCTATCAGACCCCGGCGACCAGCCTGTCCGACAACGGCGCGACCTACAGCGTCGTCGTCACCAACGGCCAAGGCAACGCGACGTCGACCACGGCCGCTCTCGCAGTCGTGGCCGCCGCCGCCCCGGCGATCACGACGCAGCCCGCCGCGCAGACGGCCGCCGTCGGCCAGAACGTCGTGTTCTCCGTCGCTGCGACCGGCTCGCCGACCCTCACCTATCAATGGCAGCGCAACGGCACGGCGATCGCCGGCGCGACCGGTCCGAGCTACACGACGCCTGTGCTCGCTCTCGGCGACAGCGGCGCCGGCTTCTCGGTCCTGGTCAGCAACCCGGTCGGCCAGCTGACTTCCGCGACGGCAGCGCTGACCGTCACCGCCGCGACCGCGCCCGGCATCGTGACGCAGCCGCAAAGCCTGTCCGTGCTGCTCAACCAGCCGGCCAGCTTCTCCGTCACCGCCAACGGCTCCCAGCCGCTGACCTATCAATGGCAGAAGAACGGCGCCAATATCGCCGGCGCCACCGCGGCCAGCTTCGCCATCGCCGCGGTCCAGACGACCGATGCGGCGAGCTATAGCGTCGTGGTCAGCAACGTCGCCGGCACCGTCACCAGCGCCGCGGCCACGCTCAGCCTCGCCCCGCCCGGCGTCAATCTGGCGCTCTACGGCAAGGCCACGGCCAGCAGCTATCAGGACCCGGTCGGCATGCCCGCCTCGGCTGCCTTCGACGGCAATCTGACGACGCGCTGGGGTTCGGCGATCGGCATCGACCCGTCCTGGATCCAGATCGATCTGGGCTCGGTGCAGAGTTTCGACCGCGTCATCCTGCATTGGGAAAACGCCTCCGCGACGCAGTATCAGATCCTGTGGTCGAACGACAATTCGACCTGGAATCTCGCCTATTCGACGTCCAACGGCGTCGGCGGCGTCGAGGACTTCACCTTCCCCACCGTGCAGGCGCGCTATGTCCGCATGAACGGCCAGAAGCGGGCGACGCAGTACGGCTACTCGCTCTATGAGTTCCAGATCTACAACGTCGCGCAATGCGGCGGTCCCAGCGAGCGCTATACTGTGCTCAGCCCGAGCACCGTGCTCGACAATGCCAGCCATCTGACCTGGCAGCGCCAGCAATACACCCTGACCCAGGCGGGCGCGCAATTCACCCAGCCGCTCGCCGCGTCCTATTGCTCCGGCATCCAGTCGCGCCTGCCGACCCAATCCGAAGCGCTCGCCATCAGCGGCGCCAGCGCCGCGCAATGCGCCTTCCCGCAAGGCTGGAACACCTGGACCTCGACGCCGTATCCGCCGAACAGCAGCTTCGCCTATACCGTGTCGTCCTCGGGCACGAGCAACTTCGCCGTGGCCGACAATTTCCCCGGCTGGGCGCTCTGCACCGCGGGCAGCGGCTTGGCCGTCACAAGCCAGCCCAACTCCCAGGCCGTGGCGCTCGGACAGCCGGCAACCTTCTCGGTGACCGCCAGCGGCACCGATCCCCTGACCTATCAATGGTTCAAAAACGGCACCGCGATCAGCGGCGCCACTGCGGCCAGCTACACGACGCCGGCCACCGTCTCGGGCGATAACGGCGCACAATTCTATGCCGTCATTACCGACGCGACGAGCTTGAGCACGACCAGCAACACGGTGGTGCTGACGCTCAGCGGGGCGGCCGCGGCCCGACCGGTGATCACGACGCAGCCCACGCCGCAGACCGTCGCGGTCGGCCAGGCGGCGACCTTCACCGTCGCGGCGACCGATACCGCCGCGCTGACCTATCAATGGTTCAAGAACAACGCGGCCATCACCGGCGCCACCACAGCCAGCTACACCACGCCCGTCACGGTCGCCGGCGATACCGGCACAGTGTTCTATGTCGTCGTCACCGACTCGTCGGGCGCCACCGCAACCAGCAACACCGCCCTGCTCACCGTCACCGCGACCGGCGGCGGAGGCGGGAGCAGCGGCCCCGGCGTCGATGTCGTCGCCATCTCGGCCGGCGCCAAGGCGGCAACCGGCAATTTCGCCGCCGACATGGACTTCACCGGCGGCAATGCCAGCGGCACCGGCACCCCCATCACGACCGCCGGCATCGTCAACGCCGCGCCGCAGGCCGTGTATCAGAACGAACGGAACGGGGTATCGACCTACACCGTCCCGGGCCTGACCGCCGGCACCAACTACACGCTGCGCCTGCACTTCGCCGAGTTCTATTGGACGAAGCCCGGCCAGCGCGTCTTCAACGTCGCCGTCAACGGCACGCTCGTGCTGCCGAATTTCGACGTCGTCGCAGCCGCCGGCGGATCCGACATCGCGCTGGTGAAATCCTTCACGGCGACGGCCAACGCCGCCGGACAGATCATCGTCGCCCTGACCACCGGCGCCGCCGACCAGCCCAAGATCAGCGGCATCGAAGTGGTGAACCCGAATGGCGGCCCGGTCATCACGACCCAGCCGGCAAACCAGGTCGCGACGCTCGGGCAGCCGGCGATCTTCTCGGTCACCGCCGGCGGCACGGCACCGCTGACCTATCAATGGTACCGGAACGGCAGCGCAATCAGCGGCGCCACCGCCGCCAGCTATGCCACGCCGGCCACAATCGCCGCCGATAGCGGTGCCACCTTCACCGTCACCGTCTCCGGCTCGGGCGACATCATCACCAGCAATATCGCTTCGCTCCAGGTCACCGATGGCGGGACCGACGTCCTGGCGATCGCGTCCGGCTCGACTGCGGCTATCGGCAATTTCGCCGCCGATGCCGATTTCAGCGCCGGTGCGACCACCTCCCGCCCTGGCACCCCGATCACCGTCGCCGGCATCGTCGATGCCGCGCCCGAAGCGGTTTACCAGAACGAGCGGGCCGGCGTGTTCAACTACACCATCCCGCATCTAACGGCCGGCGCCAGCTATACGCTGCGCCTGCATTTCGCCGAGTTCTATTGGACCAAGGCCGGGCAGCGCGTCTTCAACGTCGCGGTCAACGGCACGCCGATGCTGAGCAATTTCGACATCGTCGCGACTGCCGGCGGTCCCGATATCGCGGTGATCAAATCCGTCACGGCGACCGCCAACAGCAGCGGCCAGATCATCGTCAACCTGACCAACGGCACAGCGGACCAGCCGAAGATCAGCGGCATCGAAGTGCTGACCAACGGCACCGCGCCCGTCACCGTCCCACCGGCCATCACGACCCAGCCGGCGGCCCAGAGCGTTGCCGTCGGCCAGACGGCGACCTTCACCGTCGTGGCCAGCGGCACCGGCCCGCTGAGCTATCAATGGTCGAAGAACGGCACCGCGATCGCCGGGGCGACCGGCGCCAGCTACACGACGCCGGCCACGGCCGCCAGCGATAGCGGCGCGCTGTTCAGCGTCGTCGTCACGGGTGTCGGCGGCGCGACCGCGACCAGCAACACGGCTGCCTTGACGGTGACCGGCGGGTCGAGCGGCGGCGGTGGCGGCACGACGGATCTCGTGGCCATCGCCGCCGGTTCGCCGGCTGCGATCTCGGGCTTCGCGGCCGATGCCGACTTCAACGGCGGCGGCACGACCCAGCGTCCCGGCACCGCCATCAGCGTGGCCGGAATCGTCAACGCCGCGCCCGAAGCGGTCTATCAGAACGAACGGGCCGGCGTGATGACCTACACCATCCCCGGCCTCACCCCGGGCGGCGGCTATGCCCTGCGCCTGCATTTCGCCGAGTTCTACTGGAGCGCGGCCGGTCAGCGCGTCTTCAACGTCGCCATCAACGGGACCACGGTGCTGTCGAATTTCGACATCGTCGCGACGGCCGGCGGCCCCGACATCGCGGTGGTGACGCCGTTCACCGCAACGGCCAACAGCAACGGCCAGATCGTCATCGCCTTCACCAACGGCAAGGCCGACCAGCCGAAGATCAGCGGCATCGAAGTCGTGAACGCCACCGGCACGGCGCCGGTCAGCGTCCCCGGCATCGCCAGCCAGCCGACCAGCCAGACGGCAATCATCGGCCGGACGGCGCAGTTCTCGGTCGGTGTCAGCGGGACCGGTCCGTTCACCTATCAATGGCAGAAGAACGGTGTCGCCATCCCCAGCGCCACCGCGGCGACCTACACCACGCCGGGCACGACCGCGCCGGACAACAACGCCGCCTTCGCGGTCGTGGTGACCAACAGCCGCGGAGCCACCACCTCGGCCACGGCAACGCTGACGGTCAACACTTCACCGGTCTACACGACCTATCCCGGCTTCATCGGGACCGATCTCAACAACAACACCAACGGCGTCTGGGCCGACGGCCAGATCTACGTCACCATCCTCGGCAACAACCCAACGACCGGCGCGCTGTCCTGGGTGAATTTCGACGGCACGGTCACGGCGGCAACCGCGGCCGACAACAACGCGCCGAACCACCTGACTGCGGGCGGCCAGAACTATCCGAACTACGCCTTCACCCTGGCGCAGAGCAAATTGCTGAAGCTGCCGCCGCTCTCGTCGGGCCGGATCTACATCTCCGAAGGCGCGCCGCTCTATATGAAAATCCTGGCCGATGCCAACGGCAACACGGGCTATGCCGGACCGAACCCGCTGAACCAGACCGATCCGAACATCAGCACGCATTACGATTGGTACGAGTTCACCTATGGCACCGGCGGGCTGTTCATCAACACGACCCAGGTCGACGAATTCGGCCTGCCCCTGCTGCTCGATGTCTGGGGCAGCAAGGAAACGTTCCACATGCAGACCGGCATCAACGAGTCGATCGCAGCGCTCGACGATGAATTCGTCGCCGAGACCCCGGCCGCGTTCCATCTGACGCCGCCCTCCGATCTGCGCATCTTCTCGCCGGGCAACAGCAGCTTCAATCTCAGCGAGACCAACGCCCATTACTTCGACGGCTATGTCAGCAGCGTGTGGAGCACCTACGCGACCACGCCGCTGACGGTCAGCCTGTTCGGCGGCAGCCGCGAATTCTCGGGCACGACGACCCCGACGCAATTCGTCTTCACCGAGATCAACCTGAACAACGGCGCCTATGTCGGCGGCACCTATGCGATCGCCAAGCCGTCGACCCAGGACATCGTGTTCTGCTCCAACACCCTGGCGACCGGAAACACGGTGCAGCTGGCTCTGGAGGCTCAGTTCTGCGCCGCCTTCAACCGCCACGTCATGCAGAACTATGCAAGCTGGACCGAGCCGTCATCCTACTACCTGACGGCCCCGGCCAATTCCTACGCACAGTTCTGGCACGACCACAGCGTCGCCGGCCTGGCCTATGGCTTCGCTTATGACGATGTGAACAACCAGAGCTCGTCGATCGTCTCCGGGACACCGGAACACATGGCGTTCGGCATCGGCTGGTAAGGGCGCCGGATGAGGTAGGATAACCGACGCTCCCTCTCCGCCCCGTTGGGGCGGAGAGGGCCGGGGTGAGGTGGGGAGCGCTCCGACATCGACGCCGTATCCAGCCGGCGCCTCCGGCTACTTCGATCTCCGGTTACGCCACACCGAAGCAAAGAAGCCGTTCGAAACCAGCGTGTTATGCGGAAGGACCTGAGCGTTCCCCACCTCACCCGACCTCTCCGCCCCAATGGGGCGGAGAGGAGCTTTTTGGCACTTCACGCTCGTCGCGGATGTGTGAAGCCTCGCCCAATGGGACAGAGAGGGCGGCGGCGGAGCGGCATCGGCGGGCTTGGCCGGCTCCGTCTCGACTCCTACTTGACCATCTGGCCAGAAAACGGGATCGGGTTCAGCGCGATCTTGCCCAGGGCGCAATCGCCGTATTCCGGGGCGACCGTGCCGGCGATCGTCGCGTGCATCTTGCCGCTGCCCTGGTAGCCCAAGAAGGTGATGGCACCCGTATAGCGCGCAGTCTCGGACACCGCAGTCAGCGTCGACCCGGCCTTGCAGGCGGCACCGCTATAAGACCAGGTGAAGCTGATGCCGTAGAAGCTGCCGAGCGCGGTCCCGGTCGGGGCGATGGTGATCGTGCCGGTCACCGGCAGCGTCACCTGAGGCACGGCGGACGGCGGCACGACCGGCGCCCAGATCGAGCCCTGGAAAGTGCCGCTGACCGGATCGAGCGCCGTGATATGCAGATGGTTGAGCGACGCAGCGACCGATTGTTCGTCGTCGATGTCGAAATATTGCTGCTGCGTCACGAACAGATTTTCCAAATCGCCCAAGGTCGCTTGCAGCCAGAGCACGGCATGCACGGCGCCGGTGCTGGGATCAAGCGCCCAGCCGGCGATCTGCCCGTTGTCGTTGATGCTCTCCGCATAGCTCGCCGGCAAGCCGGGCAGCGTGCCGAGGTCGATGGCCTGCCCGTTCTTGATGAGAGCCGCGTGGGAAAAGCCGCCGGCGACACTGACGCCGCCGACCACGTCGCCCAGATTGTTGATCGCCTGCGCACCGGCGGAAACGCCCGGCGCGAGTTCGGTGACCTTGCCATTGGCGAACATCACGGCATGCCCCTGACCGTTCGTACTGCCCGAGTAACCGACCACCTGCCCCTGGTTGTTGATGCCGTTGGCGAGGCTGGTGACGTCGCCGGGAAAGGTGCCCAAATCGATCACCAGGCCGTTGGCGAACATCACCGCATGTTCTTTGTTGGTGACGTCGATGTTGTAACCGACCATCTGGCCGCTGTCGTTGATGGCGGTCACGGCGCTATAGGGGCTGTTGGGCAGCGCGCCCAGATCGGTGACCTTGCCGTTGTTAAAGAGCGCGCCATGCGTGGCGCCGCCATTGGTGGCGGTCAGCACGTCGGAAAAGCCGGCGACCAGCCCTTGAGTGTTGATCGCAACCGCCGTGCTGTTGCTGCCGCCGGGCAGAACACCCAGATCGGTCGCCCGGCCATTCGCAAACAGGGTAGCATGCAAAACCCCGCCGCCATTGGCGCCTGCGCTCGTCGACAGGCCTACTGCCTGCCCTCCGTTGTTGATGGCGAAAGCGACGGTGTGCGGCAGGCCGGATACCGTGCCCAGCGCCGTGTCGATGCTCGTGCGCGTGAAGATGGCAGCCTGAAGCAGATAGGCTTGCTGAACGCTTTGGGGATAGACATATCCGGCGAGCTGACCGGTATTGTTGATGCCGGAAACCCGGCTGTCATTGCCGCCGGGCGGGTTCAGATCCTGCATGACGTAGAGCGCGCCCGAACCAGCGGGTGCGGTCTGGCCGGACGCGGCAGGCACAGCCAGGAGACCGGCAGCGGTGAGCCCGGCAACGAGAGCGGCGACGGCACGGGCGAGAGCAGCGTGGGTCATCGAGATGTCTCCCCAGGATCTTCTGTCCCCGACTATTTCGTCAGCAGGCCCGAAAAGGGGATTGGCCCCAGGACGAACTCGTCGCCGGTACATTCGCCATAGCCCGGCGAGGCCGTACCGGCGATCAGCGCATGCATCTTGCCGCTGCCCTGATAGCCCAGGAACGTGATCGCCCCGGTATACATGCCGTCCTCGAACGGATTGGCCAACCGCGACCCGGCCAGGCACGGGCTGCCGATATACGACCAGTTGAAGGTAATGCCGTAGAAGCTGCCCAGCGCCGTCCCGGTCGCATCGATCGTGATCGTGCCCAGGACCGGCAGGTTTATCTGAGGCACCACGAAGGGCTCTATGACCGGTGCCCAGATCAAGCCGGAGAATTCGCCGGTCGTGGTATCGAGCGCCGTGATGTGGAGATGGTTGAGCGACGCGGCGACCGATTGCTCGTTGTCGAGGATGAAATACTGCTGCTGGACTACGAACAGGTTTTTCAGATCGTTCAAGGTATAGGAAACCGGAGCCTGGGCGGCGGCAGGAGCCGGCAACGTCGCGAGCACGACACCGGAGATCAGCGACGCCAACGCGGCCTGCGGCACTCTCGCGAGCATGGTTTCCCCTCCCGAAATCGAAGAATCGGCGACGGCGTTCGGCCCCTGCGACGGGTAGAAGGAAAGGAGTGCTGCGGCGACCCATCGTGAGGGTGTAATGCCTACGGACGAATACGCGCCGCGTGCCTTTTGGTTCCCGAGAGAGTTGTCTATTTTCTCAGCTTGGTATCGTTTGGAACAGCCGCTGCGGTCGAGCGCCAATGAGCGAGGACGCGCAGGACGGGTTTGAGGGGCGGCCCCGCCGGACCGCCCCGTTTTCCGCTCAGATCGTGTTGAGGAAGTTCACCAGATCCTGCTTCTCCTGGGCGGAGAAGCCGATCGAGAAACGCTGGTCGTAGAAATTGACGACATCCTGCAAGGTCGTCCCCGAGCCATTGTGGAAATAGGGCGCACGCGAGGCGAGGCCGCGCAGGATCGGGCCTTTCGTCTTGCCGATATCGGCGCATTTCCCGCTGATCAACGCCCGGCCCGGATCCGTCACGGTGAAGCTCTGACCGGCGAGCGTGCCCGAGACGCATTGCAGCGTGAACACCGGCAGGTCGGAAATATCGAGCGACGGCGGTCCCGGATCGGCATCGGTCACGCCGATATTGAGCGGCGCCTTGACCGAATGATCGCCGACATTCGGGCTGTCATGACAGGTGCCGCAGAAGCCGGCGATGCTCGGCTGGCCAGTGGCGTCGTTCAACCCGGCGACGCCGGTGATGGTAATCGGCTTGGTGTTGAAGACCTGCTCGCCGCGCGCGACCGAGGCGCGATAGGCGGCCGTCGGATCCCAACCCGTCGACGGACCCGGCCAGGCTGCATAGATGTTGAAGATGTCCGAGGTGAAGGCCGCGCCGGTCGGGTTGTTGCTCAGCGGGTCGTTGATGCCGATGAAGAATTGCTGCTGCGACAGCGCCGAGGGCCCGCCATGGCCGCCATGGTCGCTCAGGCTGCCGGCCGAGAAATCGATTGCCTGCGCCGTATAGAGGCCGCTTTCGAAGGCGACGATATCCTGCTGCTGCGCCGCGGTCGGCGGCGTCGCGGCCTGGGCATGGCCCGTCGTCGCGTCCACGGCCTGGCTGGTCAGGCTGGCCTCGCGGCCGTCCCACATCACCGTGCTGAGGAAACCGAGATTGGTCGAGGGCAGCGGCCGGCGATAGACCGAGACCATGCCGGTCGTGGCCCCCGACGGCCCGAAATTCGTCAGCCCGGTCGCAGCACTGGTATTGCAACTATAAGGGTCGCTGATTGCGACGATCTGGTATTCGACCGCCGTCGTCGGGGTCGCGGCAATTGCAGGCCAATGCGGATCAGGCCCTTGTCCAACAGCAGACTGGACGCCTTGTACCGCGCCGCAAGGCTCGAAATATTGGCGCTCGGGCAGTTCGTGCCGTCGACCGGCTGAAACAGCGGGTCGGTGCCCAGACTGGCCAGGAAGCGCAGCTGCGTGCTGATCGGCGTGATCGTCCAGCCGGTCGCCGGCTGATGGCAGGTGAAGCAGGTCCGCCCATTGGTGCCCAGGCTCTGAAAGAAGGCGTGACTGGCAGTCGGCGTGGCGCCGGCCGGCTGCAGCGACCTCGACGAAGCCCGCGGCGTCCAGATCGATCGACAAGGCGGGAATGACCGGGGGCGTGATCTGGCGGACAAGCGGCTCCATCTGGGCGGCCGGTACCTGCTGCGCCTGACGGATCGCCGAGCTTGTCGCGGCCGTGATGTCCTGCGGGACGGTCTCCGCATGCGCGACCAGCGCGGACAGCAATGCAGCGGCGGCAAGGCTGCCACCGGACAGACGAGCGGCAAGGCCCGACCGAGAACTGACGTCTTCCATGTTCCTTCCCTTACTATTTTGTGTGATTCTCTTTTTTAGTCATGCATGTAAATCGTTCAGATGTTACCATAACTCTGGACGAACCTTTCGATCGGCGGCGCACATTAGATATTTCAGCGCCGTCCGTATTCGAATCACGGGCCGATCATTACAGATATATTAGACACCCGACATATAAGAAGCATGGAAACAACCAACCCGGGCGGTCTTCGGCACAGAAACTAGTACAGAACGATGCCGAGTCAACGTCGCGACACCATCATATTCTTCGCCATTTTCAAGATATCGCGATTTTACAGAATCACGATACACCCGTCAAGTTGCACGGCCACACAAAATACAATTCGAACGCTTCTCACAAATTGCATTTAGGTAGCAAATATTACTGAAAATCGAAACCGCGCGGTCGGCCCGTGCGGCGACCGCTCGATCGATCCTTTTGCTTCATCGAGCGCCGGGCTGTGCCAATATCATCGCTGTCGACGGCCCGCCCGTCGATGCCGTCGAACTCTCGTCAGGTCTTGCATGCCCGTCTCCCTCCCCGCTTCGGTCGACGCCACGCTCGCTCTGCTGCACCAGCAGCTCTATGTCGGCGACCGCAGCCTCGCCACGGCGATCTATCTGGCGCTCAAGCTCGGCCGGCCGCTGTTTCTCGAGGGCGAGGCCGGCACCGGCAAGACCGAGATCGCCAAGGTGCTGGCCGCCGGGCTCGGGCGGAAGCTGATCCGGCTGCAATGCTATGAGGGGCTCGACATCGCCTCGGCGGTCTATGAATGGAACTACGCGCGACAGATGATCGAGATCCGCCTGGCCGAGGCCGGCGGCAAATCCGACATTGCGCGCGACGTGTTCGACGAGCGCTTCCTGATCAAGCGGCCGCTGCTCCAAGCGCTCGCCCCCGCGCCGGAAGGCCCGCCCGTGCTGCTGATCGACGAGCTGGACCGGACCGACGAGCCGTTCGAGGCCTATCTGCTCGAAGTGCTCTCGGATTTCCAGGTCACCATCCCGGAAATCGGCACGATCAAGGCCGCCGAACCGCCGATCGTCATCATCACCTCGAACCGCACGCGCGAGATCCATGACGCGCTGAAGCGGCGTTGCTTCTACTACTGGGTCGACTATCCCACGGCGGCACGCGAGCTGGAGATCCTGCGGGTCAAGGCGCCGGACGCGCCCGATGTCCTGTCGCGCGAGATCGTCGGCTTCATCCAGCAGCTGCGGCAGATGGATCTGTTCAAGCAGCCCGGCGTCGCCGAGACGATCGACTGGGCCGATGCGCTGATGCAGCTCGACGCGCTGGCGCTGACGCCGGAGGCAATCAACGACACGCTCGGCGTCATCCTGAAATACCAGGACGATATCCAGCGCCTGCAGGGCAGCGAGGCGCAGCGGCTGCTGACCCAGGTGAAATCCGAGTTGAGCGCGCAAGCCAATATCCCGCGAGGTGGCGATGGGCAGTGACGGCTGGCAGGCAAAGATCGACGACACGCTTGGGGCGCATTTCAAGCAACCCGACGGCTCGTCGCGGCCAGGTATCGATTTCAAGCTGACGCTGAAGCGCGGCGAGACCGAGCACCGCATCCTGGTGCGGGCCTATCTCGCCCCCGATTTGACTACGGCGGCACGCCGGGACGGCTATTATCTCGGCCAGACCGTGCTCGGCTATGTCTTCGACCGGCTGAGCCAGGGCTGGTTTCCGACCGGCGAGGATTATCCGCTGCCCGCGCTGACCATCCTCAATCCGGCGCCGGACTACGTTCCGCCGGTGCCGCCGCGGCGCGGCCTGTTGGCCTGGCTGTTCAGCCGATAATGCGGCTGGTCGCCAATCTCATGTATTTCGCGCGCACGCTGCGCGCCGCCGGGCTGCCGGTCGGGCCGGGCACGCTGCTGACCGCAGTCGAGGCGGTGCGCGCCGTGGGCTTGCGCGACCGGCGCGATTTCTACTGGGCACTGCACGCCGTCTTCGTCAACCGGCGCGACCAGCGTGAGATCTTCGACCAGGCCTTCCACATCTTCTGGCGCAATCCGCAAATCCTGGAAAAGGCGCTGGCGATGATCCTGCCGCAGACCCGCGTCGATACCGGCCCCCAACCGGCGGCGATGCAGCGCCGCCTGGCCGAGGCTCTGGCGCAGGCCGCTGCCGAACGCCAGGCGCCGGAACAGGAAGAGCTGGAGCTCGACGCCGCCTTGACCTTCTCGGCGCGCGAGATCCTGCAGAAGACCGATTTCGAGCAGATGGGCAATGACGAGCTGGCCGCAGCCAAATCCGCCATCGCCAAGCTGCGGCTGCCGCTGATGGACGTCCGCAGCCGCCGCTTCACTGCCGATCCGCTGGGTCCGCGTGTCGATATGCGGGCGACGCTGCGCGCCGGCCTGCGCAACGGCGCCGATACCATCTGGCTGAAGCGGCGCCGGCCGAAGACGCTGCACCCTCCGCTGGTCATTCTGTGCGACATCTCCGGCTCGATGAGCCGCTACAGCCGGATCTTCCTGCATTTCATGCATGCGGTGACCAATGACCGCGACCGGGTCCATACTTTCCTGTTCGGCACGCGGCTGACCAACATCACGCGCCATCTGCGCCACAAGGATGTCGATGTCGCGCTCGACAAGGTGACGGAGGCGGTCGAGGACTGGTCGGGCGGCACGCGGATCGGCGAGGCCCTGGCCGAATTCAACCGGCTCTGGTCGCGCCGCGTGCTCGGCCAGGGCGCCATCGTGCTGTTCATTTCCGACGGGCTCGACCGCGCCGCCGGCGCAGGGTTGGAGCCGGTCATGGAGCGGCTGCACAAATCCTGCCGGCGCCTGATCTGGCTGAATCCGCTCTTGCGCTGGGACGGATTCGAGCCCAGATCGCTGGGCATGAGGGCGATCTTGCCGCATGTCGACGAGTTCCGCCCGGTCCATAATCTCGACAGTCTGCAGGATCTGACCCAGGCCCTGTCCCGCCCCGCCTTCCGCCGGCTGGAAGCCGCCGCGCATTGGAGGACACCGCATGAGCGACACTGAAGCCGTTCTGGAGCAAGCGCTTTCCTGGCACCGCGCCGGCCAGGGCGTGGCGCTCGCCACCGTGGTCACGACCTGGGGCTCGTCGCCCCGCCCGGTCGGCTCGAAGCTGGCCGCCGATGGCGAAGGCCGCTTCGTCGGCTCGGTCTCGGGCGGCTGCGTCGAGGGCGCCGTGGTCGAGACCGCGCAAGAGGTGATCCGCACCGGCGTGCCGAAGCTGCTCGATTTCGGCGTGACCGACGAGCAGGCCTGGGATGTCGGCCTAGCCTGCGGCGGCAAGGTGCAGATCTTCGTCGAGCGGCTGTCGTGACCCCTGCCCTGCTCGAAAGATTGCTGGCGGCCCGCCGGACCGGCAATCCGATGGCGCTGGCGACGCTGATCCCAGGCGGCGCACAGGCGCTGGTCGACGGCACGACGGCAGAGGGCGAGCTGGCACTGGCGCCGGACGATCTTGCCAAGATCCGGACGGCGATCGACGACGACACGAGCCGGACCATCGAGACCAGCCTCGGCCCAGTCTTCGTCGAAGTCTGGAACCCGCCGCTGCGCCTGGTCGTCGTCGGCGCCGTCCATATCGGCCAAGCCCTGGCGCCGATGGCGGCGCTGGCCGGCTACAAGGTGACGGTGATCGACCCGCGCGCCGCCTTTGCCTCGGCGGAGCGCTTTCCCGATGTCGAGATCGTCGTCGACTGGCCGGACGACGTCTTGGCCGGCCTCAGGCCCGACAAGCGAACGGCAATCGTCACCCTGACGCACGACCCCAAGATCGACGATCCGGCGCTGAGCGCGGCGCTGCGCTCCGGCGCCTTCTATATCGGCGCGCTCGGCTCGCGGCGGACCCACGCCAAGCGCGCAGAGCGGCTGGCCGCTGCCGGCTTCGGCCCGGCCGAATTCGCCCGGATCCGCGGCCCGGTCGGACTTGCGATCGGCGCGCTGACGCCGGCCGAGATCGCGCTCTCGGTGCTGGCCGAGATCACCGCCGTGCTGCATCGCGCCGCGCTGGCCGTCCGACCGGGTGACGCGGCGTGATCTTCGGGCCGGTCGCCGTCGCCGAGGCGCTGGGCGCGATCCTGGCGCATGCGGTGAAGCTGCCGGCGCAGACCCTGCGCAAGGGGCGCGTGCTTTCCGAGGCCGATCTGGTGGCACTAACCGAAGCCGGTATCGCCGAGGTGATCGCGGCCCGGCTCGAACCGACGGATGTGCCGGAGGATCGTGCCGCCAGCCGCGCCGCCGCCGGACTGGCAGGCGACGGCATAAGCATCGGCGAGGCCTTTACCGGACGCGTCAATCTGTTTGCCGAGCGGCACGGCGTGCTGGTGCTGGACCCGGCCGCGATCGACCGGCTGAACGCGCTCGACGAGGCGATCACGGTTGCCACCCTGGCCGCCTATGCGCCGGTGGCGCCGCGCCAGATGGTCGCCACGATCAAGATCATCCCTTTCGCCGCCCCCGAAAACGCGCTTGCCGTCTGGGAGAGCCGGGCGGCGCCACTGCGCGTCGCGCCATTCCGTGGCCGGCTGGTCGGGCTGATCCAGACCCGGCTGCCCGGGATGAAATCGAGCGTGCTCGACAAGACGGCTGAAGTCACCCGGACCCGCCTGGCCGGTCTGGATTCGACGCTGTTTGGCGAGCTTCGTGTCGGACATCGCAGCGAGGCAGTGGCCGACGCGATCCGGACTCAGCTGGATTGCGGCGCCGAACTCGTGCTGATCGCCGGCGCCTCGGCGATCATCGACCGGCGCGATGTCGTCCCGGCCGGCATCGTCGCGGCCGGCGGCGAGATCGCGCATTTCGGCATGCCGGTCGATCCGGGCAATCTGATGCTGGTCGGCCGGATCGGCGCCGTTCCGGTGCTGGGCCTGCCCGGCTGCGCACGCTCGCCCAAGCTCAACGGTTTCGACTGGGTATTGCAGCGCCTGATTGCCGATCTGCCGGTCGGCCCGCGCGAGATCGCGGGGCTCGGCGTCGGCGGCTTGCTGGCGGAGATCCCGAGCCGGCCGCTGCCGCGCGCCGCGATCAACCGCGCATCGCCGGCGCGCCCGCGCATCGCGGCGATCGTGCTGGCCGCCGGCCAGTCGAGCCGGATGGGTCGCAACAAGCTGCTGATCGAACTCGACGGCACCGCCCTGGTCGAGCGCGCGGTCGATGCGGCCCTGGCCTCGCAGGCGGCACCGGTGATCGTGGTGCTCGGCCATCAGGGCGCCCAGGTTGCCGCCCGCCTTGCCGGCCGGCCGATCGTGACCGTCGAGAACCCGGACTATGCGCAGGGCCTGTCGACCTCGCTGAAGCGCGGTCTCGCGGCCGTCCCGGCGGAAGCCGAAGGGGCAGTGATCTGCCTGGCCGATATGCCCGGGATTGACCGGCAGCTGATCGACCGGCTGGTCGCCGGCTTCAACCCGGTCGAGGGACGCGAGATCCTGCTGCCAATGCGCAACGGCAAACGCGGCAATCCGGTGCTGTGGAGCCGGCGCTTCTTCCCGGAGCTGCAGAGCATCACCGGCGACACTGGCGCCAAGCACGTCATCGGCGCCTATCCCGAATATGTCGCGGAGATCGAGGCGCCGGATGACGGTGTACTGATCGATCTGGATACGCCGGAGGCGCTCGCCGCCTGGCGGGCCTCGCCCGTCACTTCGTCTTGAAATACTCGAAAGCGTAGAAGAGCACGCCGCCGATCAGCAGCAAGGTGACGAGCCAGGTGACCCGGCTGATCAGCTGCGCCGTGGTGACCTGCTTCTTCTTGGCGCGCGCCGGCTCCGTCTTCGCGGCCCTGGTCCGGGCGGCGATATCCTTCGCGCTCGGTGGACTGCCGTTTTCGACCAGCACCTCCTTCTGGCTGCCGATCATGTGGATGAGCTTGATGTGGTCGAAGGCCCCGCTCTTCTGCGCGCGGTCGGTCTCCATACGGGCGGCCGCCTCATCGGTGAAGACGGCGTTGGTCGGCAATCGTCCCGCACGTGTCGTCTGCAGGATGAAGGTTTCTTTTTCCATGCGTTCCCCAGTCCCCGCTCGCGAACGGCCGCAACCGTCGGCACTTCACCCCCCCGGCAAGTGCCTCGCGAAACATTCATACGATGCGGAACGCTACCATCAGCAGCGGGCGGCACGCCAGCGGCGCACGCCGACCCGCGATTTAGTCGAACTCGGTCGGCAGCCCGGGGGCGCGCCAATGGGCATAAAGACGGGCGATCAGGGCCGCATTCACCCGACCGGTCGAAAGCGGCGGCAGGGCGTCCTCGGGGAAGAATTCGACCGCCGTCGTCTCCAGGCTGGTGCGTGCCGCGCCGCCGGTGATCTCGGCCAGGAAGAAGGCCTTGTAGCAATAGCGCAGCCGCGGATGGGACGGATGATGGCGGCGGCGATCGAGCAGCGCCACGAGCTTGGTCGCCTGTGCGGCGAAGCCGGTCTCCTGCTCGATCTCGGCCTCGATCGCCTGAGCCGGTGACAGATTTACATCGGCAAAGCCGCCGGGCAGCGACCAGAGTCCGTCGGTAACCTCGCGGACCAGCAGAATCCGTCCGTCACGGAACAGGCCGGCGCGGACGTCGATCTTGGGCGTAGCGTAGCCCGGCTCGTCCTGCAGCAAGGCGGCGATGACATCCGGCGCAGTTTGCGTCGGCACCGCGGTCAGCTCCGCCGCCAGTTCGCGCAGCCGCTCGTACCGTTCGAGATCAAAGGGATCGCGGGCATAGGCGAGGCCGGTCTGCGCGATCGCCGCCAGCTCCCGCAGCAGCGGCAGCCAATCCGGTTCAGTCACGCTTCGCCGGGAGCGCGGAAGCGCGGTCATCAAGCATGGAATAAGTCTCCCGCAGGCCCGTTATGGAGGCATGCCACCGCTTTGCGCACATGGAGAATAATCATGCAGAAACTCATCGGCTGGCTGACCATTTCGGCCAGCGTCGTCGGCGCGGCAGTCGGGGAAATCACCGTTGGCCTGCCCTTCTTCGGCGTCCTGCTGGGATCGGCCGTCTTGCTGTCGATCAAGGACTGAACGCGCGACCCATCCGCCGCGCCGTCAGAACGCGAGCCAGGACCAGGCCGAGTGCGGCGCGCAGCGTATCTGCCACTCCTCGATCGTGCCGAGATCGGTCGGCAAGGCCTGTCCGCCGAGCTTTTCGTAGCCCTCGACGCAGGCCTGCTGCGCCAGCGTATCGTTGATATTAGGATCCGCGTTCCGGAAGATGCCGGCTGTCTGGGTCGGCGGCGCACCGGTCAAGGCGATCTGCTGTTGCTGGCTCGGCGGCAGGAAGCCGCAGGCGCCGACGAGCGAAGCGCTCGAGACGATCAGCGCCAGTCGCGAGATCCGCATGCCATCCCCTCCTCCGAAATCGACAGGACGAGCTTAGGCGCACTCGGATCCGGGTGGAAGCGCCGTTTCGGATGCCCCTGAAAAGATGAATGGCGGCCCAAGGGGCCGCCATCACCGCGCTCTGGTTCCTGTCACCCGACGCCGAAGAGAAGGCGCTTCCCCCTGCTGCCCCGATGGGGCAATTAGCCTTGCGGCTTTGTATTTTTATTACCCACACCTTAACCGAATGATACCGGGAGTTTCAAGAAGAATCCGCAGAACGCACAAAAACCACTCGGAGGCAGTTTCGTCGTCGATTCAGTGGGCCGATGCCGGGGCCCCGGGGGTCGGATCTTCGAGGCGGATCAGCAGGTAATCCAGATCCTCGGCGCCGAGCGCTTCGAACTGGGTCAGAATCCGCTCGATCATCTGCCGGCGATAGCGTTCCCGGTCGTAATCTAGGCCGTCCATCTCGGTTTCCTTGGCGACTTCGAGCGCCACGCGGAAGGCCGGGTAATAGCTTTGCGGCAGCTTGGTCTTGTCGTAGAGCGATTTCAGGCCGAGACTGCCCGCGTCATGGATCAGTAGCCGGGCGTTATGGATTGTGACGCTCGCGAGCTGCGCCATCGAGGCTTCGAAGAAGCTGAGATCACCGACGCAGACCGCGCGCAGGATCAGCGACGGCGTCAGGCGCTTCACGGCATGCAGATGCTCGACCAGCTTAGTCGCTTCCTCGGCCGGGAAATGAGGCGAGCGCAGATCGACGGTAACCTGCTCACGCATCTGCAGGACCAGCTGCGTGATCACCGATTCCGGCAGATCCGTGCGCCGCGTGATGTAGGCGCGCAGGGTTTCGGCGGTGAAGGCGACAAGGCGCTCGGCGATGCTGATCGGCAGATCCGCCCGCTTCTGCAGCGTCTCGGTCATGCGCTTGTCGGACCCGAATTTCGTTGCCGCCGTCTCGAGCTGCTGCTCGTCGAGCGACGCGCCGGGATTGGCGACCAGCTTGACCGCAGCGGCCGCGTTATTGGTGTTGAGCAGCTCTCCGGCGACCGCAGTCGAGACCGCCGCCCGGCCGGCAATCGCCACCTGTTTCTCGGGCGCGCCGGACTGCACCACGGCGATCAGATCCTCGTCGGTCAGGACCGAAGAGAATTGCAGCACCGGGATCGAGACGGAATCGACATCGTTGGCAAAGGCCATCGCGATGTCGTGCGGCAGATGGGGACTTTCCTTCAGCGTGTCGGAAATGATCTGGCGGATCTTGAGGGCAGCGCCGTCGAGCATGCCGCGCAGCACCTGCTCCGCTGCCTGTCGCTGGGCCGGGCTCAGGACGCCGGCGGCAACCGTACCGCTCAGGCGCGCCGCTGCACTCTCCGGCGCGGTTACATCGTTCAATAATGCGGCGACGTCTCGCTGGCTCAGACCTTCGCTCATCCTGCGTCCCTACTTCTCACGCTCGAGTGACAATTGCCAATGCGGGTCAATTCATCGGTTCGTGTTCGGGTGCCGCCATTATATCCGAACTCCCGCCCGGTATCAGCCTGGGTGAGAGCCCTTAAGTTACCCTTAAGCCTCCGACGGCGGTAATTCT
Organism: Aliidongia sp.; assembly: GCA_037200015.1. GTDB lineage: Bacteria > Pseudomonadota > Alphaproteobacteria > ATCC43930 > CGMCC-115725 > JAXDMU01. The sequence goes on along the minus strand of JBBCHB010000004.1, from coordinate 46,127 downwards.
TTCCAGTCTCACGCCATATGTGCAAGCAGGAGGTTCAGTTCCGCAGCGAAATCGACACGCTGCTGCGTGACGATTTCGAGGCGCCGGTCGTCGAAGACATGCAGCTGACGGCTGCGCCGGCGGCGCCAATCCATGATCGCCGTATCGCGTGCCAGGATCAGCTCGACGATGGCCGGCTTCAGCACTCGGAACACCGCGGCCAGCCAGCGGTCCAGCCGGCTCGCCGTGGCGACGGCGAAATCGAAGCGGTCGAGCATGCGCACCACATCCTCGGCACGATACCAGGTCTCCCCAGTCACCCACCGATTGGTGGTGAACAGCTCGACCGGCCGGCCATGGGGATCGATGCTCATGCCGATCAGATGCGAGAACACGCCGCGGTCGCGCACGGAGCGATGCGTACCGGGATCGCCCCGTTCGGACCGGCGCGTCAGCGGCGCCAGCCCCATCTCCGGCAGCACCAGCGGCGTAAGCCCGGGCGGCATGCCGCCCTGTCCGAGGAACAGATGGAAATGGCCATGCTCGCCAGGCGCGCGCTCGCCTTCGGGATGGGCGTGATAGAAGTACTGGGCATGGGTTTCAGCGTCCCAGACTTCGCCCGGCGGGTAATGCTCGCCCGCCAGGAACGGAGCGTCGGCGCCGTCACTCAGCGCCGTGAAGAGCGAGCCGCCGCCCCGCACAAGCTCGGCGTCGATCTTCACCAGATCCAGAGCGGCACGGAGACGCGGATCGGCAGCATTGCCGCGGCGCGGTGTAGGCGACCGCGAGCTCTGGGGCGCCAGTTTCGGCGAAGGTGTCAATCGAGAACTCAGGCTGAGAGACCATCAGGCGCGTCATTATCCTGCGCTGGGCCGCGGCAAGCCAGCGGTAATTTTTTCGCGCTTGGTAGCCGATCGGGGCGATGCATCATGCCGAACAGCAAACTGAAGTAGAGTCCTTGATAGATCATGCTGTTGTATATCCACACTACAACAACCGCAAGTACAGGGCTATCGACGATCACTTGGTACCATCCGGGCCAGTCGAATCCCAAACTCCGATCAATCATCAATAACTCTTTGTCAACCAATGGTAGATTGGCGGCGCAGCCGAGATAGGTGAGCACGGCGAAGGCCGCCGACGCCGATATGGACAAGGCGAAGCCCTCCGCACACAATGCGAGTCGCGGCTGAACGAAGATGCCCCTGAAGATGGCAACTATTGCAAGCGCACTGCCCAGCAAGGCGAAGTCGCCCAGCCCGATTTGCAGCTTGAAATGAATCAGGAGCGCCCAAACGAAATCGCACAGCAGCAATAGAAATACTGCGGTCCATTCTTTTGGAAACGCTATCATCGCGGTGTACGCAAGGTCCATTCCACGAGATGCTTCATGGCGCTGCCCAGCGCGTCGTCGAAGGCACCGATGATGCTTTCGAGATCATTGCGTGAGGCCTGGACCTGCTGAACGATGTTGGTGTCGCCGATGATGATGCGGTCCGGCATCTTGACCAGCTTGGCGCCAAGCCTGACATAGATCTCAGGCGGCTGCTCGGTGCCGTGATAGTAGCGCGCCTCGAAATCGCGCAGTTCCGTCTGCAGCACGTAATCGGCGCGCAGATCGCTGGCGAGCCGACCGACCGCGATGATCTTGCCGGTGTTTTCGAACGATTCGATGATCAGCCCCTGGATCATCACCGGGGCACGGTCGGTCCAAGCCGAATCGGCGAAATAGTCGAGCTTGGTCGGACTGTGCGAGAGCGCGATGCGCGCCGTGTCGAGGCTCTCCGGCGCAACCGGCTCGGCCACGATCAGCTGCCAGTTCACGGTCGGCAGGCTAGTATCGTAAGTGTGCTTGGACGGCAGCATATAGAGCTGCGGCGATGGCGGGTTGATCACGCTACACCCAGCCACCAGCAGTGAGCTGCCCGTGAGGGTCAGGAAGTGCCGCCGGGTTGTGATGCCTGAGCCGGTCTCGGTCATTTCGGATTGAATCCCTGGCGACGGTCGCCGAAGAGGAAGCGGGTCGGATCGCGTTCGAGCTGAGCCGAGACGCGGCTGAGATTGGCGACCAGCGTGCGCGCCTCGCTGAGCAGCTGGGTCAGCTGCGGCACGCCCGTGGTCATGAAATCGCGCAGTTGCGGCTTGCCGGCATCGATCACCGAATCCAGGTCGCCGACGATGTGATCGGCCTTCTTCACCGTGTCGTTCGCGGTGGCCAGAATAGTGTCGATCCGGTCGACGTCGCGGTCGACCTTCTTCAGCGTGTCGTCCAGCGAATCGGCGGCACCCGAGAGGCTGTGCGTCGCCGCGGCGGCATCGGCGATGGTCTGGTCCAGATCCTTGGAACGACGGCTGAACACGGCAGTGGTATCGCGCACGCTGCCCAGCGTCTCGGCGATCGCTTTGCGGTTCTCGTCGTTCAGCAGATCGGCCAGCCGGTCGCTGATCACGAGGAGCCGCGCCACCACTTCCGGTGCGTTGTTGACCACGGCCTGGAACGAGGACGGCTTGGAGGCAATCACCGGATAGCGCGCATCCTCCTTCACGGTCAGCGGCGGCGAACCCTTGGTGCCGCCGGTGATCTCGACATAGCTGACGCCGGTCAGTCCCTGCGTCTCGAGCGAGGCCACAGCATCGGAATGGATGACCAGCCCGGCGCGCAGCTCCAGGATCACGACGACGAGCCTCGGGTCGTCCGGATCGAATTCGATATCCTGGACGCGCCCGACCTCGATGCCGTTGAGCCGGGTCGAGGCGCCTTTGCCGAGCCCGGTCACCGGACCTTCGAAATGCGTCTCGTAATAGGTGTATTCGGTGCGGAACTGGACGCGCAGCAGCCAGATCAGGGCGACGAAGATACCGGCCAGCATGATCAGCACGAAGGCACCGACAGCTACGTAATTCGCTCTTGTCTCCATGGTCTGGGTCTCTCGCTACGACGCCAACGCGGCACGACCGCGAACGCCGGTGAAGTACTCGTGGATCCAGGGGTTGTCGTTTCTCCTGAGCTCGGCAATGGTCCCGATCGTCAGCTTGCGATCGACCAGCACGGCGATGCGGTCCGTAGTCGCGCGCAGCGTGTCGAGGTCGTGGGTGACCATGAAGACGGTCAGCTTCAGGCTCTTTTGCAGATCGCGCACCAGTTCGTCGAACTGGTTGGCCGAGATCGGATCGAGCCCGGCCGTGGGCTCGTCGAGGAACAGGATCTCCGGATCGAGCGCCAGTGCGCGCGCCAGCCCGGCGCGCTTGCGCATGCCGCCCGACAGCTCCGACGGATATTTCCGCGCCGCGTCCATGGGCAGTCCGACCAGGCTGAGCTTGACCGAGGCCAGCTCGTCCATCAGCGCCTGCGGCAGATCGGTATGTTCGCGCATCGGCGTCTGGATATTCTCGGCCACGGTCTGGCCGCTGAACAGCGCGCCGTCCTGGAACAGCACGCCCCAGCGCGTCTGCACCCCGCGCAGCGCATCGCCCTGCAGCCGGCTCATATCCTGGCCCAGCACCTCGATGCGGCCCTCGACGGCCCGATTGAGCCCGATGATGGTGCGCAGCAGCACCGACTTGCCGGCGCCCGACCCGCCAACCACGCCCAGCACCTCGCCGCGATGGACCTCCAGATCGATATGGTCGTGCAGCACCCGGCCGCCGAGCCGGGTCAGCAGCCCCTCGACCTTGATGACGATGTCCGAGGGATCGCCCGTCATATGTCCAGCAGGTCGAACAGAACGGAGAACATGGCGTCGGCGATGATCACGAGGAAGATCGAGGCGACGACCGATTGCGTAGTCATGCGCCCCACGCTGCCGGCGTTGCGCTCGACCTTGAGCCCTTCGAAGCAGCCGACCAGCGCGATGATGAAGGCGAAGACCGGTGCCTTGATGATGCCGACCCAGAAGGTCCAGTCGGTCATCGCGCCGCGCAGCTGGCGCATGAAGGCCGGGAGCGTGATGCCAAGGTCGAAATAGCTCATGATGGCGCCGCCGGTCAGCCCCATCACATTGGCGTAGAAAGTCAGCAGCGGCAGCGCGATGATCAGGCCGATGACGCGCGGCAGCACCAACACCTCGACCGTGTTCATGCCCAAGGTTTCGAGCGCATCGATCTCCTCATTGACCTTCATCGTGCCGATCTGCGCGGTGAAGGCCGAGCCGGACCGGCCGGCGACGATGATCGCCGCCATCAGCCCGCCGATCTCGCGCAGGATCGAGACCGCCAGCAGATTGACGGTGAAGACTTCGGCGCCGAAGCGCCGCAGTTGGTCGGCGCCCTGGAACGCGAAGACGACGCCGATCAGGAAGGACAGCAGGCCGAGGATCGGCAAGGCGTTCAGCCCTGTCTCATCGATCTGGTGGATCAGCGCGGCGCCGCGCAGCCGGCGCGGCTGCACGATCGTCGCCACGGTCTCATAGGCGACGCCGCCGAAAAATTCGAGCAGCTCGTAGCCCCAATGCCCCATACCGAAGACGCCGCGGCCGATCCGTTCGAGCAACCGGATCAGCGGATTGCGATAGGTCACCTCGACAGGCGGCGCCGTGCATTCATGGTCGACAGTATGGACCAGCGGCCGGAACGTCTCCGGCACATTCACAATGGCGACGGAAAGACGCTGCGCTTCGAAGCTGCGCTGGGTCCGCAGCAGCAGCCACGCCCCGACCGTATCCAGTTGCTCCAGAGCGCCGCAATCCAGTTCGACGCGCTGGCAGTCCTGCGCAGCAAGTGCGCGCAGGCCTTGGTCGAGTCGGCGCGCCTCGGCCAGCACCCAATGGCCGCCGAGCGCGATCCGCAGCAGTTTCCCGTCGCGCTTGGTGTCATACCAGGCTGCGGCATCGGGGCGGTGCGAGGCGATCGAGATGGCCATGTTGTCGCGGACTGTACACGAGCGGTTGCCGCCCGCACCACGTTCTCGAATGCTAGAGGGCTGGAAAAAACGCTAGAAGCGCTTCACGAACAGGCTAGATTGCGCGCCGGTTCCCGACAGCCGGGCGCTTGTACTGAGTAGATTGCCCCAGGAGACTGGCAAGACATGGACATCAAGGATCACATTCGCTCCGTGCCGGACTTCCCGAAGCCGGGCATTCTGTTCTACGACATCTCGACCCTACTGGCCCATGCCGGCGCCTGGCGCGAGACGGTGCGGCAGCTGACCGAGACGCTGGGCCCGGCCAAGCCGAACCTGCTGGTCGGCATCGAATCGCGCGGCTTCCTCGTCGCCGCCCCGCTGGCATTGGCGCTCGGCTGCGGCTTCGTCATGGTACGCAAGCGCGGCAAGCTGCCCGGCGCCACCGTGCCTTTCACCTACGACCTCGAATACGGCACCGACACGATCGAGATCCAGAGCGATGCGGTCGAACCCGGCCAGCGCGTCATCGTGCTCGACGACCTGCTCGCGACCGGCGGCACTTTGGCGGCGGCGATCAAGCTCTGCCGCAATGTCGGCGCCGAAGTCGTCGGCGCCGCCTGCATCATCGAGTTGAGCTTCCTGCGCGGCCGCGACAAGCTTGACGTGCCGTTCAATTCCGTCGTCGCCTACGACTCGTGAAACAAGGCCGCTTCTCCCGCTGAAATGCGCCGGTCCGGCAAAGAGCATACCTGAGCCGAAGCCGGATTTAATCTCCGGCCGCAATACTTCCTCAACGACTCGTAAGGATCGAATCAGTGCTGAATTGTTGAATCGTCCAAGTTGAAAAGACCTAGTCGGTTGCGAAACGGTGATTCGACTGGTATTCTTTAGTCGTCAGGGGATGTGGGGGCTGATTTGGCCGATCGCGAACGGGTAGGGCAGCCTGCCAGCTGCAAAGCTGCGGTGACCGGAACCGAGGTGGGCAGCGGCCGTTGCTTATATGAGCCGGCCCGGCGCGACCGGCGGCTTCGCCCGATCGGTGCCGCGGCCATCCTGCTCACCCTCCTCTCCGCCTGTTCCTCCTCCGGCCCGGCGCATCACGTCGCGCCAGCGCCGGTCGTCAGCGCCGAACAGCAGCGCGAATACGCGCCGCCCGGTCCGCCTGAGGATCCGTGGGGGCCCTATATCCGCGAGGCTTCGCAGCGCTTCGACTTCCCCGATGGCTGGATCCGCGCGGTGATGCGCCAGGAATCCGGCGGACACGAATACATCAACGGGCAGCTCACCACCTCGGCATCGGGCGCGATCGGCCTGATGCAGGTCATGCCCGAGACTTATGCGGCGCTGCGCGACCGCTATGGACTCGGCCCCGACCCCTATTACCCTCGCGACAACATCATGGCCGGCACCGGCTATCTGCACGAACTCTATCAACGGTTCGGCTCGCCCGGATTCCTGGCCGCCTATAATGCCGGCCCGCAGCGGTTGAGCGACCATCTTGCGAGCGGTCGTCCGCTGCCGGCGGAAACCGTCGCCTATGTCGCCTCGATCGGACCACGCATCGGCGCCGGCAGCACGGTGCCCGGCGGAACCGCGCCGAGCAGCGCTTATGCTGCGGCAACGCCTAGTACGGCCGATGCGCTGAACCGGCAGGCACTCGCCGCCGCCACCGGGCGGACCGCACCCGTCTATCAGGCGCCGGCCGCCGCCCCGCCGAGCAGCGCTTATGCCGCCGCGACACCCAGCACAGCCGACTCGCTGAACCGGCAGGTACTGGCCGCTGCGACCGGCCGGGCCGCGCCCGTCCCGGCCTATCAGGCGCCGGCCGCCGCCCCACCACCCCCGCCGCAACCGAGATACGCGCTCGCCGCGCCCGCACCGGTCGCGGCGCTGGCGCCGAGCAGCAGCGGCGGCTGGGGCATCCAGGTCGGCGCCTTCTCGAATCAGGCCCTGGCGACGGCCGCTGCGGAGAATGTCCGGGCGCAGGCCCATGGCCAGCTCGCCAGCGCCCGCACCGCGGTTCCGGTCACCACCCGGCCCGATGGCGTCGTGCTCTACCGCGCACGGCTGGTCGGCATTTCGGCCGACGCTGCCAATGGCGTCTGCAACAGCCTCGCCCGCAACCAGGTGAGCTGTATCGTCGTCACCGAAGACCACGTCTGAGCGCCGGCCGCGTCGCGACCGCCGCCAGGGCAATGCGCGTGGTGCCTTTCGTTAATCCCGACATTATATGATGCAGAGGCACGGTCGCGGCACGGGGCCGCGCATGAGGCAGGAATGAGCAAGGCATTTACCAAGGAAACCGATACCGAGATCGACGACGGTGTCGAAGAAGAGGCGGCACCGCTGCCCGCGGGCGCGAAGAATTACATGACACCGCAGGGCTTCCAGCGCCTGCGCGACGAGCTGCGCGAATTGAGCCGGGTCGAGCGGCCGAAAGTCGTCGAAATCGTCTCTTGGGCCGCAAGCAACGGCGACCGCTCGGAAAACGGCGACTATCTTTACGGCAAGAAACGGCTGCGCGAGATCGACCGCCGTATCCGTTTCCTGACCAAGCGGCTCGAGATCGCCGAGGTCGTCGATCCGACGCAGCGCAAGAATGTCGACCAAGTCTTTTTCGGTGCCACCGTGACCTATGCCAATGAGCGGGGCGACGAAAAGACGATCACCATCGTCGGGGTCGACGAAGCCGATCTGGACCGTGGGCAGGTCAGCTGGATCTCACCGATCGCCCGCGCGCTGCTCAAGGCACGGGAAGGCGATACGGTGGAGCTGCGCAACCCGGCTGGACAGGAAACAATCGAAGTGATCGCCATCCACTACGAAGGGTCAGGAGACAGCGCGCGCTGACGGCAGCCGCGTCGTTCAATCTGCTAGCGCCGAACCGTCGAGACCGGCGGTGACGCCGGGGTCGCAATGGATATCAGGACGCTCTATCTGGCAAGTTCGTTTCTAGCGGTCTTCCTGGCCGTCGGGATGGTGTGCCTTGCCGTAGCGCGACCGCGCAACCCTTATGTCCGGGCCTGGGCGCTGTCCAACAGCTTGATCGCGTTCGCCGAGATCGCAGTCGCGCTGCGCGGCACGCTCCTGCCGGAATGGCTGTCCGTCGTGGCGACCGGACCGTTGTTCTTCCTGGCCGCCTGGTGCGCCCTCCGTGGATTTCAGGCTCTGGCCGGCACCCGCCGCTTCCGCCGGCCGGCCATCGCGACCGCAATCGCCGGCTCGCTCGCCCTATGGGGCCTGTATTTTGCCGGCGCCGCGCTCGCGCCCCGCGTGGTCGTGTTCTCGGGCGCCGAAGCGGTGCTTGTCTGGCTGCTGACGGCGAGCGCGCTGCAGCGCTCCCGGCCCGAACTGCGCTGGCCCTTGCGCCTGGCCAGCCTCGCCTTCGGTGTCGATGCCGCGCTGCTGACGCTGCGCGCCGTCGCCGCAATGATCTGGCCGGTCTCGCCGGAGATCCAAGCCAATCATACGGCTGAAGTCGCCTTCCTCGTGCTGTTCGGCCTCGTCGCGGTCGGTGCGAACTACGCCTATATCTGGCTGATCATCGCCGACGAAGCGGCGCGGCACCTGGACGAGCAGCAGCATCTGCTGGAGGAGGTCGAGGCGACGCGGGCGGCGCTCGAAGCCCAGGCCGTCGATCTGCGGGCTGCAAAGATCCAGGCCGAGGCCGCGAATGCCGCGAAATCGATCTTCCTCGCGACGATGAGCCATGAGATCCGCACGCCGTTGAACGGGGTTATCGGCTTCGCCGATCTGATGCTGCGGTCGACCCTGACCGACGAGCAGCGCCGCTTCGTCCAGTTGCAGCGCGACGCCGGCACCAGCCTGCTGACCGTGATCAACGACATCCTGGATTTCTCCAAGCTGGAGGCGGGCAAATTCGTCATCGAAGCGGTCGACGTCAATTTCCGCGCCGTGCTGCAGAGTTGCGCCGCGCTGTTCCAGCCGGCAGCGCAGGACCGGGGCCTGGCGCTTGAGGTGGCGATCGATCCGAGCGTACCCGCGCGCGGCCGGCTCGACGGCTATCGCCTGCGCCAGGCGATCAGCAATCTCTTGAGCAATGCCGTCAAGTTCACCCGCGCCGGCAGCGTGACACTGCATGCTTCGGCCGACGCCGCGCAGTTGCGGATCGAGGTGCGCGACACCGGCATCGGCATCCCGGTCGACAAGCTCGACAAGCTGTTCCAGCATTTCAGCCAGATCGATGGCTCGATCTCGCGCGAATTCGGCGGCACCGGGCTCGGCCTTGCGATCAGCCGGCGTATCGTCACGCTGATGGGCGGCACGCTCGGCGTCGAAAGCGAACTCGGCGCCGGCTCGATTTTCCGGATCGAGGTGCCGTACCAGCCGGCCCTGCTGCAACCGGTCGAAACGACCGAGACTGCCGCCGCGACGATCGAGCCAAGCCGTCGCCTGCACGTCCTGGTCGCCGAGGACGTCCTGCCCAATCAGGTCATGATCGAGATTGTGCTGAACAAGGCGGGGCACGAGGTGACGCTGGTGAACGACGGCGCGGAGGCGCTCGAAGCGGTGCAGCGGGAGGAGTACGACGTCGTCCTGATGGATCTGCAGATGCCGATACTGGACGGGCTGGAAGCGACCCGGCGGATCCGCGCCCTGCCCGGCAAGCCCGGCCGCATCCCGATCGTCGCCCTGACGGCGAACGTCATGCCCGACGAGGTCGCCGCCTGCCACGCCGCCGGCATGCAGGCGCATCTCGCCAAGCCGCTCGACGCGACCGCCCTGATCGCGCTCATCGACCGGCTGAGTGTCAGGGCGACGGCGTCGTATTGAGATCTACTCCGCCGCCGCGTCAGATCACGTAATCGTAGTCGGGCAGCGTCTGGTCCATGACCAGCGCCGGCACGGCTTCCCGGCACCAACCGACGACGCGGGCCGGCACGCCGGCGACCGTGGCGCAGGGCGGGACGTCGTGCAGCACGACGCTGCCGGCGCCGATCTTGGCGTTGCGGCCGAGGGTGATGTTGCCCAGCACCTTGGCGCCGGCTGACAGCAGCACGCCGTCTTCGACCTTGGGATGGCGGTCGCCGCGTTCCTTGCCGGTGCCGCCCAGCGTGACCTCGTGCAGGATCGACACGTCGTTGCCGATCACCGAGGTCTCGCCCACGACAACGCCGGTGCCGTGATCGATGAACACGCCGTTGCCGACCGGAACGGCCGGGTGGATATCGACGGCAAAGACCTCCGAGACGCGGCTCTGCAGGAAATGCGCAAGATCCTGGCGATCGCTGCCCCAGAGGAAATGGCCGATCCGATGCCATTGCAGGGCGTGGAACCCCTTATAATAGAGGAAAGGCGTCAGATAGGTCTCCGACGCCGGATCGCGCGTGCGCACGGCGGCCAGATCCGCAGCAGCGGCAGACAGGATCGCCCGATCCTCGCGCAGGGCGGTGAGAACGACCTCCTGCAGCGCTTCCTGCGGCATATGCGGCTCGGCCAGCTTGCGCGCGAGCAGCCCGGCCAGCGCCGACGCCAAATCCTCCTGCTCAAGCACGGCCAGACCAAGGAACCGCGTCAGCATCGCTTCGCCGTCTGCAGCCCGCTTCGCCTCGATGCGCAGCACCTGCCACAACTCCGCCGCATCCGAGATGAAGCTGCGTTCGGACGAAGCGGTGATGGTCGTGCTGACCGGGCTGATCTCGTTCATGATCCGCTTGCTCCTCCCGGCGAGCATAGCATGCCGGTGCTTATTTCAGCAGATTGCATCGCTTAAGTTACAGATTTCACGGCTTGCCGCATCCTGGCTTTACGCATGGCGGGGATGTAGGGAAGCGATTACAGTCGCGCTGCTACGTGCGGCCTGCTCCCGGCAGGCGAACAGGCTGGATCGCCATGAACCAATCCGCCGACCGTGCGTTGTTCTCAGGACGCGGCCGCCGTCCGGCGCCGCAAATTCCCACAGATCAGGAGAACACTATGGCAGAGGGCGATGTTAATCCGGAGATCGCGGCGCTTCAGGCCGATTTCAGCCAGTTGCGGACCGATTTGCTGACGCTGACCAGGACGATCGGCGACATCACGCGCCGGCGGGCCGAAGAAGGCGTCGAGAGCCTGAAGGAGACCGGCAATCGTGCCGCCGAACGCGTCCGCGCCGCGGCTGCCGACGCCACTGCGTTCAAGGATGCTGGGCTGGCCGCCGCCGAGCAGCATGTCGTCGAGCATCCGATTTCCAGCTTGATGGTCGCCTTCGCCGCCGGAATGATCCTCGGAAAGCTGGTAGAGCGGCGGTGAACCCACAGCTCATTCAGGTCGCGACCGATCTCGCATCGAGCCTGCTGACGTCGCGCACCAATCAGACGCCGACGCGCTGGGCGTTGCTCGCGCTGGGCGGCGTCGTCGCCCTGATCGGGGCGATTTTCCTGGCCATCGCGGCCGATCTCGCCTTGGCCGAATATTACATGTCGCCGCCGCTGGCGGCGGCGACGGTGGGCGGCGTGCTGCTGCTCGTGGCCCTGATCCTGTTCCTGATCGGTCGGCGCCATCATCGCATCGTACAGGCCCGCACCGAGGAATTCCCGCTCGCCGCGCTGACCGAATTCGCCGGGCATCTGCTCGGCGAATTCGAGGGTGCCATCCAGGCCTCGCCGAAATCCTCGGCCGCCGCAGCCTTCGCCGCCGGCTGCGTCGTCGGCAGCAGTTCGGGCCTGCAGCGCGGATTGCGCGACCTGGTGCGGTGAGGGGCGACAAAAGAACCGGAACACGCAACTCCGAACGTTCAAAGCATCTTACAATCGAGCGCGGGATCCTCTCGGCTCATTTCGCAATAAATCTTTCAATCAAACTGAGACTTAATTAGTGAATTTCCCGTTTTTCGAGTATTCTGGCCATACAGTCGTTATTTCCTGGTTCGGCTTGGCGATCGACCGCAGGCGTACTGCGCGATCCAAAGTTTCCTGGACGTTGAGCATAAGCGACCCTCCGCGGTCCAGCCAGGCCCCGAGGCCGCTGCTGATTTCGGAATTGGGAAAATGCAGTGCCAACTTTCAACGAAATCCCGAAAGCCGAAGAAGACGCCCTCATGCAGCAGCTGCTGGCGAGCGTCTTCATGTCGGTGGACGCGCCTGTGGCGATTATCGCTCTGGACGGCCGGTTCATCGCCGTCAATCCCGCCTTCTCTCAAATGCTCCGTTATGGCGCGCGCGGGCTCGAAGGCCACCGGTTCTGGGACCTGATCTCAGAAGAGTTTGGCGGGAATGTCGCCGTCGACGCTACCGAATCTGGCAAGAGTGGCGCTGCCTACGCGGTTGACGCTCGGATTCGCCTCGGCGATGGCTCGACCGCAACGCTGCGTGTCTCTCTCACGAGCATCCGGCAACCGCAGTTCAAGCGCTTTCGGCTTCTTGCGATCCGGGAGGTTTCGGCACCTTCTGCCGCGACGCCCCCCAGCTCCTTTTCGACGCCAAATCTCCGCGAGGTCGTCGTTGCCGGCAACATTCAGTTGGTCGGGCTCGACCTCGTGAAGGCCGCCCTGGGCAAACGTTGGCCTGCGCATGCCGAAAAGGCGATGCTGGTCGCCGAAGCCATCCTGCGAAACCGGCTCGGCCCCGAAGATGTGTTTTCGCGAACCGAGGATCGCGGCTTCGTCATCTGCTTTGCCGAAGGCAGCGAGGATGCGGCGGCATTTCGGGCCGCTATTATCGCTCGGGAAATCCGCAATCGCCTGATCGGCGATTCCGACGACCCAGCAGGTTCCTCGGTTACCGCGGTGACACTGGCCGTCGAAATCGGCCCGGACCAGACGGAAAATGGTCGACCGGTCCTCAGTGTGCTCCAACAGCGTCTCGAGGCGGCGCGGTCCGAGGCGGAGCGGCGTGCCGCAGCTGAACTCTCCGTCGCCATGGCGGTCGCGACGCTCGAACCGGAGCCGGTATTCGACAATGTCGGCAAGAGCGTACCGATCGTGTTCGTCAGCCTGCCGGGAACGCTGCAGGAGCAGATCGACGTGGCGCTGGCAACTCTGCCCTCTACCGAAGGGATCGACGCGGATCTGGACGTGCTTAAGCTCACCCTGTCTGCCGAGGCGGCGCTCGCCGATATCGGTGCCGGTCGCAGCGCGATCTATCTCCTGCCGGTCCACTTCGCGCTCTTCGCCAATCGTAAGCGCCAGGAACGCTATGTCGAGATTTGCCGCAAGCTGCAGGATATCGTCCGGCAGCGAATCATATTCATGTTGTCGGAGGTGCCGAGGACGGCCAGCCAAAGTCGATTGTTCGAGATGATCCGCCTGCTGAAGCCGTTCGGCAAGGGCGTCGGCATGGATCTGGACAGCGCCGAATTCATCCCGACTGACTTGGCGCAATATCGCATTCCGTTGGTGGCGCTCAGCGCCGATGAGCTCCTGGATAGCGCCCGCACCTCGCCATCGAAGTTGAGCCGGTTCATTCGGCAACTCCGGCTCAACGGTACCCGTTTAATCGCCCGGCAGGTGCGCGGCGAGGCAGAGCGGAGCGCCGTCGTAAGCATCGGTGCCGATCTCGTTTCCTTCACGACACGGGGCGGAAGGACTGACAGCCCCCTGGAACAAACGCCGCAAAACAATCTGGAATCATGGGCGTTTGCCGCTGCGATCAAGAGCACGAAAGTCGCAGTCGTCATCACCAATATGAAGAAGCCCGACAATCCGATCACCAGTTGCAATCCGGCCTTCAGCGAGATCACCGGCTATACGTCCGAAGAGGTGGTCGGGCACAATTGGCGCGTCTTGCACGGGCGGGGTACGGATCGAGGAGTAGTTGACGAGATCCGTGAAGCTGTCCTAGGCGGCGCTCCGATCGAGCGCGAGTTGTTGATGTATCGTAAGGACGGCACCTCGATTTTGTGCAATCTCGTCATCAGCCCTGTCCATGACGATGCAGGCGCCCTGGTGGCGACGGTCGGGCTCGTGACCGACGTCACGGCCCTGCGTCGGGCCGAAGCGAGCCGTCGCGCCATCGCCAGGCTCTTCGATGACTTGGTCGAAAACATCCCGGGCTACATCTTCCAACGGACGCTGACCGCTGACGGTCGCGCCGAATACAATTACCTTAGCCCGTCGTTCAAACGGCTTGTTGGCGCTCCCGTGGGAGAGCCGCTCCGGAAACCGCATCCCGAATGGATACATCCGGACGACGCGCAGGCGGTCAGCCAAGCGATCCAAATGTCGGGAGAGCACCTGACGCCAGTCACCCTCGAATACCGCCTGATTTGTGACGACGGGCAGATCCGGTGGGTGAGAACCAGATCGCGTCCGGGACGGCGGGAGGACGGCACCGTCGTTTGGAACGGCGTCGGCTGGATATATCGCCGGAGAAGAGTGCGGAGGGCCATGTTTCGTACCTCTCCGGACATGATGCGCTCACCGGCTTGGCCAATCGTCAACGGTTCCACAGCCGACTGTGCGAAATCCTCGCAGAGACCGAGGCGCAAGGCGGACATCTCGCCGTCCTGTGCGTCGATCTGTCGGACTTTCGGGAATTGAGCAACGCGTTCGGTGCCGAAGTCGGCGATCACATCCTAAAAACCGTCGGCGGCCGTATCGAGAGTTTCGCTGGAGCAAAGGTCGTCGGACGTGTTGCGACAGACGTATTCACGGTAGCTCTGCGCGAGATCGACAGCCCGATCGATGCGTTGGAGAAAGCACAGGCGTTGTGCGGGAGATCGCCGAGCCGATCGACGCCCACGGCAGAAGTGTGACCGTATTGAGTACGATCGGACTGGCGCTTTACCCACAGCACGCACTTGAAGCCAATGTCAGTCGGGCCGCAGAGGCCTTGATCAAGGCCGCGGATGTCGCGCTGTTGACAGCAAAGCACGCCGGTCCGGGGCCTGCCTAGCCTATATGCCGGAGAATGACGACCGAATTCGCAACCGTACTCTGCTGCAGCAATCCCTCCACGCGGCGTTCGCCCTGAAGCAGTTCACGCTGCATTACCAACCGCTGGTCGAGCTCGATACGGGACGTATTCTCGGCGCGGAAGCGCTTATCCGGTGGCAGCATCCTGAACTCGGCCTGCAGCGACCCGACCAATTCATACCGATCGCCGAGAAATCGGCCTGATCGTGCCGATGGGCACCTGGGTGATGGAGGAAGCGTTGCGAACCCTCCAGGCCTGGGAGGCAAGCGGCGCCGGCCACCCCCGTATCGCCGTTAACGTTGCCGCGGCACAGCTGCAGCACCCGGACGCCCTCGGAGAGCTTCGAGCGCGCATCGTCGACAGCGGGTTCAACCCGCGGCAGATCGAGATCGAACTCACCGAGAGCGAATTCATCGATCCGACACCGAAGATGCTTGAAAATCTTCAGGCCTGAGGACTCTCGGCGTCACGGTTGCGATAGACGATTTCGGGACCGGCTACTCTTCGTTCCGCTACCTGCGCTCTTTGCCGATCGACAAGCTCAAGATCGATCAGAGCTTCATCCGCAACATGGTGGCCGGGTCCGGTGACGAAGCGATCGTCCGAGGCATGATCTCGATCGGTCGGGATCTCGGCCTGAGCGTCGTCGTCGAGGGCGTCGAGACCGCCGAGCAGCGGGATATCTTGCTGCGTATGGGTTGCAGCGTCGGCCAAGGCTAATTCTATAGCGTGCCGCTAACCGCCGAGGATTTCGCCTGGAAGTTCGGCCAACATGTGAGACTGCCGATGTCGGGTGCAGCCCATGAAATCGGGGGCTCCCCTCCGCGCGCGCCTCTAGCGATCGCACGGCCGGACCTTCCACAGCGTTTCAACGTACAACTCACTGAGTTGAATGTATCCGGACGGGACAGGTCTCTATCCCTGGTCCGATACCGTACTCCGGTCGAGAGCGCCCCCGAATACGGCGCGCAAGCTCATCCTTGCGATAGGGTTTGTTCAAGAGGTCGGCCTCCCTTCGCTCCCGGTTCATCGGAGATGAGGCACCGCCGCTGAAGCCCGAGGTCAACAAAACCTTGAGCCCAGGACGCAGGCTTTTCGCTGCCTTTGCGAGAGCCCAACCATCCATGCCACCTGGCATAATGATGTCGCTAAACATCAAATCGACTGCCGCCCTGCCTCGAAGACAGGCGAGCGCGGTTGGCCCGTCACGGGCCGGTATTGTCCGATAGCCCCAACGATTGGAGTTGTCGCACCAAACATCCCGCATCCCGTCATTGTCCTCGACGACAAGCACAATTTCATTACCGCCGATCGCTGTGGGGGTTGTTCGTGGCTCCTCAGTCGACGTTTGGGCGGCCTCGGTGCCTGGAAGATATATTCGGACCGTGGTGCCAAGGCCAGGCTCGCTGGTGATGTTGGTATGCCCTCCCGACTGCTTGACGAACCCGTACACCATGCTCAGGCCAAGTCCCGTTCCAGCGGCGCCCTTGGTAGTAAAGAACGGATCGAACACCTGCTGAAGAATTTCCGGCGGAATGCCCGTTCCACTGTCAGCGATAGATATGACGACATATGGCTCGCGCGCCCGCACGGGACCGAGATCCTCGGCGGCACTATCCAGCACGACATTGCTCGCCTCGATAGTAAGGTGGCCCCCCTCGGCATCGCGTCTCGCGCATTGATCGCGAGGTTGAGAATAGCGGATTCGAGCAGCGCGCTATCGACCAGGACCGGGCAGATTCCGTCTGCCACCCGCACATCGATCGTGATGGCCTCGCCCAGAGTACGGCGCAGCAGGTGAGCCGTCTGTTGCAGAAGCGAAGCTAAATTGATGACTTTCGGGGACAACGCTTGCTGGCGTGAGAAGGCGAGCAATCGCTTGGTCAGCTCCGCCCCCCGTAAAGCCGCGCCTATCGCAGCGCCCACCAATTCCATTTCGCCGAGCGAGGCCGGGTCAAGCTGCTCCATAAGAATATCCAGATTTCCGACGACGATACCGATAACATTGTTGAAATCATGCGCCAAGCCCCCAGTCAGCTGTCCAACCGCCTCCATCTTTTGGGACTGACGCAGTTCATCTTCCAAAAGTCTACGGGCACTGATGTCAAGACATAAGCTCTGCCTTACCTGGCGCGCTTGATATTCGAATTGACGGCTATAGGTGTCCGTCTCGATAACCCGGCCATTCGCCAGACGGTGTCGAATTCCTTCGACATGGATGAACTTCTCGCTCAACCTTGAGACTATGTGTTTTTGCAGATCTTCCGCGAACACAACATCGGAAATCTTCATCTTAAGAATTCGTCGCGGCTATATCCGTAGGAGCGGATCGCCGCGTCGTTGACCTCCAGGATTCGGTGATCCGCAATATCCCATACCCACATGGGCGCCGGGTTACTCTCGAACAGCTGGCGGAATCCTTCCTCGCTCTCGCGCAGGGTGATCTCCAGCGCGCGGCGTTCACCAATTTCGCGACGCAATTCCAGGGACTGCTTTTGCAGTGCAACATGCAATCCACGCTCACGCCGTCGCACTTCCGCAGCAGCCAGTTCGCGCCGCACGGCCAGCGCGAGACGCGAGTCTACGTTTTCCTTGCGCACGACGTCGGCGGCGCCCTGGCGTACCAGCTCGACCGCCTTCTCCTCTCCGATCGAGCCGGAGACAACCAGAGTTGGTATCGCGTTGGCATACCAGCTCGCCAAGGCGAGGGCCGGGACGGCCCCGAACCCCGGCAAAGTATAGTCGCACAGGATGAGATCCCAAGGTTGCCGTTCGAATGCAGCCCGCATCGATGCTTCAGAGTCGACCCGGACCGCGACCAACTCGAAGCCGGCGAGCCTCAGCGCGCGCACCATCAAATCGGCGTCGTCGGCCGAGTCTTCGACAATCAGCACCTGCAGAGGCGGCTTCACCTCCGCCGACGGCGCCGAGAGGCTTTCCGGCTTATCGCGCATCGGGGGAAACCTGGTTCACCAGAAGCCAATAGAGCCCGAGATCGGCAACGGTTTTGAAGAATTGCCCGAACTCGATCGGCTTTCGTACATAACTGTTCACGCCGAGCCCATAGCTCCTGAGCAAGTCTTCATGTTCGTCAGAGGAGGTCAATATGACCACCGGGTTGTTTTTCGTCCGGGGGTCCCCGCGGATCTGCCGCAGGACTTCGAGTCCGTCGACTTTCGGCAATTTGAGATCAAGGATCGTGACGGTTGGATGGGCCACACCGCGCGCGGTGTAGGGCCCACGGCCGAAGACATATTCCAGGGCTTCGGCACCGTCGCGGACGACGTCGATCCGGTTCTGCACGCTCGCCTTTTTCAGAGCCCTGACGATCAACGCCTCGTCATCCGGACTATCTTCGATCAGAAGAATCGTTCTGCCTGTCATGGCGTGCTCCGCCTTTGCTCATACTCTAAAGAAAACGGTCGTCCCCGCGCCGACGGCGGACTCGATCCAGATCTTTCCGCCATGGCGAGCGATGATGCGCGCTACGGTGGCAAGGCCTATCCCGGTGCCTTCGAACTCCGCCGTGGTGTGCAGGCGCTGGAATGGTGTGAACAGCTTGTCGACATAGGCCATGTCGAAGCCGGCGCCGTTGTCGCGAACGAAACAGACCATCCGCCCCTCCCACTCCATCTCACCGAACGCAATCTCTGCGCCTGGGGTCCTGGCACTGAACTTCCATGCATTGCTGAACAGGTTCTGGAGCACGAGAAACATCAGCCGCGCGTCGGCGCGGACGTGGATGTGAGGCGCAATGTCGACGCGGACAGTGCGTCCCGGCTCTGCCGAGCAAAACCTTTGCGTGATGGCGTGCGCTGTCGCGGAGAGGTCGACATCCGTGCGTTCGACTTCTCCGCGCGACACACGCGAAAGGGCGAGCAGCCCATCGATCAATTGACCCATATGGACGCTGGCGCGACTGATTCGACAGAGGAAATCCTTCGCTGTTTCGTCAAGTGTGTCGCCATAATCTTCGAGCAGGACCTGACTGAAGCCGGTCATATGACGGAGAGGCGCGCGAAGGTCGTGCGAGACCGAATAGGCAAAGGCTTCGAGTTCGCGATTGACGGCTGCGATTTCAGCAGTGCGGGCGACGACATGGCTCTCGAGCCCCTCGTTAAGCGCCCGCACTTCAATCTCGGCACGCCGACGTTCGGCATTCTCCTGCACCAAATCCGAATGACCTGCGCGAGCTGCGCGTTCACGCCTTCCAACTCAGCGGCTTGTCGCCGGAATTCGGCCTCTTTATCGGCCAGCGCCATCGCCAGCTGCTTGCGGGCGGTATTGTCGGTGCCGATCAGGAGATAGCCGATGATGGCTTCCTCCGCGTCGCGCAGCGCCGTGACCGAGACGACCGCCGGGAACCGGCTGCCGTCTTTGCGGATATAGGTCAACTCGTAGATGTCTTCGATCCCGTGTGAGGCCTTGAAGGCCAGAGCCTCGAAGCCCGGCGTGATTGCCGCACCGAACTCGATGCTCAGTTCCTTGGCACGCGCGATCAACTCATCTGGGTCGGAAATATGGGCCGGCGTGATCTTGTTCATCACGTCGGCGGCGGCATAGCCCAGCATGTGTTCGGCGCCGACATTGAAGATCTGGATGACGCCCCTTGCGTCGGTAGCGATGCTCGAGAAATTGGCGCTGTTGAAGATCGCTTTCTGCAAGGCACCTGCCTTGAGAGGCGCCAAGTCCGCCTGATCGGCCGAGAGATTCGAGGCACCAGATCGGACCTGCTCGATCGCATCGGAAAGTTGGGACCATCCGCGCTCGTCGATTGTGTCGGGCATATAAATTCTCGCTATAGGCATCGGGGCGCGAGATCCTCGATGCAACGATCGGGACCGATCCTGAACATTAAGCCCCTATTCGGGATTCAATTTTCCGGTCTTGTCGAAATGTCTTTCGAGACAATCTCACTAAATGGTCGCATCTGTTAAATATCGATTAATATAATTATAAACTATATTTCGACCATTATCGTCAATTCGATGACAACGTGCTAATTTCTTTTATATTCGTGCGATTCATACTTACATCCCCCGCCCACTGCTGTTGCGATTTCGGCGCCCGAAAAAGATGGGCGCCTATATGACAACACACATCGCCGAGCCGGCGCGCCAGCAGCAAATTGGATCGGCAGCCGGATCCGGCCGGATCGAAACGAGCTATGCGTAGCACGCAGTTCGTTTCGTTTGATTCGTTTGTTGCACCAAACGAAATCATCGGCAACGATGGCGCATGGACACGAACGAACCCCTGTCCGATACGGAGACCCCGGCCGAGCTGACTACCCAGCAGGCCGCCGATCTTCTCAAGGTATCGCGGCCATTCCTGGTGAAGCTCCTGGAGACGGGGCGGTTGCCGCATCGCAAGGTCGGCACGCATCGCCGGGTGCTGCTGGCCGATCTGCTGGCCTATCGCCAGGCGGAAGCGGGACGGAATACGGAGTATGTCATGCAGCTGAACACCATCGAAGAGGCGATCAAGGCGATCGCCCAAGGCGAGATGATCATCGTGGTCGACGATGACGACCGCGAGAACGAGGGCGATCTGATCGTCGCGGCCTGCAAGGCGACGCAGCAGCAGATCGCCTTCATGGTGCGCCACACCAGCGGCATCCTGTGCGCGCCGATGCTGCCGGAGCGCGCGCGGCTGCTGCAGCTCGACCCCGATGGTGCGCAACAACAACGCGCCGCTCGGCACGGCCTTCACCGTTTCGGTCGACTACCGCGAAGGCCTGACCACCGGCATCTCGGCCGAGGAGCGCACCAACACGCTGCGCGCGCTGGCCAACGGCAATGTCGCGGCCGAGGATTTCGTGCGTCCGGGCCATGTCTTCCCGCTGATCTCGCGGGACGGCGGCGTGCTGGTGCGCTCCGGCCATACCGAGGCGACGACCGATCTGGCCAAGCTGGCCGGACTGCCGCCGGTCGGCGTGATCGGCGAGCTGGTGAACGATGACGGCACGGTTAAGCGCATGCCGGCGCTGCTCGACTTCGCCAAGGAGCAGAAGCTTAAGATCGTCTCGATCGCCGATCTCATCACCTATCGCCGCAGCCGCGAGAAACTGGTGACCCGCGTCTCGGAATTCGAGGTCGCGACCGAGATCGGGACGGCCATGGCGATCGCCTATTCGACGCCCTTCGATTCCGTGCAGCACCTGGCGCTGGTGTTCGGCGATATCGAAGGCGCCAAGTCGGTGCCGGTGCGCATCCACCGCGAAGAGCTGATCTCGGACGTGTTCGGCCAGCGCGCCCTGGGCCAGAGCAATCTGATGTCCAAGGCGCTGGCACGCATCGACCAGGCACGGATCGGCGTCGTCGTCTATCTGCGCGAGGGTGCCGCCGGCGTGCATTCGCCAACTCTCAAGGAACAGGCCGGCGCCCAGGGCAACGCCGCGACCGACAGCGAGAAGCAGCGCGACCAGCACTGGCGCGATGTCGGCATCGGTGCCCAGATCCTGCGCGACCTCGGCCTCAGCTCGATCACCCTGCTGACGACCCATCATTTCGACTATGTCGGGCTGTCGGGTTTCGACATCCGGATTGCCGGGACGGAGATCATCGGGTCATAGCGGCGGCGAGACATCCGCCCCGCCGCCGTCCTGCGTCAAACCTTGTCGTATTCGGCTGCGATATCCTCGCCGGTGTAGTCCTTCACCGTCGCCGTCGCGATCAGGCTGATGACGCCGCACGCCGCGATGAACCCGGCAATGGCGTAGCCGGTGCCGTATTGGCCGAGCAGCCAGACCGCGATCAGTGGGGCCGGGCCGCCGGCGATGATCGAAGCGAGCTGATAGCCGAGCGAGGCCCCAGTGTAGCGCAGGCGGCCGGTGAACAGTTCCGCGATCAGCGCCGCCTGCGGCCCGTACATCATGTCGTGCGGTACGAGCGACAGGAAGATGGCGATGAAGATCAGCGTCGGCGAGGTCGTGTCGAGCAGGTAGAAATAATAGATATACGTATAGGCCGTCACGACGGCGCCGATCATGTACATCCGCTTCCGGCCGATCCGATCGGAGAGATGGCCGAACAGCGGCACGGAAATGAACGACAGGGCGGCTGCGCACAGCACCGCGTTGAGCACGACGTTCCGATCGACCTTCAGCGTGTTGACGCAATAGGTGAAGACGAAGGCGGTGAAGATATAGAAGGGCGCCTGCTCGCCCATGCGCAGGAAGGCCGATTGGAAGATCTCGAACGGTTGCCGGCGAAACACCTCGATGACCGGCGCCTTCTCGATCCGGTTCTCGGCCACGATACGCCGGAAGGTCGGCGTTTCCAGGATGCCGAGGCGAATCCACAAACCCAGCGCGACCAGCACGATGCTGATGAAGAACGGGATGCGCCAGCCCCAGTCGAGGAACTCGTCGCCGGTCAGCCGGCTGCACACGATGACCGCTAGATTGGCCAGGAACAGGCCGGCCGGCACACCGAATTGCGGCCAGGAGGCGACGAAGCCGCGATGCTTGTTGGTCTTGGCCCATTCCATCGCCAGCAGCACCGATCCGCCCCATTCGCCGCCGACGCCGACGCCCTGCAGGAAGCGCAGCATGGTCAGGATCACGGCACCCCAAACGCCGATGCGCTCATAGCTCGGTACGAAGGCGACGAAGAAAGTCGCGAGGCCCATCAGGATCAGCGTCGCGATCAGCGTCGATTTGCGGCCGATCCGGTCGCCGTAATGGCCGAAGACCGCCGCACCGACCGGCCGGGCGATGAAGCCGACGGCATAGATGCCGAAGGCATTCAGCGTGCCGATCAGCGGGTCGGAATTCGGGAAATACAGCTTGGCGAAGACCAGCCCGGTCACCGTGCTGTACAGGAAGAAATCATACACTCGATCGTCGTGCCGATCGTGGCGGCGACGACGGCCCGAGTCAGCTGGCCGCGATGCTCGCTATCGGAAAGTGGTTGGTCTAATGCTGAAATCGATGCCATTGGCCGACGCCTCCCAGATGTGTCGTTGCCTCATGCAATGTCTCCGGCGAAGCCTTTGACGGCTTTCTTCCGGTTCACCTCCGGCCGGGCTGTCTGCGCATGCCTCGGCAGGATTACTGCTGTAACTACCGACGCTAGCAGAGATCCGCCGCCCGGCCTAGGCTCAGGACTCGTTGTTCAAAGCCGGAATGCGACGGTTGCGGCGATGCAGACGGTTGCCCGACCGGGTGATGCTGCTGAGAGCCCCGAAGCCGAGGCGCCCATGGTGTGATGGAGAGCCGATCACGGCGAGCATCTGGTTCGAGATGTCGATCAAGGCATACATCTCGGTCACCTCGTAACAGCGCATTCGCATCGTTCGTTCGATCTACTCCTCGAAGCGACCCGTGGCGTCACGATCGCGGTCGTATCGCCTCGTAAGCGGAAACGCGGCAACCAGGACACGCGGCGGACGATCCAGCTTTCGTAGGTTGGCATCAGCTGGTCAGGGGCATCCAGGGCTCCTAAATTCACTTCGATTTCGTCTGCGCTGCGTCCGAAAATGGACGAGCCGCAACGGGGACAGAAAAACCGGCCAAGGTAGTCGCGTGTTTCGCCATCGATCGTCACCGCATCCTGAGGGAACACCGCGGAAGCGTGAAAAAAGGGCTCCATGATGCTTGCGGCAGTCCAGACAGTGACAAAGACCGACCCGGTATGGGCGTCCTGACGCCACAATTCGGACGTTGCCGCACAGGCAACCGCCCGTGACTCGATCCATGCTGCGTCTCCTCTAAAATCAAGCGGGCGGAATGCTTGCAACGAAACCCCCGTCGAGCATCCATGAAAGCACTGGTCGGGGCCAGGACAGCCTTCATCGAGCCCCGGGACGGGTTGTTCAAAGCGGACCAAATCGATAGGTCGTGCGCCTAGCGCGCGGCGCCGCGGACGCCGTAACAATGGCGCGAGCACGGCAATCAAGCCGTGCGGGGTGTGTCGCCGATCAGATGAAACACCCCGGCCGCCCGCGCCACCGCAACGCCGTTCGCCAGGATCAGTCCGCTCGAATAGGCCGTGCGCTTGCCGATCCGATCGATCCGGCCGGTCGCTTCGAGCCAATCGCCGAGCCGCGCCGGCGCCATGTAGCTCAAATCCAGATTGACCGTGACGGTCTCCAGCCGCGGCGTGCGCGAATAGCCGATCACCCGGCCGAGCTCGACATCGGCAAAGAGCGCGATCAGCGCGCCGTGGCAGAAGCCGCGCCGGTTGGTGTGCCGCTCATCCACGCGCAGCCCGATCCGGTAATCGCCGTCCACCCGCCGTTCGTAAAGCGGGCCGGCGAGGCTGGTATAAGCGCTGCTGCGCATGGCGCGCACGAAGCCTTCCGGGATGGCGTCCTCGGTCATCGATCCTCCAATTATCCATATGCCTGGTTGCAGCTTCGCCCTTGAAGTAGGCGTCAGGCAATCCATCTGTTAAACGAACGATCGTTCGTTCATTCTAAGGACGCGCCGCATGCGCCAAGGGGCCGAAACGCATGACAGGATCCGCCGCGCGGCGATGCGGCTGTTCGTGGCGCGCGGCATTGATGCCGTCTCCATGCGCCACATTGCCGATGCCGCCGGTGTTCGCCCCAGCACGCTCTATGTCCATTGGCCGTCGCGCGACGCGCTGATCGCCGATCTCTTCGCCAGCGGCTATGCCGAATACGGCCGGCGCGTCGCCGAAGCCGCCGGCCCGCCGGCGCCGTTCCGCACGCGCTTCGCCGCGATCGTCCGGCTGATCTGCCAGCTCGAAGCGGAAGACGAAATTCTCTTTACCTTTCTGCTGCTGACCCAGCACCGTCAGCTGGCCGGCATCCCCGATGGCGAGGCGACCCCGATCGAGATCATCCAGCAGGCGGTCACGACGGCCATGGCCGTCGGCGAGATCCCGGCCGGCGACCCGGCCCTGGTGACCGCCGCGCTGGTCGGCATCGTGCTGCAGGCTGCGACCTTCCACACCTATAAGCGCATTGAAAAAGGGTTGATCGAAATGGCCGACGAGCTCGTGGCACTGTGCATGAAAGTGTTGTCGTGAACCACTTCATGCTGCCCGGCCTGGGCGACCGGCAATGCTGGGCCGATATCTGGGTCCGCTCCGGCTGGCGCGTGCGCGAGCATGCCTGGTCGGGTGTGACCCAGCTGCTGAACCCGCATAACGCGCTCGTCTGTGCGGGCAGCGCCCATGAATGCCTCGACCGCGGGTTGCACGCCGCGCCGGCGCCCGAACGCCGCAAGGCCGTAGTGCTGATGCACGGGCTCGGCCGCTCGCGCCGCTCGATGCGGCACATCGCGGCGCAGCTCGACGCGGAGGGCTGGACCGTCGCCAATATCGACTATCCGAGCCTGTTCCGCCCGCTCGAGTCCCATGCCGAACAGGCGCTCGGCGTTGCTGCCGCGCTGATCGAGGATGGCGCCGAATCTGTCGCCTTCGCCGGACACAGCCTGGGCGGTCTGATCGGCCGGGCCGCGATGGCGGGGGATTGGCCCGGGCGCCGTGCCGTCTTCATCGGCTCGCCCAATCGCGGCGCGCTGGTCGCCGATTGGCTGTCGCACCTGCCGGGCTATGGCCTGACCGGCGCCTGCGGCCAGGCGGTGACCCGCGCGGGCGCCGCCGATATCCCGGTGCCGCAGGCCGAGATCGGCGTCGTCGCCGGCGGCACCGGCGGCCTCGGCTTCAACCCCTGGCTCGGGGAGGACAATGACGGGCTGGTCCGGGTCACCGAAACCCGGCTCGATGCGGCCGAGACGGATTTCCGCCTCGTCCATTCGCTCCATTCGGTCATGCCGAAGAACCGGGATGTGGTCTCGGCCACCGTCGCATTTCTGACCGGCGGACGCCTGTAGCGCTTCGATCTATTCGGCGGCGGCGGCCGAGTCCTGAACGATTGCCGCATAAACGATAACTGTGCCCTAACGAGAGGACGGTCATGTCGTCACCCCTGTTACGAACCCCCCGGTTCCTGCCGCTCTTCCTGACGCAGGCCCTGGGGGCGCTTAACGACAACCTGTTCAAGAACGCTCTGGTCGTGCTGGTGCTGTACCGCGCGGCCGAAGGCGGCGCCGAGCTGGTCGCGCTGGCCGGCGGGCTGTTCATCCTGCCCTACGCCTTGTTCTCTTCGCTCGCCGGCCAGCTGGCCGACCGCAACGACAAATCCCGCCTGATCCGGCTGACCAAGCTGTTCGAAATCGCGCTCATGGTCCTCGCTGCGATCGGCTTCCTGACCGACAGCGTCCCGGTTCTGATGACCGTGCTCTTCGGGCTCGGTATCCAGGCGACTTTCTTCGGCCCGCTGAAATACGGCATCCTGCCCGATCACCTGGCCGAGTCCGAGCTGGTGCAGGGCAATGCGCTGATCGAGGCCGGCACTTTCGCCGCCATCCTGATCGGCACCATCGCCGGCGCCGCGCTGGTGGCGCTGGATCATGGCCCCGCCATCGTCTCGACGGCCGGGCTGGTGGTCGCGGCCGCCGGCGCCTATGCCGCCTTCCGCGTGCCGCCGGCGCCCGCCGCCGATCCCGGCCTGGCGCTCGATTGGAACATTCCCCGCGAGACCGCGGCCCTGGTGCGCCAGGCGGCAGCGAACCAGCCGGTCTGGTTCTCGATTATCGGCCTTAGCTGGTTCTGGGCCTTCGGCTCGATCATGCTGACCGAGTTCCCGATCATCGCCAAGGACACGCTGGCCGCCGACAGCCAGACCGTGACGCTGCTGCTGACGATCTTCGCCGTCGGCGTCGGGTTCGGCTCGCTGCTGGCCGGGCGCCTGCTCAAGGGCGAGGCCTCGCCGCGCCATGTGCCCTATGCCGCGCTCGGCCTCTCCCTCTTCGCCTGGGATTTCGCCTGGGCCTGCGGCCATGCCGGCACGGTCGAGACGGTCTCGGCCCTGATCGCGGCACCGGTCGGCTGGCGCATGCTGATCGACCTGTTCCTGCTCGCGATCTGCGGCGGCGTCTATTCCGTGCCGCTCTTCGCCATCCTGCAGGAAAGCTCCGAACCGTCGCACCGCTCGCGCATGATCGCCGCCAACAATGTGATGAACGCCGCCTTCATGGTGGTTGGCCAGATCGTCGTCGCGGCGCTCGCTTCGACCGGCATGCCGGCGCCCTGGATCCTCGGACTGACCGCTTTCGCCAATCTGTGCTTCGCGCTCGTCATCTGCAGCCTGCTGCCGCATGAGATGATGCGCGCGGCCTTGCGCTGGTATTTCGAGACGCTGCACGGCGTCGAGATCTCCGGCATGGAGCATTACAAGACAGCCGGACCGCGCCGCGTCGTCGTCATCAACCATCTGAGCTTCCTCGACGGCTGCTTCGTCGCCTGCTACCTGCCGGGCAACGTCACCTTCGCCGTCAACACCCAGATGACGCAGAAATGGTGGGCGCGGATGTTCCTCGCCTTCGTCAAGATCTTCCCGGTCGATCCGGGCAATCCCTACACCGTCAAGGCGATGATCAAGACCGTGCGCGACGGCGTGCCGCTCGCGATCTTCCCGGAAGGCCGGCTGACCAAGACCGGCGGGCTGATGAAGATCTACGAAGGCGCCGGCGCGGTCGCCGACCGGGCCGACGCCATGGTCGTGCCGATCCGCATCGACGGGCTGCAATTCACCCATCTGTCGCGGATGAAGGGCAAGCTGCGACTGCGCTGGTTCCCCAAGCTGACCATGACCATCCTGCCCGCCGTCAGCCTGACCGTCGATCCGGCAATCCGCGGCCGGCAGCGCCGCCAGGTCGTCGGCACCGCGCTGCAGGACCTGATGGTCGGCACCGCCTTCGCGACGCAGAACACGGACCGTTCGCTGTTCCTGGCGCTGCTCGACGCCAAGGCACGCTACGGCGCCGCCCTGCCGATCGCCGAGGATATCGACCGCAAGCCGCTATCCTATGGCCGCCTAGTGCTGGGCGCCACCGTGCTCGGCCGTAAGCTCGCGGGCTTCACCGAGCGCGGCGAGGCGGTCGGCGTGCTGCTGCCGAATTCGAACGGTGCGTTGGTGACCTTCCTGGCGCTCCAGGCGCAGGAGCGCGTGCCGGCCATGCTCAACTTCTCGGCCGGCGCCGACGGCATGATCTCGGCCTGCACCGCGGCACAGGTCAAGACCGTGCTGTGCTCACGCAAATTCGTCGAGCGCGGCAAGCTCGATAAGGTGGTCGAAAGGCTGGCCGAATCGGTCAAGCTGGTCTGGATGGAGGACATCCGGGAATCGGTCGGCAGATTCGACAAGCTGCTCGGGCTGGTCCGGTCGAAATTCGCCCGCAACATGCCCGGCGCCCATACCGACCCCGACATGCCGGCCATCGTGCTGTTCACCAGCGGATCGGAGGGCACGCCCAAGGGCGTCGTGCTCAGCCACCGCAATATCCTGGCCAATTGCGCCCAGCTCGCCTCAGTGATCGATTTCAACCCGTCCGACCGTGTGCTGAACGCCATGCCGATGTTCCACAGCTTCGGCCTGACCGGCGGCACGATCCTGCCGCTGCTCTATGGCGTGCGGACCTTCTACTATCCCTCGCCGCTGCATTTCAAAATCGTGCCGGAGCTGATCTACGACACCGACGCGACCATCGTGTTCGGCACCGACACCTTCCTGAACGGCTGGGCCCGGTTTGCGCATCCTTATGATTTCTACGCGGTGCGCTACGCCTTCGCCGGCGCCGAGAAGGTGCGCGACGAGACGCGGCGGCTGTTCAGCGAGCGCTTCGGCGTGCGCGTGCTGGAGGGCTACGGCGCCACGGAAACCGCGCCGGCGCTTGCCATCAACACGGCGATGCATAACCGGTCCGGCTCGGTCGGACGGCTGCTGCCCGGCATCGAGGCCCGGATCGACCCGGTGCCCGGCGTCGAGATCGGCGGCCGGCTGCAGGTGCGCGGCCCGAACGTCATGCTGGGCTATCTGCGTGCCGCGGCGCCCGGCGTGCTGGAGCCTCCGGAGGGCGGCTGGTACGACACGGGCGATATCGTGCGGATCGACGAGACCGGCTTCATCCACATCCTCGGTCGCGCCAAGCGCTTCGCCAAGATCGCCGGCGAGATGGTCTCGATGACTGCGGCCGAAATGCTGGCGGCCCAGCTCTGGCCGGATTTCGCCCATGCCGTGGTCGCCCTGCCCGACCTGCGCAAGGGCGAGCAGCTCATGCTGGTGACCAACCACAAGGGCGCGGAGATCCCGGCCCTGCTCGCCTTCGCCCGCGAGCGCGGCGTGCCGGAACTGATGGTGCCGCGCCTGCTGTGTCTGGCCGACGCCATTCCGGTGCTTGGGACAGGCAAGACGGACTATCCAGCCGTGCAGCGCCTGGCCGAAGCGAGCGGCAAGGGACGGAATGCGGCGTAGGGAATTGCGCGCGGGTGGGAGTGTGAACCTCCCATTCGCGGCGCAGTCCCCAGGGGTCCATAAATGGGCCTCAGCCAGTCTTCTCAGAACAAGCCATCATACCGGGCATGAACCGCAGCATCGGAAACTCTCGCGCCCCTAGAGTCCGGGTTGGTCGCGCTCGGGAAAGTCGATGCTCGGTGAAGCTAAGAAATCATCCCACACCGCATCGGCCGGGACTATCACGCGCCGCGAGCCTTCTCGAATGATAACGACCTCGCTCACCTCCGGCGGGAAGGAAACATCCTTCGGCAGTCGAACTGCTTGGCTTCGGTTCGACCGAAAGAGAGTGGTGCGGACGATCATAGGCGGTCTCCGAGATCGCATACTCAACCGAGATTAATACCAACCCGCCTAACCACTGATACGTGCCCAATCCCGGCTCCCGATTGAGGTTATGCGTGCGGGGTCGGCGATGAGCCAGTTCCAAGCGGTTACGCAAGCCGCCAGGATGTCGTCGTAGCTGTCCCAAACGGCCGCGCAGAGTTTGTTCTGGCGCAGATAGTCCCAGACATTCTCCATTGGGTTCAGCTCGGGGCTGTATGGCGGCAGCGATAACAGACAGATATTGGCCGGCACCCGCAGCTTTTGGCCGCGTTGATGCCAGCCGGCACCGTCGCAGACCAAGACGGCACACGCGCCCGGTGCGACCTGGGTGCTGATTTCCGCCAGATGCAGATTCATCATCTCGGTATTGGCGACCGGCGTGAGCATCGCCGCCCCCACCCCGCGCTGCGCGCAGATGGCGCCAAAGATGTAGGCGGACTCATGACGGTTATCGCGCACCATCAGCGGGCGCGTGCCGACCGGCGCCCAGATATAGGCGTGGCCGCCCTGCTGGCCGACGCGGGCTTCGTCCTGGAACCAGATTTCTATCGATGCGCCGGGCGCGGTATCTTCGAGCGCCTCGCCGACCAGATCGGCAAAGTTTTTTTAAAAGCCTCCTCCGCCTCGGCATCCTTCTTCGGATGCACCGGCCGGGGCTGCAACCGCGTCAGGCCAAGCTCGTCCAGCCATTTGCCGATCGTGCTCTCATGCACCTCCACCGACCAGCGGCGCGCCACCTCCGCCTGCAGATCAATGCACCGCCAGCGCACCACCTTGTGCGTCTGCGGGTCAGGGCCGCGGATGACCAGTGCGCGCAGCTCGGCCTTTTGCGCCGCGCTCAAATAAGGCTCCCGGCCCGGGCCAGTGCGCGACTTCAGCCCGGCAATGCCCTCGGCATTGTAGCGATGCACCCAGTCGGGCAGCGTCTGGCGATCCATGCCGCGCAAGGCCGCCGCCTCGGCCCGCGGACGCCCCTCAAGGACCAGCGCAATCGCCAAAATGCGGCGAACCTGCGCGCCATCCGTGCAGCGCGCGCACAACGCCCGAAGCGCTGCCGCCGTATGCTCAACGCGCGTGATCTTGACACCTGTCCCCATGAAACTCTCCGCAGCGCGTATCGGCGCACCACGACATCGAGTCACAGTTCAACGCGCTTGGGAATCCCCAAGCGAGTCAAGGGCAACGCGGGTTGGTATAACACCCAATCACACGCAGGTGGTGACTTGGTTGCTGCAGATATGCGTCGCCCAGCCCCGCTTATGCGGCCCTTTGCTCATATGTGCCTCGACCTCGGCGAAGGTGCCCTGGCAGCCATAGACATGGTCGATCGTGGCGGAATCCGGGCCTTCGCTGTGGTCGGCACTGTCCAGCCGCAGCACCGTCGCGGCATCGGGCTGCGGCTGGGCACGCAGTGCGGGATCGTTGATCAGGAACCGGACTTTGTCGGCGAAGACCCAGCCCGGGCCGGCGAAGACCGGCTTGTCCGGCCCGTCGCCATAGCTGGGCGCCCGAGCGTTGCGGATCAGCAGCCAGCCGTCCCGGCTGCCGATGATGTCGAACTCGACGGCGTAATCCGGCCGGTGCGGCAGCGTGCCGATGACCGGTGCATCCTTGCGCGCCGCCGCGCGGACGTTCAGCCCGGCCGGATCGGGATCGGCCGACCAGCCCGAGAGTTCGCACGCCGCAGTCCCCGCCGTGTCGGCCGGCTGCGCGCGTGCCGGCACCGGCAGCAGCGATACAACGACGGCGAGCGAGGCGAGATGACGGAGCATGCGCGTTGTCTCCTCGCCTTGCTCGAACCGGTTGGTCAGGCCGCCGCACTCGGCCGGGCTTTCACGCGGTCGTACCAGGCGATGATGTTGGTCAATGCCGGATCGATTTTCTGTCCGACGTTGGAACCGAAATCAAGAAAGGCGAAAAGGACAAAGTCGGCAAGCGTCAGCTTCTCGCCGCAGATGAAGCTGCGTCCGGCGATCAGCCCGTCGAGCCAGACAAGCTTTTCCTGGGCGATCGCCTTCAGATCGGCCGCGGCCTGGGGAATGCAGCGCATCCGGCTCTGGAACAGCGGCAGGCCCTCGGCATAGCGGAACCCGGCCGTCAGCGGCTCGGTGATGTTGAGATCGATCCGGCGCGTCCACATCCGGGTCAAGGCCCGTTCTTCTGGCGTGTCGCCGATCAGCGACGGCGACGGCGAGATCTCATCGAGATATTCGCAGATCGCCACGATCTCGGTCAGCACGGTGCCGTCCTCGAGCTCGAGCGCCGGCAGTTGGCCCGCCGGATTCTTCGACAGGAATGGCTCGCGTCGATTCTCGCCGCCCATCAAATCGATTTTGACCAGCGGAATGTCGATGCCCTTCTCGGCCATGAACATGCGGACCGTCTTCGGATTCGGGCCCATCGAATTATAGAGCTGCACTGTTTTCCTCCCTTTGGTTGTCGCGACAACCTAGCACAGCTGCGTGGCAGTTCCAGGGGGTGGTCGATGCGATACCGCGGGGAAATATGCCATTCCCGCTGAAGTGTTTCGAGTCGGTTCATGCTAGGCTCGTCCCTATGAGCGCCGTCAAACACGAGCCCTGGCTTCTAGCGGAGTTCCTCGATTGGGAGGAGCGTCAGCCAGCGAAATATGAATTCGATGGATTCCGTCCCGTCGCAATGATGGGTGGAACCCTGGCTCATGGATACATCCAGCGCAACATCGGCGCGGCGCTCGACGGATGTCTTCGGGACCGGCCCTGTCAGTTTGTCGGCAGCGATGTGAAGATCGAAGTGGCCGGACGCATCCGCTACCCGGACGGCTTCGTCATCTGTACGCCGCTTCCCCAGACGACAACGATCGTCCGCGATCCCATCGTGATTTTCGAGGTACTGAGCGCGAGTACGGCGTCAACCGATATCGTGACGAAGAATAGTGAATACGCTGCGACGCCTTCCGTACAGCGTTACGTGATGCTGGCGCAGGACCGGATCGGTGGAACAATGTTCGAGCGCGTCGGCAGCGATTGGGTTGGCCACGTTCTCGTCGCTGATACCATTCTCCGTATGCCGGAAATCGGCATCGAAGTCCCGGTGATCGAATTTTATCGCGGCGTCGAAATCGCCCCGGAAGAGACAGAAGAGGCGTAGCCCTTTTCGACCCTACACCCGCGTCCCGCCATCCGCCGTCGCGATCGCGCCGTAGAGTTCCGGCCGGCGGTCGCGGAACACCCCCCAGGAATCGCGCTGGCGGCGAATCTGGTCGAGGTCGAAGCCGGCGACCAGCACGGCGTCGCCGTCTCGACCTGCTTCGGCGACCTTCGCCCCGGTCGGGCCGGCGATGAAGGACGAGCCGTAGAAGGTCGCAACCGCGCTGTCGCCCGCCTCGCGCCCGACCCGGTTGGAGGCGACCAGCGGCATGAGGTTCGCGCCGGCATGGCCCTGCATGACGCGCTGCCAATGATCGCGGCTGTCGAGCGTCGGGTCCTGCGGCTCGGAGCCGATCGCCGTCGGATAGAACAGCAGTTCCGCCCCCATCAGTGCCATGCTGCGCGCCGTCTCCGGGAACCACTGGTCCCAGCAGATGCCGATGCCGATCCGGCCGTAGCGGGTCGACCAGGCTTTGAGGCCGGTATCGCCCGGGCGGAAATAGAATTTCTCCTGATAGCCCGGTCCGTCCGGGATATGCGATTTGCGATAGAGGCCGAGCTGGCTGCCATCGGCGTCGATGACCATGAGCGAGTTGTAATAGGCGTTGTTGGCGCGCTCGAAGAAACTGACCGGCAGGACGACCTCAAGCTCACGCGCCAGATCGGCAAACTGTGCCAGGGTCGGGTTACCCTCGGCCGGCCGCGCCTCGGCGAACCATTCCGGCTTCTGGTCCTTGCAGAAATAAGGCGTCTCGAACAGCTCGGGCAGCAGAATGATATTGGCGCCCTCGGCTGCGGCACGCCGCACCATCGAGACAGCCTTCTCGACGTTTTCGGCCCGGTCGTCGCTCATGGCGAACTGCGTCGCCGCCACCTTCACTTCGGTCATGCTCGTTCCCTCACCGGCCGGCCGGCTGCTGCTGCGTGATGCAATGGATGCCGCCGCCGCCCTCCAGGATGTCGAGCACCGGCACTTGCACGATATGGCGATCGGGGAAGGCCTTTGCCAGGATCCGGGCCGCTGCTTCGTCCATCGGATCGTCGAAGGCCGGCGCGATGATCGCGCCGTTGGCGATATAGAAATTCAGGTAGGTCAACACCAGCCGTCCGGCCGCCGTGTCGCGCCGCGCCGGCAGCGGCAATTCGATGATCTCGAGCGTCCGGCCCCGAGCGTCGCGCACAGAACGCAGCCGGCGCAGATTGTCTTCGAGCACCCGGTGATTGTAATCGGCCGGATCGGCGCAGGTCGCGGTCATGACCACGCCGGGCCGGACGAAGCAGGTGATGTCGTCGACATGGCCGTCAGTGTGGTCGTTCTCCAGCCCCTGGCCCAGCCAGATTACGCTGCTGACACCGAGCCATTCGCGCAGATTGGCCTCGATCTCGGCACGGCCGAGCGACGGGTTGCGGTTCGGATTGAGCAGGCATTGCTCGGTGGTGATCACCGTGCCTTCGCCATCGACATGGATCGAGCCGCCTTCGAGCACGAAGGGCGCCTTGAAGGCAGGCAGGCTCAGGCTGTCGAGCACCCGGCCGGCGATTTCGGCATCCTTGTCCCAAGGCGGGAACTTGCCGCCCCAGGCGTTGAACTGCCAATCGGCGCCGGCAACCTTGCCATCGGCATTGACCAGGAAGGTCGGGCCGCTGTCGCGCATCCAGGAATCGTCGAGCGGCATGGCCATGATCTCGACGTTCGGCCCACATTCGGCACGCGCCTCGGCCAGATCCTCGGGCCGCGCCAGCATGGTCAGCGGCTCGGCTGCAGCAATCGCCTGCGCGACCGCGGCATAGGCCGCCTTGGCTTGACGCTCGCGCCCGTTCCACAGATCGGCGCGGGCCGGCCAAGCCATCCAGCAGCGCTCATGCGGCGCCCATTCGGCCGGCATATGGAAGCCCGATGCGGCAGGCGTGGCGATCTTGGTCACTGGAAACTCCGCGCGTTGGGAATGTTTCTATGACTGCCATAATCCGGCATGAGGCGCCACCTCAGGGCTTCGTGCGCGCCCAGATCCGCTGCCGCGCCTTGTCGGCCTCGGGGCTCAGCGGCTTGTCCAGGAACAGCCGGGCGCGGGAGGCGGCGGACGGGAACACGGTCTCGTCGGTCTTGTCGTCCTCGTCGACGAAATCCACGGCCAGCGTGTTCGGATTGGCGGCGCCGGTCAGATCCGTGATGTCGCTGATGATCTCGGGCCGCAGCACATAGTCGATGAAGGCATAAGCCGACGCGGTATTGGCCGCCCCAGCCGGCAGCACGAACACGTCAATCCAGCGCCGGCTGCGCTCCTTGGGCACGACATAGGTGATGTCCGGCCCATCCTCGATATCGTCGGCCCGGGTGCGCGCGTCGCTTACCTCGGTCGAGGGGCCGAAGCCGACGCAGATCTTGCCGGAGCCGAGCTGTTCGGCGAAGTCGCCGAGCGGCAGCCGCCGGACGATCGGCTTCAGCTTGGCGAGCAGATCGCCGGCCTTGGCCAGGCTCTTCTCGTCCTGAGTCGTCGGATCCAGGCCCAGGAATGCCAGAGCAGCCGGCACGACATCTTCCGGCGAATCGGCCATGGCGACGCCGCAGCCGCCGACCTGCGCCGCCAGAACGGGATCGAAGATGAGAGCAAGGCTATCGGTCGGCGCATCGGGCACGGTCTTCTTCAGCAGCGCCGTATTGATGCCGAGCCCCGCCGAGCCCCAGAGATACGGCACGGCGAATTTATTGCCCAGATCGAGACCGGCCAGGGCTGCCTCGACCTCGGGATCGAGATTGCCGGCATTCGACAACTTGCCCGGCTCGATCGGCTGCAGCAGATGATCGGCAAGCGCTTGCACGAGATCTGGCACAGCCGCGGTCACGACCAGATCCCAGCCCTGCTTGTTGCCGGATTTCAGCGCGGCGAGCAGCGACTCGTCGGACGGATAGGTGTCGTAAGTCACCTTGATGCCGGTCTCGGCCTCGAATTTCTGGACCGTATCCTCGGCGATGAAATCCGGCCGGTTGGCGAGATGCAGCAGCTTCGGCTGCTCCTCGGCCATGGCGCTGCCGGACCACGCCGGGGCCGCCGCCACCGATCCCGCCAGCGTCAGCGCCCCCGCGACGCCGACGATGCCGCACCAATCCACCCCCATGCTCTCCCCCGATCCGATCCTCTCATATGGACCGAAACCACCGGCCCGGCCAAGCCAAACCGAGCCCCTATCGCGATACCGTGAACCGGGTGTGGCATCCCGGTCGTGCCGCTGCAACTTGCCCCGTCGTACCGGCTCGCGCATCATCGCGGCTCCCGATTGCGAGACGGCGAACCAATCCATGACAATCGATCCGGCCTTGATGAACGTCTCGGCGTTGACCGCCGCCTACCGCAACGGCAGCCTGTCGCCGGTCGAGACGACCAGGGCCGTCTTTGATCGGATTCGCGGGCTCGACGGCCGGACCAACGCATTCTGCCATCTGGACGAAGCGGGAGCGCTGGCTGCGGCGCGGGAGTCGGAAGCGCGCTACCGGCAAGGCAAATGGCTGTCGCCGGTCGACGGTGTGCCGGCGACGGTCAAGGACCTCATCCTCGCCCGCGGTTGGCCGACCTTGCGCGGCTCCAAGCTGGTCGGGCGCGACCAGGCCTGGGACGAGGATGCACCGGTCACGGCGCGGCTGCGCGAAGCGGGCGCCGTGCTGATCGGCAAGACCACGACTCCGGAATTCGGCTGGAAGGGCGTCACCGACAGCCCGCTGACCGGCGTCACGCGCAACCCGTGGAATCCGGAGCGGACCTGCGGCGGTTCGTCCGGCGGCGCCGCGGTCGCGGCGGCGCTCGGCCTGGGCGCCCTGCATCTCGGCACGGATGGCGGCGGCTCGATCCGTATTCCGGCCGGCTTCACCGGGATCTTCGGGCTGAAGCCGTCGTTCGGCCGCGTCCCGGCTTATCCGGCCAGCCCCTTCGCCGCGGTCGCCCATGTCGGGCCGATGACGCGCTGCGTCGCGGATGCGGCGCAGATGCTCAATATCCTGGCGCGGCCCGACAATCGCGACGGCCAGGCCCTGCCCTATGACGGCCGCGACTGGACGATCGGCCTCGATGACGGCGTCGCCGGCTGGCGCATCGGCTTCGCGCGCACGATCAACGACGAGGCGGTCGATCCCGCCGTCGCCGCAGTGGTCGAGACCGCGGTCGCCCGCTTCGCAGAGCTGGGCGCGCATGTCGAGGACTTCACCCTGTCGCTGCCCGGCATCGCCGAAATCTTCGGCAAGCACTGGCTATCGGGCGCCGCGGCCCTGCTCGACGGCTTCACGCCGGAACAGCGGCTCGCGATCGATCCCGGCCTGCAGGCCATGGCCGAGGCCGGGCGTAAATTCTCGGCGGCCGATTACGTCAATGCCGCCAAGGCGCGCGACGGCCATACCATCACGGTCAATCGGCTGTTCGAGCGCTACGACCTGATCTTGACGCCGACCCTGCCGATCACCGCTTTCGAAGCGGGGCGCGACACGCCGGCAAGCGGGCCCTATGCCGGCTGGCCGGGCTGGACGCCGCTCTCCCATCCCTTCAATTTGACCCGGCATCCGGCAGCCTCGATGCCGTGCGGCTTCGCCCAGGGCTTGCCGGTCGGGCTGCAGCTGGTCGGGCCGTCACATCGCGACGATGTCGTGCTGCGCGCCGCCCGCGCCTTCGAATCGCTGATGCCGATTGCCCTGCCGCCATGCGCGTGATCGCCCTTTCGCTCGACTTCCGGCGCACCACATGTTACGCGGCGGTTTCGCGCCCGAGATGACAGTGCCTGACGCAAAGAGGATAAGCCCCGTGACCCATCGCCTGCCCCCGTTCCGCGCCGATGACGAAGATCCGGATGCGCCGGAGACGGAAGAGAAGAAGACTGCCGCGGCCTCGACCGTGAACGAGCTGGAATCCCGCCTGTTCAAGGGCCGCAAGGTCATGGTGTTCGGCGAGATCAACGACAAGATCGCGCGCGACGTCGTGGCCCGCATCCTGACCCTGGCCGAGGAATCGACCAAGCCGATCGACGTCTTTATCAGCTCGCCCGGCGGCCATGTCGAATCCGGCGATTCGATCCACGACATCATCAAATTCGTCCGCGACAGCGTGCCGGTGCGCGTGATCGGCACTGGCTGGGTCGCCTCGGCCGGCGCGCATATCTACCTGGCCGGCGAGAAGAGCCGTCGCTACTGCCTGCCCAACACCCGCTTCCTGCTGCATCAGCCGAGCGGCGGCGTGCGCGGCCAGGCAACCGATATCGACATCGAGGCGCGCGAGATCATCAAGATGCGCGAGCGCCTGACCAAGGTGATCGCCGACGAGACCGGCCAGCCGATCGAAAAGGTCCGCAAGGATTGCGAGCGGAACTACTGGATGTCGGCGGTCGAGGCGATCGATTACGGTCTGGTCAACCGGGTGATCAAGACCGCAGCCGAGCTGGAGTAGGCTTCGGCGGGCGC
This sequence comes from Aliidongia sp., assembly GCA_037200015.1. Classification (GTDB taxonomy): domain Bacteria; phylum Pseudomonadota; class Alphaproteobacteria; order ATCC43930; family CGMCC-115725; genus JAXDMU01. The sequence continues at coordinate 8,234 of JBBCHB010000004.1, read as the reverse complement.
TGGAAGCTGACGTCCGCTAAACTTCGATAGATCGTCATGGCCGGGCTTGTCCCGGCCATCCACGTCGGGCCGAGCCCCAATTCGGCCAGGACAGAGGCAGCTACCCGACGTGGATCCCCGGGACAAGCCCGGGGATGACGGGTTTTCGATTACCGACAGCAGGTTATACTCCGTGCCGGCGCTAAGGCCGCGGCAGATTCAGCGCCGCGCGAACGGCGGCGGCCGAATGCCGCCAGGTGTAGGCGGCCTCGAACCACCGTCGCCCGGTCTCGGCGATCCGGCCCATGCTAGCCCGGTCGCTCAGCAGCTGCGCCGCCATCCCTGCGACATCGTCGCGCCCGGCCCGGAACTGGACGAGCCCCTCGCTCGGCGCATTCTGTCTCAACCAGCGCGTCTCGGTCGTCAGTGCCACGGCTTCGACGGCCATGGCCTGGAAGATCCGCTCATGGGTGCCATGATGCGGCGTACAGGTGCTCACGACAATCCGGGCGCGGCTCATGAGATCGGCCACGACGCCGCTGTCCTGCTGGCCGAGCAGCGTCGCACGCAGCGGGCCGGGCGACGCGGCGACCACCGCCTCCCAGCCAGGGCCCACGAAGGTCGTCGGCAATGTCATCAGCGCCTGCGCCGTCTGCCAGCGTGAGCGCGCGCGCAGATAGCTATCGATCGTCGTGAAATGAAAGGCCGCGGCCTCTGGCGTCCCGATCGCGGCGAGGCCGGGTTCGAGCCGCAGGATCAGCGCACCGAGCGACTGCCCCGGATCCGCGTCATAGGCTTCGAGCAGCCGGAACAGCGATTTCGCCATCGCCGGACCGTGGTTCAGCCAGGAACTGCGCAGTATAGCCGGATCGGCCGGCGCCGTGCCCGAGAACAGGATGTCGACGTCACGCCGGTCTAGCGGCACGGCGCGCTCGCCTTGTGCCAGCGGCGTTGCGGCATGGGCGAGATGCCGGATCGGCGGCACGGTGATGCGGAATTTGTCGACCCAGAGCGCCGGATCGTCCGGCGCGGTCGAGAACAGGATGCGCCGACGGATCGGCGTCACCACGTCCTGCCAATAGATCAGCAGCGGATCGAGGTAGATCGACACCAGCGGCCGGTCGAGCAGGTTATATGGGTTGTTGTCGCTCTGGCGGATCAGCCCGTTCCGCACGAAGCCGATGAAGCCGTCGACCGGTCCGGCGCCGAGCGCCTGCTGCAATTGGCCGAGATGGCCCGGCTGCTCGGTATCGATCATGACGATCGTATCCCCGGCCTCGGCCAGTGCCGCCGCGAGCGCCCCGGTGAAGCGGTTGAGATAGCCGTAGAGGCTCTTGCCGCGGAACACCACCAATCGCGCCATCGCGGTTCTCCCCGCCCTATTCGGCCAGCGCCGCCCCGGCCGGGCGGCGGTCGTCGGTCGCGCCGTAGATCCAGCCGGGCCGGACCTTGCCGCTGCGCGCCGCATCGTTGCCGGAGGATTCGGCACCGCCGGCGCTCGCATCGGGGCCGATTTCGATCAGCTCGGCCGCGCCCCAGCCGGTCTGCTCGACCATCTTGTAGCCCATGCCATCGAGCAGCTTCAGCGTATCGGGCGACAGGCCGAGCGATTCATAGCTCACCGAGTCCGGCAGCCATTGATGGTGGATGCGCGGCGCGTCGACCGCCTCCTGCGGCGCCATGCCGTAATCGATGACGTTGAGCGCGGTCTCCAGCGTGATGGTGATGATGCGCGAGCCGCCGGGGCTGCCCAGCACCAGGAACAGCCTGCCATCCTTGGTCACGATGGTCGGCGACATCGAGGACAGCGGCCGCTTGCCAGGCGCTATGGCATTGGTCTGGCCCTGGACCAGACCGAACAGGTTGGGCGTCCCCGGCTTGACCGTGAAATCGTCCATCTCGTCATTGAGGAAGAAGCCGGTGCCGGGCGCGATCACGACCGAGCCGAAGATGCCGTTCACGGTATAGGTCACCGAAGCGGCGTTGCCGGCCTTGTCGACGATCGAGTAATGCGTCGTCTCCGGCTTCTCGCGCGCCGGTGCGCCGGCCACGAGATCCTTCGAGCTGCCGGCCTTGTCCGGCAGAATCTGCGCGCGGATCGCGGCGGCGTAATCCTTGGACAGCAGCCGGTCGAGCGGGTTCTGCACGAAGGCCGGATCGCCCAGATCGGTGTTGCGGTCGAAATAGGCGTGGCGCATCGCCTCGACCATGACATGGACCGCGGCGGCCGAGTGGAAGCCGAGCGCCCGCATGTCGTAGCCTTCGAGGATGTTCAGGATCTCGCATAATGTGACCCCGCCGGAGCTGGGCGGCGGCGCGGACAGGAACTGATAGCCGCGATAGCTGCAGCTCAGCGGCTTGCCCTCGGTGATCTTGTAGCCGGCGAAATCGGCTGCGGTGAGCAAACCGCCGCCGGCTTTGGACGCCGCCTCGACCGCCTTGGGGATGGCGCCCTTGTAAAAGGCATCCGGGCCGGTCTTGGCGATCGCCTCCAGCGTCGCGGCCAGATCCTTCTGCACCAGCGTGTCGCCCAGCTGCAGCGGGCTGCCATCCGGCCGCAGGAAGATCCGGGCCACGACCGGATCCTGGCGGAAACGCTCGACCTGGGCATCGAGTATGTCGGTATCCGGCCGGGTCAGCACGAAGCCCTCGCGCGCCAGCTTGATCGCCGGCGCCATGACTGCTTCGCGCGGCAGCGTGCCGTACTCCTTCAGCGCGGTATCCAGCCCGAGCACCGTGCCCGGCACGCCGGCCGCCTTCCAGCCATAGAGGCTGGCGCCCTTGACCGGGTTGCCGGCGGCATCGAGATACATCGCCTCGCTCGCCGCCGCCGGCGCCGTCTCGCGGAAATTCACGAAGATGTCGCGGCCATCCGCCAGGTGCAGCACCATGAAGCCGCCGCCGCCGATATTGCCGCAGCACGGATTGACCACCGCCTCGGCATAACCGACTGCGACAGCGGCATCGACCGCGTTGCCGCCACGGCGCAGGATCTCGACGCCGATTTCGGATGCCAGGCGCTGCGAGGTGACGACCATGCCATGCCGGCCCTCGGTCGCCGGCGGCGACGCGGCTTGCGCCGCGCACCCCACCCCGAGCAGCAGCCCGGCAACCATCATGGCGGTCGATCTCATGCCGCGTCTCCTCGCTCGCCCATCCGGCGTTACTTCGTCTTGTCCGTGGCCTGCCGGGCCTCGACGCAGGTCTGCAGCCGGGCCACGACGCCGGTCAGGTTGCGGACCTGCACGGCATAATCGACCCCGCCGACATGAAAGCCGATCTTGCCGGCAGTCAGGAACTCGGCGCGGAAGCCCGGCGGAATTTCGCCGATCAGCGCTGGCCCCTGTCCGTGCATGGAAAAGGTGAAGGGATCCAGATCGTCCAGCTTCATGACGACTTCATAGGTCCGCGCCTCGATCTTCCAGGCCGGACTGCCGAGAATCAGGCTAAGCGCCTTGTTCGGCGCAAGCATGATGTTGAGATCGATGCCATTCACCGTCGGCGCCTTGGCGCCGCAGCTATCGCCGGGCAGGCTGGTCACGATGCCCCATTGCTCCGGCTGAGGTACAGCCGCGGGTTCGGACGGGCCCTGTGCCGGCGGCGGAGCCGCGGCGCCGAGCACCAGGACGGCAAGCGCCGCAGCCGCAGCCCGGACATGGTTTGCCGCAGCCCGGCCTTTGGCCACGCGCAACTCTCTGAAAGCTCGAATGATCTATCCTCCAATACCCGGGCACGAATGCCGCACGGCCTGTGCGGCCGACGCCCATAGCCCGTCGCGATACGGCATCACCTGAGGTCGGGCAACGATAATCGATCGATCTCCCGATACCCCGGTGCATTCCGTCGCAGCACGGCACCGGCCCGCCCGTCACAGGGCAGCCGGGCAAAGAGTGCGACGGAATAGGTTTTTTTATAATTTCTGCAGCTACTTAATAACATACCATTCGGGGGATACTTATCCGATAACTTCGCGCCGAATGGATTTCATGAAGACGTTCGCGTTCGAACGTCTGAGCGCACGGAGGACGGATCATGATGATGATGAGCAGGCGTGACTTCTCGACCGCCATGGTTGCCGGCGCTGTCGCTTCGCTGATCGCCCCACGCGGCATGGCCGCGATCCCCGCTCCCGCGAAGGCGCGCAACGTCGTCTTCGTCCATGGGCTGTTCGCCGACGGATCATGCTGGTCCGAGGTGATCGCACGATTGCAGGCGGCGGGGCTCAACGCCACATCCGTGCAAAATCCGCTCACCACCCTGCCCGAAGCGGTCGCGGCCGCGCAACGCGTGCTGGCGCGGCAGGACGGTCCGACGGTCCTGGTCGGTCATTCTTTCTCCGGCATGATCGTCACCGAGGCCGGCATGGATCCGAAGGTCTCGGCCCTTGTCTATGTGGCCGCGCGCGCCCCGGATGCAGGCGAGGATTACACGGCCTTGGCCAAGACGTTTCCGGCGCCGCCCGCATCTGCCGGCATCGTCTTCGATGGTGATGAGGGGCGTCTGAGCGAGGAGGCTTTCCTGCGCGATTTTGCCGGCGACCTGCCGGAGGCTAAGGCGAAGGTGCTCTACGCGGTCCAGGAGCCGTTCCAAAAGGCCCTCCTGGCAGGCAAGACCACGCATGCGGCGTGGCGCTCGAAACCGAGTTTCTATGCCGTTTCCACGGAAGATCGAACAATCAACCCCGATCTGGAGCGCTTCATGGCCAAGCGCATGGGCGCGAAAACCATCGAGGTGAAGGCAAGCCATCTCTCGTTGATTTCCCATCCCGAAGAAATCACGAAGCTGATCCTGGAAGCCGCCGGACAGCCTGCCTAGCCGGCGGGTGAGGGGTCGCATGGCGGAAAGAGAAACAATCGCCGTCGGCCCCGACACGCTTAACGCTGCCGAGTCAGGTTCACGGGAAGCTAGTTTAACTCGGGCATAAAGGCTCGCGGCTCGATTCCCAAGCTGCGGTGCATGTCCGAAACGTCGAACGCCTTGTCCTCGAGCAGACGCAGCACCGAACCCGCAATCCCGCGAAGTGGCCCGATCCGGCTGGCGCCCCAGGCGGCCAGTCGGACGGCCGCCGACGGCACCGGCAGCAGGACGAGCCGCAACCCGCGCGCCATCGCCACCGCGCGCACCAGCTCGCGGTAGGGCATCGCCCGCGGTCCGGCGATGACGATCGGCGATCCGGCTGCCTCGGGCCGTTTGATCGCTGCGACCAGGCACGCCGCGACGTCGTCGATGTGGATCGGCTGGACCAGCGCCGCCCCGCCCGGCAAAGGCAGTAGCGGGAAACGCCGGATTGCCTCGGCCAGGCCTTCGACCACCCCGGCGCCGCTGCCATAGATCAGCGTCGCCAGCAGAAATACGGACGAGATCGGACACGCCGCCAGTGCCGCTTCGGCCGCGCGCACCGCTGTCGCGGTCGCGTCCGGCACCTTGGAGAAGCACCGCGTCGAACCCATCATAACCAGGCGCTCGACGCCGCTCGGCGGCAGCGCCGCCAGGATCGCCGGGACAAAGCGGGCATTGGTGCAGCTGACCACGATCTGCGCATCGGCCAGCGCTGCCTTGAGCGCCGTCGGGTCGTCGAGATCGGCCGCGCGCGTCTCCACTCCCGGCAAAGCCGTGAGCTTCGCCGCGTCGCGCCCGACCGCGATCACGGTGATATCGGACTCGGCCTGGAGGCGCCGGAGCAGGGCCTGGCCCAGCCGCCCGGTCGCCGCCAGGACCGTGACCCGCATCTAGCCGAGGACCTCCAGGGCCGGGCGATAGTCGAAGCCCAGATCATGGGCCACCGCCTGGTAGGTCACCTCGCCACGGCAGACATTGAGGCCGTTCCGGAGATGCTCGTCATCCTTGAGCGCCTTGACCCAGCCCTTCTCGGCCAGCGCCATGACGAAGGGCAGCGTCGCGTTGTTGAGGGCGAAGGTCGAGGTGCGGGCAACGGCGCCCGGCATGTTGGTCACGCAGTAATGTACGACGTCATGCTCGACATAGGTCGGCTGCGCGTGGCTGGTCGGGCGCGAGGTCTCGAAGCAGCCGCCCTGGTCGATCGCGATGTCGACCATGACCGAGCCGGGCTTCATGCGCTTCACCATCTCGCGCGTCACCAGCTTGGGCGCGGCCGCGCCCGGCACCAGCACGGCGCCGATGACGACATCGGCCGAGATGACGTGCTGTTCGATATTCTCGAAGGTCGAGAACACGGTGTGCAGCCGTGCGCCGAATTGCAGATCGAGCTCGTTCAGCCGGTGCAGCGAGCGGTCGATGACGATGACATGGGCCTCCATGCCCATCGCCATGCGCGCGGCATTGGTGCCGGAGACGCCGCCGCCGATGATCACGACCTTGGCCGCGGGCACGCCGGGCACGCCGCCCAGCAGCATGCCGGCGCCGCCCTGCTGCTTCTCCAGGCAATGTGCGGCGACCTGGATCGACATACGGCCGGCCACTTCGCTCATCGGCGTCAGCAGCGGCAAGCCGCGCCTTGCGTCGGTCACCGTCTCATAGGCGATGCAGATGCCCTTGGAGCGGATCAGCGCCTCGGTCTGCGCCTTGTCGGCGGCGAGGTGCAGATAGGTGAACAACACCTGGCCTTCGCGCAAGGCCGCGCATTCCTCGGGCTGCGGCTCCTTGACCTTCACCACCATGTCGGCCTTGGCGAAGATCTCCTTAGCCCCCGAGGCGATGGTGGCGCCGGCAGCGGCATAGGCTTCGTCGCTGAAGCCGATGCCGGCTCCAGCACCGCGCTCGACCAGCACCTGATGATGGTGGCGGACCAGCTCGCGCACTGAGCCCGGAACGAGACCGACCCGGCTCTCGTTGATTTTGATTTCCTTGGGAACGCCGATCAGCATGGGGCCCTACCTCACTTGGGCGGAATTGATGATGGGCGCTTTCGTAGCGCCTTTCGGCGCGGCACGGCAGCCCCCGTGTCACTCAAGTTTGTTCAAAACTTCGCCCATAATGCCGAAGATCTCGTCGATCTGCCGATGTTCGATGATCAACGGCGGCGATACGGCGAGAATATCGCCGGTCACGCGGGTCAGCAGGCCAGCTTCGTAGCATTTCCGGAAAGCGTCGAAACCGCGCGCGCCCGGCTTGCCCGGAATCGGCGCCAATTCGATGCCGGCAACCAGGCCGATATTGCGGATGTCGATGACGTGTCTCGTGCCGCGCAAGCTGTGCGCCGCCTCTTCGAAATAGGGTTCGAGCGAAGCGGAGCGCTCGAACAGGCCTTCGTCGCGATAAAGGTCGAGCGTAGCGATGCCGGCCGCGGCGGCAAGCGGGTGGCCGGAATAGGTGTAGCCATGGAACAGCTCGATCGCGTTTTCGGCCGCTCCGTCCATGAAGGTGTCGTGGATCCCGGCGCGCGCCGCGACCGCGCCCATCGGCACGCTGCCATTGGTCAGGCCCTTGGCCATGGTCACCATGTCGGGGATGACGCCGAAGCGCTCGACGGCGAAGGGCTTGCCCAAGCGACCGAAGCCGGTGATGACCTCGTCGAAGATCAGCAGGATGCCGTATTTGTCGCAGATCCGCCGCAGCTCTTCGAGATAGCCGACCGGCGGCGGCAGCACGCCGGTCGAGCCGGCCATCGGCTCGACCATGACGGCGGCGATGGTCGAGGGATCGTGCAGCGCCACGATGCGTTCCAGCTCGGTTGCCAGCTCCTTGCCGGTCGGCGGCTGGCCCTTGGTGAAGGCGCGCGCCATATCGTGAGTATGCGGCAGATGGTCGGCACCGGGCAGCAGCGAGCCGAAGAATTTCCGGTTGGCCGAAATGCCGCCGACCGAGATGCCGCCGAAGCCGACACCATGATAACCGCGCTCGCGCCCGATCAGCCGGGTGCGCGCGCCCTCGCCGCGCGCCCGATGATAGGCGATGGCGATCTTGAGTGCGGTATCGGCCGCTTCCGAACCGGAATTGGTGAAGAAGATCCGGTTGAGATCGCCCGGCAGCAGCGCCGCGACACGCGACGCCAGCTCGAACACCTTCGGGTGGCCCATCTGGAAGGTCGGCGCGAAATCGAGCTCGGCCGCCTGGCGCTGGATCGCCTCGACGATCGGCTTGCGGCCATGGCCGGCATTGACGCACCACAACCCGCTCGAGCCGTCCAGGACCTGCCTTCCGTCGTGGCTGGTGTAGTGCACGCCTTCGGCGGCGACCAGCAGGCGCGGCTCGGCTTTGAACTGCCGATTGGCCGTGAACGGCATCCAGAAGGCATCGAGATCATTAGGCCGCTGGCCGGGACGCGCATCGTCCAT
>JBBCHB010000003.1:0-92530 GCA_037200015.1 Aliidongia sp. | reverse complement strand
GCGCCATTCCTCGACAATCTCGTCCAGGAAGGCATGGACTGTGGTTACGACCGGCGCCTCGCCCCCGGGCCTCGCCGGCCGCGAGCAGGATTCCGGTTACGATCGACTTGCAGCGCTGCACGGCAATCTGCTTTCCTCGACCTCCTGCGCCATATCGGCGTCCTTGGCGATTGCCGGCAAGCGGCGCCAATCACCAAGGATAACGGAAAGCGAGGCCAAAGGTGTGCCAAGTTCATGCGCGGCGCCGGTCGCGAGGAGGCCCATGCGGACGATATGGTCTTCTTCGACGGCATGCTGCTTCAGTGCGGCGAGATGGGAGTCGCGCTCGCGCAAATTCCGCGTGATCCGTGTCACGAAGACGACGAGCAGGGTTGCATCGAGGATGAAGCAGACGAAGGACCCTGCGATGTGCAGCGAGAACATGTCGCTGGCCAGTTGGTCCGGCGGTTGCAGCGGCCGATAGAACGCCGTGAGCCCGGCGAAGCAGAGGCAGCTCAGGGCGACGACCAGCCAGGTCGACCCGGCATCGAGCAGCACGGCGCCCAGCGTCACCTGCAGCAGATAGAGCGAGACGAAGGGGTTCATCGCGCCGCCGCTCAGCCAGAGCTGCGCCGTCAATGCCACGACATCGAGCAGCAGGGCGATCAGCAACCCGCCGCTGCTGACGTCGTCGCGCTGGCGCAGCCAGGCGAAGCTGGCGAGATTGAGCAGCACCAGCGCGCCCAGCACCAGTACCATGTGGCGCAGCGGCAGGCTGATCCCCAAGCCGCTTTCGACGACCGCGATCGTCACGACCTGGCCGATCACCGCAATCCAGCGCAGCTGGATCAGGAGCAGCATGTTCTTGCGGTTGGCCGTATCCGAAACGGGTGGGCGAGTGGTCACAGACTCCGGGTCGATCACGACAGATCCGTTTTGTGGGAGGGGAGGCGTTTATTGAACCGGGCGCCGATCGTCATGACAGCGAGCATCAGCGCCAGAACGAACCAGGTCAGGGCATAGACCAAATGATTGTTGGGGAAGTCGATGACCGTCAGCCCGCCGCGCGGGAAGGACGCAGGATCGGCTCCGGCATCTTCGTCGATGAAATAGGGCGCAACATCGTTGAGGCCGCGGGCGGCCGCGATTGCCGCAACATCGCGCGAATACCAACGATCCTGCCCGGGATCGTTCGCCCGCAGGAAGCCGCCCTTCGGCTCGGTCAGGCGCAGCAGGCCGGTTACGGCGGTCTCGTCCGATGCCGGGACGTCGCGGCGGTCGGGTGGCACGAAACCGCGATTGACCAGGATGGTGAAGCCGTCGGCGGTGCGGAACGGCGTCAGGACCCAATAGCCGCCACCGAGTTCGGTTACGGCTTGCACCAGCGTCGCCGGGGCGTCGGTGAAATGCCCTGAGACGCTGACATGCCGGTATTCGTCCCGGGCCGCGCCAATGTCCGGCCAGTCGGTAGGCCCGGGTGCTGCTACGGGAGGCGCGTGGACGCGCTGCCCGACCCGGTCGATCAGATCCAGCTTCCAGCTCCGTCGCTCGAGCTGCCAGACGCCGAGGGCGATCAGGATGGCGATGCCGATCAAGGCCGCCACGGTGCCGACGCGGGTTCGGCCGGCCCCTACGGGCTCCAAGCCGTGTCGCGTCGGCGGCGGTCACGGCATTCGGCCCATGTCCTGGGCGCTCGGCATCATGTTCGTCGTCAGGTGATACATGACCCAGAGCGAGCCGGTCAGCGCTATGCCGACCAGGACCAGGGTGAAGATCAGCGCCATGATCGTCCAGCCGCCTTCGGACCGGACGTTCATGTGCAGGAAATAGATCATATGCACGACGATCTGGACCACGGCGAAGGCCATGATGACTAAGGCCGTTACGTTTTTGTCGGCGATCGTCCCGCTCATGACCAGCCAGAACGGGATCGCCGTCAGGACGACCGACAGCCCGAAGCCGGTCAGATACCCCTTGAGCGTGCTCGGCGCGTGGCCGCCGTCATGGGCATGCACGTCGTGGCTCATCGCAGCATCCCCATCAGATAGACGAAGGTGAAGACGCCGATCCAGATGATGTCGAGGAAATGCCAGAAACATGCTGAGGCACATAAGGCGCCCGCTTATTGGCCTCGACCAGGCCATGGCGCCAGACCTGGATCATCAGCGTCACCATCCAGACCAGCCCGGTGGTCACGTGCAGGCCGTGCGTCCCGACCAGGGTGAAGAAGGAGGACAGGAAAGCGCTACGCTGCGGGCCGGCGCCATCGGCGATCAGCCCGGAGAATTCGTGCAGCTCGATGCCGACGAACGTCGCGCCGAACAGGGCGGTCACGATCAGCCATGCCTGAGTCTCGCCGACGCGCTCGCGCTGCACGGCGAGGATGGCGAAGCCGTAGGTGATGGAGGAGAGCAGCAGCATGGTCGTGTTGACGGCGACCAGCGGCAGCTCGAACACATCCTTCGGTGCCGGCCGGCCGCGTAGTTGCCGCCGAGCACGCCATAAGTCGCGAACAGGACCGCAAAGATGAGGCAATCGCTCATCAGATAGATCCAGAAGCCGAGCATCGTGCTGCCGCCCTCGGCATGCTCGTGCTCTTCCGCGAGATGGAAGAGCGGCGCTCCGCCCGCCTCGTCGATCGTCGTCATGCGGCGCCTCCCGCGGCGAGGAAGCGCGAGCGCTGCTCCTCCGTCCGGACGATGTCCTCCGCTGCGAAGCGGTATTCCCGGTGGTAGTTGAAGGTATGGCCGATCGCCGTCGCCAGCAGCGCCACAAAGCTGAACGCGGCCAGCCACCAGATATACCAGATTAGGCCGAAGGCGCAGGCGACGGCAAAGCCGGCCAGGATGATGCCGGCGCCGGTATTCTTCGGCATGACGATCGGCTTGAAGCCCTCCAGCGGCCGGCGATAGCCGTGGCTCTTCATGTCCCACCAGGCGTCGATGTCGTAGATCACCGGGGTGAAGGCAAAATTATAGGGTGGCGGCGGCGAGGAGGTCGACCATTCCAGCGTCCGGCCGTGCCAGGGATCGCCCGTCAGGTCGCGCAGCTGATCGCGCCGCAGCACGCTCACGAAAAGCTGGACCAGGAAGGCCAGGATGCCGAGCAGGATCAGGAACGCCCCGAACGCGGCCGATCAGGAACCAGATCTGCAGCGAGGGATCGTCGAACACGCGCAGCCGCCGCGTCACGCCATCAGTCCGAGAATGTAGAGCGGGGTGAAGGCGACCCAGAAGCCCAGGACCCAGAACCAGAAGGACAGCTTGCCCCAGAACGGGTCGAGCCGGAAGCCGAAGGCCTTGGGGAACCAGTAGCTGATCCCGGCGAAGGCGCCGAACACGACGCCGCCGATGATGACATTGTGGAAATGCGCGATCAGGAACAGGCTGTTGTGCAGCACGAAATCGGCCGGGGGCACCGCCAGCAGCACGCCGGTCATGCCGCCGATCACGAAGGTCAGCATGAAGGCGATCGTCCACAGCATCGGCAGCTCGAAGCGGATGCGGCCGTGATACATCGTGAACAGCCAGTTGAACATCTTCGCGCCGGTCGGGATCGAGATGATCATCGTCGTGATCCCGAAGAAGGAATTCACGCTGGGCACCCGAGCCCATGGTGAAGAAATGGTTGCAGCCAGACCAGGTAGGACAGGATGGTGATGACCACCGTCGCATAGACCATCGAGGTATAGCCGAACAGCCGCTTGCCGCTGAAGGTCGAGGTGACTTCCGAGAAGACGCCGAAACAGGGCAGGACCAGGATGTAGACTTCGGGATGGCCCCAGATCCAGATGAGGTTGACATACATCATCGGGTTGCCGCCGAAGTCGTTCGTGAAGAAATCCGTGCCCATATAGCGGTCGAGCGCAAGCAGGGTGAGCACGGCGGTCAGCACGGGAAAGGCGGCGACGATCAGCACGTTGGTGCAGAGCGCGGTCCAGGTGAAGACCGGCATCTTCATCATCGTCATGCCCGGTGCGCGCAGCTTCACGATGGTGCAGATCAGATTGACGCCGGAGAGCAGCGTGCCGATGCCGGCGACCTGCAGTCCCCAGATGTAATAATCGACGCCCTCGTCGGGGCTGTAGGGCCGTCTCCGAAAGCGGCGGATAGGCGAGCCAGCCGGTGCGCGCGAACTCGCCGATGAACAGCGAGATCATGACGATGACGGCGCCGCCCACGGTCATCCAGAAGCTGAAATTGTTGAGGAACGGGAACGACACGTCGCGCGCGCCGATCTGCAGCGGCACGACGAAATTCATCAGCCCGGTGACGAGCGGCATGGCCACGAAGAAGATCATGATCATGCCGTGCGCGGTGAAGATCTGATCGTAGTGATGCGGCGGCAGGTAGCCGTCCGAGCCGTTGAAGGCGATCGCCTGCTGCAGCCGCATCATGATCGCGTCGGAAAAGCCGCGCAGGCAGCATGATGATGCCGAGCACCATGTACATGACGGCCGATGCGCTTGTGGTCCACGCTGGTGAACCACTCGTGCCAGAGATAGCCCCAGAGCCGGAAAATAGGTGATTGCCGCGAGGACGGCGAGGCCGCCCAGCGCCACCACGGCAAAGGTGACGATGAGGAATCGGCTCGTGGATCGGCAGCTTGTCGAGCGTCAGGCGACCGAAGATCGCGTGCAGCAGGGTCGGATTGTCCAGCATTTTGGTCCCCGACTTATTCAGAGGATTGGGCAGCATCGGCCAGGCGCGGCAGCCCGACGCCCAGCAAGGGTTCGGCGTTCGCCGAGCACGGCGGCCGGAATCTCGGCCAATGCCGCGACCGCTTCGCCGACCGCGCAGAACCCGGCGACGCGCGTCCTGTCGAGGGCGAAAGGCGTGCCGCGCCGGGCGGATTTGTCGTATTCGAGAGAGGAGAGGTCGCCGGGTGCCGGCCAGGCCGAGGCCGCCCTTGGCATCGATCGACGCCATCTCGTTCAGGCACATCTTGCCCTGCTCGACGCACATATTGAGGATGGCGGGCCAGAGGCGGGCCACGATGCTGCCATAGGCGCCGGGCGGGTCGTTCTCGCTCGGCTGCTCCAGCTTCAGGTAGCCGCCGCGGTCGAGCGTGCCGCCGCGTGCCTTGATGTCGGCGATCCAGGTGTCGAACTCGGCAGGAGACACGCTGTGAAACGCGAAATGCATTCCCGAGAAGCCGGCGCCGCTGTAATTCGCCGAGAAGCCCTGATAGGTACCCGGCGCGTTGATGACGGCGTGCAGTTTCGTTTCCATACCCGGCATGGCGTAGACTTGGCCGGCGAGGGCGGGGATGTAGAAGGAGTTCATCACCGTCGTCGAGGTGATGCGGAAATCGATCGGCCGATCGACGGGTGCGGCGAGTTGGTTGACGGTCGCGATGCCGTATTGCGGATAGATGAACAGCCATTTCCAGTCGAGCGCGGCGACATCGACCTCGAGCGGTTCGGTGCCGGCCGCGACGGGCCGTCCCTCGGCGATGCGCCGATCTCGCGATACGGGTCAAGCAGATGCGTTCCCATCCAGGTCAGCGCACCGAGGCAGATGATGATCAGCAGTGGCGCGCCCCAGATAACGAGTTCAAGATGGGTCGAATGATCCCAATCGGGCTCGTAGCGCGCCTGGGTGTTGGACTGCCGGTAGCGCCAGGCGAAGAAAACCGTCAGCGCCATGACCGGCACGATGACGAGGAGCATCAGCCAGGTCGAGTCGATGAGGAGATCGCGCTGCTGGGCTGCGACATCGCCGGCTGGGTCGAGCACCACGGCCTTGCAGCCGCCGAGCACGGCGAGCAGCGGCAGCAGGAGGATGGGGCGAATACGGTTCAAGAGCAGTTCCAGTCCATGACCCGGTTGACGCATCGCCCCATCGGTATCCGCACCGCAGCAGCGGGGGTATTGGACAATTTGCCCAATGCCCCTCGGCGCCGTTGCCGGACAAGAGTTCTCGCGTCGACGCGCCATCTCGGTGCGGCAGCAAGCCTGTAGGAGCCACGTCCAGTCATGAGCGCGGAGACCGGAACACCTTCGTCGGCGCCGCTTGGACGGGATCCCGGGCGCGTCGCCGCCCGCCATGACGATGTGAATCCGGGCGAGATCGCCGTTGGCGTGATCATCGGCCGGACTTCGGAATTCTTCGATTTCTTCGTCTACGCCATCGCTTCGGTGCTGGTGTTTCCGAAGTATATCTTTCCCTATGTCGACCCGCTGAGCGGCACGCTCATTGCCTTCGCCATCTTTGCCCTGGCCTTCGTCTCGCGGCCGTTCGGCAGCATCATCTTCATGGCGGTCGATCGCGCGCATGGCCGTGGCGTCAAACTGACGGTGGCGTTGTTCCTGCTCGCAGCTCGACTGTGGCTGTCGCGTTCCTGCCGGGCTATAGCGATATCGGCCATTCGGCGGGAGTGTTGCTGGCGCTGTTCCGGATCGGCCAGGGCCTGGCCTGGGGCGGCGTGTGGGATGGGCTCGCCTCGTTGCTCGCCCTTAACGCTCCGCCGCAGCGGCGCGGCTGGTACGCCATGATCCCGCAGCTCGGCGCGCCGCTCGGGCCTGATCGTAGCCAGCGGGCTGTTCGCCTTCTTCCTGCTTAATCTCTCGGCCGACGACTTCTTCGACTGGGGCTGGCGTTATCCGTTCTTCGTCGCGTTCGCCATCAATGTCGTGGCGTTGTTTGCGCGGCTGCGCATTGTGGTGACGCCGGAATACACGCGGCAAGTCGAAGCGCGCGAACTAGAGCCGGCGCCGGTGCGCGAGACGATCCGGGCCGAAGGCCGCAACATCATCGTCGGTGCTTTTGCGCCGCTCGCCAGCTTCGCGCTGTTCCACATGGTGACGGTGTTCCCGCTGTCCTGGGTGTTCCTGTTCACCCGCCAGCCACCGGCCCGCTTCCTGTCATCGAATTGATCGGCGCCATCGTCGGCGTCTGCTCGATCGTCGCGTCGGGCCCGGTCGCCGATCGGGTCGGGCGGCGCACGCTGCTCGCCGTGACGGCGGGCGCCATTGCGGCCTTTAGCGGCTTCGCGCCGGAATTGCTTGACGGCGGCGATGTCGGGCAGAGCGTGTACATGATCGTCGGCTTCGTGCTGCTCGGCCTGTCTTTCGGCCAGGCATCGGGCTCGGTCGCGACGAGCTTCTCGCGGATCTATCGCTACACCGGCTCGGGCTCTGACCTCGGATCTCGCATGGCTGTTCGGTGCCGGCTTCGCGCCCTTCTGGGCGCTCTGGCTCTCGAGCCGGTTCGGCCTCTTGTCGTCCGGCGCCTATCTCCTGTCCGGCGCCATCTGCCACGCTGGTAGCGCTGACCATCAATCGCCGGATGGAAGAGGAGCAGGAGCGCTGAAGCGTCGCGCCGGCCGGTCGATCGGTCGGGTATCGGAAGCGCGGACGAGGCACCAGGTCCCGATCGCGGGCAATCCCAGTCAGCGCCGCCGCCGAAAGCAGCAAAGCTTCGTAGCCCAGGCCGAAGCTCTGCGCCGCCAGAGCTCTGATTTCGTCGGCGGACAGGCCGGCAACCTCCTGCCCGGCGAGATCCCCCGAGGCGATCTTGCGGATGAAGGCGAGGCGCTCTTCCGCGCCAAGCGACGGCAGGGGCGGTAGCGACAGCCAGCGAGATCCGGCTGAACAGGACCACGCCGAGCGCGGCGAAGCCGATTACGATACCGGTGAAGCGGACGGTGCCGGATACGCCCGAGGCCATGCCGGCGCGTTCGGCCGGGATGACCGTCATGCCGACTTTGGTCGTCTCGCCGTTAAGCAGGCCGGCGCCGATACCGGGTCAGCGCCATGCCGATCAGGATCGACCGATGATCGAGCTTCGCCGCGACCAAGCCCATCCAGGCCAGCCCGACGCTCACGAGGGCGAGGCCCGCGGTCAGCAGGACCCGGCCCGACAGGCGGTGCGATAGCTGCGTCGTGACGATGCGCGGGACAATGAGGAGCGGCAGCGCCATCGGCAGCATCATCAGACCGGCGCTGCGCGGCGACAGGCCGAGACCGCTTTGGAAATAGATCGGCATGAAGGTCAGCATTGTCAGCAGGCCGGCGGCAAAGGCGAGCTGGGCGATATTGGCGCCGAGATAGGTCGGCTTCCGGAAGAACGAGAAATCCAGCATGGGCCGCGCCTGCCGGGTCTCGACGACCAGGAACAGGATCAGGAAGAGGGCGGCGCCGGCGCCCTCGGCCAGGATATGCGGCGCCGACCAGCCGTCGCGGATTGCCGGAGATCAGCGCCAAAGTGGTCAGGAACAGGAAGCTGCTGAAGCTTGCCACGCCGGCCAGATCGATCCGGGTGGCACCGGGATCCTTCGTCTCCTCGATGACGGCCAGAGTCATGGCGATCATGACGGCGCCGATCGGAAGGTTGATGTAAAACGCCCATTGCCAGCCGAAGCTCTGGGTGATGACGCCGCCGGCGATCGGGCCGAGCGAGATGCCGGCGCCCACGACGGAGCCCCAGAAGGCGAAGGCGCGTGCTCGCGCGTCACCCTTGAACGCGGCCGACAGGGTAGCGAGACCGGCGCTGAGTTGCAGCGCGGCACCAACGCCCTGCAGCGCCCGCGCGGCGACGAGAAAGGCGAGGCTGGGCGCCGTGCCGCACAGGAAGGAGGCGAGGGTGAAGACACTGAGCCCGCCGACCAGCACGCGCTTGCGCCCGATCCGGTCGGCCAGCGCCCCAGCCGGAAGCATCAGTGAGGCGAAGGTCAGCGTATAGGCGTGATGACCCATTCGATGCCGGCGAAATTCGCCCTCAGCGACTGGGCGATCGAGGGCAGGCGAGACAGCCACGATGTTGGCGTCGAGCTGCAGCATGAAGGAGGGCGCCGATACGCAGATCAGCACCAGCATAGGCCGGCTGCCGGGTGCACGCAGCGATAGCATGCGGAGGGGATTGCGCATCGGGCTGCCCGTGCTTCGGTCGTCAGGCGTATTGCGCAATGCCGTTGCCGAAGACCAGTTCTCCTTCTTGACCTCGACCAGATTGATGAAGACGTCTTCCAGGCGGACATGGAGTTCATGCGCCAAACCGTCGGCAATCGCTTGTAGAGCGCCTTCTTCTGGTCGGTGGTCCCGGCCTTCGTTGAAAGTGATGCTGATGACGATGAAATCGTCGGTGCGGTGGATGCCCAGGTAGTCGCGGTCGAACAGGAAGTTCTCGGCAGCGTGTTCGGTGACGATCTGGAAGCGGTCGTTGCGCGGCACGCGGCGGCTGTGACCAGCGCCTCGTAAACGACGTCGCCGATCTTCCGGCGATAGGCGGCGTCCTTGCCTTGCTGAAGGTCGATGCGAACGAGCGGCATTTGCTATCCTTTCCTCCGGGTCGAGGCGAGACCGATCGACACGCCTCAGTGCTTGCATATGCATACGATCGGACATATATGCATATGCAGGACTTTCGTCAGGCCTCTGGCCGGGAGAATCGAAAATGGACGAAACGGCGGCCTGCAGCTGTACTGCATTGCGCAAGGCGAGCCGGCCGGTGTCGCAGCTTTATGATGCCGCGCTGGCGCCGTGCGGGCTGCGGACGACGCAGCGCGCGATCCTGAACCATATCCATCGGGCTGGGACGCCGCAGATCGGCGAGCTGGCCGAGGCGCTGGTGATGGATCGCGGCGCGCTTACCCATAATCTGAAGCCGCTCGAACGGGACGGGTTGGTCGCGGTCACGGTCGATCCGAAGGATCGGCGCAATCGGCTCATTACCCTGACCGCTGCGGGGCAGGCGAAGCTGGCCGAATCGGAAGTGCTGTGGAGTGCGGCGCAACGCGGTTTTCGAGACCGCATTCGGCGCGGCGGAGACGAAATCCCTCAAGGAGGCATTAGGCTTCATCGTATCCGCCGGCTTCGACGATGCCTTTCAGAAGGCGGCCGGATAGGCTGCGACAGCCGAAAATCATCGCCTTTCGCGACGGGATCCCCGATGCTGCCCGCCGCATTCGACCTCGACGGAGAGACATCGATGGCGCCGCCCGTCACGATCTACGGTATCAAGAACTGCGACACGATGAAGAAGGCAACGGACCTGGCTCGACGATAAGGGTATCGCCTTGACCTTCCATGACTACAAGATTGCCGGGATCGAGCGGGCCCGGCTCGAGAGCTGGGTGAACGCGGTCGGCTGGGAAACGCTGCTCAACCGGGCCGGCACGACGTTCCGCAAGCTGCCCGATGCGGCCAAGGCTGATCTCGGCGCCGACAAGGCGATCGCGCTGATGCTCGACCAGCCTTCGATGATCAAGCGTCCCGTGCTGGATATCGGCGGCGAGCTTGTCGTCGGCTTCAGGCCCGAAATCTATCAGAAGGCGCTCGGCTAACTCCGGCCTGCCTTCTCGAATTTCTTGACCAGCCGGTCCCGGCGCAGGCGCGAGAGGCGCTGAAGCCAGAAGATTCCGTCGAGCTGGTCGATCTCGTGCTGCAGGCAGATGGCGAGGAAACCGTCGGCATCCTCGGTCCGTTCCGCGCCGTCGAGATCCTGGGTAGCCGACGCGGATTCGAGCGGGCCGCTCGACCTCGTCGGTTATGCGGGCATGGAGACGCTGCCTTCCTCGTAGCGCACCGTTTCAGCCGAGTGCCAGCGGACCTCCGGGTTGACATAGATCCGCGTCTTGTCATCCGGCAGCGCGATCACGACCAGCCGCTGCGCCACGCCGATATGCGGCGCTGTGATGCCGACTCCGGGCACCGCCGCCATGGTCTCCGTCAGATCGGCGATGAGTTCACGCAGCGCCGCGTCGAAGGCCGCGACCGGCTCGGCCTTGCGGCGCAGGCGCGGATCGGGAAAGCGCAGGATCGGCGGATCGTCACGCTGCGGCGCAGCCGAGCCGATCGGCCAGTTCGTTGAAGTCCTCGACCACCAGATCGAGATCGTGCTTTGCGGGCAGATCATCCTTCGGCCGCGGCCCGAACTCGGTTCGGCGCCAGACATAGCAGGTCCGGAAGCCCAGCTTCTGCGCCGAGATCAGGTCGCCGTAATGGGCCGCGACCATCAGGCATTGCGCCGGTTGCAGGCAGAGCAAATCCGCCGTCGTCAGATAAGCGGCCGGCAGGGGTTTATAGGCCCTGGCCGGTTCGGCGCCGAGGATCGCGTCCCAGGGCAATCCGGCGCGCTTCGCCATGTCGACCATCAGCCGGATATTGCCGTTCGACAGCGTGGCCAGGATGAAGCGCCGCTTCAGCCGGTTCAACCCGGCCACGGCATCGGGCCAGGATCGAGCCGGTGCCAGGCGAGGTTCAGATCGACGCGCTCGGCCTCGTCGAGGCTGTCGAGGCCGAATTCAGGCAGCAGCCGGTCGAGCGAATGGCGATGCAGATCGTCCAGCCGGGTCCAGGGCTGCCGGCCTTCGCGCACTTCCGTCATGGCGGGTTGGTACTGGTCGCGCCAGGCATCGGCGAAGGCGCCCCAATCGGTCGAGAGCTGCTTGCGCCGGCCGAGCGCCTCGCCTTCGCGGATCAAGCTGCCCGCGCCAATCGACGACCGTGCCGAAGATGTCGAATGTCAGAGCCGAGATCGTGTCGAGCGCCATGATGAACCGCCTGCTGCCAAATCCGGCGCAAGGCTCGGGCGGTCGGTCAGGACGTCAAGAGGCGGTGCTGGCCGCCGCCCGGCTTTGCTCGGCGCGCCGCTTCAGCGCCTCGGTCAGCATGTTGTACATCTGGCCCGGCCGGAACGGCTTGCGCAGGAAGCCATAGGGATGGGCCTGATCCGCGCGCGCAACGATTTCAGGATCGCTGGCGCCCCGACAGGAAGATCGTCCCGATGCCGTAGAGCTGCCGGTATGAAGCAAGCAACTTCGATGCCGTCGAGCGGTCCGGTCAGCGTAATATCGACCAGCGCGATATCTGCGCCGACATCCCGGGCGATGGTCAGCGCCTCGCGTCCGGTTGAAGCAATGCCGATGACCTGGAATCCGGTTTCGTTCAGCACATCAGCAATATAAGCGCCGACGAGCGATTCGTCCTCAACCACAAGCACCCGAACCTGCGCCTGCGGTGCGGGGCCTATCTCGGCAGCGGCAGGCTCGGCGGTTGCGGGGCTATCCGGCATTAACTGCATAGGGTTCGCCTTTGGTCGCATGTGCCGCAGGCGTTCAAACGAAGCCTGCCTGATTATACTCAAACGCCATAGCGTGTGTATTCGCTCCAACTGTGTCAATTTTCGGGTCTTCGCGCTGAGATGGTCGCCGGCGCGTGGTTCGGGATCGTCGCGCCGAATGAGCGCGGATTTGCGTCCGGGCGCGCGACCCGCTAAGGTCCCGCGCGATTCGTATTTCACCGCCTGGAGTCCGTGTTGGCCGATATTTTTAGCGAGATCGACGAAGATCTTCGCAAGGACCGTTTGGACAAGCTGTGGCAGCGCTACAGGGGCTGGATTATTGGCGCGGCGGTCGGCATCGTCGTGGCCACGGCTGCCGGTGTGGCTTGGCGGGACTATCAGCAGGCACAGGACGAAAAGCTCGGGCTACGCTACAGCGAGGCGGCGGCATTGGCCAAGACCGACGCTGCCAAGGCGGTAGCCGGTTTCGAAGCTCTGGCGGCCGATTCTTCGGGGCACGGCTATGGCGAACTTGCCCGGTTGCGCGCCGCAGTGCTGAAGGCGCAAGGGACGGACAAGGCAGGCGGGCTCGCCGGGCTTAGGGCGATTGCTGCCGACGGCAATGTCGATGAACCCTATCGCAGCATGGCCGCCATCCTTTCCGCACAATATGGCATCGACGACGAACCTCCGGCCGACATTATCAGCCGGCTGCAGCCGCTGACCGCGCCACCTAATGCCTGGCGTTTCAGCGCGCTTGAATTGACAGCGCTGGCCCAGTTGAAATCCGGCGACAAGCCGGCTGCTCTCAATTCCTATAAACAGCTCGCCGATGACCTGGCTGCGCCGCAAAGCATGCGGCAGCGCGCCTCCGAAATCATCGCAGCTCTCAGCCACTAGGAAATGCCGGTGCGTAGCTTTTGCGTCGTCTCGCTCGTTCTCGCTGCTGCCCTCGTCGTGACGGGTTGCGATGCCTTCAAATCCAACAAGGAAAAGCTGCCCGGCGAACGCATCTCGGTGCTGGCGCTGGGAAAAGCCGATCGAGCCCGATCCCGATCTGGCCTCGCTCGACGTCGCTTTGCCGCACCCCGAGACCAACCAGAACTGGCCGCAGGCCGGCGGCGTGCCGAGCCACGATATGGGCCATCCGGCATTGCCCGATCAGCTCGCGGTCAAATGGACTGCTGAAATCGGCGAGGGCGCGTCGCGCTACGCTCAGCTGCTCGACGCCCGGTCGTGGTCGACGGCGTCGTCTATGTCATGGATTCAAAGTCGCTGATCAGCGCGTGGAGCGCGTCGGACGGCAAGAAGCTCTGGCAGACCGACATCACGCCGGGAGGACAATGACGACCAGGCCTGGGGCGGCGGCATCGCTTTCGAGGGGTGGCCATATCTACGCGACCAGCGGCTACGGCCAAGTGCTCGACCTGGACGCCAAGGACGGTTCGATCAAATGGCGCGTTACGGCCGGCTCGCCGCTGCGCGGTGCCCCGACCATCAGCGAAGGCCGCGTCTTCGCCATTACCGTCGACAATCAGTTGCAGGCGCTGTCGACCGAAGATGGTCACCGCCTGTGGAGCTATGACGCCATTCCGGAATCCGCCGAGATCGCCGGCAGCGCCAGCCCGGCGATTGACGGCAATGTCGTGATCGCCAGCTTCTCCTCCGGCGAGGTCGTGGCGCTGCGCGTCGAGAACGGCCGCGTGCTGTGGACCGACAGCCTGTCGGCGACGCGCCGGTTCGACGCCATGTCGACCCTGGCCGATATTCGCGGCCGGCCGGTGGTCGATCGCGGCCGGGTCTATGTCATCAGCCACTCCGGCCGCATGGCGGCGATCGATGCGCGGACCGGTAATCGCGTCTGGGAACAGGATGTCGGCGGCATCTATTCTCCTTGGATCGCCGGCGATTTCATCTATGTCCTGTCGAACAGCAACGAACTGGTCTGCCTGACGCGCGCCGAGGGGCGCGTGCGCTGGATGACGCAGCTCGACAGCTGGGAAGACATGGAAGACAAGAGCGGCCCGCTGCATTGGGCCGGGCCGCTGCTGGCGGGCGACCGGCTGATCGCCGTGGCTTCGAACGGCCAGTCTGGTCGGTCTCGCCCTATACCGGCCAGGTGCTCGGCCATATCGAGCTGCCGGCCGGCAGTTTCCTGCCGCCGATCGTCGCCGACGATTCGCTGTATTTGATGACCAACGACGCCGAACTTTCGGCCTTGCGCTGAACCCCGCGCCAATTGGCGCGGACCAAGCCAGATATCGAGGATGAGATGAGTTTTACGGCCGCGATCATCGGCCGCCCCAATGTCGGCAAGTCGACCCTGTTCAACCGTCTGGTCGGCCAGAAGCTGGCGCTTGTCGACGATTTGCCGGCGTTACGCGCGACCGGCGCGAGGGCAGGGCGCGACTCGCCGGGCTCGACTTCAAGATCATCGACACGGCCGGGCTGGAGGACGTCAACGACCGCAGCCTGGTCGGGCGGATGCGCGAGCAGACCGAGCGCGCGATGGACGACGCCGATGTCGTGCTGATGGTGATCGACGCCCGCGCCGGCATCACGCCGATGGATCGCCATTTCGCCGAGCTGATCCGCCGGCGCCAGGTGCCGGTCGTGCTGATCGCCAATAAATCAGAAGGCAAAGCCGGGACGGCGGGCGCCTATGAGGCCTTCGAACTCGGCATCGGCGATCCGATCGCGCTCTCGGCCGAGCATGGCGAAGGCATGGGCGATCTGTTCGATGCCCTGTTGCCCTTCGCCAAGGAAGAGGATGAGGCGGCCGAGGAGACCTCGGACGAAGCCGCGGCGGAGCCGGACAAGCCGCTGCAGCTCGCCATTGTCGGCCGGCCCAATGTCGGCAAATCGACCCTGATCAACCGTTGATCGGCGAAGACCGGCTGCTGACCGGGCCGGAGGCCGGCATCACGCGCGACGCCATCGCCATCGATTGGCACTGGCGCGACCATGCGATCAAACTGATCGACACGGCCGGGCTGCGACGCAAGGCGCATATCGAGGAGAAGCTGGAAAAGCTCTCGACCGCCGATACGCTGCGCGCCATCCGCTTTGCCGAAGTCGTCGTGCTGGTGCTCGACGCCACGGTCATGCTGGAAAAGCAGGATCTCGCCATTGCCCGTATGATCGAGGATGAAGGGCGCGCGCTCGTCATCGCGGTCAATAAATGGGACCTGATCGAGGACAAGCCCAAGGCGTTGGAAAAGCTGACCGATCGGCTGCAGATCTCGCTGCCGCAGCTGGTCGGCATCGTCTGCGTGCCGGTTTCGGCGGCGACCGGCGGCTCGCTCGATACGCTGATGAAGAGTGTGTTCCAGGTGCATGAGATCTGGAACAAGCGGGTCGCGACGCCGAAGCTCAATCGCTGGCTGGCCGCGGTCCAGGAGCATCATCCGCCGCCGCTGGTCGATGGCCGCCGGCTTCGCCTGCGCTATGTCACCCAGGTCAATACGCGGCCGCCGACCTTCGCGCTGTTCGCCTCCAAGCCGGGCGATCTACCGGACTCCTATCGCCGGTACCTGGTCAATCTGCTGCGCACCGATTTCGGCCTGCCCGGCGTGCCGATCCGGATGATGCTGCGCAAAGGCGACAACCCGTTCGATCGCAAGGATGATTGAACGGCGCTCGCCGGCCCGTATCAGTCGTTGACCGACAGCACCATGATCGGGTCGGCGATCTTTTCCGGCGCGATCTCCTGATCGAGCGGCAGCACGGCCGTGCCGATCGCGAAGAACTCGATCACATGGGTCTTCCAGCCGTGGTTGCCTTCGTGGATATCCACGCCGACGACGCCTTCGGCCTTAGCCGACACCGCTTCGGCCTGCATGCGCTCGACTGCAATCTCGCGTGCTTCGTACATGGCCGAGGTATAGTTCTCCAGCTCGACATTGCGGCCGACCGTGGCGAGACCGGATAGCACGCCGCGATGGGCGACGTGATAGACGCAGCTGCCCATCACCATCTCGACCGGGCGATAGCCGGCATGCAGCAGCGACCAGAAATCCTGGCCCGACAGGTCCGAGGTTGAACGGGCCGCCATCATGGGCGCGGAAGCCGCGATGCCCGGCGCCATGGACCACGCCGGTTGCCGATGGCGATGAATTCGAGCAGATGCTCGTCCCATTCCAGGCGCTTGATGGTGAGCTTCACGCCGACGATGCCGTCCGCGCCCATGGCCGTCGCTTCGGCCCGCATGCGTGTCATGGCGAGTTCGCGCGCGTGATACATCGCCCGGGACAGGACATCGAGCTCCTGGTTCTTGCTCCAGCTGCCGTATTGAATGCCGACATGGTAGATGCAGGTGCCGACGCATAGGCCGACCGGTTCGAACCCGGCCTTGCGCACCAGCAGGAACTCGTTGACCGAGAAATCCGAGGTGAACACGCCGGCGGCACGCCCGGCCTGACGCAGCCCTTCGAGACGCTTCCGCGCGTATTCGGGAATATCGTTGGGCATGGGTCAGATCGCTCCCTCTTTTTCGTTGGACGCGTAGGATTGGTGGTGCGGCTTGGTGCCAGTCAGCGCGTGGCGCCGGCATGGACGTCCACCACCATCGTGATCTCGTGCTCGAAGGGGATTGCGGCCCGGGCATCGACCGTCGTGGCGACGACGATATGGCGGCCGAGGTAGCGCTTCGGCTTCTTTTCGCCGCCTTCGAATTCGAACATCTGGCTGAAATTGATATGCGCCAGCACGCCGTTGCCTTGGCCGCTGGCGCTGCGCCGCAGCTCGGCGTGGGCGCGCTGCCGGATCGTCTCCCAAAAACCCGCTGAGCGCAGTCGATTCGGTATTGCCCATCCAGGTCCGACTGGCCTGATTGCGCCAATCGTTGAGCCAGTCATACTGCGCGCCGATGGCGATCCCGGTCGGCACGACATCGGCATCGACCAGCTTGACGAATTCCAAGGCCGGTTACGGTCGCGACGATCGGCTCCTGGCTCGGCGGCAGGCCTTCGACGCGGACGGCCGTGCCGATCAGCGTGAAATCGGTGCTGTTCTCGATGGAGCGGGATAGTCCGCATCTTCACGTCGAGCACGGCGTTGGCGCCGGCCGCCTTCGCCTCTTCACGCAGGCGGCGCAGCGCGGTTTCCCAGCCTTGCGCATGGCCTTCCGTCCACGACCAGCCATGATGCAGCCAGCAGGTGGCGGAGACGGAGGCGATCGGCCGGAGCCCGTGCGAGCGCACGATCAGCAATTCCGCCGGCGAGAGCGTGGCGGTCCAAGGCAGCGTGCCGCTGCGCGCGCCTTTGAGCCGCTCTCGCGTCGCCGAGGGGACGGTCCCTTTCTGCAGGCTGTTCAGGATATCGGCCTGGCGCCGCTCATTGGCCGCCTGTATGGCCTGGGAATCGGCGTTCGGGTCGAGGGTGGGATCGGTTGCCATGTCAGCTGGCCATGAAGGCGGCGAGGGATTGGCTCAGTGCCTTGGCATGATCGGTCGCGGCCTTGGTCTCCTCGGAGAGGCGCGCAAACCAGTCTGCGGGCTCGATCCGCTTGGTACTAAGCGTGATGCCGCGCACGACCATGGCGACGCTGGCATTTAGACGGCCGCCGGCAATCTCCAGGCTGTAGCGGTTTTCACCGATCTCCACGGTCACGCCCGTCGTCTTCGGGCTGCGAAAGAAGCTCCGGCTCTCGTGCAGCGTCACCTGGTCCGGCATCGCTTCCTTGAGCCGGAGCGCGAGCGCTTTGAGGTTGCTTTCGGCGTCCGATTTGAAGCGGCGCAGCCAAGCGGCCTGCATGTCGAAATCGATGTTCTCACTCATCGCAGTCTGGCTCATGGCGCCATTGCATGCTGATTGACGCCTTGCATGCCAATCACCAGCCGGTCGCGGATCGCCACGAGCTTGGCCTCGCGCTCCCGGTCACCGGCGGCGACTTCGCGTTCGATGTCGATCACCTCGTGCATGGTCTTGATCGCCTCGTCCGCGACCTGCGCCATGACGTCGATATTGCGCTGGTCGCCGCCCAGGCTGTGCGCAGCCGCGGTCGCCGCGTCATGGGCGCCCTTCGAGGCGAGCAGCGTGATCTGCCGCGCGGCTTCATCGAGCTTCTCGGACTCGTCGGCGGCGCGCCGGATATCGACCTGGACAACGGCTTGCGATGCGACCCGCCATCAACCGCGGAATCACCACCAGCATGCCGTTGGAGATCTTCATCAGCCGGGTTTCGGCCGCCTTCTTGTTCTGGCCGATGATCGGAATGAGCAGGGCGGACCCGACCAGACTTTCCCGCATCTCGGCGACTTTTCCGCGGAAATTGGCGAGCGCGCTGCGGAATTCCAGGACATCGGCGGCGTCTGCCGGATCGCCGGTCGCCACGGCATTGAGCCGCAATGCTTCCAGCTCCTCATGCCCGCGATCGAGCGCGATCTGCCCGGCGGCGATTTCCACCTTGAGACCGTGCAGGCTCTGGCGGATGGCGATCGCCTGCTGGTCCAGCAATTCGATCGCGACGGCGAGGTCTGCCTTGGTCTTGCGTGCCTTGGCCTGTTCGCCATCCATCAGGTCGAGGAATTTCTTGCGATTTTCCTGAAAGCCCTTGAATGCGGTATGCGCGTCGGCCGCCATACCCAGCAGTTTGGAAAACAGCCCCGTGCGCGGCGCCGCATGGCCGCCGGCCGCTTCAGTCTGCAGGTCCTCGATCCGCAGGATCTTGACGCCGTCGATCACCGAAGCGGCGATGCGCCCGACTTCGCCGGCGTCGCCGAGGCGCACGCCGTCGAGCAATTGCCGTGAAGATTGCGCGATGCCGGCCAAGACGCCGTCGCCATGGGACAGCAGCGTCGCGCTCTTGCGGAAATCGATCCCGGTCGCGGAACGCTGAGCCGCAGCGAGGTCGTCGGGGCTCAAATTCGCCACCTCGACCAAGCGCTCCGGCGGCAAGTTCCGGCTGCAGTCGCGGGTCGGCGGTTACAACCGACTTTTCCGTCGCCGATTGAACGACGAGCGGTTGAGCGGCGGTTGGAGCTTGCTCGATATTGTCGAATAGGGAGAGATCGAGCGGCGAGTCCGGCTTGGCGTCAGGCATCGGAAATCCTCTTGCCTCTGCAGATCGGGACCGCAGCGCCGCTGCGGGCGCCGGATTATGCCGCAAGCCTGCCTGGAAAGCACCGATTACGCCAGTGCTGCCTCCAGGAATAATCCCGCTACATCATCCGGTTTGGGTAATGTCGCCCGGTCTTCACCCGGAAACGCACCCTTGCGCAGCGCTGTGGCGACAGGGCCGGGGTCGACCAGCAGGGCCTTGACCCGGGTCTTGTTCAGCTCCGCGGCATAGGTCCTGACCATCATCTCGAGCGCGGCCTTGGTCACGGCATAGCCGCTCCAATAGGCCGTCGGCTCATGGCCGGCGGCGCAAGTCGTGAAGAGAGCCCGGCCGTCCGGCGCTTGGCGCAGCATGGCATCGCAAGCGCGAAGCAAGCGCCAATTTGCCGTCACATGCAGATCCATCAGCCGATGGAACAACTTCACGTCGAGATGGCCCATCGGCCCGAGTTCGCCCAGGATACCGGCATTGCCGACCAGGATGTCGAGCCGGCCGAAGCGGGCATAGAGCGCCGCGACCATCTGGTCGATCTTGTCGAATTCCGTGAGATCCAGCGGCACCAGCGTGGCGCTGCCGCCGGCCGCGCGCACGGCATCGTCGGTCTCTTCCAGCCCACCAACGGTGCGGGCAACCAGCACGACATGCGCGCCTTCGGCAGCGAAACGCCGCGCGACGGCCGCGCCGATGCCGCGCGACGCGCCGGTGATCAGCGCGACTCGGCCGGCCAGTCTTCCCGTCGCCATGCTCAGCCGAACTCGGCCATCTGCGACAGGCTGGTGGCGAGGTTGCCCTGGCTGAAATCGCTGATCGGGATCGGGTAGTCGCCGCTGAAGCAGGCGTCGCAATATTTCGGCGCGCCGCTGTCGCGCCGCGCTTCGCCGAGCGCCCGATAGAGGCCCTCGATCGAGATGAAGGCGAGACTGTCGGCGCCGATGAATTTCGCCATCTCGGCGACATCCATGCGCGAGGCGAGCAGCTTCTCGCGCTCCGGCGTGGCGATGCCGTAGAAGCAGGAATGGCTGGTCGGCGGGCTGGAGATGCGCATATGCACTTCCTTGGCCCCGGCCTGGCGGACCATCTCGACGATCTTGAGCGAGGTCGTACCGCGCACGATCGAATCATCGACCAGGATGACCCGCTTGCCTTCGATGAAGCGACGGTTGGGATTGTGCTTCAGCTTGACGCCCAGATGGCGGATCTGGTCGGTCGGCTCGATGAAAGTGCGGCCGACATAGTGGTTGCGCACGATGCCGTGCTCGAAGGGCAGGCCGCTTTCCAGCGCGTATCCCCAGCGCCGCCGGCACGCCGGAATCGGGAACGGGGATGACCGTGTCGGCATCGACCAGGCTCTCTCGCGCCAATTCGCGGCCGATGCGCTTGCGCACATCATAGACGTCCTTGCCCTCGACCACGCTGTCCGGCCGGGCGAAGTAAATATATTCGAAGACGCAGAAGCGCGATGGCGAGGTGCCGAAGGGCCGGATGCTCTGGATGCCCTCCTGGTTGATGATGACGATCTCGCCCCGGCTCGACGTCGCGCACGAACTCGGCATTGATGATGTCGAGCGCCACGGTCTCGGACGCCAGCACCCAGGCGGTGCCGAGCTTGCCGAGCACCAGCGGGCCGGACGCCGAGCGGGTCGCGCACGCCGATGATGCCGTCCTTGCTCATCGCGACCAGGGAATAGGCGCCTTCGACTTGGCGCAGCGCATCGACCACGCGCTCGACCACGCTGCGGCGCAGGCTGGTTGCGATCAGGTGGATGATGACTTCGGTGTCGCTGGTCGACTGGAACAGGCTGCCGCGCCGCACCAGCTGGCTGCGCAGCTGATAGGAATTGGTCAGATTGCCGTTGTGGCAGATCGCCAGCCCACCGAATTCGAAATCGCCGAATAGCGGCTGGACGTTGCGCAGCACGACTTCGCCAGTCGTGGCGTAACGGTTATGGCCGATCGCCGCCATGCCCTTCAGCCGCTCGATGACGTCCTTGGAGCTGAAATTGTCGCCGACCTGGCCCAGGCCGCGATGCGAATGGAATTGCCGTCCGTCATAGGAGACGATGCCGGCCGCCTCCTGGCCGCGATGCTGCAGTGCATGCAGGCCCAACGCGGTCAGCGCACCGGCTTCCGGGTGACCGAAGACGCCGAAGACGCCGCATTCCTCGTGGAAATGATCGTCGTCGAACGGGTCGGTCGCCAAAGTAGCCTTCGACAGCGCCGAAGCAGTGGTCTCGGTCATTTGTCACCTTGCGCCTGGATCAACTGGTCCAGGCCTTTGCTATCGGAATTGGCTTCGGGGTTGTTCGGATCGGTCGGCTTCTGCACCGGCTTCGGCTGCGGCTGAGCCGTCAGCTTGTCCAATGCGCTGTTGAGGTCGTTCGCCGCCTGTCCGGCCTGGATCGCATTCTTGGTCTGGTCGACCGTACGGTTGGCGCCGGGCAGGCTGTGCTCGATGACCGAGCGCGGGATCAGTTGCTGGATCTGGTCGGCACCGGCGCCAGCAGTGGCCGGCTGCGCGCCTTGACCAGCCAGTCGGGCTGGTCGTCCGGCTTGGTCATGTGGCTGCCGACCAGATAGACCAGGCACAACAGCAGCACGCCGCGCGCGATGCCGAATAGCAGGCCCAGAGTCCGGTCCAGCGCGCCGAGCGCGGTCTTGCGGATTTGCGACGAGATGATGCCGACGATCAGCGAGAAGAAGACCACGGCAACAAGGAAGGGCGGCAGGTAATAGATGTAGGCGCTGTCGACGACCCACTGCCAATCCTTCGGCAGAAGATTGTGCAGGATCGGCTGCAGCATCGGGCCGGTATAGTACGCCACCGCGGCGGCCCCGAGCCAGGCGCCGATCGACAGCACCTCACGCGTGAAACCGCGGAAGAAGGCGAAGAGCGCCGACAGCGCGATGACGGCGACGACGACGATATCCAGCGTTTCCATCTCGGCCGCTCTCAGTCCAGATCCGTGTGGCGTAATTCCTGCGCCGCGATGGCCCGTCGTGTCGAACATCTCGACCAATTCCTGCAAATGCCCGACCTCTTTCATGGCGATGCTCGCCGGCGACTGCTTGGTCCGCCCGCGTCGCGCCGGAGCCAACGCCTGCTCGAAACCGAGCTTGCTGGCCTCTTTGAGCCGCGCATCCGATTGGCTGACCGGTCGAATCTCGCCGGATAGCCCGATTTCGCCGAACACGACCATGTCGGCCGGTACGGGCATGCCCGTCAGTGCCGAGACCAGAGCCGCTGCCACGGCCAGATCTGCTGCAGGTTCAGTGATTCGCAATCCGCCAGCGACGTTCAGGTAGACGTCGTTGCTTCCGATTGCAAGCCCGCAGCGTGCGTCCAGAACGGCCATCACCATTGCAAGCCGCGCGGAGTCCCACCCGACCACGGCCCGGCGCGGCGTGCCGGGCGGCGAGGGCGCAACCAAGGCCTGAATCTCGACCAGCACCGGCCGTGTCCCCTCCATGCCGGCAAAGACGGCAGCGCCGCTGACATCGCCGCGCCGATCGGCCAGGAACAGGGCCGAGGGATTCGGTACTTCGGCCAAGCCGGCATCGGTCATCTCGAACACGCCCGATCTCGTCGGTCGGACCGAAGCGGTTCTTGACCGCGCGCAGGATGCGGAACTGATGACCGCGCTCACCTTCGAAATAGAGCACGGTATCGACCATGTGCTCGAGCACACGCGGACCGGCGATGACGCCTTCCTTGGTGACATGGCCGACCAGCACCAGGGTGAAGCCGACCCGCTTCGCCAGCCGGATCAGTTCCTGCGCCGTGGCGCGGACCTGGCTGACCGTGCCCGGTGCCGAATCGAGCGTGTCCAGATACATGGTCTGGATCGAATCGATCACGACCAGATCCGGTCCGCCGATGGTTTCGAGCGAGGTGACGATATCGCGCACATTGGTCGCGGCCGCGAGTTCGACCGGCGCCGCCGCGACGTCGAGCCTTGTGGCGCGCAGCCGAACCTGATCGACCGCCTCCTCACCGGAGATGTAGGCGCATTTCAACTTCGCCCCGCCGCGCCCCGAGGCAAGCGCCGAAACGACCTGCAGCAGCAGGGTGGATTTTGCCGATGCCGGGATCGCCGCCGACCAGCAGCGCGGAACCC
Source organism: Aliidongia sp. (assembly GCA_037200015.1). Classification (GTDB taxonomy): domain Bacteria; phylum Pseudomonadota; class Alphaproteobacteria; order ATCC43930; family CGMCC-115725; genus JAXDMU01. Next base: position 69,374 of record JBBCHB010000003.1, on the reverse strand, counting down.
GGCACCAGACCGCCGCCGCACACCCGATCGAACTCTGCCAGCCCGGTCAGCCGCCGCGGCGCCGGCTCGCTGACACCTTGCAGCCCGACGAAATCGATCTTCCGTCCCTTGGCGCCGCTGCCCGACAGACTCTTGGGCGGCCCCTCGGGCGCTGCCTCCTCGACCAGGCTGTTCCACCCGCCACAGGCATCGCACCGCCCGGCCCATTGCGTATGGACCGAACCGCATTCCTGACAGACATATCGGCTGCGAGCGCGCGCCATGGGTTAGGGCCGATCCAGCAAAAGATGAATTCTCAAACCGCCACCAGGCGGGGCCTTGCTGACGCCGGAGACTCGTAGCTGACGGTCAATGTATCGATCAGCGTTGGGCTTCGTCCCCATAGGTAATAGGATAAGCCGCAAAACCCTCGCCCGCTTGGCGGGAGAGGGTGCTGAGCGCGAGCGAAGCGGGTGAGGGTGGGTGCGCCGGATACGCCAAAGCCAAATTGGGCCGGCGCGCTCACCCTCACCCGGCTCGTTGCACTCGCCACCCTCTCCCGCCAAGCGGGCGAGGGTTTGCGGCGCTCCGTGCGTGGCCTGCCGGGGAGCCGAGCAAAGATCTACGTCAATCTGCGTCATCTGCGGATAAACATCACTCCCTCAGCAAGACGACCGCCGACCAATCACTACGGCGCCCGGATCTCCATGCGGATCGGGCCGTCGGCGCGCCGTGGATGAATTGGTCGACATAGGGGTTGCCGGAGGAATCGATCGTCGCGACCGGCCCTCCCAGATGATCTTGCCTTGATGCAGCATGGCGATCCGGTCCGAGATCTTGCGGGCGCTTGCCATGTCGTGGGTGATCGAGAGGGCGGTGGCACCCAGGTCGCGCACCCGGTCGACGATCAAATCATTGATGACGTCACCCATGATCGGGTCGAGGCCGGTGGTCGGTTCGTCGAAGAACAGGATCTCCGGCTGGGCCGCGATGGCGCGGGCGAGGCCCACGCGCTTCTGCATGCCGCCAGACAGCTCGGCCGGGTTGAGGTCGCCGACTTCCTTGCCGAGGCCGACCTTGGCCAGAGTCTCGATCGCAAGCGTCTTGGCTTCCGCCCGCCGCATGCCGCGGCCCTGGATCAGCCCGAAGGCGACGTTTTGCCAGACCGGGATAGAGTCGAACAGTGCCGCACCCTGGAACAGCATGCCGAACTTCGCCATGAGCCGGTCGCGCTCGCCGCCGCGCAGCCCGACCGTCTCTTCGCCATCGATCAGGATCGAGCCGCGATCGGGGTGGATCAGCCCCAGGATGCATTTCAGCAGGACGGATTTGCCGGTACCCGAACCGCCGATCACCACCACGCTCTCGCCGGTGCCGATTTCGAGGTTGACGCCCTGCAGCACCTTCTTGCGACCGAACGCCTTGTGCAGGTCCTTGACGACGATCTTCGGGGATCTGGTCATTTGGCGAAGAACACCGAGGTCAGGAGGTAATCGGTCAGCAGGATGGTGATCGAGGGCCGACACCACCGCTGCCGTCGTCGCCCGCACCGACGCCCTGTGCGCCGCCGCGGGAGTTATAGCCGTGATAGCAGCCCATCAAGGTGATGACGAAGCCGAACACCGCGGCCTTGACCAGGCCGGAAACGACATCCTCGGTCGTTACGAAGTCCATGGTCGAGGCAAGATAGGCTGTGGGATTGAAGCCCAGCTTGTAGCTTGCGACGAGATAGCCGCCGGCAACGCCGATGATGTCGGCCACCAGCACCAGCAGCGGCATGGTGATCAGCCCGGCCACGACCCGCGGCACGACCAGATATTTCATCGGGTTGGTCGAGAGCGTGGTCAGCGCGTCGATCTGGTCGGTCACCCGCATGGTGCCGATCTCGGCCGCAATCGCCGCGCCGACCCGGCCGGCGACCATCAGCCCGGCGATCACCGGCCCGAGTTCGCGCGTGACCGACAGCACGACGATCAGCGCCACGGCGCTTTCGGAGGAGAAATTGCGCGAGAAGCCGGTATAGCTCTGCAGCGCCAGCACCATGCCGGTGAAGACGGCGGTCAACCCGACCACGACCAGTGAATTGTAGCCGACGCTCAGCATCTGGCGCAGCAGCATCTTGCCGTAGAAGGGAGGCCGGACGAGATGCGACAGCGTCACGCCGGTGAAGAAGGCGAGGCGGCCCAGGGCGGCCAGCGACGCCAGAGTGATCCGCCCGATCGTCGCGATGAAATCCAGCATGGTCAGAACGGAGCTGCCTTATAGACGCGATGAAGCCGCGCGCCGAGACGAGTCAGCACTTCGTAGCCGATCGTGCCGCTGTCCCGCGCCAACGCATCGGCGTCGTAACGGGGGCCGAGCACGTCGACGAAATCGCCAGGCCGAATGCTTTGCGGCGGCACGGCGCTGATATCCACGGTGATCAAATCCATCGAAACGCGGCCGATGATGGGAACCTCGACAGTGCCGATATGGACGCTGGCGCGGTCGCCGGCGCTGCGCAAGATGCCGTCCGCATAGCCCAGGCCGAGAGTTGCGACGCGGCTCGGGCTACCGGCCGTATAGCGCGCACCATAGCCAACGCTCGGCCAGCGTCAATCTCACGGATCTGCAGAATTTTTGCTTTCAATACAATGGTTTGTGCCATCGGATTGAGGGGTGCCGGGTAGCGGGTTAAGGCCATAGAGCGCCGCACCCGGGCGCACCATGTCGTAATGATAGTCCGTGCCGAGAAAGATCCCGCAACTGGCGGCCAGGCTGCGTGGTGCGGGCGGCAGCCGGTGCGCGAGATCGTCGAAGGCGCCGCGCTGGGCCGCGTTCATCGGATGCGCCGGGGTATCGGCGCAGGACAGGTGGCTGATCACGCCGGCGAGCGGGACGCCGGCCAGCAGCGCCGGCTGTTCGGCCAGGCGCCGGGCCTCCGCTGCCTCCATGCCGAGGCGTGCCATGCCGGTCTCGATATGCAGCAGCGCCGGCCGGCCTGGCGCCGCCTGACGCCATGCGGCGAGTTGCTGAAGGTCGTTGAGGACAGGCAGGACGGACTCGAGGCCGGCGATGTCTGCGGCAGTGCCGGGAATCGGGCCGGCGAGCAGCGCGATCCGGCAGCCCGGATGCGCCGGCCGCAAGATGCCGTCGAGCACGGCCGCCTCGTCCAGGGTCGCGACGAAGAACCAGCGACAGCCGGCTCGGGCCAGCGCGAGAGCGCGACCGGCGCGAGGCCGAGCCCATAGGCATCGGCCTTGACCGTCGCGGCGACCGTGCAGCGCGGCCCGACGCGTCGTTGCAGCAGACGCCAATTGGCGACGACGGCGCCGAGATCGATAATCAGGGCGGCGGTCGCACGCGACGGGATCGTGGATACCGAATCCTCTAAGGGCCGATCGATGAGAAGCGCCGTCAAGAAGCGACTCCGCCCTTGAACCCTCGCCCGCTTGGCGGGGAGAGGGTGGTGAGCGAAAGCGAACCGGGTGAGGGTGGGGGGCGCCGGAAGGCGTTGCCAGCGGCCTAGCCGGCGCATTCACCCTCACCCTTCCAGCGCTATCGCGCCGGGCCCCTCCCTCTCCCGCCAAGCGGGCGAGGGGCTGGTCGCGCTCGCCAGTAAGGGGGGGCACCGATTGACCGCCTTTAGTAATCGGCATCCGGCAGATGATCGCGTCCGACATAGTCGGCGAACTTCGTCGTTGCGCCGTCGAACTTCAAGGTAACTTTGCCGATGGGGACCGTGACGCTGCTTTGCAATAATGACTTCGCCGGTACCGGCGACCTGCTGCAGCCGCTCCCACCAATCGGCGTGGCGCTGGTTGAACTTCTCCTCGCTCTCCTCGGGCCGGCGGCCGGGCTCGGCGCGGCCGAGGTAGTATTCCTCGCGATAGACGAACATGACGACGTCCGCGTCCTGCTCGATCGAGCCGGATTCGCGCAGATCGGAGAGCATCGGCCGCTTGTCCTCGCGCTGCTCGACAGCGCGCGAGAGCTGCGACAGCGCGATGACGGGGACATCCAATTCCTTGGCCAAGGCCTTGAGGCCGCGGGTGATTTCCGAAATTTCCTGAACGCGGTTCTGTTCGCCGCCCGGCTTTGGCGTGCCCTGCAGCAGCTGCAGGTAATCGACGATGATCACATGCAGCCCGTGCTGGCGCTTCAGCCGCCGCGCGCGCGTGCGCACGGCCGAGATGGTCAGCGCCGGCGTGTCGTCGATATAGAGCGGCACGCTTTCCAGCTTCATGCTGGCCTGGATGAAGGAATCGAACTCTTCGCGAGCGACCTCGCCGCGGCGGATCTTGTCGCCGGACACACCCGATTCTTCGGCGAGCACGCGGGTCGCGAGCTGCTCGGCCGACATTTCGAGCGAGTAGAAGCCGACCACGCCGCCGTCTTCGGCGACGGTCTCGCCGGTCGCGCCGCGGCCGGGGCGATAGGCCTTGGCGACATTGAAGGCGATGTTGGTGGCGAAGGCGGTCTTGCCCATCGACGGCCGGCCGGCGATGATCAGCAGATCCGAAGGGTGCAGCCCGCCCAGCAGATTGTCGATATCGGTGAAGCCGGACGACACGCCGCTGGTCTTGCCGCTGCGCTTATAGGCCAGTTCGGCCAGTTGCGCGGCCGTGCGCAGGGGCCTGGACGAAGGGCTGGAACCCGCCGTCAGCGCTGCCGGTCGTAGCCAGGTCGAACAGCTTCTTCTCGGCGACTTCCATCAATTGGCGCGCTTCGAGCTCGATATCGTGCTCGTAGGCGTCGTTGACCGTCTCCGTGCCGATCTCGATCAGCTGGCGGCGCAAATAGCAGTCATAGATGGTCCCGGCCGTAATCGCCGGCATTGATGATGGTGACGACCGAGCCGGCCAGGCGCCCGAGATACTGCGCGCCGCCAATATCGGTCAGCGCCTCATCCTGCTCGAAATAGCCCTTGAGCGTTGCCGGGTCGGCGATCTGGCCGCGCTCGACCAGCTTCACCGCCGCAGCGTAGATGCGCTGATGCGCCGGATTGTAGAAATGATCCGGCAGCAGGAATTCCGAGACCCGATGATAGGTCGCATTGTTGACCAGGATGGCGCCGAGCAGGGCCTGTTCCGCCTCGGTATTATGCGGGGGCCGTGCGGTAGGCCGCTTCGGCCGGCGGCTGGGCGAGGGCGATGGTGCGAGCTGGATCCATAACAACGCGAGCTTAGCACCAGCCGTCGGTTCGATGATGCTCGATTCGGTCCACAGCCCTGTGGATCACGGGGAGCATATCTCGCCGGCGACCGCGGGACGTCGAATCTCCCCAATCGATCAAAGACCTGCGGGAGGCCGGGCTCAATCGTCGGTCTGCGGCTGCCTTTCCCGCTCAGGCTCGGTCGCGACGGGCCGGCGCCGGTTCTGCTCCCATTCGCCGATATAATCGCGGGTGATCGGCACCGCATCGATTCGCCGGCTCAGCTGAATCTGGAACACCATCTGTCCGCCAGCCCGCATCGTCGCCTCGGCTGCCGAGAGATAGAATTCCCACATCCGGCAGAAGCGCTCGTCGTAGAGCGCTGCCGCCTTGGCGCGGTTGGCCATGAAGCGCAACCGCCAATGGCGCAGCGTTTCGGCGTAGTGCAGGCGCAGGATCTCAATATCGGTGACCCAGAGCCGACCTCCGCTCGATGCGCGGCAGCACTTCGGACAGGGCAGGGGCATAGCCGCCGGGGAAGATGTATTTGCGGATCCAGGGATTGGTGTCGCCCGGCCCGTCCTGCCGGCCGATCGCGTGCAGCAGTGCCACGCCGTCCTCGGTCAGCCGTCCGTGCAGCGTGTTGAAGAATTGCTGGAAATGTACCAGCCCGACATGCTCGAACATGCCGACCGAGACGATCCGGGTCGTAAGTCTCGGTCTCCTTCCGGTAATCCTGCAGCCTGAAGCGGACGCGGTCCGAGAGCCCGGCTTGGCGCGCTCGTTCCGTGGCGATCTTGTGCTGCTCGACCGACAGGGTAAGGCCGGTCACGTCGGCGCCGGTCTCGCGGGCGAGATAAAGCGCCAGCCCGCCCCAGCCGCAGCCGATGTCCAGCACTCTCATGCCCGGCTTCAGCCGCAGCTTGGCGGCGATGTGCCGCTTCTTGTTGGTTTGCGCCGTGTCGAGGTCGTTGTCCGGTCGCTCGAAATAGGCGCAGGAATATTGCCGGTCCTCGTCGAGGAACAAATCGTAGAGCGCGCCCGACAGGTCGTAGTGATGGGCGACGTTGTGCCGGGAGCGGGAGATCGGATTGTACTGGTGCAGATTCCGGATGGCCCAGCTCACGCCGTTCCAGAGCGGCGAGAAGATCGAGCGCGGCGCGGCTTCGATATTGACCATGGCTAGCATCAGGAAATCGTAGATTGAGCCTTCTTCGACAGTCAGCGTCCCGTCCATGAAGGCTTGGCCGATCATCATGCGCGGCCGCATGAATAGTGATTTATGCAGGGCCCGATCGTACAGCCTGATCGTTGCCGTGCGTCCCGGTGCGGCCGCCGATTTCGTGACGACGCCCATCGGCATCGATGAGGGTGAGATGCCCCTTCCTGATAAGCGCCTGCAGCATATCCACAAACAGCATGCGAGTTCTCCGCAACTGCCTGAATCTACCGATTTTTCGGTATCTTTATGGCAACCCAAGAACGCGTATCGCGTCAATCCACAAAAACGAATTGCCGCGCAGGAGGTTGCATCCTGCGCGGCAATTTTTTGACGGCAATGGGTTCAGCGATTCGCGTCGCCCCGTCCTTTCGGGACGGGGGCGTCTAGACGACTCGCCGGTCGCGACCCCGCAGGCTCATGCCTCGGCGTCGGCGTCCTCGGTCGCTTCCGTCTCTTCCGCTTCGTCTTCGGCATCGGCCGCCGCGGCGATTTCCGCATGGGTCATGCCGCGGGCCTGGGCGGCGGCCTCGTCGGCGGACTGCGCGATATTCACCGTGACCTGCAACGAGACTTCCGGGTGCAAGGACAGCTTGACGCTGTGCAGGCCCAGAGTCTTGATCGCATGATCCAGCACGATCTGCCGGCGCTCGACTGTGAAGCCGCCTTCGGTGATCGCGTCCGACACGTCGCGGGCGCTGACCGAGCCGTAGAGCTGACCGGTCTCGCCGGCCTGGCGCAGCATGATGACCGACAGGCCGGCCATCTTGGTTGCGACCTGCTCGGCCTCGGCGCGCAGGCGCAGATTATTGGCCTCGAGCTGCGCACGCTGCGACTCGAAATACTTCAGATTATCCTTGGTCGCGCGCAGCGCCTTCTTCTGCGGCAGCAGGAAATTCCGGGCATAGCCCGGCTTGACCTTCACGACCTGGCCCATATGGCCGAGATTCTCGACCCGCTCCAGCAGGATCACATCCACCATCATTGTTCTCCCTGGCGAGGCGTGCCGGCGAATCGCCGCCGCAGCCCAACCCATTGCTCGATCACACCCAGGGCGACGATCAAGTGATCGTAAACCCAAACACCACCGCGTAGAACACGGTCAACAAAATCGCGCCCGCCGCATGCCGGGCCAGAAAGGCGTGCACCACGCCTAGTCCGACAAACAGCATCGACACCGACAGGATCTCGACGAGGCTGACGCCGATGAAGGCAACCTCGCCCTTTCCCGCATAGCCGGCCACCAAGGCCGCGACCAACGCCACGCTCAACACCCGCGGCACGGCGATACTCGCCATCGCAGGTGCCGGCGCCAACCCGCCGCCGAACCTGGCCAAGGCACCTTCGGCCAAGATGCCGTTGCCGGCCAGTATCAGCGCGACCCAGGTCGCTGCGAACACCCCGGGCAGCTTCATGGCCGCCGCCTTTATCGCCTCGTCAGACATGTCCGAAGCCTGAACGGCCCCCGGCACCATCTGATCGATCGTCTCCTTCGCCCAGGCGACGGCCTCTTTCAAGGTCGCGGTGGACGCGCCCAGCAATCCGCCCTCCTGGTCCCACGCCATCACATAGGCGATGCCGAAGGCGGCAAGGGCAATGCCCGTGAGCGCCAGCACCAGCGTGCCGGCAACACGGTCCCGGGGCTGCGTCACCGCAATCCCGGACAGGAGCAGGACCGGCAGGCCAGTCGTCGCGGCGAATACGAGGGCAAGGGCCGGATCGGCTGCCGCAAGGGCCACCGTACCGACCAGCCCGCCCACCGCGACGGCGCGCGTACCGAGGCGAAGCCCGACCACGAAAAGCGGCAGCGGCGCCATCCAGAACAGGATGTAGCCGCCGAAGCTGCCGGTCAGTACCGCCCCGAACAGGAGCGCGGCGACAAGCCCGCCAAGCGCGGCGAGCGGGAGCGCCCGACTCGCCGCCATCGGCGTTGCCGTCTTACTTTACCATGTAGGGCAGCAGGCCGAGGGAAGCGGGCGCGCTTGATGGCCTGGGCCAGTTCGCGCTGCTTCTTGGCCGAAACCGCCGTGATCCGGCTCGGAACGATCTTGCCGCGCTCGGAGATGAAGCGCTGCAGCAGCTTCACATCCTTATAGTCGATCTTCGGCGCGTTCGGGCCGGAGAACGGGCAGGTCTTGTGCCGACGGAAGAACGGCCGGCGTGTTGCCGGACGGCCGCCGGGAGCTGCGCCCTCAGGACGCTCGGGACGATCGGTGCCACGCATTATTCAAACCCTCCGACACCACCGCGGCTTTCGCCGCGATCACCGAAACCACCACGATCGCCGAATCCGCGGCGCGGACGCTCGTCACTGCGGCCACGGCTCTGCATGGCGGCGGACGGACCCCTCTTCCAGCTCATCGACGCGGATGGTCATGTACCGCAGAATGTCTTCATTGATGCTCATGGTCCGCTCCATCTCCTTGACGGCAGCGGCAGGCGCATCGATGTTCAGCAGGGCGTAGTGGCCCTTGCGGTTCTTCTTCATGCGGTAGGCGAGGTTCTTGAGGCCCCAATACTCCTTCTTGGAGACGGTACCGCCTTGTTCGGCGATGACGCCCGAGAAGGTTTCGATCAGGGCTTCGACCTGGGTATTGGAGATGTCTTGGCGTGCAATCAGCACGCATTCATACAACGGCATAAACGCGAACCCCTTATGGATGTAGCCGGTCCGGTTTGGCCGACCATTCGACCAAACACGATAGACCTCAGCCGGTAGCGAGCCGGCAAGGAGTTGAGGGCGCGGAATATACACAAAACGAAATTGCCCGCAAGCGTGCTTGACGGGCGCGCTTGACAGACCCTCGTCCGGCGCTATCACTGGCGGCCAATTCGCATCATCGGGGAGTATCGCGTCTTGGCAAAGCGGGCATTGGTGTTTCCGGGACAAGGGTCCCAAGCCGTCGGCATGGGGTGTCGAACTGGCGCAAGCCTTTGCTGCGGCACGGGACGTGTTCGAAGAAACCGATGATGCGCTCGGCCAGTCGCTGTCCAAGCTGATGGCCGAAGGGCCGATCGAGACCCTGACACTGACCGAGAACGCCCAGCCGGCGTTGCTCGCCACCAGCATTGCAGTGATGCGCGTGCTGGAGCGCGAAGGCGGCTTCGTCTTGGGCAAGCATGCCGATTTCGTCGCCGGCCACTCGCTCGGCGAATATTCCGCCCTAACGGCGGCCGGGACGTTCTCCTTGCCCGATGCCGTGCGCCTCGTGAAGCGGCGCGGCCAGGCGATGCAGCTGGCCGTGCCGGTCGGCACCGGCGCCATGGCGGCATTGCTCAACGTCGAACTCGAGGCCGGCCTTGCCATCGCTGCCGATGCAGCGAAGGAAACCGGTCTGGTCTGCGCCGGCGCGAATGACAATGGCGGCGGGCAGCTGGTCATTTCCGGCAACAAGGACGCCGTCGACCGCGCCATCGCGCTCGCCGCCGAGCGTGGCATCAAGCGGGCCATGCTGCTGCCGGTGAGTGCGCCGTTCCATTCGCCGCTGATGGCGCCGGCAGCAGAGGTGATGGCCGAGGCCCTCGGACAGCTCGAGCTGCTCGTCCCGGCCGTCCCCATCGTTGCCAACGTCACTGCGCAGGCGGTGCGCGATCCAGCGACCATCGGCCGGCTGCTGGTCGAACAGGTGACCGGGCTGGTGCGCTGGCGCGAGACGGTGCTGTATTTCAAGGAGCAGGGCGTCACCGAGATCGTCGAGCTCGGCGCCGGTAAGGTGCTGGCCGGGCTGGTCCGCCGCATCGACAAGGATATCGCCGTGCGCTCGATCGGCACCCCGGCCGATATCGAAGCGTTTCACGCGACTCTATAAGAGTAGAGTTCTTCGGTGCGGCCATTTGATTCGACCATTCTTCAGAAGACTCTAGGAGCGTTTCTTCCATGTTTGATCTTACCGGCAAGACTGCCCTCGTCACCGGGGCGACCGGCGGCATAGGGGGTGCCATCGCCCGCGCGCTGCACGCATCCGGGGCCACCGTGCTGTGCGCCGGCACGCGTATCCAGGTGTTGGACCAGCTCGTCTCCGAACTGGGCGACCGGGCGCTCGCCGTCGCCGCAGACCTCAAGGATCCTGCGACCGGCGATGCGCTGGTCAAACGTGCCGAAGCTGATATGGGCAAGCTCGACATCCTGGTGAACAATGCCGGCTTCACCCGCGACGGGCTCGCCATGCGCATGAAGGACGAGGACTGGTCCGAGGTTATCGAGGTCAATCTGACCGCGGCGTTCCGACTGGCCCGGGCCAGTCTGCGCGGGATGATGAAACGGCGCGAGGGGCGGATCATCTCGATCACCTCGGTGGTCGGCGTCTCGGGCAATCCCGGCCAGGCGAATTACTGCGCCGCCAAGGCCGGGATGATCGGCATGACCAAGTCGCTCGCCCAGGAAGTGGCGTCGCGCGGCATCACCGTGAATTGCGTGGCGCCCGGCTTCATCGAGACGCCGATGACCGACGCGCTGAACGAACAGCAGCGCGAGCGGATTCTGCAGAATCTGCCGGCCGGGCGGCTCGGCCGGCCCGACGAGATCGCTTCTGCCGTTGTTTACCTCGCCTCTGCCGAGGCAGCGTATGTCACTGGACAGACTCTCCATATAAATGGCGGACTGTTGATGCCGTGATGGGTTATCACCACATCGCGCTTTGGCTGCGATGCACAAGGAGCGAAACGGGGCTACTGGCGTTACCGTTTGAACTATGATAACGAACCGCACCTTCCGACGGGGGAGCGAGCGCGCCATGGCGAAGACGCGGTGCGTTCATCATTGCCCGGCCGGATGGCTGGGCTTGGCGTTCAGCAGAGTTTAACCGATCCACAGGAAGGCGAGCGCTCATTGGTCCTGCCGGTCGATTTTCCGATCGACCGTTCATCAACCGAGCCGCCCCGCATCCGACCATTGAAAGCTGTCGAGGGACACGAACATGAGTGATATCGCCGAACGGGTTAAGAAGATTGTCGTCGACCATCTCGGCGTCGAAGAGGCCAAGGTGACTGAGAATGCCAGCTTCATCGACGATCTGGGCGCCGACAGCCTCGATACCGTCGAGCTGGTCATGGCGTTCGAGGAGAGTTCGGATGCGAGATTCCGGACGGGGATGCGGAGAAGATCGTCACCGTCAAGGATGCGGTCAGCTTATCGAGTCCCATCAGCACAGCTGAGATCCGGTAACTCACCGGAAGATCGGCGCCCCGCACGCGGGTGCGGGGCACATCGCAGGAAGTACGGACGGGCATGAGACGCGTCGTTGTCACTGGTATAGGGCTGGTCACCCCGCTCGGTATCGGCAAAGAACACAATTGGAACGCCCTGATCGAGGGCAAGTCCGGGATCCGGGCTATCCAATCCTTCGACGTGAGCGATCTGCCGGTGAAGATCGCCGGCCAGGTGCCGCGCGGCGCTACCGCCGACAATCTGTTCCACGCCGATGATTGGGTCGATCCCAAGGAACAGCGGCGGATGGACGAGTTTATCGTCTACGCAATGGCCGCGGCCGCCCAGGCCGTCGACGATTCCGGCTGGAAGCCGACGGAGGACGAGGATCAGTTCCGCACCGGCGTGATGATCGGCTCCGGTATCGGCGGGCTCGTCGGCATCGCCGATGGTGCGGTCACGCTGGCGACCAAGGGGCCGCGGCGGGTTTCGCCGTTCTTCATTCCGTCCAACCTGATCAACCTGGCCTCAGGCCATGTCTCGATTCGCTACGGCTTCAAAGGTCCGAACCATGCCGTCGTGACGGCATGCTCGACCGGCGCCCATGCGATCGGCGATGCCGCACGCCTCATCGCGTTCGACGATGCCGATGTCATGATCGCCGGTGGTGCCGAGGCGGCGACTTGCCGCTGGGCCTCGCCGGATTCGCGGCGGCCCGTGCGCTCTCGACCAATTTCAACGACGAGCCGCATCGCGCCTCGCGTCCCTTCGACCGCGACCGCGACGGTTTCGTCATGGGCGAGGGGGCCGGTATCGTCGTGCTTGAAGAACTCGAGCATGCCAGGAAGCGTGGCGCGTCGATCTATGGCGAAGGTATCGGCTACGGCATGGCCGGCGACGCCTATCACATCACCTCACCCTCGGAAGACGGCAGCGGCGCGTTCCGTTCGATGCAAGCCGCGATCAAGCGCGCCGGCATTTCGCTCGACCAGATCGACTACATCAACGCGCACGGCACCTCGACGCCGGTCGGCGACGGGATCGAGGTCGCGGCGGTGAAGCGGTTGTTCGGATCGGCCGCCGCTACGGTCAGCATGTCCTCGACCAAATCGGCGATTGGCCATCTGCTCGGCGCCGCCGGATCGGTCGAGGCGATCTACTCGCTGCTCGCCATGCGCGACGGCGTGCTGCCGCCGACGCTCAATCTCGAAAACCCGTCCGATGGTTGCGACATCGATCTGGTGCCGCTCGTCGCCAAGAAGAAAAAGGTGCGCTACGCCCTGTCGAATTCGTTCGGCTTTGGCGGCACCAATGCCTCGCTGATCTTCGGACCGGCACCCTAGCGGGCAATCCCCGTGGGGCGACTCCTCCGGCTCGCTGCCGCCGCCTGCCTCGTCCTGGCGGTGGCGGCCGGCGGTGCCCTGTGGTGGGGGCTCGATTGGCTGGCGGCGCCTGGGCCGCTCGGCGCGGCAAAGACCATCGTTATCCCGAGAGGGTCGAAGCCCGATGCCATCGGGCGGCAATTGGCCGATGACGGCGTCATCACGCACAGCTTCGCCTTCGCGCCGGTCTTCTGGGCGACGCGGCTCGACGGTGATCTGCGCGCCGGTGAATATGCCTTTCCAGTCGCGATCTCGCCGCAGGGCGTGCTCGACCTGCTGCGCTCGGGCAAGACGGTCGTCCATCACCTCGTCATTCCCGAAGGCCTGACCAGCGCCGAGATCCTGGCCCTGGTCGTTCATGGCGAAGCGCTGGCCGGTGATGTCGGGCAGGCGCCGGGCGAGGGGCAGCTCTGGCCTGCGACTTACGCCTATAGCTACGACGACAAGCGAGCGGCTCTGGTCGAGCACATGAAACGGCTTGCCGCGCGGAACCTGGCGGAACTCTGGGCCGATCGAGATCACGATCTGCCGCTAGACAAGCCGGAAGACGCGCTGATCCTGGCCTCGATCGTCGAAAAGGAAACGGCGATCCCAGCCGAACGACCCAAGGTTGCGGCCGTGCTTTACAACCGCCTCCGGCTCGGCATGAAACTTCAGATGGACCCGACCGTCGCCTATGCCGTGACCGGCGGCGCCCATCCGCTCGACCATCCGCTGACCAAGACGGAACTCGCGACCGACTCGCCCTACAACACCTATGTCGTCGCCGGCCTGCCGCCCGGACCGATCGACAATCCGGGACGTGCCTCACTCGAAGCGGTGCTGAAGCCCGAGCATTCCGATCTGCTCTATTTCGTCGCCGACGGTACCGGCGGTCATGCCTTCGCTTCGACGCTGGAAGAGCACAACAAGAATGTCGCCCATTGGCGGCAGGTCCAGGCGGAACGGGCAGGGACGCCGAAATAGCGGACCGCGTCAAGCACGCTTCTGGCGCACCCGCAGCAGCCAGCGATCGACGAAATTCGGCGACAGGATCGAGATCAGCAGCACCGTCCAGAGCATGGGCCGAGGAAAGCCGATGCGGGCGTGGCCGCGCGCCAGGCCGCGGGCGATGATCGCGGCCGCCCGTTCGGCCGGCATCAGCAGCGGCATGGCGTGGCTGTTCCGGTCGGTCATCGGCGAGACGACATAGCCCGGCGCGATGACGGCGATCTTGACGCCGTGTTGGAGATACTCGCCGCGCAGGCCTTCGCCGAGCACGCGCACGGCGGCCTTACTGGCGCCATAGGCGGCACCGCCGGGCAACCCGCGGAACGAGGCGAGGGAGGCCATCAGCGCGATGGTGCCGCGCCCACGCGCCCGCATGGCGCCGAGCGCGGATAAAGCGTGTTGAGCACGCCGCCGATATTCGTCTCGAAGATGGCGAGCGTAGCGCCCTGGCCGTCGCCCGTGCCGCTGCCGATTCCGGCATTGGCAATGACCAGATCGAGCGGGTGGGACGCGTCCACGGCGGCGATCGCTGCAGACACCGCTGCGCGGTCCGTCACATCGAACAAGGCCGCTTCGACCGACGCGCCCTTGGCGCGGCAATCGGCGGCCACGGTTTCGAGCCGGGCCGAGTCGCGGCCTTGCAGCACCAGCCGGACGCCCGGCGTTGCGTAGTAGCGGGCGAGGGCAGCGCCGATGCCGCTCGACGCGCCGGTGATGAGGATGGAGGAGAAGTTTTCGATCACGCCACAACCTAACCGGCGCGCTCGAACATGGCCACCCTGCAAAAGCGTTGCGCGCCGTGCTGTTCCGTTGCGCCTCGGAACGGTATAACCGCCATCTCAGGGGCGCGGCCGGATGGGCGCAGGCGGGCAGGAGGTGTGGTGGCTGTATCGAGCATGACGGGATTCGCCCGGGTTGAGGGCCAGATCGAAGGCTTCGCCTGGGTTTGGGAAGTGCGCAGCGTCAATGGCAAGGCGCTCGATCTGCGCTTTCGCCTGCCGCCCGGCTATGATTCGCTGGAGGCGCCGCTCAAGGCCCGGCTGGCCGAGATCGCCAAGCGCGGCTCGATCAACGCGACGCTATCGATCACCGAGCAGAGCAAGCCGGCCTCGCTCAAGATCAACGAGACCGTGCTGGGCCAAGTGCTCGAGCTGATGCGGGCGTTGGAAAACCGGCTCGACGCGGCGCCGCCGCGACTTGACGGCGTGCTCGGCATCCGCGGCGTGATCGAGCAATCCGAAGAAGCGCTCGACCCCGAGCAGCGCGAGGCCCGGCTCGGCATCGTCACGGCCAGTTTCGCGGATGCACTGGTGGCGCTCGCCGCGGCCAGGGCGGCAGAGGGTGAGCGGCTGCATGCCGTGCTCGCCGCCAAACTGGACGAGATCGCCGGATCGGTCGCGGCCGCCGAGCGTTCGGCGGCGGCCCAGCCGGATGCGATCCGCGCCCGGTTCAAGAAGCAGATGGCGATGCTGTTCGAAGGCGTGCCGCCGCTGCCCGAGGAGCGGTTGGCGCAGGAGCTGGCGCTGCTGATCGGCCGCGCCGATATCCGCGAGGAACTGGACCGGCTCACCGCCCATATCGCCGCCGCGCGCGACCTCCTGGCCGAAGGCGTCAATGTCGGCCGGAAGTTCGATTTCCTGTGCCAGGAATTCAACCGCGAAGCCAATACGCTCTGTTCGAAATCGGCCGATCTGGAGCTGACCCGGCTCGGTCTGTCGCTCAAGGCGGCGATCGAGCAGCTCCGCGAGCAAGTGCAGAACATCGAGTAGCCGAGCGATCATGGCCAAGATCACCAGACGCGGTTTCATCATGGTCCTGTCCTCGCCGTCCGGCGCTGGCAAGACCACCCTCACGCATCGCCTGCTGCAGACCGATCCCGATCTCAGCCTGTCGGTTTCGGTCACCACAAGGCCGCGCCGCCCCGAACGAGGTCGACGGTGTCGCCTATCATTTCATCGACCGCGCGCGCTTCGACCATATGGTCGAGGCCGGTGAGTTGCTCGAACATGCGACGGTGTTCGGCAATTCCTACGGCACGCCGCGGGCGCCGGTCGAACGCGTGCTGGCCGAGGGCAAGGAGATCGTCAGCGATCTCGACTGGCAGGGGCACACAGCAGCTCGAACAGACGATCCATAGCGATCTGGTCACCGTCTTCATCCTGCCGCCCTCGGTCGACGAGTTGGAACGGCGGCTTACTGCGCGCATCAGGACAGCCCCGATGTCGTCCGCCAGCGCATGGCCAAGGCGTTGGACGAGATGAGCCATTGGGCAGAATATGACTATGTCCTGGTGAACCGCGACCTGGAAGAGAGCGTCGCCACTCTAGGTGCGATCGTCCGTGCCGAGCGGGCCAAGCGCGCGCGCCAGGTCGGCCTGGTCGAATTCGTCCGCGAGATCAGCCGGCGCTGAGCGCCAGTCAGGAATTGAGATGAGCCGTTCTCTTGCCGCCCAGGCCGCCGCCGCGCTGACCTCGCCGCGTGCGCCGCAGCGAATCTTCCGCACCGAACTCCATGGCGAGGTGCTGGAGGACCCGTTCCATTGGCTGCGCGATCCCGGATATCCGCAAGTCAGCGACGGCGCGATCCTGGCGCATCTTGAGGCCGAGAACGCCTATTTCAACGGTGTCATGGCGCCGTTGCAGCCGCTGGTCGAGACATTGTTCGTGGAGTTGAAGGGCCGCATCAAGGAGGATGACGCCCTCCGTGCCGGTCGAGGAGCATGGCTGGTTCTATCAATGGCGCTTCGAGACCGGCGCGCAGTACCGGAAATGGTATCGCCGGCCGGCCGCGGGAGGCGCCGAGCAATTGCTGCTGGACGAACCGGCGCTGGCCGCAGGCAAGGAGTTCTTCAAGCTCGGCGGCCTCTCGATCAGCCCGGACGGGCGGTTGCTGGCCTATGCCGTCGACGAGAGCGGCGCCGAGCGCTTCACGCTGCGCGTCAAGGACCTGGCGACGGGCGAAATCCTGCCCTTCGAAATGACCGAGACGATGGGCACGCCGGTCTGGTCGGCCGATAGCGGTGTGCTGCTCTATACCGTGGTCAATGCCGAGTGGCGACCCTATCAGATCCGCGCCCATGTGCTGGGCGAACCGGTCGCGCAGGACCGGCTGCTTTACCAGGAGGACGATAGCGGCTTCCGCGTTGCCGTCGCCAAGTCGCAGAGCGAGGCGCTGATCTTCCTGGTTACTGGAGATCATGTTACCAGCGAGGTTCGCTTCGTGCCGGCGGCCGATGTCTTCGCCGCACCAGCGCTGGTGTCGGTGCGCGAGCCGGGGCGGCAATACGAGGTCGACCATGACGGCGAGCAGCTTTATCTGCGCGTCAACGACACGCATCGGAACTTCCGCATCGTCCAGGCGCCGGTCGCGACGCCGGGGCCGGCGCATTGGGTCGAGGTGATCGCCGGCAGCGATACGCATTACCTCCGCCAGATCGTGGCGTTCCGCGGATTGCTGGCGATCGAGGAACGGATCGACGGGCTCGACCAGATCCGGCTGCGCGGCGCCGACGGCACGGATCGCCGGGTCGCATTTCCCGACGCCGCCTATCAGGTTGGGCTCGGCGCCAACCCGTCGCCCGATCCGAAGCATCTGCGCCTCGAATATTCCTCGATGTCACGGCCGGCGACGACCTTCGAGCTCGATCTGGCGACCGATACGCTCGCGACTCTGAAAGTGCAGGAGATCCCGTCCGGCTACGACGCTGCCGATTATGTGACCGAGCGGCTGCTGGCCCCGGCGCGGGACGGCGTGTCGATCCCGATCTCGATCGTCCATCGCAAGGACTGGTCGCGCCATGCCGGCAAGCCGCTGCATCTCTATGGCTATGGCGCCTATGGCCTCGGCATGCCGCCGAGCTTCTCCTCGGCCCGGGTGTCGCTGCTCGATCGGGGCTTCGCCTATGCCATCGCCCATATCCGTGGCGGCGACGAACTCGGCTATGGCTGGTACGAAGACGGCAAGCTGTTCAAGCGGACCAATACCTTCAATGATTTCATCGATGCCGCGCGCTTCCTGGTGGCCGAGGGTTATGCCACGACCGGCGGCATCTCGATCTCGGGCGGCTCGGCCGGCGGCCAGCTTATGGGCGTGGCGGCGAATGACGCGCCGGAGCTATGGCGCGCCATCGTCGCGCATGTGCCCTTCGTCGATGCGCTGAACACCATGCTCGACGCTACCCTGCCGCTGACCCCGGCGGAGTGGCCGGAATGGGGCGACCCGATCACCGACAAGGCGGCCTTCGACTTCCTCCGATCCTATTCGCCTTACGACAATGTCGCGGCGCATGACTATCCGGCGATCATGGTAACGGCCGGGCTGAACGATCCACGCGTGACCTATTGGGAACCGGCCAAATGGGTCGCCAAGCTCCGGCTGGTCAAGACCGACTCCCATGTCCTGGTGTTCAAGACCAATATGGGCGCCGGCCATGGCGGCAAATCGGGCCGCTTCGAGCGCCTGCGCGAAGTCGCGGAGGAATACGCCTTCCTGCTCGACGCGTTCGATCTGGCGGGGTAGCTCAGCCGTTGGCGAGATAGACCGCTTCCATATTGTTGCCGTCCGGGTCGAGCACGAAGGCGCCGTAATAATCCGGGCGGTATTGCGGCCGCGGGCCGGGCGGCCCGTTATCCTTGCCGCCGGCAGCCAAAGCGGCCTGGTAGAAGGCGTCGACCGCGGCTTGCGAAGTCGCGGTAAAGGCGAGGTGGAACGGGCCGGAGGCAGCATGCTCGGCGGAGGGCGGGTACGATCCAGAATTGTGGACGGCTCGGCGGGCCATAGCCGATGACGTCGCCGATCCCGGTTACATCCGCCGGAAAGCGTGCGCTTTCGCCATAGCCGAGCGGCGCCAAAGCCGCGACGTAGAAGCGCTCGGCCGCCGTCAAGTCACGCACGTAGAGGGTGATGTGATCCAGCATGATCCCGCTCCGATGGTTTCATCCCTGATCACCGATCGCGGCGGGGGCGTCAAGCCACGACGCGGGCACGTTCCTCGACGGGGATGGTGATGACGAACTCGGTACCGACACCCGGCGTACTGTTGCAGGCGATCGTGCCATGCAGCGTCTTGGTGACGAGATTATAGACGATGCTGAGCCCCAGCCCGCTGCCGCCCCGGCCGCGTCGCGTGGTGAAGAAGGGCTCGAAGATCCGGCGCCGCACTTCGGGCGGCATGCCGCGGCCATTGTCGCGATAGGTCAGGATCGCGGCCCCGTCGACGCGTTCGATCGCGACGGACAGCACACCGTGCTGATCCGGGTCGAAGGCATGCAGCATGGAATTCATGATCAGGTTGCTGACGATCTGCCATAGGGCGGACGGCGTGGTCTCCAGCTCGACCGCTTCGTCGGCGAGCATCTCGACGCGATGGCCGCCCTTGCGCAGGGCAGGCTGCAGGCTGGTCAGCACGTCGCCGACATAGCTGCGCAATTCGACGACGCGGACCGCCTCGCTCGACTGGTCGACGGCGACCTGCTTGAAGCTGCGGATCAGCTCGGCGGCCCGGCTCAGATTGCGTTCGAGGATCTCCGACGAACGGACGGCGAGTTCGAAATAGCCGGTGAGATCGGATTTCTTGAGGACATTGCCGTTGAGCTTTTCGACGACGGCCTGAGTCGCGTGCCGGAGCGAGCTGGCCGCAGTGACGCCGACGCCGATCGGCGTATTGACCTCATGGGCGACGCCGGCCACGACGGAGCCGAGCGAGGCGAGCTTCTCGCGCTCGATCAGATCCTCCTGCGTCGAACGCAGCATGGTCAGAGTCTGGTTGATCTCGATATTGGCCGCGGTGAGTTCGGCCGTGCGCCGCGCCACGATCTCTTCCAGCTGGTCCTTGTAGAGCGACAGCTCGCGCTGCGCCTTCTGCTTGTCATGCGCTTCGATCGAGGCGGAGACGAGGGCGGCGATGGCGCTCATGAAGCTGATCTCGTCGGCGGTCCAGCTCCGCGCCGAATCGGCCGGCTTGGCCGAGATGACGGCGCCCAGACGGCCATCGATCGGCACGCCGGCATCGAGCGAGGACAGGCTGTACGAGACATTGCCGAGCATGGCGACGACTTCGCGATATCGCTCGTCCTGCTGGATGTCGTCAGCCGCCATCACCTTGTCGCGCTCGAGCGAGGCGACGAAATGACCGATCTCGTCGAGCGGGAGATCGGGTCCGCTCAAATGCTCCTGTGGCCGGGCATCATAGAGATCGAGGCAGCGAAATATGCCGGTGGCGGGATCGAGCCGCCAGATCCCGGCCCGCGCGACGCCGAGCGCCGCGGCAATGGTCTCGGTGACCGCGGCGAAATGCTCGCCCATGGCGCCGCCGCGCAGCGAGTCGTCGTGCAGCAACGCCGAGAGATGGTGATTTTCCCGCCGCATGCGCTCTTCGTCGCGCCGCGAGGCGGCATAGGCGTTGGTCAGATTGGCGCGCATCGCGTTGATCGTCTCGACCAGCTGACCGAGCACATCGGCATTGTCCCGACGCATCTTGCGGTCGAGCGCGAGAGGCGGAGCGTCGCTGCGGGCGAGGGTCGATCCGCTTGGCGTAATCGGCCAAGCGATAGAGATGCCGGGTCACCGTCATCTGGAACAGCATCAGGGCGAAGACCGCGACGAGCAGCGATTTGATCGCGTTCGAAACGAGCGCGATCAGCACCTTGTCGATCAGCCGGTCATAGACGGTGTCCAGGCTCGCAGTCGCCTCGAACACGCCGATATCGACGTTCTTGCCGAAATCATGCTGCACCAGCGGGATGCGCCGGGTTGATGACGTGGCTGGAGGTGCGGGTGCCGGCCGACCACTTCACCTTGCCGTCGACCAGCACGGCGACCGTCTCGATATCCGGCAGGCGCGACAGCCCGTCGAGCTGGATCCGGATCAACGCATCGTCGAAGATCCAGACGCTGTTGGTCAGGATCGGCAGTTGCGAGGATTCAAATTCGGAAAACCGGTCGCTGATGCCCTTCAGATCGAGCTTGTATTCGATATAGAGCTGCGTCGCGGTGGTGAGGAAGGCGGTGACCGTGGAAAACAGCACGATATACAAGGTCAGGCGCCGTGCGATGCCGCCGCCGACGAAGACGGAGTTCCGCAACCATCCCTGAATCGGCGATCTTGGCCCGCTGATCACCTGCGCGTCGCTCATCTGCCCTCACCGAATGTCGTTACGCCGTACGACGCGGTCCTTCGAGTGTATCACTAAGACGAAAACGGTTAATGAATCTGTCATCGGCGCGGTTTTCCGATATCGCCCATGGCCATGCTTGAGTCAGCGGCGGTCTCAGACCTATAACTGGCAGCGGCGGTCCAACGTAAAGCCGATCTAAACCGACTGGATGCAGAGTGCTCGACCGGGTATCCGCCCGGAGAGCGCGGGGTCTTCGACGGTTGCCCGGGAGTCTGGTGGTATGGGTGCAGGCGTGCAGATGTTCGAGCATTACCGTGAGCGCGTGAGCGGTACCACGATTGACACCTCGACGTTGTTGTCGACGGATTATTTCAATCTTTTCAACGAAGTAATCATGCTTCTCGGGATGTTGCCGGATATGCCGGACATGCTCGACGAAGTGACCGGCTGGCAGTTCAAAACCTATGCCCAGCATTTCGCGGAAAGCGGCTTGGCTTTCGCACCGCTGGCAATCGAAGCCTATCCCCATGCACCGGCTGCATCGCTCGCTTCGTTCGAGCAGACGATCGAGAAGATGCGCAGCATGATCGAAGAGGCCAAGCTGGCATTGCGCGCCGAGCTGGCGGCCGGCGACATGGACATGTTCGCCGGCAGGGCGATCGGCTATTCCATGGAGTTGCAGCGCCTGGTCGATACCGGCTCGGCCATCGTCCACGGCCAGGACGGCGTGCTCGATCAGAGCGCCATCGATGATCTGTTCTGACTAGATCAAGATGATATGAGGTCGAATCGACCTCATATCATCTTGATCTATTTCAAAAGTTTAGAGCGCGATTCAGGCTTCGTCCCGAAGCCATTGCGCTCTACTGCTTGCGGTCAAAGGCCGCGTTGGCGAGCTGCCAGGGCTTCTCGATGATGAAGTTGCGCGCGAGGAAGCGATAGAGTTCCTTCATCGACTGCTCATTCTCGGTCGAGCGTTCCGGCGTGATGGCGAGCCATTTCGGGATGATGTCATCCCACAGCATCATGCGCTGATGCAGGTCGTCGCGGCTTTCGCGGATGAAGGCGATCTGCCGGTCGAGATTGCGCAGCAGCGCAATGATCTCGCCGCATTGCGCATCGACCTGGTCGAGGATACCGCCGATCTCGTTGACCGGCCGGCGCATCAGATTTTCGATCCGGCCGAATTCCTCCTCGATCGAGCGGTCGCGCCGGTAGACCTTCATGAATTGCAGGATCTTGTCGCGGATGACGAGGATCGTTTCCTTGTAGCGCTCGCGCAGCGCCTCGATATAGGCCAGCTCGCGGGCGATCAGGTCGATCCGTTCGATCACCTCCTGCTTGCGCTCGCGTGACAGGCCGAGCTTGACGGCGATATCGGCGAAGGCGTCGTTGACCCGCGCCCTTGATCACGGGATCGTCGGCCAGTTGCAGCAGCGCCATCTGGTCCGAAATCACCTGTTCCTGGCCGGTCAGCCAGGATGAGATCTGCAAGGTCAGCCGCCCCCGGGCGATTTCGAGATGGCGCTCCTCCAGCGACCAGGACGCGGTGCCGTCCAGGATCTCGCGCGGGATGGAATCGCCCGGGCGGATGGTCTTTACGTATTTCAGCCCGGCGATGACCATTTCCAGGAGATGCGCGTCGCCGTTTTCATCGAGCGCGAACTCGCTGCTGAGCGAGCGGATCGGCACGACGGCATCGAGATCGGCCAGGCGCAGCATCATCGAAGGGGTGCCGTCGCTGGCCAGCGCAAACCAGGCCAGTACCGGGGTCCTGCTCCTGGCGGCCGGGATCTTTCTTCTGCTGGTGGTGGCGCAACGAGCGATCAATGAGTCGCAATTGGCTTCGGAGACGGATCCGCTGTCGGGCATTGCCAACCGGCGCGGATTTGACAGGCTCGCGCTGGAGGCTCTTTCGCGAGCGCAGCGCATGAGCCTCCCCGTGTCGGTCGCGATATTTGACCTCGACCATTTCAAGCGGATCAACGACACCTTCGGCCATTCCTCAGGCGATGCGGTGATCGTTGCGTTCGCAAGACTGCTGCGTGCGACCGCGCCGGCCGGGGAGCCTCGTCGGCCGGCAGGGCGGTGAAGAATTCGCCCTATTGATCGCCGGCGCGACGGTCCAGACGGCATGGCATGCTGCTGAAGCGGTCCGCATCGCCACGGCTCGGCAGACAGATTGCGATCTACCGTCGGTCACCGTGAGCGGCGGCGTTGCCCAGCTGCGTCGGGGGGGAAACGCTTTCCGAATTGCTAGGCCGCGCGGACCAGGCCTCGTACCAAGCCAAGCAAGGCGGTCGTGACCGCATCTGCATGTCCGCGCGCATCGCCTCAGAGAGCGATGCGCCAGAGGCCTTCCCGGATACGGCCTTCGCTGACGAGGCGCCGCGCGCCAGCGGGAGAGTGGCGATGCTCTAGGTGAGCCGATGGGGCGGAGCCATCTCCGGCCCGAGAGCTTCCGGCACGACGGATGACGAGATCCGGCACTCTTAGGATTTACCGGGATGACACAGCTTCATTGAAAACACTTGGCTGGGGGACGAGGACTCGAACCTCGATTGACGGAGTCAGAATCCGCTGTCCTACCATTAGACGATCCCCCAAGCGCGGGTGCGGCGCCGGTCCGTACTGACGGCGGGGGATCTAGCACGGCCTATCGGTGCTGGGAAGTCTTTATCGATGCAGGGCGCGCTTGCGGCTCGTGCAGATGGGCGCTGCGACAAACGCGGCGGCGTGCAGGCGTTGCATTGCGCTTCGTAAAATCAGCAGGCATGCTGAGGCAGCCGGGCGTGCGACGATTTGCATGTCGTTTGCATCGGCACCCCAAATCCGGTGCATGGTGCACTGGATCGGGAGGGTCTGGATGAACCTTTTCGAGCGTAGCGAAGTTTTCGCCGCCCTGGATCTCGGCACAACGAATTGCCGATTGCTGGTGGCGCGCCCGACGGGAGACGGCATGCGGGTCGTCGATTCGTTCTCGCGCATCGTGCGCTTGGGCGAGGGGCTCGCTTCATCCGGCGTCCTGTCCGAACTCGCCATGTCCCGGACCATCGACGCGCTGGAAATCTGTTCGGCCAAGCTGCGCCAGCGCAACGTCACCCATGCCCGCTTCGTCGCGACCGAGGCCTGCCGCCGCGCCAGGAATTGCGCGGATTTCCTGTCGCGGGTGCGCGATGCGACCGGGCTCGAACTCGAAATCATCCCGACCGGGGAGGAGGCGCGGCTGGCGCTGGCCGGCTGCGCGCCGCTGCTCGATGCGCGGCTGCCGCATGCTCTCGTCTTCGATATCGGCGGCCGGCTCGACCGAAATCCTATGGGTCGGCGTTGCGCCGGCGCAGGTCGGGCCGGCTGCGCACCGAGATCCGCGGCGTCGTCTCGCTGCCTTTCGGCGTCGTCTCGCTGACCGAGCGCTTCCTGCGCGACGATCCGGACGGTTCGTGCTTCGACGAGATGGTCGACGAGATCCGCGCCGCGTTTCGCGGCTTCGATGCGGACTGGCGGATCGCGCGCCAGATCGCCCGCGGCGGCGTCCAAATGTTGGGCAGGTTCCGGCACGGTGACGACGCTGGCCGGCATGCGGCTGGGCCTGCCGCGCTACGACCGCTCGCGCGTCGACGGCGTGCAGCTCAGCTTCGGCGATATCTCGCGGATCATCGGCGGCCTGGTCGGGATGGATGCCGCGGAGCGGGCGGCACAACCCTGCATTGGGCCGGGCCGGGCGGATCTGATGCTGGCCGGTTGCGCGATCCTCGAGGCGATCTGCACGACCTGGCCGGTCGGCAGGCTGCGCGTGGCCGATCGCGGCGTGCGCGAAGGCATCCTGTCCAATCTCATGGAGGATGCGAGGCGCGCAGAGCGGGCGCCGGATCTGGGCGCTTGCCTGCCGCCGCTGGCCCTGCCTACATAGGCTCATGACCACCAGATCCTCGCCGCCGGGCGGCGGGCGCATGACCACGGTGCGCGTGAAGACCGCGCGCCAGCGCACGCTGTCATCGACGCTCTGGCTGGAGCGTCAGCTCAACGATCCCTATGTCGCGGAGGCGAAGCGTCTGGGCTATCGCTCGCGCGCGGCCTTCAAGCTGCAGCAGCTCGACGACAAATTTCATTTCCTGGCGCCCCGGCAAGCGCGTGGTCGATCTCGGCTGCGCGCCCGGCGGCTGGTGCCAGATCGCAGTCGAACGCGTCGGCAAGCACGGCAAGGTCGTCGGCATCGACTACCTCGCCATGGATCCGGTGACCGGCGCCGAGATCATGCAGCTCGACTTCCTCGACCCGAGCGCGCCCGAGCGGCTCAAGGCGGCGCTGGACGGGCCGGCCGATGTCGTGCTGTCCGACATGGCGGCGCCGACCACAGGCCACGGCCCGACCGACCATCTGCGCGTCATGGCGCTGGCCGAGACGGCCTATGAATTCGCCGCCGAAGTGCTGTCGCCGGGCGGGACCTTCATTGCCAAAGTGTTCCAGGGCGGCACCGAGCGCACGCTGCTCGATCGGCTGAAGAAGGACTTCACGGCGGTCCGCCACGCCAAGCCGGCGGCCAGCCGGCAGGATTCGGCCGAGGTCTACGTCGTCGCCACCGGCTTCCGGGGCTGAGTAGGAAAGACGGCTCCATACCAAGGTATGGGGCTGGCCATCACGTTCGACGGATTGTGACCTTGCGCCCTGGAACGTATCTTCCAGGTGCACTTCAAGCTGTCCTCTGCCGCCAAGTGCCGGCCTGCCAGCGTCGGTTTCGGAGCGCGTCGTCCAGGCCGATGGCTTGCGATTCCGAATAGACCGTGCGCATTCGACAATCGACGTGCTTTCGAGCAAGACGGTCCTTGCCACAGCTTCCAAGATAGAGCGGCGTTTATCAATCTAGCCACGGAGAGAATGATGGCGGCCAAGAATTTCGTGATGCCGGCTTTGGGTACATTGGCCCTAATCGCCCTGCTTGCCAGCGCAGCCTGCACGTCGTCCGGGTCCTTCATGGCCGACTCGCCGAAAGATGCGGCGACTGTCCCGGATGCCAATTTTACCTCGCATGACGCCAATATCGACAATCGCGGCCGCGGGAACTGACGCGGCCGGCCACTCCTTTTCCTGCGCCACCGGTCGCCAACTCCGCTCCGACGGCCTCTATCGCCCGTTCCTCCTCCCGACGGGCTGTGCGCGGGAACCTCGGACCGGCGGTGCAGGCCGCCGGTCTCTTTTCAGCCCCGTAATCTGCACCCGACCCTGCGGATTCCAGGGGTCTGCTGCGCTGCGGAATGGGGCTTCCGGACTTCCCTGGCGCCATATGTTGTGTATAGTGCGCTGCCACTCCCAACTCCCGGAGGCGGCATGCAATTCCGAGAAGCCTTCACCTTCGATGACGTCCTGCTGTTGCCGGGCGCGTCGAATGTCGTTCCGACCGAGGTTAGCACCAAGACCCGGTTGACCAAGAGCATCGAACTCGGCATCCCGCTGATCTCCGCCGCCATGGATACGGTGACCGAGAGCACGCTGGCCATTGCCATGGCGCAGGCCGGCGGCCTGGGCACGATCCACAAGAACATGACGATCGAGCAGCAGGCGGCCGAGGTCCGCAAGGTCAAGAAGTTCGAGGCCGGCATGGTGGTCGATCCGATCACCATTCATCCCGACCAGACCCTGGCCGATGCGCTCGCCCTGCGCGCCGCCCATCGCATCTCCGGCATTCCCGTGGTCGAGCGCGGTACCAAGCGGCTGCTCGGCATCCTGACCAACCGCGATGTGCGGTTCGCCAACGACCAGTCGATCCCGGTCGCCGAGCTGATGACCAAGGACCGGCTGATCACCGTGCGCGACACCGTCTCGCGCGAAGAGGCGATGCGGCTGCTGCATCAGTACCGGATCGAGAAGCTGCTGGTCGTCGACGGCGAATATCGCTGCGTCGGGCTGATCACGGTGAAGGATATCGAGAAGGCGCAGAATTTCCCGAACGCCTCGAAGGACGACCAGGGCCGGCTGCGCGTCGCCGCCGCAACCGGGGTCGGGCAGAACGGGCTGGAGCGGGCCGAGGCGCTGTTCGAGGCCGGCGTCGACGTGCTGGTGATCGATACCGCGCATGGCCATTCGGCCGGCGTGCTGAGTTCCGTCGCGCAGATCCGCAAGCTGTCGAACTATACCCAGGTCATCGCCGGCAATGTGGCCACCGGTGCCGGTGCCCGTGCGCTGATCGATGCCGGGGCGGATGCAGTCAAGGTCGGCATCGGCCCGGGCTCGATCTGCACCACGCGCATCGTTTCCGGCGTCGGCGTGCCGCAACTGACCGCGATCATGGATTGCGTCGAGGAATGCCGGAAATCCGGCATCCCGGTGATCGCCGATGGCGGCATCAAATATTCCGGCGACCTGGCCAAGGCGATTGCCGCCGGCGCCGATGTCGCCATGCTGGGCTCGTTGTTCGCCGGCACCGACGAGGCGCCGGGCGAAGTGTTCCTCTATCAGGGCCGCACCTATAAATCCTATCGCGGCATGGGCTCGGTCGGCGCCATGGCGCGCGGCTCGGCCGATCGCTATTTCCAGCAGGAAGTATCGAATACGCTGAAGCTGGTGCCGGAAGGCATCGAGGGCCGGGTGCCGCATAAGGGCCCGGTTGCCCAGGTCATCCACCAGCTGGTCGGCGGGTTGCGTGCGGCCATGGGCTATACTGGCGCCGCCGATATCCAGGCGATGCAGACGAAGTGCGAATTCGTCCGGATCAGCAATGCCGGCCTGTCCGAAAGCCATGTCCATGACGTGTCGATCACGCGGGAGGCGCCGAATTATCGCCAGGATTTGTAGTGTGTCCCCTCTCCTGCACCGCGGGAGAGGGAGGGTGAGGGGCGTGCCGCTTGCGACGCTTCATGGCGCTTGCGCGCGTCACCCTCATCCGGCTCGCTGTGGCTCGCCCCCTTCTCCCGCAATGAGGCTGTGAATGTATTTGTCAGGGTTCTCACTGACAGGAAGTAGGGCGGGCGTCCCGCCCGCCATGCCGCCGCAGGCGGCAGTAATCGGTGGCACTGATGCCGGCTGTGCCGGCATGGCGGGCGGGACGCCCGCCCCACTGAAGATGGCTGCGGCCCTTGGCGATATTTTCAGAAGCTCAGTGCAGGAGAAAGAATAAGTGACGCCCGGCGCCAGGATCCAGGCCGCGATCGAGCTGATTTGCCGAGATCGAGGCGGGCAGGGCGGCGGCCGACGATATCGTCGGCGGCTATTTCCGCCGGCACCGTTTCGCCGGCTCGAAGGACCGTGCGGCGATCTCCGACCATATCTACGCCGTGCTGCGCCGGCGTGCCGCGATCGACTGGTATATCGGCCGGATCGTGCCGGGCCTGCCGCCGTCGCCGCGCAAGCGCGTGCTGGCGGCGCTGGCGCTGGTCGAAGGCTGGCGCCCCGACGTCATCGACGGCGCCTGCGACGGCGACCGGTTCCGGCCCGACCGGCTCGACAAGGTCGAGCGCTTCCTGATCGAGACGCTGGCCGGCAAGATGCTGGAACATCCGGAAATGCCGCAGCCGGTGCGCTGCAATTATCCGGAATGGCTGGACGGCGCGCTGACACGGCTGTTCGGGGCGCGGATCGGCGAGGAAATGGCGGCGATGAACGGCTCGGCGCCGCTCGATCTGCGCGTCAACCAGCTGAAGTCCAACCGGCTCGACGCCCGCAAGGCGCTGGCCGCGGAAGGTGTCGAAGCCGTGCCGACCGATCTGGCGCCGACGGGTCTGCGCGTCTATGAGCGCATCCCGCTGTCGACCCTCGAGGTCTTCAAGAGCGGCCGGATCGAGGTCCAGGACGAGGGCTCGCAGCTCGCTGCTCTGCTCGCCCAGGTCAAGCCGGGCATGCGCGTCGTCGATTTCTGCGCCGGCGCCGGCGGCAAGACCCTCGCCATCGCCGCGCAGATGCAGAACAAGGGCCATCTGGTCGCCTGCGATATCTCGGCCAAGCGGCTCGAACGCTCGGGCACGCGGCTGCGCCGGGCCGGCATCTCCAATGTCGAGCGGCGCACGCTCTCGACCGAGCGCGACAAATGGGTAAAGCGCCATGCCGGCAGCTTCGACCGCGTCTTCGTCGATGCGCCCTGCACCGGCACCGGCACCTGGCGCCGCAACCCGGACGCCAAATGGCGGCTGGAGCCGAAGGATCTGCAGGAGCTGACCGAGCTGCAGGCGCGCATCCTCGACAGTGCCGCGCGGCTGGCCAAGCCGGGCGGCCGCGTGATCTATGCGACCTGCTCGCTGCTGCCGGAAGAGAACGACCGCCAGATCGAGGCCTTCCTGGCGAGCCATCCGGATTTCGCCCTGGTCCCGGTCGGCGAAGTCTGGCGCGAGGCCTTCGGCAAGGACTGCCCCGAGCCGGGCGAGATGCTGCATCTGACGCCGGCGCGCAATGGCACGGACGGTTTCTTCGTTGCCGTGATGGCGCGCACGGCCGCGGCGCCGGAAGCGGCCGACGCAGCATGATCTCGCTCCGGCCTGCGCAACCCGGTGACGCCGCCGGGATTGCGCGCGCGCATGTCGAGGCCTGGCACGGCGCCTATGACGGACGGCTGCCGCGCCCGATGCTCGACGCGGTCGAGTATTCGAAGCGCCTGGCCTCTTGGACCATACTGCTCGAAGATCATCCTGCCGTGCTGCCGACTCTGGTCGCGGTCGAGAACGACAGCACCATAACCGGCTTCGCGACGATCAGCCCCGGCCGGTCGCAGGTCGAGGAGTTCGACGGCGAGCTGCACATGATCTTCGTGGCGCCGGCCTATCAGCGGCGCGATCTCGGCCGGCGCCTGTTCCATGCTGCGGCCGATCTGCTGCGCGCAGCCGGCGACAGATCGATGATGGCGTGGCTGCTCGACCAGCCGAAGGCGGCCGCATTCCTCGCGGCGCTGGGCGGCAAGCCCCTCGCCATGACGCCGCTCGACGCCTTCGGCCAACGCCTCGACCAGCAGCTTTACGTTTGGCCCGATCTCAATACTTTGCCGCCTCAACCCGGTTCCGTGAGCTAGAGACATGTCCGATTTCACCGCCTCCGCCGCCCTCCATGACCGCGTGCTGATCCTCGATTTCGGCAGCCAGGTGACGCAGCTCATCGCCCGCCGCGTGCGCGAGAGCGGCGTCTATTGCGAGGTCCATCCGTTCTCGATGACCGAGGACAAGCTGATCGCCTTCGCGCCCAAGGCGATCATCCTCAGCGGCGGCCCGGATTCGGTGACGGAAAACGCCAGCCCGCGCGCACCGCAGAAAGTGTTCGAGCTGGGCGTACCCGTGCTCGGCATCTGCTACGGCCAGATGGCGCTGTGCGCCCAGCTCGGCGGCAGCGTGGTCGGCGGGCTGCACCGCGAATTCGGCCGCGCCTTCATCGAGGTCAAGGAGCCGAGCCGGCTGCTCGGCGGGCTGGTCGGTGTCGGCGAGCGCGAACAGGTCTGGATGAGCCATGGCGACCGGATCGATGCGATGCCGGCCGGCTTCAAGATCGTGGCGGCGAGCGAGAACGCGCCCTTCGCCGTCATTGCCGACGAGACGCGCCGCTTCTACGGCGTGATGTTCCATCCCGAAGTCGTGCACACGCCGCGCGGCGCCGAGATGCTGAAGAACTTCACGCATGACATCGCCGGCTGCAAGGGCGACTGGACCATGGCCGCCTTCCGCGCCGAGGCAATCCGCCGGATCCGCGAGCAGGTCGGGCAGGGCAAGGTGATCTGCGGCCTGTCCGGCGGCGTCGATTCCTCGGTCGCGGCCGTACTGCTGCATGAGGCGATCGGCGACCAACTGACCTGCATCTTCGTCGATACCGGGCTGCTGCGCGGCGACGAGGCCGACGACGTGGTCGCGACCTTCCGCGGCCACTTCAACATTCCCCTGATTCATGTCGATGCCGAAACGATCTTCCTGGAGCGGCTGGCCGGCGTTACGGACCCGGAACAGAAGCGCAAGATCATCGGCGCCACCTTCATCGACGTGTTCGACACTGAGGCGCATAAGCTCGGCGGCGCCGATTTCCTGGCCCAGGGCACGCTCTATCCCGATGTGATCGAATCCGTCTCCTTCACCGGCGGCCCGAGCGTCACGATCAAGTCGCACCACAATGTCGGCGGGTTACCGGCGCGCATGAAGCTGAAGCTGGTCGAGCCGCTGCGCGAGCTGTTCAAGGACGAAGTCCGCGCCCTCGGCCGCGAACTCGGCATCGCCGAACGCCTGGTCGGCCGCCACCCTTTCCCGGGCCCCGGCCTCGCCATCCGCATCCCCGGCGAGATCACGGCCGAGCGCCTGGCGATCCTGCGCAAGGCCGATGCGGTCTATCTCGACGAGATCCGCAAGGCCGGCCTGTACGACGCAATCTGGCAGGCCTTCGCCGTGCTGCTGCCGGTCAAGACCGTCGGCGTGATGGGCGATTACCGGACCTACGATCATGTCTGTGCGCTCCGGGCCGTAACCTCGACGGATGGCATGACGGCGGATTACTACCCGTTCCCGCATGACTTCCTCGGGCGGGTGGCGACGCGGATCGTGAACGAGGTGAAGGGGATCAACCGGGTGGTGTATGACGTGACGTCGAAGCCGCCGGGGACGATTGAGTGGGAGTGAGGGGCCTACAAAATTGCGGCTACAAAGGTAAGCGTGAGCAGAATTCTAACAAATTGGCTAGTCGGCGGTTGGTCCGAGAGGTCGTTCGTCAGTGTACAAATCCACCATTTCCTTGCGAGCGGCTTTCACCTCGGGCTGCTCTACCGCCTCAATTATGCTCTCTGTAGGTAGTACCGCTGCTAAACCTGTATTAATAGAGTAGCCCGAGGGAGGGGGCTGTGTCTCGGTGCTGCTCGAGCTGTCCGATACAAACTGCATGGAGTCGCTTGGTCTGCTGACTTCAAAGGCTCCAAGCATCATTCCCACAAGATAAGGGGCGCTTTCACCACGATTCGGAGGGACGTAGTCCGGCGCCGCGCCGAAAAGGTGTGGAATGGGTCCTGTCGGCAGACGTACATCTCGCAGAGGCGGGATCCCTACTGATACCGGCGAACCGCTTAAACCTTCTATCGACCGAATTTCGATGAGAAACGATTCCTGATAGCCGTGAGTCGTCCTGATGCGCCCGTGAGGCATCGCCGCGATCGTACCCGTCCGTATAACCGGAATATTACGAGACGGACTAAGATCGTGCCTAAACAGGCCGGCAACGTTTACTTCATCGCCAATCCCAATATTATAGTAATTTAGAACACTCTTATTAAGAATATTCCCATCGGTTGGACAATGAAGAATGCTGTAGTCGCTCTTTCGAAGGTTCGTAGGGCAAACCGCAACATCGATATTTTCATCGGCGTGAAAGAACCATTCAGACCTGTCGTAAATTTTATCTATCCAGTTTCCAGATCTATCATTTAATCGGACGGTAATTTTGTTCGTAATTCTGGTAGTCCCTTCAATCACATGCCGTGCCGTCACGAGTGTCTGCCATCCGGAGCTACCACCTGAATCTCTACTAATAGTGACAAAGCCGGTCCCGTGCGGGTCGAAGTGTCCGTAGCGCGTATTTCCTACGAAAACGACTGTCTGAAGTACCCGATCATCTACCCTCATGGCGCGACAACCTGCGAATCGTTCTTCATGGTTGTTCCAGTATAATACTCGTAATAAGATTAGATAGTCTTCTTTTTCTCCCGGTGAGTTACCGTGATGGTCACCATAACTTGTCGGAATTGATCTATCGTGTCCGACTGACAACGGTCAGAGATTTCCGCCGTGCAATGAAAGCGCGGATGAGCGGCAAGAAGAATGCCTTGCTGAAGCGTCCGATCGGCCGCTCGGGTTCCAGATAGAAAGACTGGCCGACAATATCGGTGTTGTATTCGTCGAGGATGATCCACAGGCGGAGATCGGGATCAAGCCCGGCGCGGCGTTTCTCGATCAGTGGGATCTCGCAGGCGAAACGGGCTGGTTCCGGTTCCTTGGTGGTAATTGGGAACAGCAACAGCAGGTCACCGTCAGTCCGGGCACGCGGACACCAACGGCGACAGGCCTGTTCTTGCGTCCTTCCGTCTCGCCCCGATACGCTTCCCGCGCCCAAAGATAGGGATAGCGGACGACGCAGGCCGTCTGAATGTCGTCGTAGCTCACGACTGTCCGGACTCGTCTGCGGATTCATAGGCCTCGACGGCGTCCTCGACCTCGGCGAGGAGACTGTCCGGCATGGTTTCGATCGTGCCGATGGATCTCGTATCGGCGCGACGGCGAAGCCTTTCGTAATCTTCGATGGCGAGCAGGACGAGGCGAGGCTTGCTGCGCTGGGTGATCGTGACGGGATGGCGCAGGGCCTCGGCGATGATGTCGCCCGACTTGCGCGACAGGTCGCTCGTCGTATACGTGCCGCCGGGCTTGGCCATCGGGGCACTCCTGCAAATGCTGTAATTGCTGTATATTACAGCATCGAAGGCGGCTGTTCAACACATCTGAGGAGCGGGGAGCGAGGCGTTCGATACGGTGACGCTCCTAATCACGCCAGCAACCGTGTCGGCACACCGAGCACCGGCCCAGCCTCGGCCAGCCGAGGGTCGAGCGTATACGCTGTGGCGCCATGCTCCGATGCCGTCGCGAGATGCAGCGCGTCGCCGGCGCGCAGTCCGAGCGCGTACTGATCGACGAATTTCGCCGCCGTCCGGAACTGCGCTCCGGTCACCGCGAGCACGGTGAAGCTCTCGGCGACCAGCTTGTGGAACATCGCCAGCGCAGCCGCGCGCTGGTCCAAAGTGATCTGGCCGATCCGCAGCTTGACGGCCAGGGCAGAGGACAACTCGGTGATGGTCCAGTCGCTGATCAGCAATTGGACGGGATCCTGTTCCGCCAGCCAGTCCTGCGCTCGGACGGTCATCGCTTCGTTGGACAGGGCCGCGACGATGAGCGACGTATCAAGATACAGCATCAATAGCGATCGCCATCCCGCATCGATCGAACCAGCTCGGCGGCGCTCTCGGCTTTCGGTGACATGGCCGCCGTCAGGGCTCGAAGCTGGGTCGCATCGACTGGCTTGCGCGGCTTCGATGCAGCGGTGAGCCGTGCCACCGGGTTGCCGCGGCGGGTGATGTCGATCGAATCTCCGGCCTCGACCCGGTCGATGAGTTCGCTCAGATGGGCCTTGGCCTCTGCGAGGTTGATCGTTGTCATCTCACGCTCCTGACCATGTAGATGGTCATGTAGCGTGCCGCACGCGACAATTCCATGACTTGGTCTGTTTTGCGCCCCATCTTGAACGAAATCGCTCCCTAAGATATCTTTCGTTCATGGATATTACCCCTGACCAGATCCGCGCCGCCCGTGCCCTGCTGCGCCTGGAACAGGCGGAGCTGGCGCGGCGCGCGCATGTTTCCGTCATGACCATTCGCCGGCTGGAAGGGGCGGAAGGCCGGGGGCGGGTCACGCCCCCGATCGTCCAGGGGGTGCGGCGGGCCTTGGAGCAGGCGGGCGCCGAGTTCATCCCGGATGGCGTCCGTCGCCGTCCTGTGCCCCTGCCGGATGCGGACATCCTCTATGAAGATCTGCGCCGCATCAGTCTCGACAGCGCGGCGCGGCTGCAAGGCCGCGATTTGCTGACGGAGGACGATCTCTATGATGCGGACGGTCTGCCGGCGTGATTGTCGTCGATAGCTCCGCCCTGGTCGCCATTCTGCGGCGTGAGCCGGAAGCGGATGATTTCCTGCGGGTGATCGCGCTCTCGGATGGGTGCCTGCTCTCCGCCGTTGGGTTGCTGGAGACCAGCATGGTCCTGGCCGGCCGTACCGGCGGGGCAGAGTCCTGGGCGGCGCTCGACGCGCTGGTCGCCCGGGCGCGGATGCAGGTCGTGGCCCAGGATGCCGGCTTGGCAGCGGCAGCGCGGGACGCCTTCCTGCGCTACGGCAAGGGCCGCCATCCGGCGGGCCTCAATCTCGGCGATTGTGCGGCCTATGCCTTGGCCAAGGAGCGCGACCTGCCGCTGTTGTACAAGGGCAATGATTTCGGGCAAACCGATCTGCGCATCGCGCGTTGAGCAGCCGCTCTGGGGAGGGATGGCGACAAGCGGCCGCAATACTGTAGTTATGCCCGTGATATGCATCACCGCCCCTCCCAGCCAGTACGGACCTCATGATTCGCCTCGACAACATCAGCAAGCAGAACGGCCATCAGATCCTGTTCATCGACGCCGCGATGGGCATCCAGAAGGGCGAGAAGGTCGGACTGGTCGGGCCGAATGGCGCCGGCAAGACGACGTTGTTCCGGATGATTGCCGGCGAGGAGCGGCCCGATGACGGCCAGGTGTCGATCGATCCCGGCATGACGATCGGCTATTTCAGCCAGGATGTCGGCGAAATGTCGGGCCAGAGCGCGGTCGCGGCGGTGATGGATGGCGTCGGGCCGGTGAGCGCGCTGGCCAGCGAAATGGCCAAGCTCGAAGCCGCGATGGTCGATCCGGACCAGGCCAGCGACATGGACACCATCATCGAGCGCTATGGCGAGGTGCAGGAGCGCTTCCAGGAGCTGGACGGCTACGCGCTGGATGCCCGGGCGCGCGAGGTGCTCGCGGGCTTGAGCTTCAGCCAGGAACGGATGGACAGCGATGTCGGCCTGCTCTCCGGCGGCTGGAAGATGCGCGTGGCGCTGGCCCGCATCCTGCTGATGCGGCCCGACGGCATGCTGCTGGACGAGCCGAGCAACCATCTCGACCTCGAAAGCCTGATCTGGCTGGAGGCTTTCCTCAAGAGCTATGACGGCGCGTTGCTGATGACGTCGCATGACCGCGAGTTCATGAACCGCATCATCGGCAAGGTCGTCGAGATCGACGGTGGTTCGCTCACGACCTATTCGGGTAATTACGATTTCTACGAGGCGCAGCGTGCGCTGGGCGAGAAGCAGCGCCAGGCGCAATTCGAGCGCCAGCAGGCGATGCTGGCCAAGGAGATCAAGTTCATCGAGCGCTTCAAGGCGCGCGCCTCGCACGCCGCGCAAGTCCAGAGCCGTGTGAAGAAGCTGGACAAGATCGAACGGGTCGAACCGCCCCGTCGCCGCCAATCCGTCCAGTTCGAATTCCGCAGCCCGCCGCGCTCGGGCGATGACGTGGCGAGCTTCAAGAACGTCTACAAGGGCTATGGCAGCCAGAAGATCTATGCCGGGCTCGATTTCCGGGTGCGTCGCATGGAACGCTGGTGCGTGCTCGGTGCCAATGGTGCCGGGAAATCCACGCTACTGAAGCTGGTGGCGGGTGCGACCGAGCCGGACCAGGGCAGCGTGACTGTCGGCAGCAGCGTCAGGATGGGCTATTTCGCCCAGCACTCCATGGATCTGCTGGACGGCGACGATACGGTTTTCGAATCGCTGGACGAGTCCTTCCCGCAGGCCGGACAAGGGGCGCTGCGCTCGCTGGCCGGCTGCTTCGGTTTCTCCGGCGATGATGTCGAGAAGCCCTGCCGTGTGCTGTCCGGCGGCGAGAAAGCGCGTCTGGTCATGGCCAAGATGCTGTTCGACCCGCCCAACTTCCTGGTGCTCGACGAACCGACCAACCATCTGGACATGGCGACCAAGGAAATGCTGGTCGCAGCGCTGGCGGAATTCGAGGGCACCATGCTGTTCGTGTCGCATGACCGCCACTTCCTGGCCGCGCTCTCAAACCGCGTGCTGGAACTGACGCAAGACGGCGTTCATCAGTTCAGCGGCGGCTATACGGAATATGTGGCACGGACGGGCCAGGAGGCGCCGGGTCTTCATCCGGGCGGTTAGCGGCGCTCTTGGCTTGCCGTGTAAACCGCCAATTGGGCGTCGAAAGCCCGTTTATAGGCGGGCCGCGCTTCGCCGCGGGCAACATAGGCGGCCAGGTTCGGATACTCGTCGAGCATGCCCGATGCTCTCAGCCTGATCAGCACGGACACCATCATCAGGTCGCCTGCGCTGAACCCGCCATCGAGCCAGTCGGCACTGCCAAGGCGAGCGGAGAGTTGCTTCAACCGGTCGCGGACGCGATCCACGACCAGAGGCAGGCGCTCCTTGCTCCACGACCTGTCGCTCTCCAGAAGCCTGGCGGTTGCGAGTTCAAAGATCGGCGGTTCCACCGTGTTGAGCGCGGCAAACATCCAGGTGATCGCGCGCGCCCGCGCAGCGGCATCGTCCGGCAGCAGGCCCTTATGGCGCTCGGCAATATGGAACACGATCGACCCGGTCTCGAACAGAGTGAGATCGCCGTCCTCATAAGTCGGAATCTGACCGAAAGGATGCAGCGCCAGATGTGCGGGTTGCTTCATCGCCTGAAACGAAACAAGGCGGGCCTTGTAGGGTTGGCCGACCTCTTCAAGCGCCCAGCGAACGCGCGTGTCGCGCGCCAACCCCTTGCCGCCATCGGGTGACCGCTCAAAGGCAGTAATGGTGATGGTCATGGTCATGGTGAGGACCCTCTGGCGAACATCATCGGCTGCTGGGCTGGTAAATTGTCGAGGCAGGCGCGTCGAGCCTGAAGACGATCCCGCTCGGTGTCCAGTTTGTCCGCCGGGCGGCCGCCGACCCGAAATCCGGATCGGACGAGCCCGGTTTATCGACCGAGCAGCATCGCCACGCGCGATGCGAGAAGCTTGACGATCAACCCTGGGGCATAGCCCCGGTAGCTCGGCACGTCGTCAGGAAGGACAATGCCATCCGGCTTGAACTTCGTGCAAATCCGCTGCTGCAATGGCGGGAGTTCGCCGTGAAATCGCGCTCTGTACGCCGAGACCCAATGTGGACCTTTATCGAAGTTCACGAACATCGCCGAATTGCAGCACGTGGCGACAACCCGATTTGTAATCGAAGTTTCCTTAAGCTTGTAACTCTTCAGCAAGTCGGCGCCTTTGGAGCACTCGATGCGGTCCTTTCGAAAGAGGATATATGCGGTGCCGCCATCGGGATCGCCCACGGTGCCGGCCTTTGGCAAAGCTTCGATCTGACCGGCGCCCTTCTGGCAATCGTCGCAGTAGCAGACACTGCTCGCGATCGGCCGGCCGATCGCCTTGAGTTCGACACTACCGCAAGAGCAGGTTGCGGTCATGATGGGTGAGCCGGTCATCTGCGAGTGATTACCATAGGATTGCCATCGCTGTCCCGCCGGTGGTTGCGGTTCCGTCCGGCGGTCGCCAACGCGCCGGGGCGGTCATATGAACCGCCGGATTACGTCGAAGAGCTGATCGCAGGATCGGGCAAGGTGCCTCGTCGGCGCGGTTGCGACACCGAGCAGAAGTCCGGACTCGGCGCTATCCGGCGACACATACCAGGCCGAAAGCGGTGACGGAGACATGCCGAACGCCGAGGCTTCGCGTGCGACCGCGACGTCCGGTGTTCCTCCCGGCAATTTCAGCAGTACGGCCAAGCCGGGTGCGGCGACGCGGTCGGCGCCGAAGGATGCTTGAAGACAATCCAGCAGCGCCTGCCGCTTGGCGGCATAAGCGCGCTTGGTGCGCCGGAGATGGCGCATGTAATGGCCCTCATGCATGAACTCGGCGGTTGCGAGTTGCACCGCGGGGCCGGGGGCCGGCGCAAGACACGCTGCCATCTCCGCGAACCGGGACATCAAGTCGACCGGCGCGACCAGAAAGCCAAGCCGAAGTGTCGGGCTGATCGTCTTGCTGAAGGAGCCGATGTGAATGACGCGTCCGTCCCGGTCGAGCGACGCCAGCGCCGGCGCAGCCCGGCCCGCCAGTTGGAGTTCGCTCAGATAGTCGTCTTCGATGACCCAGACCTGGTTCGCGGCGGCCCATTCGAGCAGACGCAGGCGCCGTTCGAGTGACAGGGTCGGACCGAGCGGCGCCTGCTGACCAGGGGTCACGACGACGAGCGTCGCGCCGGGATGGTGGCGCAGGCCATGATCGATATCGATGCCGCCGTCATCGACCGGGATCGGAGCGAGGGATAGGCGTGCGAGCTGAAGTCCCTTCCTGGTCCAGGGGAAGCCTGGGGTCTCGACCCAGGCAGTCTGTCCGGCCAGGCCAAGAACGCCGAGCGCCAGGCCGAGCCCTGCGCTAAACCCCCCAGTGATGATGATTTGCGACGGCGAGCAATTGATGCCGCGGGCGACCGCGAGATAGCCCGCGATTTCCCGCCTCAGCTCGAGCTCGCCGCGCGGATCGGGATAGAGCGGAGGAGCACTCGCCTCGGCCCGAACCGCATGCGCACGAATGCGCGCGAACAAGGTCGACGGAAAGGTCTCGGGTGCCGGCACGCCCATCTGGAAGAACGCAGGTCCCTGCGTCATCTCCTGGTAGATCTCCATGAACGAGCCTGAATCCGGCGGCCGCTCGCTCTTGACCATGGCACGCGGACGCTGGGCGACGCGCGTGCCGGTCGCCCGCGAGGCCTCGATCAACTGGGCGGCGGCCAGCTTCTCATAGGCGGTCCGCACGGTGCCGCGCGCGACGCCGAGTTGGGCCGCGAGATCCTGCCACGAGGGTAGGCGCGCACCGGGCTCCAGCACGCCACCCTCGATGGCCGTGGCCAGCCCGCCTCGGATCTGCTCCGCCAAAGGGATCTTTGCCGTGCGATCGAGATTGAGGTTCAGCGGCGGTCTCATGGTGCCGTGGTACATGATTTCTCCGCGCTCTTGGTGCTTTTTTCCGGCTCAGTACGGCTCCATCTCCAGGCTGTCAGACGAAGAAAATGAGATCGAAGGGATTAGAACGATGACCGAGAGACTCGACTACAACCAGATCGCTCCGAACGGGGCCAAGGCACT
The DNA here is from genome assembly GCA_037200015.1 of Aliidongia sp. Taxonomy (GTDB): domain Bacteria; phylum Pseudomonadota; class Alphaproteobacteria; order ATCC43930; family CGMCC-115725; genus JAXDMU01. Next base: position 29,713 of record JBBCHB010000003.1, on the reverse strand, counting down.
CGGCAGTGTCTACGGCTATGTCGTGCAGAGCGGCCTGCCCGCCGAACTGGTGGACCTCGTCTATTTGCGCATCTCGCAGATCAATGACTGCGCTTATTGCCTCGATATGCACACCCGCGAACTCATCAAACGGGGGGTGAAGATCGAGAAGCTCGCGCTGGTGCAGGCCTGGGAGGAGGGCGGCAGTCTCTTCAGCGAAACCGAGCGTGCCGCGTTTGCCTGGGCCGAGAGCGTGACGCGCGTCGCCGAGACCGGCGTGCCGGATAGCGCCTACAAAGCCGCACGAAGCGTTTTCGATGAGAAGCAACTCGTCGATCTCACGATCGCGATCAGCCTGATGAACGCCTATAATCGAATGGCCATCAGCTTCCGCAACACGCCGCAGGCCGTCCTGGAAAATTAAGCCGGCGCTGCACCGATCTCGAATATCGTAAGATTTGATGGAGTGTAGACGATGGTCGTGGCCGATATTTCCGGCATCAGAATTCCGGACAGCAAATTGGCGCGCGACGTGACCCAGTTCATGCGTGACGCCGAAGGCGATTTGCTGTTCCATCACTCGACCCGGGTCTATTTCTGGGGTGCCTTGACGGGGAACCGGATGGGGCGGCGCTTCGACCCGGAGTTGCTCTATACGGCCGCCATGTTCCACGATATTGGCCTCACGGCACGCTATGAGAGCAGCCAGCTCCGCTTCGAAATGGATGGCGCGAATGCCGCGCGTGATTTTCTTCGGGGACACGGCATCTCCGAAGGCGATATCGAGACGGTATGGAATGCCATCGCCCTGCACACGACACCTGGCATTCCGGAATTTATGCGCGCCGAGATTGCCCTGGTCCAGGTGGGAGCCGGCATGGATGTGGCCGGCCGCGGCTATGACCAATTTACCGACGCGCAGCGCGAGGCGGTCGTCGCGGCTTTTCCGCGGGAAGCCGACTTCAAGCACGGCATCATCGACGCCTTCTATCGAGGCATGAAGCACCGCCCTGGCAGCACCTTCGGAACCTTCAACGACGACGTCCTGACGTTCAAGGATCCGCACTTCCGGCGGATCGATCTGTGCAGCATCATCCTCGCTTCAAGCTGGAAGAACTGAACCGGCGCGGCCATTCGCCTGGAGTCGAGGCTTCCCGGCGCTGCGGCAGAGACCCCCCGAAGTATCGGCGATACCATCGTTCAATAGACCGGCGGTCGTCAGGGCTGTAGCTGTCGTCTCGTTCGATTGAGGCGGTATCGCAGTTCGGCTCGCGCGTCCGATCGTCCGAGCGCGGTGCTGCAGAGAGGCATTGCCATGCCCGTTGAGACGACCGAGACGCAGGCCACGAATAGCGGCGAGTTAGCTCGGGTCGACGCACGCCCGACCGGCGATGACGGTTCGGCCGACCGAAAAGCCACTGCACCGTCGGGTCATCCGTTTATGCGCCGGCGATGGCTGGTGATCGGCGTGCTCGGCGTCGTCGTTCTGGCAGGGATCGTCTGGGGCATTCCGTGGATCAGCCAGATGCTGAACACCGTTTCGACGGATGACGCCTACGTCAATGGCCATGTCACCTTCGTCGCACCGCGCGTCGCCGGACAGATTTCGCGGGTTCTGGTCGACGACAACAACCGGGTCCATATCGGCGATCTGCTCGCCGAGCTGGACAAGGAACCCTACCAGATCGCGGTCGGCGAGAAGCAAGCCGCGGTCGACACTGCGCAAGCCGGCCTGGCGGCGGCCACCGCCTCGGTCCACGGTATCGAAGCCCAGGCCCGGAGCGATCGCTGGAAATTGCAGCGCGCGGTCGAGGATGTCGACAACCAGGTCGCGCAATTGCACGCGCGGGTTGCCGCGCTCGACAAGAGCAAGGCGGCGCTGACACTGGCCCAGCTCGACTTCGATCGGGCCAAGACGCTGGTCCAGAAAGAGGATGTGTCCCGCGCGGAGTATGATCGGCGGCAGGCCCAGTTGACCACGGCGGCCGCGGGGGTAACGCAGGCCCTGGCCGATATCCGCCAGGTCCGGGCCTCTCTGGGGCTGCCGGTGGAGGGCGATAAGAACGAGGATCTCAGCCGGGTGCCGCCTGATCTCGATCAGACCTTTTCGGCGATCCTGCAGGCGCAGTCGGAGCTGATCCAGAGTGCTGCGCAGCTCGGTGTCGTCCATTCCTATACTCAAAGCCCGAAGCAGATGCTCGCGGAGTTCGAAGGGCAGGGCGATATCGACCGCACCTTTGCCCGGCTCACGACGGAGGCGCCGGCCGTCAAGCAGGCCGAGGCGAGGCTCGAAACAGCCCAGCGCGATCTCGCCCAGGCCGAGCTGGATTTGCGCTATTGCGACCTCGTTGCGGCGATCGACGGCGTCGTCACCCGCCGGAACGTCAATCCCGGCAACTATGTCCAAGTCGGTCAGAACCTGATGGCGGTCCGCTCGCTCAGCGAAATCTGGATCGATGCCAATTTCAAGGAGACGGAGCTGCGCGACATGCGCATCGGCCAAGCCGTCGATCTCTATGTCGACATGTATGGCGGCCGACACGTCTTCAAGGGCCGCATCGAGGGCTTCACCATGGGGACCGGATCGACGCTGGCCTTGCTGCCGGCGGAGAATGCGACGGGCAATTTCATCAAGGTGGTGCAGCGGCTGCCGGTCCGCATCGACCTCGAAGGCTATGACCCGGACAAGGACACTCTCTTCATCGGCACCTCCGTCACGCCCTATGTCTACATCAAGACGCCACCGACCGGACCCGATGCCGGGAAGCTGCTGCAAGCCCGCATCTCTCAGCCGCAGGCCACCGGCGCGCCTCAGAGTCCGGCGGACTCCCGCTGATGGCGGTCGTGGCACTTGCGCCCGCTAGGCCCCACGCGGCAGGCAGCCCCTGGCTGGTGGCAGCCATCGTCGTGATCCCGACCTTCATGGAGGTGCTCGATACCACGATCGCGGTGGTGGCGCTGCGCTACATTGCCGGCGGCTTGTCGGCCACGGTCGATGATGGCGAATGGGTGCTCACCAGCTATCTGGCCGCCAACGCCATCATCCTGCCGATCACCGGCTGGTTGAGCGCGCATTTGGGCCGTCGCAACTACTTCCTGCTGTCGATCGCCGTCTTCACGCTCAGCTCGGCCCTGTGCGGCCTTGCCAGCAGCCTCAATCAGCTCATCCTGTTCCGTGTGCTGCAAGGCCTGGCGGGCGGCGGTTTACAGCCCTCCAGCCAGGGCGTGCTGCTGGACGCCTTTCCGCCGGAAAAGCAAGGCATCGCGATGACGCTGTTCGGTCTGGCCGCCCTGATCGCGCCGGTCGTCGGTCCGACCCTCGGCGGCTGGATCACGGATAATTATAGTTGGCGCTGGGTTTTCCTGATCAATGTGCCGATCGGTCTCCTGGCACTGGGCGCGTGCTACGCCAAGCTGCGCGATCCGGAGTATCTCGTCGCCCAGCGCGCGGAGCTGAAGAAACAGCCGTTCCATTTCGATTCGATCGGCTTGTCGCTGCTGGTCATCGTCATGACCTCCTGGGAAGTGATGCTCAGCAAGGGGCAGGAGTGGGACTGGCTCGGCGACCCGTTCTGGCGGATCCAGATTTTGGCCATCTGCTTCACCGTGGGGCTGGTTGCACTCGTTGTCTGGGAGCTGCGCCACCGCAGCCCGGTGGTCAATTTCCGGCCGCTGCGCGAGCGCAATTTCACGGCGTGCTGCATCATCATATTTTGCGCATATCTGGCGCTCTACGGCGCCAGCACCTCGCTGCCCGGCTTGCTGCAATCCCTGTTCGGCTACAATGCGATGGATGCCGGGCTGGTCATGTCGCCGGGCGGGTTCTTCGCCGTGCTCGCCATGCCCATCGTCGGCTTCACGCTCGGCCGCGGGACGGATGCAAGGTGGCTCATCGCCGCCGGGCTGCTGGGCATGACCGCTGGGAACTACTGGATATCCCAGATGAATTTGGACATCAGCCCCGGCCAGGTCGTCTGGCCGCGGGTCGTGCTTATTGCCGGGCTGGCCGTCTGCTTCGCGCCGGCGAACGTCGCTGCTTACCGCTATATGCCGCCGGAATTGCGCGGGGCCGCCGTCGGGCTGCTCAGCCTGCTGCGCAACGAGGGCGGCAGCGTCGGGACGTCGGCCGCCCAGACCTTCAACGAGCGGCGCGATCAGTTCCACAGCCTGCGCCTCGGCGAGTATCTCGACCCGTTCAACGCCGCCGCGCAATCCTTCCTCGGGCAGGCTCGGGCGTTCTTCCTGCAGCAGACCGCCGATCCGGTCGCGGCGCAGCAATTCGCTTTGACGCAACTCGAGACCCTGCGCCAGCAGCAGGCATCGGCGCTGTCTTATTTCGACAGCTTTTGGATGTTCGCCGTCTTGACGCTCGGGCTCCTCTTCCTGGTCCCGATCATGAAGCGGTCGGTGGCGGAGAAAGGTGCCCATCTTACTGCCGAATGAGCGATCGTGGCCGGGTCTGCAGCAGGTTTGTCGGCGTTCGACGTCGGTTTTGCGCAGTCGACGCAGCAAAATGCGCCATTTGATCTGCGTGGGCTTTCACGATGGCCAGGCGGGGCGCGACCGCCACGCCCCCGCTCCTATCCCTCAATAACGCTGTGGCACGAAAAGTTCGGTCGGCAGCGTGTGGCGCTCGTAGTTCGGGTTGAACACCCGGTCCGGCAGTGCCACGGCCTGGTGCGGCACTTCCTCGTAGGGGACCATCGAGAGCAGGTGCGAGATCAGGTTAAGACGCGCCCGCTTCTTGTCGTTGCCTTGGACGATGTGCCAGGGGGCCTCGGGAATGCTGGTGCGCGCGAACATCTCTTCCTTGGCCCGGGTGTATTGCTCCCAGCGCACGCGGGACTGCAGGTCCATGGGCGAGAGCTTCCACTGCTTGATCGGGTCGTGGATGCGCATCAGGAAGCGCAGCTGCTGCTCCTCGTCGGTGATGGAGAACCAGTATTTCACCAGAATGATGCCTGAGCGGACCAGCATGCGCTCGAACTCCGGCACGTCGCGGAAGAACTCCTCGACCTGGGCCTCGCTGGCGAAACCCATGACGCGCTCGACGCCGGCGCGGTTGTACCAGCTGCGGTCGAACAGCACGATCTCGCCGGCGGCGGGCAAATGCGGCACGTAGCGCTGGAAATACCACTGGGTCTTCTCGCGGTCGCTGGGCGCGGGCAGGGCCACGGACCGGCAAATGCGCGGGTTGGTGCGCTGGGTGATGCGTTTGATGGCGCCGCCCTTGCCGGCGCTGTCGCGGCCCTCGAACAGGACCACCATCTTGAGGCCCTTGTGCTGCACCCAGTCCTGCAGCTTCACGAGCTCGCCCTGCAGGCGGAGCAGCTCGGTGAAATAGGTGTGGCGGTCGAGGCTGCTCTTCTCGTGCGTCTTGAGCAGGGCGCGCAGCTCGGGCGGGATGCGGGCGTCGTCGACCGCCTGCTCCAGCTCCTCGTCCAGATCGTCTTCGAGCTCGAGCTCCAGCCAACTGCGGGCCCCGGTCTGGTTCTGCTCAGTCATGTGTCAGCCTCCCTGCTGCCCCAAACGGTTACACGGGAGCTTTTGCGATTTGGTGACAAAGGCGAGCGCCGTGAGCACAGATGTCCAAATTGCAGTGAGCTGAACTTTTTCCGTGCTTCTGTCGATCCCGCTGCCTCCAGTAGCTGCAGCTCCACCGGACCGATACCATCGTCTCGCCGACACCTTTGTCCAATGGCGTCCTTCCTGCGCCGGCGTGACACTTCCGGAAACCCGATTGTGTTTGTTGCAGGAGGCTTCGATGAACGCTGCGACGCAGGTACCACGGATCCGACTCATCCGACGCTCGCCGGCCTATTGGCGGGTCGCATTCGACAATCCGCCGCTCAATGTCATGGGCCCGCAATTCGTTCAGGAAATGCGGGCCATCATGTCGGCCGTCGAGACCGACGAACAGGTCAAGGTCGTGGTCTTCGAGAGCGCCGTCGAAGGTTTCTTCCTGAACCACAGCGATTTTTACGCCAAGCTCGAGGATCTGACCGGCCTCCCGCAAGGACCGACTGGCCTGGAGGCTTGGCCGGACATCCTCGTGCGCCTGACGCATGCGCCGGTGGTTTCGATCGCCTTGATCCGAGGACGGGCGACGGGGAATGGAAGCGAGATCGCTCTGGCCTGCGATATGTGTTTCGCGAGCCGGGAAAAGGCAATCCTGTCGCAGTGGGAAGTGGGCGTCGGCCTCGTTGCCGGCGGCGGACCCATGGCACGCCTGCCGCGGCTTATGGGTCGGGCGCGCGCCTTGGAAGTGCTTCTTGGGTCCGACGATATCGGGGGCGACCTGGCGGAAGCCTACGGGTACGTGAACAGATCGCTGCCGGACGCGGAGCTCGACGGGTTCGTCGAGGCTCTCGCGACCCGCATTGCAGCATTCGACAAGTGGGCGATCGCCAATACAAAGCGCCTTGTCAACGCGGCCAGCTTGCCGCCCGACGTCGAAATCGCGGCTGGGTGGGACGCCTGCATGGCATCCATTGCTCGGCCGGCAGCCCAGGGCCGACTCAAAGCTTTGTTCGAAAAAGGGTTTCATAAGCCCGGAGACGTTGAACAGCGTCTGGGTTTCTATGCGGGGCGCCTCGGCCGCTGACATAGGGGGCTGAGCGGCTGTCGGCTATAACACGAGCGTTCTGAGGAGGGGCCTTCTCATGGATTTACTCACCTTCGCGAAGAAAGTGGCCGACCGGGTCGAGGCCGAGGCATCGCGCATCCACGTGCCGGTCTGCGTTTGCGTGATCGACGTGCACGGCAACGTCATCCTCAAGCACCGCATGAGCGGCGCATCGGCCTTCTCCATCGATCTCTCCGAGCGGAAGGCCTACACCTCCGCGCTGGTTGGTATGCGAACCGCCGATCTGCTTCCGCTTGTGCAGCCGGGCCAGGCTCTCTTTCCGCTGATGACGGTGACTGCCGGCAAGTATTGCGCGATGGGTGGCGGGGCGCCGCTCACCATAGAGGATCAGCTCGTTGCGGGTGTCGGCGTCAGCGGCGGCACTGTCGAGCAGGATGTCACGATCCTTGAGGCTGGAGTTCGAGGCGCCTGACGCGGTCCGCTGACGATAAAGCCGATCGAAGTCTTCTCCCATTTGAACCCATAGGCCTCGATATAGTTGGTCGCCCATTTGCGCAAAGCGGTCTTGCCGACGATTTCCGGCTCGCTGGGCGACTGGTAGACGATGTTGTCGGTCAAATCGGCCATCGGGGTCTCGACGTTGTTGCTATTGATGGCGGCCAGATAGGCGCCGTGAGCGGTCTCTCCCATAGACTTCACATCAACGGAGGCTGTGGCGTTGGGTTCTGCATTGGCGTATCCGGCGGCGACGACAGCCGCTACCGCGCAAGCTGTCGTAACGCGTGAGTTGGTCATGAGTCCCTCGGTTTGCTCTGAAGCTGTTCCGATACCGCCGGATGCTGCGGACATCCGGGCCTATCGAGAAACTGTCAGTCGCGCACTGCGTGGTGTCGTGCCGAACATCGTCTTGTAGGCACGGCTGAATGCCGCCTCCGACGCGTATCCGATGGTGTGCGCAATCTCTCCAACCGGCAGGTTCGAGCGCCGCAACAAATCGGATGCCATCGCCAGACGCCAGCGGTGAAGATAGCGCAGAGGCGGTTCTCCGACCGTCGCCCCAAACATCTCGGCAAAACGTGACCGCGACATCCCGGCGACCGATGCCAGGCCTTCGACGGACCAGTTCCTGGCAGGATCGCGGTGGATCGCGGCGACGGCCTTGCTGACCCGCGCATCCGCAAGCGCACCGATCCAGCCTTGGCGGGAGCCAAGCGATTTCGCCCAAGTCCGGATGCAGCGGATAATCAGGATATCGATCAGGCGGGAGATCATGAGCGCGGCCCCTGGCTCCTGCGCCACATGCTCGACGACCAGGAATTGGGCGATGTTGCGGATCAGAAGCGCGGATTGGTCGGCATCCTTCGCGATGTGAATGATTTCCGGCAGCAGTCCCAGCAATGGCGAAGTGCCCCCCCTCTTTTCGAACTGGAAGGTCGCGCTGATCGTTCTCGCCGCGATCGCACCCCGGCCGTGTTCGATCGCCGGGATGTCGGAGCCGGAAGCCTCGATCTCAAGAGGGGCTTCCATCGTCGCCTCCGGTCGGCCGCCGTCGCTGAGTCTGTATTTCGCGGGGTGCGGCAGGACTGCGATATCGCCGGCGGAAAGCCGCAAAGGCGTTCGGCCTTCGATGGAGATGAGGAGTTCGCCCTCCTGAACCACATGGATACAGGCCGAGCCCCGTTGAAATTCGACGTTGAACCCAGACCGGAATTCGGTGGTCAGCAGCCGCTCTCCGGTGAGCTGAACGAACCTCAGAATGTCGGAAAGCAGATCGATACGTGACTGAGAATCGGACGCTGGGGCAAGAACTCCGTCGTTGGTGTCATGGGGTTTCAAGGAATGATCCTTTAGGTTCCGGGCCCAGCGAATTCGACCGCTGACGCGCGTGACGCTCGAATTGAAGAGGGGTGACAAATCCCCAAACCATTTCGCAAACGGCAGCTGGAAGAACCGCGACTTTGCCGAAACACCCGCCCAATCTCCGGACCTGTGTCCGGTGCAAGGAATAATCAATGCGCACTCTTCTTGTCTCAGCCGCCACCGTCCTGATGGCCGGAGCAGCATTTTCATCCGCCGCCCAATCGGCAGACCTGCCTGCGGGTGCGGCTCATAATATCGTGCTCGTCCATGGCGCCTTTGTCGACCAGACGAGTTGGAAGCCCGTTGCCGATATCCTCACCAAAAAGGGCTACAACGTTACGCTCGTCGAAAATCCGCTCACATCACTCGCCGCGGATGTCGAGGCCACCAAACAGGCGCTGGCGAAGCAGAACGGCAGGACCGTTCTCGTCGGCCACTCCTGGGCCGGCGTGGTGATCACGGAAGCGGGTAACGATCCCAAGGTCTCGGCACTCGTCTACGTCTCCGCATTCGCACCCGACCTGGGTGAATCTCTGGCGTCCCTGGCCAAGGCCGGTCCGGAGACCGAAGGTACCAAGGCGATCCGCCCTGACGAAAAGGGCAATCTCTACATCGATCCCAAGGTATTTCCGTCGGCGGTCGCGGCCGACCTGCCCCCGAACATCGCCGAAGCCTTGGCAAATTCCCAACTTCCACTGAATCACGTCGCGTTTGAGGCTGCGGTCGATACGGTAGCCTGGCGCAACAAACCGACTTTCTATGTGATCACCACGAAGGACAAGCTCCTCGCCCCCGAAGCCCAGAGGAGTTTCGCGGCGAGGATGAAGGCCCAGACGACGGAAATCGCCGGCAGCCATGCCTCCCTTGTCGTTCATGCGCAGGAAGTCGCTGCGGTCATCGAAAAGGCCGCGCTCGCGAAATGACGATGCTGCTCCCGGTGCTTTCGCACCGGGAGCGACACGCTTGCTCGGAGGAATAAGGCATCTTCCCGACTGCGCTCGGCGTCGATCAACATCGCCAATGTCAGTCAGCTCACGACGGCAGCGGTTTGCCGGCCTGTTCCTGGACGATGTACTCAGCGTACCAGTCCGGCCAATTCACATCATGCTGGCCGGTCCGCTTCTCATGCTCGCCATGCGCGGCCGCCGCGCGGCGGAGTGCGAGCGCGAGTTCAGTCGACGAGGTGAATTTCGTCTCGTCTGCGTCCACGCGTCCCGGCAATCTCTCGGTGATCTCCTGGAACAGCCAGCCATTGCCGTCCGGATCCTTGAACGAGGCGAAGGAGCGGTAGCTGCGGTGCTCGGGATCGCGACCACTGACCCGGCGACGCCCGAACAGATAGGGCTCGTCCGGGCCGGCGTAGACGCCGGCGGCGTCGTGAAACACCTCGCTGATCTGGACGCCGCGACGGAGCAGCTCGTCGCGCGCGGCCTCGATGTCGGAGACGATCAGATACAGCCCCTGCGCCGAGCCGGGTGCAGCTGCCGTGACGTTTCTGCCGAAGATGACCGAGCACCCCGACCCAGGGGGCGTGAACTGGATCACGCGGAAATCGTCACCGGAGGCATAGTCGGCGTCGAGCCTCCAACCTAGATTGCCGTAAAAGCTCTTGGCGCGGTCGACATCCGAAACCGGGATGACGACGATCTCGAATTTCATGTCGAGCCTACGCGCGCTTGGGGCCTCGTTCGCCGTTTCGCTACGCACTTGAGTATTGCTCATGTCCAACTCCTCAGGTGTTAATGTCTTGAGATTGGCGACATGCGGTCAAGTGTCGAAAGGCTCTTCTCTAACTCTCTCAAGTAAAGTCGGTGCCGTAATCAGTGCGGAGGGGGTGGATCGTCTCGCTTGTGGTCGATGCCGGAATATGTGAGGGCGGGCGGGGGCGCTTACCGTTGCAATTTCCACCGTGCCGATGCTCAGGAGCCGGTGCCAGTATATGGAGTGCATACGGCAGGATGAATTTTATTACCAAGACAGGCGCGACGTCCAGCGGGCGGATCGAAGGTCCCGAAATTCACGGGCTCGATCAGGGCCGGCTGGCCATTTGTCCGGGTATTTATAGGGTCGGCGTGACCGATCTTGTTATGGACGGAGTGGCTCTTTGCCTGCTCCGGCGCTCCACAGAGGCGTTGCCGATCGAGCCGGGCTCGTGGCGTCGATGGGGCGAACCGGTCCGCTGCCGGCAGAGAGGCTTTACCCGGGCCGGCGCACGGCTCTGATCTTCCGGCTGCCGCCGCCGCCGCAGAAGAACTGTTCGCCGCCATCGGATTCGAGGCCCGATACGCTTATGCCGGGCGGCATTTCGAGGTTCTCCAGCACCTCGCCCGTTTCCGGATCGACGTGCCGCAATTCGCTCTCGTCGCCTTCCCAGGTGCCGTGCCAGAGTTCGCCCGCCACCCAGGTGACACCTGTGACGAAGCGGTTGGACTCGATGGTCCGAAGAACCGCCCCGGTCTGCGGATCGATCTGATGGATCTTCCGGTTGCGATACTGTCCGACCCAGAGTGTCCCTTCGGCCCAGGCGAGCCCGGAATCGCCGCCGCCGCCCGGCGCCGGGATCGTGGCCAGCACGCGGCCGCTCTGGGGATCGATCTTCTGGATGCGATCTTCCGCCAGCTGAAACAGATGCTGGCCGTCGTAGGCCGTTCCGGCATGGGCGGGCACATCGATCGAGCGCACAATCTGCCCGCTCGCGGGATCGACGGCGTTCAGCGTGTCGCCGGCCGCGATCCAGATTTGCCGGCCGTCGAACGTCACGCCATGCACATGGTCGACCCCGGGAAAGGGGCCGTACTCGCGGAGGATTTCTGCGGATGATCTGGTCATGCTGCGATCCTAGTCGCTCGGCAGGGGGCCCGGGAGTAACAAGGTTGTCGCGAATCCGGGCACGGGTGGCGTCAGCCAGCGGCGCGCTCGCCCGCGGCCGAAGAATTGTACCTTGTCCGCGGCCGCCAGCGCGTCGAGCGATCGCTGCACCGTCCGCTGACTGGTGCCGAGTGCCAGGGCCAGGGCCGAACTCGACCAGGATTCGCCATCGGCCAGGAAGGCGAGCACTGCCGCATGCGGTTCCTCGATCGGCCGTGCCAGCACGACGACTTCGTCCGCGCGCCGCGGCGCCAGCGTAAAGCCGCGCTTTGTCGCGCTTACCTCGGCCAGACCCTGCAGCATCGCGCGCAGCCGTCCGATTTCGACCCGCAACCGGGCACGATGCGAATCATCGGCGTGTTTCGCGCCGAAAGCCTGCGCGACGAGCCTGTCCCGCGATACGTCGCCCGGCCACGCTTCGCCGAGCGCGCGGAGCAGCGCAAACAATACCGGCCGCGTGGCGAGCGATACCACCATCCCCGGTGCGCGCACGACATGACGGCACGAATCCACGATCAGCGCGTCCGACGCCTGCAACGCTTCGACCTCGTCGAGCAGCAGGATGCGCTCCTCGCCGCGGGCGAGCAGGCGCGCCGCGGGTGTGGTCAGTGCGAGAGCGGCGCTTTCGACCTCTGCGGCCAGGGTCGGGATGCCGGCACGGCGCGCGGCGTCCTCGGCTCGGGCGAGGGCTGCGCGTGCCGCCGTGGTCCGCAGCCGGCGCAGCGCGATCCCGGCGACCACCAACTCATGGGCAGCCTGTGCGGCCGGCGGGAAGGTCCCGGGGTCGAGTTCGCCCAGCCTGCGTTCGGCGTCGTCAAGATGCCCGAGCAGCAGGAGCCGCCGGATCTCGAGATATCGCGCATGCGCGGCGTTCGCCCGGTCGCCATGCGCTTCGAGTGTCGCTCGCGCGGCGCCGAGTGCCTTCGCCGGCCAACCCAGATCGCGCGAGACGAAGGCGATCTCTGCTTCGGCGACGACGCAGCGCGCGCGGGCCACGGCTTCTTTCGGACCGAAGGCGCGCGTCGCCCGGCGCAGCAGAGCCTTCGCCCGGTCGAGATCGCCGAGCTGCGCCATCGCGATGCCGCGCAGGGCGAGCGCCGGCGCGTCGTCGCGCAAGGCGATCCGGCTCAGGGCGCCGAACGGATCGCCTGCGGCGAGCGCGCGCGCCGCGGCCGTGATCAGCGAGTCCATCCAAATCCCGCCACACTTGTAACTCTCATCGCGTCGTCTTCCGGCGCTAAGTCAATCGCGTGACCGATGATCACCACCGCCCAGGCGCTCGAGTAGAACACTCGAAGCAGAAGCTGCCTATAGGGCCGTGCCGGCATATAGGAGGTTTACGATGACTGACCACAAGATTGGAACGCGTGAAGAGTGGCTTGCAGCCAGGCTCGACCTGCTCGATGCGGAGAAGGAGCATACGCGGCGCGGCGACGAGCTGGCGCGGCGGCGTCAGCAATTGCCATGGGTTCGGGTCGATGCTGCCTATCGATTCGACACCGATAAAGGCAGCGCCGTGCTGGCAGACCTTTTCGAAGGGCGCTCGCAGCTTCTCGTCTATCACTTCATGTTTGGACCTGACTACACGGCGGGATGTCCGTCCTGCTCGATGATTGCGGATGGTTTCGACGGTTTCGTCGCCCATCTGGCGAACCACGACGTCACGCTGTCGGCGGTGTCCCGGGGCGCCGCTTGCCAAGCTGCAGGTCTATAAGCGGCGGATGGGGTGGCGTTTTCCCTGGGCGTCCTCGCAGGGCGGCGACTTCAATTTCGACTTCAACGTCTCATTCACCGAGGCGCAACAGCGCGAAGGGGACGTCGAATACAATTATCGGCGCCGCGGCCACGCGATGGACGCGACACCGGTTCCCGAACCGGTCGCCCAATTCGCAGCCACATGCGGAACCGACGCACGCACCTATTCGCGCGACCGGCCCGGCATGAGCGCATTCGTGCTCGAAGACGGCGTCGTCTATCACACCTATTCTACCTTTGCCCGCGGGCTGGACGGCCTTTGGGGAGCGGTATCAATGGCTCGATCGCGCGCCCCGAGGGCGCAACGAGACGGGTCCCTGGTGGCGCCGCCACGACGAGTACGGCAAGGCTTGAACGATTTCCTCCGCAACTCCCGTGGGACCGAACGACGCCGTGCGATAGGAGGCAAGACATGAGCGAGGCATATGCCGGCCGAACGATCCGTCAAGAAAGCGGCGTAGCCGACTGGCTATGTCTCGCAGCCACGCCGAGTTTCGCGATCATGGCGCTGCTTACGGGGCTTCTCGGCGGCGGTCCGACTGATGGGTTTTGTTCGGCGGCACAAAGTGCGACGCCGCTGAGCGGCATGGCGCTGATGTACCTGCTGATGAGCGCCTTTCATGCGGCGCCTTGGCTGAGGTTGATTGCTGGTCGAGGAAGCGGCGCGCACCGGTCCTGATCCGGAATTCGCCAAATCGAGCAGCGTCGAACCTTTCTCACCCGCGGACACACTCGGGGGCGAGCACCTCGGGCGGCAGGGCGCGGCAGTCTACGAAGAAAATTTGCGAAGACAAATCCGAGCGCTATCATAGCGATGGATCGTCGGCTGAGGGTAAAGGACTCATGGCGAAGCGCGAATGGCATTGGGTGAGAGTCAAGCGGCTCGACGCGACTGAGAAGGCGGCCATTGCAGCGGCCTGCGATCGCCTTATTGCCGAGACTTTGAAACCGCGCTTCCTGCCGGAGATCCGCCCAACGCAGTTCAACTACCCGATCGATATTTTCGGCAAATGGCGCGGTAGCAAGTACAGCTTTATCACACGCTACCGTTCGGGCTTTAGCGACAATGCCGGCGAAGAATTCGACTCCGCATTTACGCGTCTCGACCATCTGGAAGAGTGTGCTACGGAAACCCGCTCGACGTCATGTGGCATCGGCATACCGGGCAATGGTACCGTCTCTTTTCCTCCGTTACGCTGGAAGAAGCGTTGCACCTGATCGAAACGGAAGGGCTGCTGCAGCCGGCGATATGACTGCGAAGATCAACTTCCGCTTCGACATCGATGTCTTGCGGCAGCGTGCCGGGGCGCAAGCCTTCACGCGCGGCGAATCCTATTATCACGAAGGACAGGTGCAGATCGTCGCGCTCGAACCCCGACGCGTACTGGCGGAAGTCGAAGGTAGCGAGGATTACCGCACCGTACTGACGGGGCGCGGCGGGAGATCGGCGGTCAGTGCTCTTGCCCCGCCTTCGCGGATTGGGGGTTCTGCAAGCACATGGTCGCCGTGGCGCTTGCGGCGAATGCGGCCGGCGCCGATGCGGAGGCGGAAGGCGCCGATACGCTCACCCGGATTCGGCAGCATCTGAAAAAAAAGGGCATCGACGCCCTGGTCGAGATGGTCATGGATTTGGCAGAGGAGGACGACGCCCTATTCCGCAAGCTGAAACTGGCCGCGGCAACTGCGCAGGCCGATCGCAAGACACTCGGAACACGCCTGCGCCAGGCGATCGACGATGCGACCCACGTCCAATACTACATCGATTATCGTGCGGCGCCGGGCTGGGCGAGCGGCGTCGATACTGTGCTCAGCGCGCTTGCCGAGATTGCGTCGGGCGCGCAGACGAGCCTCGCGCTTGAACTCGCTGAGCTGGCGATCAAACGCATCGAACAGGCAGTCGAGAGCATCGATGATTCCGACGGCCACCTCAGCGGGTTGCTCGACCGCGCTTCAGACATCCACCTCGCTGCGGCCCGAGCGGCGAAGCCGGATCCGGTGCTGTTCGCCCGTAATCTTTTTGCTCACGAACTCGCCGATGGTTATGGCCCGTATAGCGGCGCCGCAACTGCATATGCCGAGGTGCTCGGCGAGGCGGGGCTGGCCGAATACCGCCGCTTGGCGACCGAAGCCTGGGAGAATCTGCCGGCGCGGCAGGGTAGTCGGGAGCCGACCGAATCCTCCGACGAATACACTAGCCTGAGAAATATTCTCGACCGCTTCGCCGAACGCGAGGGGGATGTGGCCGCGCGTATCGCGCTCCGCAGCAAGGATCTATCCTCCGTGCGGAGTTATTTGCAGCTGGCCGAATTCTGCCTGTCGCAGGGTCGCGAGGAGGAGGCGCTGCGTCGCGCGGAGGACGGGCTGTTCGTGTTCGAGGACGAACGGCCGGATGAGCGGCTGGTATTCTTGGCCGTTGGTCTCCTGTCGAAGGCCGGACGAAGAAGCGATGCTGAAGCGCATCTGTGGCGCGCCTTCGAGAAGATGCCCAGCTTCGAACTCTACGCCCGGCTGAGCAGGCTTGCCGGCAAGGCCGCATCCGAGCGCGCGATCGAGCTTCTGCACGGCCGAGCGACAAAAACGCAAAAGACGCAATGGCATTATCCGGCCGAGCTGCTCATCCGGATCCTGACGCATGAGAAAATGTTCGACGCTGCTTGGGCCGCCGTGCGGACGCATGGCGCTTTGATCGATACGCGGCAAGCCTTGGCCGGAGCGAGCGAGGCGACACATGCGCGAGAGGCGCTTGAAGTGTATGCCGAGCGGGTCGAGGCGCTCGCCAAGGCCGGAGGCAATCCTGCCTACGCGGCGGCGGCAGCGCTAATCGCCCGCATGGCCACCTTGCGTGGTACACCGAACAGGCGACTTACATGGTTGAAATCAAGATGCGCCACGGCCGCAAACGTAATTTCATGGTGCTGTTGAAATAACGCGTGACGCGGTTGTCAGTTTTGAATTTCGAAAAGGCGATTTTTATCAAGGATTCGGCCCCACGGTTCCGGTAATAGTCCGCGCCCATGCGAAGACCGGTCTGCACATCGGAAACGATGGCGCCGGTCTTTCCTTCGCGGCTGATCCAGGATGACCGGCATGACCAATGGCGACGCGGGGATCATGCTGGTCGACGACCACGCGATCGTGCGCGAGGGCTATCGGACGTTGCTGCAGAAGCAGCCGGGTCTGCGGATCGTCGCCGAAGCCTGCGACGGCGCGGAGGCCTATCGCCTGTACAAGGCGACGCAGCCGGCCCTCGTCATTATGGACCTCGCCATGCCGGGTCTCGGCGGCATAGAGGCGATCAAGCGTATCCGGCATTGGGATCCGGCCGCGCGCATTCTGGTCTTCACCATGCATCAGAGCGCGGCCTATGCGGTGCAGGCGATCCGCGCCGGCGCCAAAGGCTATGTCGCCAAGAGCAGCCCGCCCGACGTGCTGATCGGTGCTGTCTTCGACGTGCTCAAGGGCCGAACCGCGCTCAGTCCGGATATCGACCACGAACTCGCGCTCGACCGCCTCTGCGCCGAACCGTCCGCGATCGATACGCTGACCCCCGCGCGAGTTCCAGACCTTGCGGATGCTGCTCGCGGAACGGACGACTGAACAGATCGCCGAGGCCTTGCATGTCAGTCCGAAGACGGTCGCCAATACCCGACATCTGATCAGAAGCAAGCTTGGGTCGGCTCGGACATCGAACTCGTGCGGCTGGCGTTGCGGCAGCACATCCTCGATTGGCAGGGCTGAGGCCGATGGTGCGATGGGAGATCTGCCGATAAGCAGCCGGGGGCAGCTCGGCAGGTGAGTAGTTTCCGAGGCTGCAGCGGCGATGCATCGCCTGACAATCTGGACCTGCCGTGCGGGGAGGGGCCGCAGACGGATCTTGGCTTCGGCGACCCGTCGCATCTCTTCATTATGGACCCGATCGACGAGGGGAATGCCTTGAACGACCTATTGGCGCTCGCGGTCGAAGCCCATGGCGGGCTGCTCCGCTGGAACGAATTCAAGACGCTCAAGGCCGAACTGTCGGTCGGCGGCGCAATCTGGCACGTCAAGCAGCAACCCGGCCTGCTCACCGACAAGATCTTCGAGATCGACACCCATGCCGAGCGGCTGACGATCACGCCGTTCACCGCCTCCGACCGGCGCAGTGTGTTCGTGCCCAATCGGCTGATGCTCGAGACGCTGGACGGCACTGCCATCGAGAGCCGCGACGATCCCGAGGCATCGTTTGCGGGCCAGACGCTCGAAACGGCGTGGGACAAGTTCCACGTCGCCTATTTCGCCAGCGAGGCCCTGTGGACCTATCTCACCTCGCCGTTCCTCTACACCTATGCGCGCTTCGAATGCGAGGAGATCGAGCCATGGCACGAGAATGGCGAGGTCTGGCGCCGTCTGAAAGTCACCTTTCCGGACGACATTGCCAGCCACACGAAAACTCAGATCACGCATTTCGGGCCCGACGGCCTCATGCGTCGCCATGACTATACAGTCGACATTCTCGGCGGGGGCGACCGGCGCCAATTACCCCAGCGACTATCGCGACTTCCAGGGCATGAAGATGCCGACGAAGCGGCGCATCTACGCCTACGACCAGACCATGCAGAAGGTGCCCGAGCCGATGCTCGTCTCGCTCGATTTCGGCGAGCTGACCTTCAGCTGAGCTGCGACGGTGCCTAACCTTATTCAGCAAGGGATTGCCGGCATGCAGACCGATGCCCTCTTCACGCCGCTCCGGCTGGGCGCGCTTTCGCTGCCCAACCGCATCGTCATGCCGGCCCTGACCCGCATGCGCGCCGGCGGGCTGAATATCGCCGAGGCTACGGCGATCAGCGTTCAGGGCCACGGATATCCGCAGATGCCTGGGATTCACAGCGCGGAGCAGATCGCGGGATGGCGGCTCGTCACCGAAGCCGTGCATGCGGAAGGTGGGCGGATCGTTTTGCAGATCGTCCACCATGGTCGCTGGTCCCATTCTTCCTACAATCCCGACGGCAGCTTGCCCGTAGCGCCCTCGGCGATCGCGCCTCCCGGCAATGCCTATACGCCGGCTTTCGAGCAATTCCCCTATGAGACGCCGCGCGCGCTGGACACCAGCGAGCTTCCGGCTGTCGTCGCCGACTTCCGGCAGGCGGCCAGAAATGCACGCGAGGCCGGGTTCGACGGGGTCGAAATCCATGGCGCCAACGGATTTCTTCTCGACCAGTTCTTACAGGATGGCAGCAACCATCGGACCGATGCCTATGGCGGCACCATCGAGAACCGCGTGCAGCTGCTGTTTGAGGTTGTGGACGGCATCGCCGGCGACATCGGCAAAGATCGTGTCGCGGTCCGGCTCTCGCCGCACGGCAACCTGGGTGGCCTCAGCGACAGCGCGACCGTGCCCCATTTCAGCTATGTGATCAGCGAACTCGGCAGGCGCGGCCTGGCCTATCTGCATCTGATCGAGCCGCGCGCCTCCTCGGCCGGCATCGCCGACGATGCGAGCGTCGATAGCGCAGACAACGCCTCGCTGTTCCGCCACCTGTTTGACGGTCCGATGATCACCGCGGGCGGCTATACGGCCGAGATGGGCGTGAGAGCGATCGAGATGGGTCGGGCCGATGCTGTCGCTTTCGGCAGGGATGTTCGTGGCCAACCCGGATCTTCCCGAGCGCAATCCGGACGGGGCGCCGCCCTCAACGCGTTTGACCGATCGACCTCTTATGGCGGCGGCGCGCATGGCTATACGGATTATCCGTCGCTCGGCGCCGCCGCGAAGCGCTCCCCATAGTCTCTCGGCCGGCGCGCCGCCGGTCGACATTGTCACGATTGCCCCGCAGAATAAGTCGGCTTCGCCGATCCGCGTCATGGTCTGACCGTCGTATCGTTCCATGCCGGAGGCGTTGAGCTTCCAATCTCCTAGAAGGATCAAGGTCATGCCCACGATCACACACCAAGGACGGCACTGAGATTTTCTACAAGGATTGGGGGCACGGGCCAGCCCCATCGTGTTCAGCCATGGCTGGCCCCCTTTCGGCCGATGACTGGGGACACCCCAGATGCTGTTCTTCGTCGGCAAGGGCTTCCGCGTCATCGCCCATAGACCGCCGCGGCCATGGCCGCTCCACCCAGACCGGCGGGCGGGCCACGACATGGATCATTATGCCGACGATCTCGCGGCTTTTGACCGCGCATCTCGACCTCAAGGACGCAGTGCATATCGGCCACTCCACCGGCGGCGGGCGAAGTCGCGCGGTATCTCGGGCGCCATGGCGAAAGCCGGGTCGCCAAGGCGGTGCTGTGTCAGCTCGGTGCCGCCGATCATGGTGAAGACGGAAAGCAATCCCGGCGGTCTGCCGAAGGAAGTGTTCGACGGGCTGCAGGCGCAGCTCGCCGCCAACCGCGCGCAATTCTATCGCGACCTGCCGGCCGGACCGTTCTACGGCTTCAACCGTCCCGGTGCGAAAGTGTCGGAAGGCATCATCCAGAATTGGTAGGCGCCAGGGCATGATGGGCGGCGCCAAAGCGCATTATGACGGCATCGTGGCTTTCTCTCAGACTCGATTTCACCGAGGATCTCAAGAAGATCACGGTGCCGGTGCTCGTGATGCATGGCGACGATGACCAGATCGTGCCTTACGCCGATGCCGGGCCGCTATCGGCGAAGCTCGTCAAGAATGGAACGCTGAAAAACCTATAAGGGCTTTCCGCACGGCATGCTGACCACCGAGGCCGACACGCTCAACCCCGACCTGCTCGCCTTCATTCGGGGGCTAGCCGCGATACCGGTGCCGGGAGCGCCCCCCGGCACCGCTTGCTTCAAGATTGCGATCTTGGGATTTATGCCGGCGCGTTCTCCCGGAAGGTCTGCAACTGTGCTTCCAAGGCGCGGCCGAATGCTGGCCTGACTTCGCATCGCCGGCGGTGAGCGTCGAGGATCGGAAAGCGTTCCAAACGCGCCGGATTTCGACGAGTTCGCGCAGCACGGTCGTCATGACGATGTCGCCGGCTGTGAAGCGGCCTTCCAGATACTCCCTGCCGTCGAGCCAGGCGGCGAGGGCGGATAGCCGCATAGTCAGCAGCGCCTCGACCTGCGGGCGGCGTTTCCTTCGCCCAAGCCGCATCGGCCGGGGGCGTCGTCGAGTTCGATGAAGTTCTGCGCAAAAGGGTTCGACCGAGTTCAGCGCGGCGATCACCCAGCTGGCGACACGGGCGCGCCCCTGGCTCGTCGAGCGGGGGCGAGGGCTTCGGATTTCCGCGCCAGATGCAGGATGATGGCACCCGAATCGAAAAGTTCGACCGTGTCGTCCCGGTAGGCCCGGCACCTGGCCGAAGGGCTGCCATCGGCGATAGCCCTCCGACGACCGGATGTTGCCGTCGATCAGGGTCGCCTCATAGGGTAGCCCCCGCTTCCTCGAGCGCCCAGCGGATTCGGAGATCCTTCACATAGCCTTGGGCGAATGGTGGCACCCAGCGGTAGGGCGGACACATAAGTCGTCATCGCTTCTCCCCCTTTGCTCATTAGGTTGGTATCAACCTAATGACTCCGAGTTCAATCTCACCTCGGGTTCGGGCGGCCTATGCCACCGTCGTCAGCGAGGCGATGTGGTCGTATAGGGTTGCGCCGCCGCCAAAGCGCGCGCGCAGAGGACGGCTGGGGCCATCAGGCGCTCGATCACGGGTGTAAGATCGATCGCGGCAACGGAAGCTGCCGTCCATGTAGAACGGCACGGATACGTGTTCGTGGATGATCCTCCACGTTTCCGGCCTGACGGAACAGGCAGGTCGTCGCCCACAATCCACCAAGCTGCCTCATCGCCGGCTTTTGTCTGCGTGCTGACGCGGACGAGGCCATGGCAGAAAAGCGGCGTCGCCGCTGACGACCGTTTTCATGTTCAGACGGTGCCTGCTCGACGGGGCCACCCCATGTCGCGAGCCAATCCGCGATTTGAGCCGCGTCGACCGGGTGAGCAGCGGCGGTGCGAGATCGAAGATCGCCGCGTCCGGGATGTAGTGTTCGATGACCGCGTCGGCGTTCCGCTCGCGATATCCTCGGCGGACGGCTTCGAGTTATGGCAATGACGTCTCGATCGTCACCGGGATTGCCCATGGCATCGCTCCTTCTCGCTTTCAGGCACTCACCGAGGACGTGTGGCGAGGGCTCGCGCCGACATCTGCCTTGCAAGAATTACGTCGATATCGATCCTCGTTCTGTCACCCTGAACCGTCGACAGAAAAAATTTTGGCGCCGCTGCCGATTTGAACGCCTGGACGACGGGACGGGCGGATGGTCAAGCAGGCGCCTCGTATTCGCCGACCTCGTCGAGCGCGCTGGTGTAGTCCCGGAGCCAGTCGGTATGGCCGCCGATGCCCCAATCCTCGGCCTTCAGCTCGTTGATGGTCACCCAGACACGACGGGCATTGGCCGGCATGTTGTCCGATTGCTCGGCTTCTAGGATGACGCGGGTGAAGTCCCGGATCAGCCCTTGCTTGGCCAGTAGATCGAGGCGGCCGGTCGGGATGCGGATCTCGATGAAATAGAACGGCTTGTCATGGATCGGGCTGCCGGCGCTGTAATCGGCGTCCTCGGCCACCTCATAGACCCAGCCCTTCATGATGCTGCGCGCCCTGGGCGTGTTCGGGACCTTTTTCCCACCACATCAGGATTTCGGTCAGTTTCGCCATCACGGCGTGCTGGACGTCCTTGGACAGGGCGCCCTCGCGCAGAGATCAGGTTGATCCAGGGCATGTCTATTCTCCGTACTCGCGGCCGAAATTACGAATGAAACTCTATGGCCGAGGCAGCCGGGCGCCCATCAGACGCTCGGTCGCCGCCGTCATACCTTGGTTTTACTGACTGCCGTACTGCCAGGCCGCGCGAGATTCATTCGTGCAAGAGCGGGGGATTACCGTGCAGACTGGGGTCGTCTATTCTTCCGGCTCGCCATCGCCGAAGCTGCCCTCTCCCAAGATCGGATGCACGACATGATCACTCTGAAGACGACGCTTGCCGCCGCGGTCGCAGCGCTCGGCCTGACGGGTTCGGCGCTGGCACAGGCGCCTGCCTTCGATCGGCCGCACCGAGCTTTATGCCGAGGGCGATCTGGCCGCTCGAAAACGGTGGGGTCATCAAGGATTTCTCGATCTCTTACGCGACCTATGGGCCGGCTCAACGCCGCAAAATCGAACGCGATCCTCATGGTCACGGCGATCGGCGGCAATCACCATCGGCTCGACTTCCTGATCGGACCGGGCAAGGGCGCTCGATACCGACCGCTATTTCGTCATTACGACGAACGCCATCGGCAACGGCCTGACGACATCGCCGTCGAACAGCACGGCGCAACCGGGCATGGCGTTCCCGCATTTCCTGATCCGCGACATGGTCGAGTCGCAATAACCGGCTGCTCAAGGACAAGCTCGGTATCACGCATCTCTTCGCGGTCGTCGGTGCCTCGATGGGCGGGATGCAGACGCTGCAATGGGGCGTCAGCCATCCGGACATGATGGACGCGCTTGTCCCGATCGTGCCGCTCGGCCGGACGCCGCCCTGGACTAGGACCGTGCTCGAACTCACGCGCCAGGAGATCATGTCCGACCCGGCCTGGAACGGCGGCGATTACAGCCAGCCGCCCGAGGCCGGCATGCGGCTCTGGGCCGGCACGATGGGCGCTGATCACCCGGACGCCTGAGCTGATGAAGAACACGACGGCCGATAGCAACCGACGCCTCGCCTTGGCTGCGCAAGACGGAAGACGATGCCTGGAAGACGGTTGATGCGCCGCAACTGGGTCTATCAGACCTGGGCCTATGATGCCCACGATCTGGGCACGACACCGGGTTTCAACGGTGACTACGACAAGGCTCTCGGCGCGATCCCGGGGCCCGGACGCTGATCCTGGCGGGCGTCGGCGACCTGCTCAATCCCGAGCCGGAGGCACGCGAGGCGGCCGATCACATCGCCGGCGCGCAATTCCAGTCGATCGAGCCGCGCTGGCCGGCCGGGCATTTCTCGGCTGCCGGCAAGAGCCAGCCGGAAGTCGATTTCCAGAACCAGGCAATCGGGAAGTTCCTGACCGCGGTCGCCGCGGAGAAGCATATCGACTGATCGGGGCCGATCGGCGGGAACGCGCATTGCCATGCAGCCGGAGGAATGCGAAGCATAGGGCATGAGCCTCCCGGACCCAGCGGCAGAACCCGCCAGTCTTCGCCACGGAACGCGATCCGCGCCTGCGCTACATCATTCCGGCCGTTGTCGCCGTTGCCTTTTTGGTCGAGCAGCTCGATTCGACCATCATCCTGACGGCTGTGCCGGATATTGCGCAGAGCCTGCCACACGACGCCGCTGCGGATGAGCCTTGCGGTCACGACCTATATCCTGGCGCTCGCCATGTTCATCCCGGTCAGCGGCTGGTTTTCCGATCGGTTCGGCTCGCGGCGGATCTTCACCCTGGCGCTGCTTGTCTTCACGGTCGGCTCGGTGATTGTGCGGCCTGGCGACCAGCTTCCCGATGCTGATCGCGATGCGGGCGCTGCAGGGTTTCGGCGGCGCCATGAATGACGCCGGTCGGGCGCCTCATCCTGATCCGCAGCTTTCCGCGCAGCCAGCTCGTCGCGGCCATGACCTACATGACCCTGCCGGCGGTGGTCGGGCCGGTGATCGGCCCGCTGCTCGGCGGCTTTCTCACGACTTATGCGTCCTGGCGCTGGATCTTCTACGTCAATGTGCCCTTCGGTCTGGTCGGCATCGTGGCGGCACTGCGCTTCGTCGAGGACATAAAGGGCGAGCGGCCGGAGAAGTTCGATTTTCCGGGATTTCTCATGGTCGGCGCCGGCTGCACGCTGCTCGAATTCGGGCTGGAGAATATCGGCCGGCCGACTATCCCCGTCGCCACCATTCCCGCCCTGATCGGGGTGGCCGTGCTGCTGCTGCTCGGCTTCGCCCGCTATGCGCGGAATGTATCGGCGCCCGCCGTCGATCTGGCGCTGTTTCGCCTGCGCTCGTTCCGCGTCGGTACGTTGGCCGGCGGGATCTGCCGCATCGGCCTCAACGGCGTGCCCTTTGTCCTGCCGCTGATGTTGCAGGTCGGGTTCGGCTTGAAGTCCTATCGTTTCCGGCTCGCTGACCTTTGCCAGTGCGCTCGGTGCGCTGGCGATCCGGCCGATCTCATCTTGGCTGTTGCGGGTCTATGGTTTCGACCGCGTGCTGATCGGCAGTGCCATTGCCGGCGCCGCGGTCGTGGCGGGCTTTGCCCTGTTGCAGCCCGGAACGCCGCATCTGGTCATCATCCTCTATGTCGTCGTGTTCGGCCTGACGCGTTCGGCCCAGTTCATGACCTCCAACACGCTGTCCTATGCCGATATGCCGGCGGCCCAACTCAGCCGCGCCCACCAGCCTCGGCGGCGTGCTGCAGCAGCTGAGCGTCAGCTTCGGCGTTTCGATCGGCGCCATGCTGCTGGGGGCTGGTGACGAAGGAGGGCGAGCCGCTGACGCCCGAGCGGTTCCACGAAGTCTTCCTGATCATGGCGGTGATTCCGCTGCTCGGCGCGCCGGGCTTTCTGCAGCTACGGCCCGAGGACGGGCGCCCAGGTCAGCGGCCATGTCCGCCGGCCGAAGGACACCTGAACCTGTCGCGGGAACAAGCTTGCCGACGGCTCAGCCCGCGGCAGCGTCGATCAGCGCCCGGATATCGACCTTTGGTCATCTTCATCATCGCGGCCATGACCCGCTCGGCCCTGGCCGCGTCGCCCGTCATCAAGTCGAGGCAGGCCGGCATAGTTGATCTGCCAGGACAGGCCGAATTTGTCCTTCAGCCAGCCGCAGACATTGTAGGAGCCGCCTTCGCCGAGTGCCGCCCAGAGCCGGTCGATATCGGCCTGCTCGGTGCAATCGACCAGGAGCGAGAACGCTTCGTCCAGCCTGAAGGCCGGCCCGCCGTTCATCGCCGTGAAGCGGCGGCCGTCCAGCTCGAAGCCGACGACCATGACGCTGCCTTTCGGGCCGTGGCGCGCCCTCTCCGTAGCGCGACAGATGGGTGATGTGGGAATTGCCGAAGATCGAGACATAGAAATTGACAGCGTCTTCGGCGTTTCCATCGAACCAGAGAAACGGCGTAATGCTTTGCACGGCCATTTCGCCAGCCTCCTTCAGATCGTCTTGGCGAGGGCGGCGAGCTGGTCGGCGCATTGGCCCCAGCCGGCATGGAAGCCCATCT
Organism: Aliidongia sp.; assembly: GCA_037200015.1. Classification (GTDB taxonomy): domain Bacteria; phylum Pseudomonadota; class Alphaproteobacteria; order ATCC43930; family CGMCC-115725; genus JAXDMU01. The sequence continues at coordinate 4,477 of JBBCHB010000003.1, read as the reverse complement.
CCTCATGGGCCGCCTTGTCCTCGGCATTCCAATGGCGCACCCGCGCAGTATAGCGCGTCTGGCCGCCTTCATCCTCGAAGGTTGATGATCGCGGTCATGAACGGCTTGCCGTCGGTCCTGGGCATCCAGTCGCCGATATAGGCGTCGGTAAAGACCAGCTTCCGGTTCGGGCACGACTTCCAGATAGGTGCCAAGGGCAGGGGATCTTCTGGCCGTCGGGCGATTGCATCACCATGCGGTTGGCGCCGCCGACCCTCAGATCGACCTCGGCCACCGGCGTGGTGTAGGCGTCGGGGCGAACCATTGCTTCAGCAGGGCGGGCTCGGTCCAACAGCGGAACAGCTTTTCGGCCGGGGCGTCGATCAGCCGGGTCAGGACGAGTTCGTGTTCGGCAGGCATTTGCATCTCCCTTGATGTTGGTCTGCCCCGAGGACGTGCGGCCGACCGGCGATCCGACACGGGGGACGTTTTTTCCGAATCGCCAAACCTTATAATATGTGCGCTTATCGATGTATCGCCTGTTTCGCGCGTCGATGCAGAATTCGACAGAGCGGGCTTTCTTCGACAGAATCTTTCGGCGGCGTGTCGGGCGAAAGGCAGGGCCGTTCGTCCTAGGGACGTCGAAGGAGTCCGGCTATGCTGTATGCACTGCTTTGCTATAATGATGAAGACGTCGTCTGGTCCTGGAGCAAGGAAGAGGACGCCGCGGTGATGGCGCGCCTGACCGTGGTCCAGGAGCGCCTGATCAAGGCCGGCAAGATGGGGCCGTCGCTGCGGCTCTTGCCGACGACGGCCGCCACGACGCTGCGCAAGACCCAGGAGCCCGCCGCTGGTGATCGACGGGCCCTTCGCCGAGACCAAGGAGCAACTGCTCGGCTTCTATGTCATCGATGTGGAAAATCTCGAAGCGGCGCTCGATGTCGCGCGCGAGCTGGCGGCGGCCAATCCGGGCGGCGCCTACGAGATCCGCCCGGTCGCGCTCTATAGTCCCTGAGCAGCGTCCCGGGGCATGAGCGATCCGGCCTGGATCGGCGGTGCGCTGGCTGCCGCTCGACCCTCAGGCGGTCGGCGCACTGCTGCGCTATTTCCGGGATCTCGATCTTGCCGAGGAGGCCTTCCAGGAGGCGGCGCTGCGGGCGCTCAAATCCTGGCCGCAAAAACGGACCGCCGCGCGATCCCGCGGCGTGGCTGATCCTGGTCGGCCGGAATGCGGCGCTGGACGGCGTGCGCAAGACCCGGCTGCAGCAGCCGCTGCCGCCGGACGACGTGAATCTCCGATCTCGAAGACGTCCGAAACCCCGCCTCGCCGAGCGGCCTCGACGGCGCGCATTACCGCGACGACGTGCTGCGTCTGCTGTTCATTTGCTGCCATCCGGAGCTGCCGGCGACGCAGCAGATCGCGCTCGCCTTGCGCATTCGTGTCCGGCCTGACCGTGCCGCCGGTCGCGCGCAGCCTTCCTGGTTGGCGACGCGGCGATGGAGCAGCGCATCACCCGCGCCAAGGCGCGCATCGCCCGTGCCGATGTGCCGTTCGAGACGCCTGGTCCGGCCGAGCGGGGCGGAAACGGCTCGCGACTGTGGCGGCGATGGTCTATCTGCTGTTCAACGAAGGCTACTCCGCAGCCAATGACCCGTCCCGCGCGCCGCTGAGCGACGAGGCGATCCGGCTCGTCCGGCTGCTGCTGCGCCTGTTCCAGACCGAACCGGAAAATCATGGGGCTGGCGGCGCTGATGCTGTTGCAGCAGGCGAGGCTGCCGGCACGCTTCGACGCCGAGGGGCCAGCCGGTCTTGCTCGACGATCAGGATCGGACCCGCTGGGACGGCAAGCTGATTTCGGAGGGGCTGGCGCTGATCGACAAGGCAATGCGGCACAATCGGCCCGGACCCTATCAGATCCAGGCCGCCATTGCCGCGAGCCATGCCCGCGCATCCCGGCCAGAGGACGTCGACTGGGCGCAGATCGACCATCTCTATGCCGCGCTCGAGCGTATGCAGCCTTCGCCGGTGGTGACGCTCAATCGCGCGGTGGCGATCGCCAAGCTGCACGGGCCGGCGGCGGCGCTCGCGACGATCGCAGCCGCTGGCGGACAGGCTCTCCGGCTACTTTCCCTTTTTCGGCGCGAGCGGCGCCTTCCCTGCTGCAGCTGGGCCGTACGGCCGAGGCGCGCGCTGCTTTCGATCAAGCCATAGCGCTGGCCAAGACCCCGGGCGAGGCAGCTCACATCCGCCAGTATCTCGACCGGTTGATGCGCGAAACCGGTTGAAAAGTTTTCGAGCCGTGTCGGTTCGCCGTCGCGCAATTCGTCCTTGGACCATTGAAAACCGAAGGAGGCAGTTCCGATGACACAGAACCCGCAGGTCAAGGGCGGCGTTCGTCCCCTATCTCACCGTCGACGGCGCGCGACGAAAGCCGCCGAATTCTACAGGGAGGCCTTTGCCGCCGAGATCGCTGCGATGCATCCGTCGGACGAGCAGGGCCGGACGATGCATGTCCATCTTTATATCAACGACGGCTCGCTGATGCTGAGCGACGCCTATCCCGAGCACGGGCACCCGGCCAAGGAGCCGGCCGGGTTCAACGTGACGCTGCCAGTCTCCGATGTCGATGCCTGGTAACAACCGTGCGATCGAGGCCGGCTGCACCGCCGTCCTGCCGCCGACCGACATGTTCTGGGGCGATCGCTATAGCCAGATCAAGGATCCCTTCGGCGTGCTCTGGGCGATCAACGGGCCGGCAAAGAAATAGGAGTGCGCGGCATCATTATCGTTCACTATTTGTTCAATATCTGATATCGATCGCCGATCGGAAGATGCAAGCCGCAGGAAGAGGTGCGGGGATGGACATGATCGGCGATCTTTTCAGCGGCCAGGAGGAACGGCCTTCGTCCGATTCATCGCCGGAGCGCGATCGGAAACGGCCACCGGGCGCCGTGTTCTTCGCGATCAAGCCGGATGCCGAAGCGCGGCAGCAAGGGTGATCGCAACAATGGAGGAACTCCGGACTGCACTTGGATTTCGCAACGTCAAAACGATCGCGAAGGACGTGCTCCACCTCACGCTCTTTGCGATCGGAAACCTGCCCGAACTCCAACAGGCGCGGATCGATTGCGGCGATCAAGGTCGCCGCAGCCTTCAGAATGGAGCCTTTCGACGTCACGTTCGATCGTGCACTGACCTTTCGATACGAAAAAGCCGAAGCTGCCTTTCGTCCTGGCCGGCGATGCCGGCGTGGTCAAACCGAAGATGCTCCAACGGGCGTTGCTCGCCGATATGAAACGGGCGGGAATCCGTCCGACCGAGAAGTCGGACAAGCCGCATGTGACGCTGCTCTACGATTCGCGTCTCGTGCCGGAACAGCCGGTTGAACCGGTGCGCTGGACGGTGACGGAGTTCGTGCTGGTGCACAGCCATCAAGGTCTTGGCCGGCATGAGGAACTCGGACGGTGGGCGCTGCGCGGCTGAGCGGCGGATGCTTACTTGACCTGCCGCTTCTCCAGCTTCCGGGCCAGGGTGCGCCGGTGCATCCCCAGGCGTGACCTGCCGCTTCTCCAGCTTCCGGGCCAGGGTGCGCCGGTGCATCCCCAGGCGGCGGGCTGTTTCCGAGATGTTGAAATCGGTATCCAGCAGTGTGCGATGGATATGCTCCCATTCGAGCGTTTTGATCGAGGTCGGCCGCTCGGTCAGCGGCACCTCGGCATCGCCTATGGATTTGCTGAACGCGTCTTCGATGTCGTCGGTGTTGGACGGCTTTGCCAGGTAGTGGCAGGCGCCGAGCTTGATCGCTTCCACGGCGGGTCGCGATGCTGGCGTAGCCGGTCAGCACGACGATCAGCATATCGGGATCATGGGCGTGCAGCAGGCTCGACGCAGGTCAGGCCGGAGATGCCGCCGAGCTTCAGATCGACGACGGCATAGCCGGGCGTGTACGCTTGCAGGATCCGGGTCAGGTCTTCAAAATTCGCCGCATGCACGACCGTATAGTCGCGCCGTTCGAAGGAGCGCTTAAGCGTGCGTGCGAAGGCGTCGTCATCCTCGACGATGACCAGCAACCGGTCAGTGGACATGATCGAGGATACGGGCCGGCGTTCCGATCGCGAGGGCGTCGAGCGGCAGGTTCAAGGTTACGACGGCACCGCCCTCGATGCTGTTTCGTGCCCGGACGAAGCCGCCGAGCTTGCGGACGACATTGACGACCAGGAACAGCCCGAGCCCGCCGCCCAGCTTGCCTTTGCTCGACCGATAGGGCTTGCCGAACTGCGCCAGCATTTCCGGCGCGAAGCCGGTACCGGCGTCGCTGATCTGCAGCACCAGAGCGTCGCCGTCGCGCTCGGCAGAAAAGCCGATCCAGCCGGGCGAGGCTTCATAGGCATTGTCGAGCACGTTGAAGACAACTTGCTTCAACGCCGAATCGGAGACGATGGGCAGGTCGGTGCCGAACCTGTTTTTGTATGACAGGCCGCTGATCGACCGCCCCAT
>JBBCHB010000002.1:0-46615 GCA_037200015.1 Aliidongia sp. | reverse complement strand
GCCGCACCAGCAAGAGGCGAAGCTCGGCCCGGCGGAGACGTACCGCCGCCATTGCCAACATTGCCATTACATAGGTCGGGCGGGCTCCAGCCAAGTGTTGTGCTTGTCATCAGCGACATCCTGTTGTTCCGAACCTGGTCGGCGTCGATGATCTCTTCCCGGCCAGAACAATCCGTGCTCAGTCACGCGCGTCTACGCGCAGGGGGCAACTCTTCGTGTCGATTCGAGTTCGTTTCGGGGTTAGCAGCGGCGGTTTCTGGTGGGACCGCCGGCACCGGAAACTTCAGGATCCATGCTGTCCCGTTGTCTGAACGAACCTCTGCCGAACCATCGACCTGCTGCATCAAGCGCTTCACCAATCCCAGGCCGCGGCGCTTGCTGTTGCCGGCATCGATGAAGCCCACGCCGTCATCGACAAACTTGATCGTGGCGTCCCCATCCGAGTTCGCCGCAACCAGCGACACCTTGATGCTCCCACCTCTCCCGGGAAAGGCGTGGAGATAGCTGTTGGAGATCAGCTCTGCGACGATCAGACCCAGAGCCGTCGCGATATCCAGATCGAGCCTGACAGGCTGCCACTCGCAGGTCAGTTCGATATTGCGCTCTAGGGGATTCTCCAGATCCTCGAAACCGCTGCAAAGTGACGATAGGTAGTTGCCAAAATCGATGGTCCGCGCCAATCCCGCGCCCAAGAGGTGGTCGTATACCTTGGCCAATGTCATGACCCGCCGCGCGATCGCGCTAATGCCCTCTATTCCGGAGCCCTCCCCGGCGGACTGGATCTGCTTGTTCAGCATTCCGTAGACGAGTTGAAGGTTGTTGCGCACACGATGTTGCAGCTCCTGTGCTAGGATGCCTTTCTCGGCAAGCAGGCGGGCCTGCGCGGCGAGAAGCCGATCTCTGTCGGCAACCATGTCCTTCATATGTTCTAGCGCAGCTTGAACGACGCTGTTCCGCTTTGAGGTGTTGACCGCTTCCGCCAAGACATTCGCAAAGCCGGTCACAAAATTGATGTCGTGCACGTCATAGACATGCCATTCGGGGTTATCGATTTCCAACACGCCCCAGGGTTGGCCTTCCTTCTTCTTGATAATGACATCCAGCGTCGAGACGATACCGTGCTCGGCGTAGAAGGACGGCAGGAGGAAACTGGCGTCCCGACGCAAATCCTCGCAGATCACCGGCTCTCCAGTGGTGAACGCACGCCCCTGTGGCGAGCTTTTGTCGGCGCGGGAGACGACTCCACCGACGACCCCGGGCTTCCAGCCGACACCGGCCTCGACAAGGAGATCATTCTCATCGGCGCGGTAGCGGCAAACCTTGCAAAACGAGACCTCCAGGCTTTCTGCGCAGACGCGGGCCGCTTCGGTCAGTACTTTGCCAAGATCGTCTTCACCAAGAGCGAAGCTACCGAATGCCGCCAGCGCCGCCTGCTGCCGGAGCAACCGGCCGATGTCTCGTTCGCGGGAGCCTGCGTCTGTCCCTACGCCCCTGGTTCGATGGTCCGACGACGGTTCAAGGAATCGGAACCCGCTTGGAGAGGGTCTTGTGGCCGTTCCGCTGCTAATGACCTGCTCAACGAGCCTTAAGGATCGAACAACATCCGCGGGCTGGTAAGGCTTGTCCAAACACGCTTCGCCGTTGGCCGTCGTCAGGGGGACTTGGCCCGTATTGGCTGTCACATAGAGGATGCCAAGATGGTTTCGGTCAATTCGGGCGGCGATTTCCGTGCCCAGGCTCTCCCCAGCCAATCGAAGATCCAAAACCGCCAAATCGGGTTTGTGACACTCGGCCAGCGCGACGCCTTCATCAGCGTTCCGGGCGATGCCGCAGACCTCAAAACCGCTCTCGACGAGAACCTCTTCGAGCATGTCGGCCATCATAAGATCGTTTTCAGCAATCAGGACTTTGCTCATGACACGGCCTCGCTGATTTGGCGAATCTGGCAATGGCCAACTCGACCATAGGTCCTCTTAACTACCACGCCCGGCAAGGGCGGATAGTGTCGGAATCTACCTAATCGCAGCAGCTGATGATCAGATCGCCGGCAGAGGATGAGACGCTTCGCACTGTTTAGTCGAATCAAAGAGGCCGACCCTGATGCACTGGGCGCGGCTCCATCATCTAGGCCGACACCATAAGCGCCGCGTCGGCTTGCCCGGTCGCGTTCACGGTCGGCGTTCTGTTCAGTGCCGCTTAACGGCGGGGCCCCGCTTGCGCATCGCGGCAAACGCTGCGAATGCCAGCAGCCCGATAAAGGGGATCATTGCCCATTCCGAGAGGGTTGGAACAGGACCGCCGGGCAGCGGTGGGCTGGGGGGAGGGAGCGAAATGGTATTCGCGTCCGCCGTGATCGTGCCGCCGAAGACCAGAGCCCGGCCGCTCAAGCTCGCGAGATGGCCGAAGGTTATGCCGGCAGCGTCGATGATCGTGCCGACGAAGGTCGCGCTGGCCCCGAAGGTGGTGGCTGCGACCGGCGCCCAATAGACATTTGCCGCCGCGGCGCCGTTGGTCACGTTGACGGCCGAACTGGCGCCGATGCCGAGCGGTCCGCCGGCCTTGAAGATATAGACGCCGTTGCCGCTGAGGGTGACGGTCGCCAGGGTGGTTATATTCATCGCCCCGCCGCTGGAATAGCAGCCGGGCGGGATCGTGCCCGCTGGATTGAGGCCCACGACCACCGTATCCAGCGTAACCGCGCCCGCGCCGAGCGACGTGCAGGCCTCCCCGTTGATGGTGGCCAGGGCGCTATTCTGGCCCGTCCCGACCGGCGCCGAACACGGCACCGTTTGCGTGCCATTCACAGTGTAGGCCGTTCCTGGCCCCGTCGTAAAACAGGCGTCGCCGTTGACGGTGGTCGCCGCGTTGGTGTTGGTAAACGTGCTCGCCACGAGACCGAAGGTGCCCGCGGCCCCGAGATCGGGTGCGGTCTGGGCCCAGGCCGTATTGCCGTGCGCAAGCGCGAGAATGACGCCGACTCCCAGTCCGGCGAGCAAGCGCGTCCTTGTGTGCCCGAGCAGAGGTGTGGGCGTAGAGCCGGAGCATCTCGCCCGAAAGATGGTCTGGACAGTCATGGCGATCTCCACTTGATGTCTGATTCGGCGCGCAAATTGCGGTCGGGTAAGCGTCACCGCTCGCCCCCCCCAGAGGTTGCAACGGTATGAGATAGGCGCTGCCCGCAACAGCGTCGGAAAATACCTAGGCGCAGATCGGCGTAAGGTCCGAGTGTCGATCGGCAGGGCAGAGGCTTGACTATCCGGGCGCGGCCAAGATGACCGGACGTCGCCTGTTCGCAGCCTGGACTCCTGCCTTCCGGGTCAGGGCTTTCGGCCGCCCTTCAGCGAGTCGACGTAACGGCGCGCCTCCTCGATCGCGCCGGCCGAGGTCGAGTGGTGCATTGTCCTCACGCCTGTCGCGCCTATGTCGACAATCCAGCCGCCGGGCTCTTGCCGCGCCGAGAGGTGGACGTTTCGGTAGATTTCGGACAGGTCCACCATGTGATACGCTCCTCAAAGGCTTGGGCGCACCGATCCTGCACCCATCTCGACATTTGAGAAACAGTCGACATCGCTGCCATCCCTGGTTCAGGGGTAATCACTTGTCGTATATATTCGGCACTTATGTGCCAGCTCGGTCCTGTTGGATCCAGCCGAGCCCCGCCGCATAGGGCCGTCCGTCGGCTTCGGGCGGTAGCCTATTTCAAATGATTGAGGATTTTATTGTTCAAGATAGATCGGATGGTCGCCCATGCGTCCGCGGGATCCTTGCCCTGTGCGCGGACCTGGCCCGGATATTTGGTCGAGACTCTAACCTTGTCGGTGTAGGCCGCCGATCCGCTTTCGAGAAACTGGGCGAGATTCGTCCGGAACGGCCCGGAAAGCGCCTTCAAATCTGGGGGGACCTTCGTGCCGTTGCTCAACCTTTGGATCATCGCCATGCGGAGCTTCTGCAAATCTCCCGCGATCCCCTCGCCCGGGACCGATGGAACATAGCGCTGGCCATGGGTTTCATCCACGGCATTGTCCCAGGTGATCAGGCCCTTCTTCACCAGATGCAACACAATAAGCAGATGCGCCAGATTCGAAGGATTGCGGGCGGCTTCCGACAGCCCCCAAATCATGGCCACCCGCTCAAGATGATTATCTACAACAACTTTAGCGTTATTCGATTGTATTTTGTATCCTTTTAACAGGCGTCGCACCGTCCGCGCTTGACGTTTCGGATTTCCATCGACGTCGTCGTTTATTTTCTTCACGACCTTCTTATAGTTGCTGGGCGACGTGTCGATATATATCTCAGATCCATACCACCTTTGGTTATAATGATTGGTGAACTCCTTTGATCCACCAGAGAATTTCAACGGTCGGGGCGGTGTTGACAGCTCGAAACGGGAGACATAAGTCAGCACGTCTTTCATGTCCGTCACTTCATATGTCGGGCTCGCCGTGGGTCTGATATCCGTGTCGTTGGCTTCCATCGCATCGAAGAGATTGCCGGTGAGCGGAGTCGCCAAAGACGCACGGCGTTGAGTCCGCGCAGTCCGGAGTAGGGCATTGTAGATCGTGTAGACCTCTTGTTCGAGCCAGTACCAAATGTCCTTCACTTTGAAATAGTGCCAGCCATTGCCGTCATCACCGCGATGCGGCACCGCAAATCGCTGAATGACGGGCGATGCTACTTGCGGTCGAGCCGAGACGCCCGGCTTCCATCCGGGCTGCGCTCCGACGGCTCGCGGCTGGCTCGTTGCTCCGGCGCCATGCAAGGCACGGGACGGCGGCGCGCTGGGGCGCAGGTCGGGCATCTTCGCCGTTTTCGGCTGCATGGCAGCCGGAGCCCCGCGTGGCCAATGAACTGGCGGCGGTGCCGCCGCGGGGCCGAGCGCTGAATCCTTTGATTGGGCGGTCCGAGGGCCGCGATGCCCAGGCCAATGAAGCGGCGGCGGCGGGTGTTTTGTCGTCAATAGCATCACCCTCGGCAAAGCTCCGAACCCATGAAGGCCCGCGTGTGCGCGGCATATGCCCCCTCAGCTCAATCGGAACGACTTTAGCTGTTGGATATCTATGCGGGAAGTTGTGTTTTACGGGCATCGGAATTGAGATTGACCGCTGCCACAGATCCATTTTCTTTGGCGCAATGGCTGCTTCCCACAGATGGGGTCGATGCTTTCAATCCCGCAAGACTGTCATCGGCATCAAGGTCGAGAACGGCATCGAGATGGACCGGCGCTAGTCAGGCGGTAGCGGGCGCTCGACCAGTTTTACCGACCCGGGGCCCAGAGGCAGTCATTCGGGGCGTCACCGGTCCGTTGCCATCAACGGCAGCTCCTACGCTTCGGCGTGGTGCCCAATTTCGATCGTCAGGGCCGATCGTTGCGATAGAAAACTTGCATTTGAAAATATTGAGAATGCAAGTATGTTCTCTTGAGCCCAAACGAACCGGGCCAAACACAACAGGAGGAAACAATCATGACGACCACCGCTCTCAAATTCGCCCAGCGCGCCATCCTGGCAGCCGCTTTCGTCTCCACCGCCGCCTTCGCCCAGCCTGCTTCCCACGAGACCATCACCGTCACGCCGAAGCAGGAAAACGTCCTCGGTGCCCGTATCGACTTGCCGAACCAGAAGCAGGCCCGTGTGACCGAGAATGTCTGGGGTGCGCAGATAGAACTCCCAGCCGGCCAGGTCTTCGTCGCCCGTGCCGCGGCGCCGCAGGCTGCGTCGGCCGATCTGGCCGCGCAGAATGCCGTCGTCCAGGGTGACTGAGCGCTCGTCTGACCAAACGGTCGGACACTGATGACCATCGAACTCGCCAGGCCGGTCGGCGTATGCGCCGACGGCCAGGGCGGGGCGATGAAGGGATAGAGGGGCGACAGGCTCTATAGCCCGTCCATACCGCTCTCCGGATCCAACACTCCCAATCCCCTCCGCGCCGATCGCGGCGCCTTTCCGAGCCACACTCTCTCACCGATCCGGTCGGCGGCGACAGGACGACGCCCGCGGCTCCGCCGTACGTCTCCCGGCCGATTTCGCGCACTACGATCTCCGGCTCGCCCCTTGCCGGCGCCAAGTCTTGAATATCAGATTTACGAGGGCGCGGTTCCCTAAAACCGGGCGATACCGCCGACCAGGACCAGATCGATCGGCTTGTATGAGGCGAAGTCGCGATCCAGGGTCTGGTGATGGTAACCAGCATAGATCTGGGCGGCATCGGACGCGATGTTCTGCGAGAGGCCGAGGGCGTAGTCTCTCGCCGTATCACCCTTGAACTGCAGGTCGTCATTCTCGCCATAGCTGACCGAGAAAGCGGTCTTGCCGAAGCTGAACCAGGGGGTCGGCGTCTGCCAGCCGGCCTTGACGTAGATCAGGGTCGGCGTGACGTTCTGGCCCAGCGGATCCTTGTAGATCGGATCCTGCATGCCGCCGGCGATGGTGAGGTTCAGGCCCGATGGGTGCAGGATCGAGGCGGAGCCGTCGAACTGGTTGCTGCCGGCCGCACTCGGGCCGTATTGCAGCGCCAGACCGGTCGGCTGGCCGACCGCGGCATTGGCCGCCGTCGGGATGCCGCTCGAGTAGCAATAGGCTGCGCAGGCCGTGTGGTTGAGGCTGGTGGCGAAGGTCTCGGCCACTGCAGCCACGACTGTCGTGCCCCACCAATCGGCACCGTAGCGCAGCGCGATGTCGGTGGCGCCGCCGTCGATCGCCGAGCCCGAAAGCTGGAAGCCGTTCCAGACCGGCGAGTCGTAGCGGACCCGGTCGTCGCGGATCTTGCCGTTCATGTAGAAGAACACGCTGCCGACTTCAGGCCCGAAGGCATTGGCCGGCGCGCTCACGCATTTGGTCTGGGCGACACCGGCCACGGTGATGGTGCACGGCACGGTCGGCGTGCCCGACGGGAAGGCCTTGACCGGCAGCAGCGCCACGCCGTTCTGGCGGAACGAGAAGCCGCCATCGGTGTCGGCGATCTGGGAATAGCCGCTATAGAATGTGCCCGATATATCCTGCTCGGCCGTCAGATAGCCGGCGGTGCCGCCGAAGCCGATATGGAGTCCGCCCCAATCCTCGTTCTGGATATAGGCGTCGGCCCAGCGCACGGTCGGCACGCCGGTCGTGTTGTTGACCGCGGAACCCGTGGTCGAGCCGACACCGGCGGTGCCGGCGGTAAAGCTCGAGACCGAGCTCGACTGATCCGCGGTCAGCGTCGTGTTGGTCGAGCTGTTCGGCCGCAGTTCCATTTCGAAGATGGCGCCGGCCGAGGTCTTATGGTTGATGAAGGACTCGCCCTGGAAGCGGAAGCGCGAGGACGATACGTTGTTGTCCACGTTGCGGAATTCGGCCGATTTGCCGTCATTGCCATAGATTTCCATGCGGTCGATCTGGCCCGAGAGCGAAACCCTGACCGCGGAGTTGCCGGCGCCGACCGGGTTGGTGCCGACCGTGCCGAAGCCCGGCATGGTCGGGGCGGCCGGATAGGGATAGCCCGGCGCACCATTCGCCGCGTAAGGCGCGAAGCCGGAGCGGCCCGGGACGTTGCCCGGCTGCTGGGTCACGACGACGTTGCTATCCTCGAAAGCCGGCTTCTTGCCCGGCGCGGTGATGGTCAGCGGCAGCGCCGGTGCCCCCGCCTGCAGCTTCTGAACCTGTTCGGCCAGCGCCTTGACCTCGGCCGACTGGGCCTCGTTCTGCGCGGCCAACGCCTTCAATTGCTGCGTCAGGGCATTTAATTGCGCCTTCAACGATGCCGTGTCATCCGCCGCCATCGCGACCGGCGGCATCGCCAGCGCCAAGACCGCCCCCGCGGCCAGCAACAGACCGGGCCTGCAACACCTATTCAGAATAGGCCGCGCCTTGCGGTTCAATCGCTTAGACAGGCATGACTGATTTCCCCGACTGCGAGCGATGGCTCTCTGGTCGAGAGTTTCTGTGGCTTTCAGGGCTATGTGGTGCGCCTGTTCCATTCGCTACCCTAACACGAAGATTCGATCGGATCTATTGTCGCCGACACGGCGGGCCAAATAAATTGTGACTGCCATGGCGTTCAAGCAACCCGAAGGGCGGCTTCACCTCCGGCTACTTCAGCCGGTACGTGCGGCATTACTTTAATTCTGGAAGTAAAACTTTTTCTTGATATCCATCATGGATTTTCTCGTAAACTGAAAGTTGTGCGGATGAAGCGCGAGCAGGACAATCATCGATCGCCTGTTCATGGAGCCAGGTCGGAAAAGGGGTCGCGACACGGCATGGCATGGCCGGGTATAACTCCAATGAAATCCGGGGTTCGGGGCAGGGATGCGCATCTTATCGAGGGCACTCGCCGTCATCGCCGTCATCAGCCTATGGCGGCTGATCCGGGATCAGCCTGATTTCAGCGCCGATATGCCGGACTGGGCGCGGGATAACCTGCCTCACGCCCTGGGTGTCGTGTTCTGGCTCGCCACCGCGTCCCTGGTTGCGGCCCTTCTGCGCGCCCTCATCCTGCGTCACGCACAGGGGCGCGGCGGCCAGGGCAAGCTGCCGGTCCTGCTGACCGACCTGTCCGCGGTGCTGGTCTATTTCGCCGCTGTCCTGCTGATCGTTGCCCTGGTCTTCGGGCGGTCGCTGACCGGGCTGCTGGCCACCTCCGGGGTTGCCGCAGCCATCATCGGACTCGCCGTGCAGCGGACGATTTCGGACCTGCTGGCCGGCATCGCCCTCAATGTCGGGCAAGGCGGCATCAAGCTCGGCGACTGGATCGGCACGCCCGAAGGTCATGTCGGCCAAGTGCGCGAGATCACCTGGCGCGCCACGCATCTGGTGATGCGCGACGATACGCTTCTGGTCGTGCCGAACAGCAGCCTGGTTCAGAACCGTTTCCAGAATTTCAGCGCGCCCATGCCCTATTTCAGAGTCGCCCGGCAGATCACGGTCGGTTACGACGCTCCGCCGGAACGGGTCATGCTGATCTTCGCCGCGGCGATGGCGGCGACCGACGGCGTGCTTGCCGACCCGCGGGCCCAGGTCCAGATCGTCGAATGCGGCAGCAGCGGCATCGTCTACACGTTGAATTTCTGGGTCTTGGGCTATCAGCAGTCCTTTGCGATCGCGACGGCGGTGACCGTGTCCGCGCTCAAATTCCTCGACCAGGCCGGTTATTCCTGCCCGGTCCAGCAGATGGACGTGACCCTGATGAAGGCGCAGAAGCGCGGCATCGAGCACGAGATCGACCGCGCGGCGATCCTGCACCGCGTCCCGCTGTTCCGCCCGTTCGGCGCCGAGGCCTTTGCACTCCTCGAACGCGGCGCGGTGCAGCGAAACCTGCCCGTCGGGGCGGAGATCGTGCGGGAAGGCGACGAGGGGCGGTCGCTGTTCGTCGTGGTGGCGGGGTTGTTCGAGGTGCTGCGCATCGCATCGGCCGGCGAAACCCGTCTGGCCCGGCTCGGCGCCGGCGACGTCTTCGGCGAGATGTCGCTGCTGACCGGAGCCCCGCGCAGCGCCACGGTGCGGGCGATGACCGACGCGGTCGTGCTCGAGATCGCCAAGGATACGCTCGATCCCGTGCTGGCGCTCCAACCCGAAGCCGTGGAGGAGATGAGCCGGCTGCAGGCCGAGCGCGGGGCAAACAACCTCAATGCTCTCGTTTTCACGCCGTCCGAGCGCGAGGAGATCGAGCGGGTCGGCATTGCCCATTTCCTGCGCGACAAGATCGTCCGTTTTTTCGCGCTGAAACCGGCGGCGGTGCTGGGCGGGCGGCCGACGGAGTCGGGTCTTCAACGCTTGCGGCGGCCGGCGGAGGATTGAACATAGGGCGCGTCGCGACAGATGAGGCGGTGGATTCGGATGGAAACTGAAACAAGCCGCTGTGTCCGGAAAATCCTTTGCCCGGCGCCGACGAAGGCGCTGCCGGCTCTCGCTGCATTGCTCTGGTGCCTTGCCGGCCCGGTTCAGGCCGCCGCGCCGCCTTGGCCCGAGACGCCCTATCCCTATGTCATGGTCGATCAGGATCTGGTCGATGTCCTGACCGAGTTCGGCCAGACTATGAAGACGCCGGTCCAGATCTCCGACAGTGTCCGCGGCCATGTGCTTGGCCGGATACCGCCGCTGCCGCCGCGCGTGTTTCTCGACCGGCTCGCCACGCAATTCGGCTTCAACTGGTATTACGACGGCTCGACCCTCGCGATCGCCGCCAATAGCGAGCTGGTGCAGCGCACCGTGCCGCTCGGCAAGACCAGTTTCGACGCGCTGAACGCGGAGCTCGACCGTCTCGGCATCAATGACAGCCGATACAAGCTGCGCCATGCCGAAGGCTCGGATCTGGTCGTGGTCGCCGGCCCGCCGCGCTATGCGGAGCTGGTCGAGCAGACCGTCACTGCGCTGAACAAGGAACACGCGCCGACGGTCAAGATCTACCTCGGCGACGAACCGCAGACACCGGCAAAGCCAAGCGCCGAAGGAACCTCCGGCTCGCAGGATTGAGCCCGGCGGCGAGAGTGTCGCGATACTATCCTAAGGCGAAGCGCAGCGTCAGGCGGTTCCGCTCGTCGACCCGCTCGTAGCGCAACTCGCTCGCATAATGCTGCACCAGGACGAGGCCGAGGCCGCCGATCTCGGCCTCGTCGAGCGATGTCGGCACGGCGCGGGCTCCGGTCGTGGGATCGAATGCCGCGCCGACATCCTCGATTCGCGCCGTGACCGATCCGGCGTCCTGGTCGATCTCGATCGAGATCTTTCCCGCGGCGGCCCCGCCATGCAGGGCGATATTGGTCACGACTTCGTCCAGGCACAGCTCGATCGCGAAGGCGAGCTTCGCCGGCCAGGCCGATGTCTCGGCCAGGCTGGCCAGCCAGGGCGCCAGCCGCGCGGTCTCGGCCAGATCGGCGGCGAATGTCAGCCGGGCCGGCACCCTGCTAGGGCGAGACTGCGGCGATGGCGGCGGCCTGGCCTTGCAGGACGGGGACCATGGCCTCGACGCCGGCGGTCTTCAGCACGTTCTGAACCAGCTCGCGCGGCTGCAGCAAAGCGAGCTTGCCGCCCTTCGAGCGCACCGTCTTGGCGCCCTGGAGCAGCAGTCGGATGCCGAGCGAAGTCAGGAATTCGACGCCGGACAGATCGACGATGACGGCACGATGCGCGCCGGTCACCGCGCTGAAGCGCAGCTCGACTTCCTGCGAGCCTGCCGTGTCGAGTCGGCCCGAGAGCTTGATCGTCGTGATACCGTCCGCGCTGGTATCCACTGTCATCTGCATGGTTCGCACTCCTTTGGGGCGGCGTCGGGCACGGCCCGGAAATCTATTCGCCCCGGAGTTATGTCGCCGACGCGGCTCCGCGTCCATCTCGGCTTGCGGGTGACACGCAGGCCGGCCATCCTGTCGCTGCAACGATACGGCGAAGTGGCACATGACGGATGGCATCGTCGTCGAACTGGATAATGAATTGAGCGAGATCGAGCGGTTCGATGCGCTGTTTCGCGCCTTCGCTGCGCGCCATGCGCTGGCTGATCGCTTCGTGTTCCAGGTTACGCTGGCCTTCGAGGAACTGCTGACCAACACGATTTCCTACGGTTATCCGCAGGGCGGCCGGCACAAGATCGGGATCGCGCTCGAGATCGAAGGCGATTGTTTCCGGGCCGAGCTGATCGATGGCGGCGTGCCGTTCAATCCGCTGGACCAGCCGGAGCCCGATATCGACGCTCCGATGGAGGAGCGGGAGATCGGCGGACTCGGCATTCATTTCGTCCGGACAGTGATGGACGATCTGGACTACTGCCGCGAAAAGGACCAAAACCGGTTGGTCATGACGAAGCGGATCGCAACCGATCGGCAGCAGGAATAGAGGCAGTAAAGACATGGCGCATCGCGTCCTCATCGTCGATGATTCCGGTTTCATGCGGAACATCGTCAAGCAGATCATTGCCGTCGACGACGATCTCGAAGTCGTCGGCGAAGCCGAAGACGGGATTGCCGCACTGGAGAAAGACAAGGAGCTGAAGCCGGAAATCATACTGCTCGATATCGAGATGCCGCGCCTCGACGGCATCGGCGCGATGAAGCGGCTGAAGCTGATGAGCAAGGCGAAGATCGTGATCCTGTCCTCGGTGGCCCAGCTCGGCTCGCCGGCGGCACTGGAATCGCGTCGGCTCGGCGCATTCGAAGTCATCGCCAAGCCGTCCGGCGCCATCAGCCTGGACCTCAAGGCCAAGCGCGGGCACGAGATCCTGCGCGTCGTGCGCGCCGCCGTCGGGCTGCCGCCGCTCGATCTCGCGGCGATGCAGCGCAAGGCGCAGCAGCGCAAGGAGGGGCAGGAGCCGAGCGCGGAATGAGCGCTTTGGACGCTTCGGCCGTGCGGATCGCGGCGCTCGAGGCCGCGCTCGCCGACCGGACGATTCAACTCGAACTGGTGCTCGACGTGCTGCGCAGCCGCGATCGCGCCGCGGCCGAGCAGGCAGAATGGGATTTCGCGACGGAGCTGCAGCTCGCCGGCCTGCCGCAGGATTTCCCGGCCTTTCCCGACCGTAGCGATTTCGACCTGCACGCCGGCATGGTGACGGCGAAGGAGGTCGGCGGCGACCTCTATGATTTCTTCCTGCTCGACCAGAACCGACTGGCTTTCGTCGTGGCCGATGCAGCCGGCAAAGGCCTGCCGGCGGCGATCTTCATCACGCTGGCGCGGACGCTGCTGAAGGCGGCGGCATTCCGGCTGCCGCAGCCCGGCGATTGCCTGCGCATGGTCAACGCCATGCTGTGCATCGACAATCCGGGACTAATGTTCGTCACCGCGTTCTATGGCGTGCTCGACCTGACCACCGGCGTGCTCGACTATGCCAATGCCGGGCATAACCCGCCTTATGTCCTGCGCCCCCGCCACGGCGTCGAGCTGGTGCCGAGCCTGGGCGACATGGTGCTCGGCGTCATGGAGGACAGCAGCTACGGCACCGGCCGCGTCACGCTTTCGCCCGGCGATGGCGTGATCTGCTTCAGCGACGGCGTGACCGAGGCGGTCGATCCGCAGGGCGAGCTGTTCGGCGAAGCGCGGCTCGAAGCGCGGCTCGCAGATCGGCTCGGCGCCCATCCGACCGAAGTGCTCGGCACGGTCATCGGCGAGGTCGACCAGTTCATGTCGCTCGCCCCGATGGCCGACGACGTGACGATTCTGGTGGTGCGCTACAACGGCTGAGCGGCGATCTGGCCGAGCGCGTCGGCATCGAGCACCAGCACCGGCATCCCGTCGCCCAGCTCCGAGGCGCCGACCACGGCGGGCAGCCGGGCCAGGAGCGGATGCAGCTCCTTCAGGAACAGATCCTGGAAATGCTGGATCTGGTCGACCGCCAGAGCCAGCAGCTTGGCGCGGGCCGAGACGATGATGATCCGGATCGGCTCGGCAGTCTGTTTTGGCGATGCGTAGCCGATCAGGCTGCCGAGATTGCGCAGCGGCACGCTGGCGCCCTGATGCCGGATCGCCGGCACCCCAGCGGTCGTCTCGATCTCGCCCGCTTCGATCTCGGCGACGGCGGCGATCTGACGCTCGGGCAAAGCGAGCGTCTCGCCATCGACGGTGAACAGCAGAGCCGTGAGCAGCGCCGCCGAAACCGGCAGCTTCAAGATGAAGCGCGTGCCGGCGCCGGGCTGCGTCTCGACTTCGCAGGTGCCGCCCAGACGTTGCAGCGTCGCCGCCACGACATCCATGCCGACGCCGCGGCCGGAAATATCGGTCACGGTCTCGGCCGTCGAGAAGCCCGGGCGGAAGATCAGACCGAGGATGTCCCGATCGCTCAGCCCGGCCGGGTCGGCGGCGGAGACCAGGCCGCGCTCGATCGCCTTGCCGAGGATGCGGTCGCGGTCGAGCCCCCGGCCGTCATCGGCAATGACGATGTAGATGCCGTCGGCATGCTCGGCCGCAGCCAGTCGCAACTGTGCCCGCGCCGGCTTGCCCAGGTTGCGCCGCTGCTCCGGCGTCTCGATGCCGTGATCGAGTGCGTTGCGCAGCATATGCATCAGCGGATCGACCAGGGCGTCGACCATGCTCTTGTCGATGCGGACGTCGCGGCCCTCGAAGATCAGGTCGACCTCCTTGCCGAGCTTCTGGGCGAGGTCGCGGACCGGTCGCGACATCCGGCCGAACAGCGTCTCGACCGGCACGACGCGCAGCTCCAACCCCGCGCGCCAGATCCGGCGATGCGCCCTGGAAATTCCGGCTTCGAGATCGCGCAGCAGGGTCAGCTGCTCCTCGATCGCATCGAGTCGATCGCCGTATTCGGTCGCCGCGGAGCGGTCTAAACGGTCGGTGAAATGCCGCATATCCTGCAACAGCCCACCGAGCCGGCCGCGGCGCAGCGTTTCGCCGAGCTGCGCCAAGCCGATCCGCATCTCGCCGATCTCGGTCATCAGCCCGTCGATCGCCTCGCTGCGCACCCGGATCAGCGGGGAGGCGGCGGGCGCCGGCACGGTACCGGTCTGGACAGGGGGCGCCGCTGCCTGGCCGACTTCGCGCAGGTCGCGCAGGCAATCCTGCTCGGGGTCGAGTGCCGCGATCTGGGTCCGGATCCATTCGATCGACTCGGGCGACAGGATCAGGAATTCGAAGCCGCTGCGGCCCTTGCGCAGCACGGTCCGGCTGGTGATCGTCTCGATCGAGGCGGCCAGCCAGGCGAGCAGGTCGTTGGCGACTTCGACATCGCCCTCGAGCTCGAGCAGGATTTCGTAAGCGTGATGATCACCATCCTGATGCGCCGCTTCGAGCCGGTCGAGCTGTTCCGGCGACAGCATCGCCAGGACTTCCGGCTCGAGCGCGAAGCCGCCGCGCCGGCCGCCGGTGTCGGTGTCGCGTTCCGCCGTGTCGAGCCACGCAGCCCGCAGAGGTCCTGCTTCCGCCTCGGTCAGGTCGCGCAGTTCGTACGCGGTCGCGCTCAACGCCGCGACGATCGCAGCGGCGCCTTCACGCCAGGCCGGCTCGGCCGGCGCATCCGGCCGGGCGCGGCCGAACCTTTCTTCCAGCTCCAAGACCAGGGTCGCGCCGTTCGGCTGTCCCAAGGCGGTCAGATGCTGACGCAAGGCCGACGCCGCGGCGGCGATGTCGCCCTCATTCCCTTCGGCCAGCGCCTGGGCCAGAGCCTCGATCCGGGTGCCCTGACCGCTTCGATAGGGCGCGAGCGCCGTCGCCAGCCCGACCGATCCGGCGGGAGTGCCGGTGATCTCCTCGATCAGCCCGGCCTGTTCCAGAATCTCGTCGAGTAGCGCCAGGATTGAGTCATCGGCCGATCCGCTGCGTACGAGCGCCGCCAGGCTCTGAAGATCGCCGGCGAGTTTCTCGAAGCCCAGGATCTCGGCGCCGACGGCGAGCTGCTCGCCGGACTCCGCAGCGTCTTCGCGCGCCTCCGGCGCGGCACCGAGGGCCGAGGCCAGCTCGGGCAGGCGCTCGACGAGAAGCTCGCAATAGAGCGACAGCATTTCCGCGTCGTCCGTTAGCGGTGCTGCATCGGCTGCCGCCGGCGCCTCTGCCGGCGGCGCGGACTCAACGCTTTGATAGCGGTCGAGTTCGGCCAAGATGTCGTCGGGCGCTTCGACGTCCTGGCGCTGTGCCACGGCGCGGTCGCGCATATCGGTCAGGCGATCGACCGCGCGCAGCAGCACGGCGGTGCCGGCCATGTCGAGCGCTGCCCGGCCGTCGCGCACCAGGGACAGGATGTCTTCGGCGCGATGCGCGACCGCTTCGAGATTGACGAAGCCGACCGCGAGGAAGGCGCCTTTCAGCGAATGGAACGACCGGAACAGCTGGGCGACCTCGTCGCCGCGCCAATCCGAAGCGTGATGATCGGACAACAGGCGCTCGATCGTTTCGAGATGTTCCTGCGTTTCCGAGGCGAATTCCTGCCAAAGTGCGTCGAGATTGTCGGCCAAGATCGCCTCAATCCCTCTGGGCGGGCGGCAGGACCCGGCGCGACCAGGCGGCCAGTTGCTCGGCAATGGCCTCGATCGACCGGATTTCGGTCTCCCGGACTGCCGCGATCACGGCTTCCGGCATGCCGCCGACGATGCAGCTCGCCGGATCCTGGACAAGGATCGGCGCGCCCTTGCGGCGCAGCGCAACGGCCCCCCGGGCGCCGTCCTCGCCCATGCCGGTCAGCACGATGCCGGCGGGACGGGCGACGATCATGGCGGCCGATTCGAACAAGGCGTCGGCATTGGGATGCACGGTCGCATCGATCTTGACCACGCGCAGCTCGTAGCCGCCGCCCACCGCCGGGCCGATGATGCCGTCCTTGCCGCCGGGCAGCAGGGTCACTTGCCGGGCTTCGAGCTTCTGACGATGGCCGCCCTCGCGCACGGTGCAGCCGGTATCCTGGCCCAGCATTTCGGCGAAATTGGCTGTGAAGAACTCCGGCATGTGCAGCGCGATAACGATCGGGATATCGATCGGGCCGAGCGCCTTGAGCAGCCGGGTCAGGGTCTGCGGGCCGCCGGTCGAGGCCGCGATCAGGATGAGATCCGGCACTCCGCCCGGCTTGCGGCCGCCGTGCAGGGCGGGCAGCGTCGGGGCTGTCGGAGCCGAATCCGGCCGCCAACGCGACCAGGCGCGCAGCTTCGGCCTCAGCTCTTCATCGATCTTCGCGAGATCGGTCGTCACGTGCAGCGAGGATTTCGAGACGAAATCGACCGCACCGAGGCGTAGCGCCTGAGTCGTCGCCTTGGCGTCGCGCTGCGTGAAGGCGCTCACCATGATGACCGCTGGCGGCGGGACGACCTCGGCGAGAATGCGAGCACAGGCTTCGAGCCCGTCCATTTCCGGCATTTCGACATCCATGGTCACGGCGTCCGGCTTGAGCGCGAGGGCCAGGGCCAGAGCCTCGGTGCCGTCACGCGCCTCGCCGACGACCTGCATGTCGCCCTCGGCCTCGATGATCCGGCGCAGCGCGATGCGCATGAAGCTCTGATCGTCGACCACGAGGACGCGGATCGGGGCCGCCATCATGCCGCTCCTGCCAGGGCGCCGGCCGACAGGATCCAGATCTCCTGGCCGCCGGTTATGGCGACGGCGCTGGCCGGCACGCCGTCCAGTGGCGCATCGAGCGCGTCGTCTTCGATCGCATGGAAGCCGGCAATCCGATCGACGGCGACGATCAGGCGGCCGAATTCGGCATCGGCCGCGACGACGAAACCGCCCGGCGGCGTCGCTGCGTTCAGGCCGAGCAGGGCGCGCGCATCAAGCACCGGCAGAACGCGGCCTTCGACCGCGGCGACGCCGGCGATCAGCGAGCCGGTACGATACGGCGCGCGCACGATGCGGCACTCGTCCTGAACCCGCTCGACCGTATCGAGCCGGAACGCACAGCGCCGTCCGCCGATCTCCGCCAGCAGATAGCGCGACGCGGCGGCAAGCGGGGCGAGGGGGGGCAATTCCGGTTCGGCCGCCGGCGGCAGCGCCTCGGCCAGAAGCCTGGCCAGATCGAGCGTCGCCGCAGGATCGACGTCGCCGACCAGCCGGCCGATCCGCGCGACGGCCAGCACGCAGCGCCGGCCGCCGGCCGCGACGACGGCGAAACCGCCCCATTCGCGTTCCTCCCAGCCCCGTTCGCCGAGCAAGGATTCGCCGAGCAGGACATCGAGCGAGATGACCGGGAGAATCTCGTCGCGGAACAGCGCTACTCCGGAGACCGCGGGAAGCGGTTCCGCTGCCGGGCCGACCGGCAAGGTGTCGCTCAGCTCGACGATCGCGTCGAGCGGCAGGACATGCGTGCAAGCCGGCGTCGATACCGTGAAGCCGAAGCGGCTCATGACAGGCCCCGCCGATGGATCATGGCATCGGCGCCCCAGACCGTGTCGAAGCCTGGCGCATCGGCCAGCGAGTCCGTGGCGCCCAGCATCAGATAGCCGCCCGGCCGGACCGATCGGCACAACAGATCCTGGGCTCGCCGCCGCGCGCGCTCGGTCAGATAGATCAGCACGTTGCGGCACAGCACCAGATCGAAGCCCCGCTCCGGCGGCTCATCGCGCATGAGGTTCAAGGGCGCGAACCGGACCGTTTTGCGCAGATCGTCGCGCACGCGTCGCGTGGCGGTGCCGCGATGCGGCGGGAAGTAGCGCAGATAGGCCGGCGGCAGATCGCGGAAGGAGGAGAGCGGCCCCGTCTCGTAAATGCCGGCCCGCGCCTGCTCCAACACCGACGAAGACAGATCGCAGCCGACCACTTCGATCCGCCAGGGCGGGTTGGGTTCGACGGCGTTGATCCGCTCGACCGCCTTCCGGCCGCGACCAGCGCGTCGAGGGCGAGCATGGCCAGCGAATACGCTTCCTCTCCGCTCGCGCAGCCGACGGACCCCAGCCGCAGGGATTGCCGGCCGCTTGCTTCGGCCTCGGCGATCAGCGCCGGCAAATGGCTCGCCAGAAAGCTCAGCTGCGGCTGGTCGCGCAGGAAATAGGTTTCGTGCACGGTCAGGCTTTCGCTCAGCGCCTGCCATTCTGCGGCTTCGGGCGGTCGCTGTTCCAGCTCCATGACCCGGGCCTCGAGCGCCCCGATGCTCATCGGCGCGATCAGCGTCAGGAGCTTTCGATCAGTGCCGGACCGAATTCGAGGCCGGCATGACGTTCCACGCCCTGCATCAGGCGCAAGGCCAATGCCGAACGCCGATCGCTCGGCATTGGCGGAGCGTTGCGTGTCTCCGGTTTGCCCTCCAGCGCGGCGGCATGGGCGCTCATGACATCCTTCAGGATGGCGAGAGTCCGCTCGATTGGATGGGTCACCGCCACGGCGCCAGGCGCCTCACGCTGCGTTCCGTTTGAACT
Source organism: Aliidongia sp. (assembly GCA_037200015.1). Taxonomy (GTDB): domain Bacteria; phylum Pseudomonadota; class Alphaproteobacteria; order ATCC43930; family CGMCC-115725; genus JAXDMU01. The sequence continues at coordinate 27,867 of JBBCHB010000002.1, read as the reverse complement.
GTTCCACTTCCTTGCGGGTATGCTCCGCCAGCTTCGACAGATCGACCATGGTCGCCGTGATCTCTTCGGCGGCAGTCGCGTTGGATTGGCCGATCCGGGTCAGCTCGGTCACGCTGATATTGATCTCGCCGACCACGGTCTGCTGCTCCTCCATTGCCGTCGCGATGGCGCCGACCAGCTTGTCGCTCTGCCGCACGCCTTCGGCGATCTGCTGCATCTTCAGGCTGACCTCGTCGGCGACGGCGACGCCATGACCGGCCTGTTCGGTCGCGCGGTTGACCAGATCGGCGATTTCCTGGGCGAGCGAGGCAGTGTTGTCGGCCAGCTTGCGCACTTCCTCGGCCACGACGGCGAAGCCCTTGCCCTGTTCGCCGGCACGCGCCGCCTCGATCGCTGCGTTGAGCGACAGCATGTTGGTCTGGCTGGCGATGCGCGTGATCGCATCGGCGATACGCCGGACCCGATTGGAATTATCCGCGATCTCGTTGACCAGCGTCACCATATTGGCCATGCGCGCCAAGCCATCGCTGGCAAGACCGGCGGCGCCGCGCGACTGCTCGCTGGCGAGCTGCGTGCTCTTGGCGACATCGGCGATGGCGAGCGTGCTCTGATTGAGCGCGGCCGAGGTCTTCTTCAGCGAATAGAGCTGCAGGTTCGAGCCGTCGGAAACCTGGCTGACGGCGCTCGACGCTTGGCCGGCGGCGAGCGCGATGCGGCGAACGTCGTCGGTCACGCGCTCGGTCAATGCGTTTGCGGCGATCGCCTGCTGCTGGAAGAATTGCACCGCCTTGGCCATGTCGCCGATTTCGTCGCCGCGATCGGTCGCCGCGACCGTGCCGCCGGTATCGCCGCCGGCGAGCCGGGTCATGGTCGCGGTGATCTGGGCGATCGGGCCGGTGATGACCCGCGTGACGAAAGCGACCGCAATGGCGAAACCGATGAGCACGCCGAGCACGGCAATGACGATCAACGTCGTCAGCCGGCCGTCGAAGAAATCATTGGTCGCCTTAGTGACATCGGCGATCAGCCGGTCATTGTGTTCGGCCAGTTTGGCGATCTCGGCATTGAGCGCCTTGCGGTTGTTGTGGTTCGCGTCGTTGTCGCCGAACTCGCGCGCCTGGGCGAGGGTCGCTTCGCGCGAAAGCCGCACCAGCTCCTTGCGGAAGGCGATGAACTCATCGACCTTGGCTTGCGCCCGGGCCATCGTATCCTTGTCGGCCTCCGGGATCAGCGCCTGCCAGCGCTTCATGATCTGGGCGATGCGGTCGACATCCTGCAGGACGAGAGGGGCGTATTTCTCCGATTCGGCGGCGGTCGTGGACATGTAGACGCCGCGCGATTCCATGACCGTCGCATAGATGAATTCGTTGATCTGCTCGCTGCACAGCGCGCGCTGGGATGCCCGGTCGAGCGTCTCTACTCCCTGCTGGTAGGTCTTCATCGCGTCGATGCCGAGCCAGCCGATCGTCCCGGCCAGGATCGCCCCCAGCGCCATAACGAGGTAGAGCTTCGGTCCGACTTTCAAGTTCTTGAGCAATGTCCTGCTCCCCCAACGCATGCCCGCCCGGAGCGTGTGATCCGGATCGGGGCAGATCATAATGCTGTCCAACCCTGCCGATCATGTTATATCCAGTCTTGCCGTCCGAAGCAAAAACCGGTGTGTGATGAGCGACGAAATCCAGGCCGCCCGCCCGCAAGGCCGACTCGATAGCAATAGCGGTCCAGTCTTCGAAAAGGAGCTGCTCGGTTACATCGAGGGCGGAAGTCGTCGGTTGCTGCTCGATTTCAGTGATTTGACCTATATCAGCAGCGCTGGTCTGCGGGTGGTTCTGGTCGCAGCGAAACGAATGAAGGCCGCGGGCGGCAAACTCGTGCTGGCTTCGCTTAGCGCTCAAGTGGCGGAAGTCTTCGAGATCAGCGGCTTCAACCGGATTCTCGATATCGAGCCGGATTACGCTTCCGCTTCGGCCCGCCTTTCGGCCTGAGCCACGGCCGCCGCCGCGAAGCGGCGCAGCATCCAGACGATTCGCTCGAAGAGGCTGGTAAGTCCGTAGAGCAATTCCTGATCGGGGCCGGGCAGGCCCTGTTCCGTCGCCATGGCCCGGCGGCGCAGCGTGTCGACCAGGCTGTCGCGGTCGGCGGTGAGCTGCTGCACCAGCAATAGATCCTCGATATTGCCGGTCCGCAGCCCCTCTTCCGCCGTCAGCAGCAACGCGCCCAGGCCTTCGCCGAGATTGCCGCTCAGCATTTGCATGGCCGGGGTCTCGGCCGTCTGCGCCAGCTTGCCGGCGAATTCCGCCATGGCCTCGTGCAGCCCCTGGAGCAGGGTATTCGCCGCCTGGCGATCGGCGACTCGTTCCAGCGTCTCGCGGCTGGCGCCGGTATCGGCTAGGTCGGACAGGAAATTGGTTACGGCGGCGAGCAGCGACGCAGCCGTTGGCATCGCCGCTGCCGCACCGAGCCGCGCGCCTTCGTCGCCGAGCGGATCGGCGATGCCGAGATGGAGCGGCAGCAGGGCGAAGATGCGTGTCTGCTCGCGCTCGACCAGCGTCACCGCGGTGTCCGGCTCGGCCAGCGCCTGGTCATAAAGATAGCGGGGGCGGGACAGGCTTTCCGCAGCACTCGGCGGCGCCAGCCGCTCCAGCATGGGCTGGATTACGCCTTCCAGCGCGCCGGCGACGGCGACGGCGGTAAGCTGGCAGGCCAGATAGACGAGGCCGATCTGAAAGCCCGGCGCGGCCGAGATCGCGCGAATCGCAGCGGCGACGAGCGGCACGCCGAAGGCCTGCTCGATCACGAAGAGCGGCAGGAGCAGGACGACGCCGGCGCTCTTGATCAGGGTCTGATAGATCGCCAATTGCCGCGGCGTGCCGGTTGTCTTCGCGGCGACCAGATAGGTGCCGATGCCGGACCCCAGGCTTGCGCCATAGACCAGCAGCATGGCCTGTTCGAGGCCGACCAGCCCGGCCGTCGCCATGGTGATGGCGAGGATCGACACCGTGCCGGAGGATTGTGTCAGCAGCGCCAGCAGCGTGCCGGCGATGAGCGCGAGCACCGACGAGCTGGCGGCGAAGCGGAAGATCGTGACCACCAGCGGCAGCGCAGCCAGCGCATGCGCCCCCTCGCGCATCACTTCGAGGCCGAGGAACAGCAGACCCAGCCCAAGCAGAGTCGAGACGACGGGCCGCAGCCGCTTGGAGCGGTCGAGATTCAGATAGAAGCAGACGCCGATCAGCCCGATCAGCGTCAGCACGAAGAGATGCAGATCGATCGAGGCGACCAGCACCAGCCCGGCCGTCCCGATATTGGCCCAGGCGAGAACGGGCCGAGCCTGGCGCGGCGCGATCAGGTCGGCCGAGGCGAGGCTCATCAGGATGACGGTGATGGCATTGGTGCTCTGGGTTACGACGCCGCCGGCGAGGCCGACGCCGGCCGCCTGCGGGTAGGTCCCCGTCGACCGTGCAACCCAGCGCCGCACGCGCCGCCCCGTTAGCTGCGCCATCTCGGCGCCGAGCAGCTTGATGCCGATGAAAAACAGGCCGAGCCCGGCGAACAGGGTGATCAACGCGTCCAAGATAGTGATTCGCTCGGGACAGGCGGGCCAAGACGAAGCGACGAAGCGGGGGGCCGGGCAGCCCCGCTTCGTCGCTAAGGCCTTTCCAATCGGCCCGCCCGCCGGAGATGTCGTCCAGCAGGTTTTCCAGATCGGCCGTGAAGGAATATTCGACATAGCGCTCGAAGAAACGCTGCAGGAAGGCCGTGACCAGCCGGCCGCGATCCTCCGGTTCGAAGCGCTTCTTCTCCAGCTTCACATAGTCGCGATCCATCAGCACCTGGATGATCGACGCGTAGGTCGAGGGCCGGCCGATGCCGAGCTCCTCCAGGCGCTTGACCAGGCTGGCTTCGGTATAGCGCGGCGGCGGCTCGGTGAAATGCTGTTCCGGCTTGACGTCGAGCCGGTCGAGCGCGTCCTGCGCCTTGAGCGCGGGCAGGCGGCGGTTCTCCTCGTCTTCCTCGTCGTCGCGGCCTTCCTGGTATAGCTTCAGGAAGCCGTCGAAGCGGATGACCGAGCCGGTGGCGCGGAAGCTGGCACGGCCGGCGGCGCCATTGATGTCTATCGTCGCCTGGTCGAGCACGGCCGATTCCATCTGGCAGGCGAGCGTGCGCTTCCAGATCAGCTCATAGAGCCGCAGCTGGTCGGAATCGAGGAAATGCGCGACATCGGCCGGACGCCGGAAGGCGTCGGTCGGGCGGATCGCCTCGTGCGCCTCCTGAGCGTTCTTGGCGACGGTCTTGTAATAGCGCGGCTGCGCCGGGCGGTAATTCGGGCCGTAGTCGCGCTCGATCAACGCCCGCGTGCTGCCGACTGCATCGGCCGAGAGCGAGACGCCGTCGGTTCGCATATAGGTAATGAGACCGACCGTCTCGCCGCCGAGATTGATGCCTTCATACAGGCGCTGGGCCAGCTGCATGGTGCGTGATGTGCCGAAGCCCAGCTTGCGCGACGCCTCCTGCTGCAGGGTCGAGGTCGTGAAGGGCGGCGGCGGGTTGCGCCGGACCTGGCGGTTCTCGACGCGATAGACCGAATAGCCCGGCTCCGACTCGATCGCGGTCACGGCAGCCTTGGCTGAAGCCTCGTCGGGCAGGTCGAAGCGCTCGAGCTTCTTGCCGTCGAGATGGGTCAGTCTGGCGCTGAAGGTGGCGCGCTCCGCGGTGCGGAACGTGCTTTCGACGCTCCAATATTCGCGTGCCTTGAACGCCTCGATCTCGCCTTCGCGATCGCAGATCAGGCGCAGCGCCACCGATTGCACGCGGCCGGCCGAGCGGCTGCCCGGCAGCTTGCGCCACAGCACCGGCGAGAGCGTGAAGCCGACCAGGTAATCCAGCGCGCGCCGCGCCATATAGGCGTCGATCAACTCGTCATTGAGCTCGCGCGCATTCTGGAAGGCTTCGAGCACGGCGGATTTCGTGACTTCGTTGAACACCACGCGCCGGACCGGAATGTCTTTCAGCGCCCGGCGCCGCTTCAGCTCTTCGCGGACATGCCAGGAGATCGCCTCGCCTTCGCGATCCGGGTCGGTTGCCAGGTAGAGCATATCGGCGCCCTTCAGCGCCTGGACGATCTCGCGCAGCCGTTTCTCGGCACGATCGTCGACTTCCCAATCCATGGCGAAGTCGTCATCGGGGCGAACCGAGCCGTCTTTGGCCGGCAGGTCGCGGACATGGCCGTAGCTGGCCAGGACCGTATAGTCGCTGCCGAGATACTTGTTGATGGTCTTCGCCTTGGCGGGCGACTCGACGACGACGACGTTCATGGGCTGGGGGGTAACCCTTCATCCGAGGCCCGGGAGCAGGCCTTTTGGTCTTCAACGCTGCGCAACCGCTCTCGTGAGAGCACGATCAGCCCGTCCGGTCACGCTCGATCGGCTCGCTGAGTCGGGCGGAAACAGACACATCGGTCGCGACAGAGGGCGAGAGATGGCATCCGCCGGGCGGTTCGTCAACCATCGGCGCGATTTGAAGGTCGGTCGGACCCTGTCGGCGAAAGCGTATTTCCGGGATTCATCTCAACGTGGCATGGCTCCATCGCCGTTGAGTTACATAACCGGCACGCTCCGAACGCAAGCCCGCTCGCGGGTTCTGGGGTCCAGGTCACAATTGCGTGCACCTTCGAATCGGCAGCTGCTTCGGCAGGGTTGACCAGTGTCGCGGTCGGTTCCGGGGACGAATGAGGACCGACTGGGTCAGATCAGCGAAATCCGCCCGCCGGGATGGCGTTCGATCCGCCCGGCGAGTTCGAGTTCGAGCAGGATCATTGCCACCATCGAGGGCGTCGAGGCGCCACCGCGCAGCAGTTCGTCGATGTTCACCGCGGTCGGCCCGAGCAATGACAGGATGCGGCGGCGCGCCTCTTCGAGTTCGGCGTCGCTCGGCTCGGCCGGCGGCACAGTGCCGGGACCGAAGCGGCTGCGCTTGTCTTCGGCCCAGCCGCGCGGCTGGGCATCGCTGCTGCTCAGGGCGCCGATGACGTCGTCGACGCTTTCGACCAGCGTGGCGCCGTGGCGGATCAGGTCGTTGGCGCCGCGACAGCGCGGATCGAGCGGCGAGCCGGGGACGGCGAAGACCTCGCGCCCCTGCTCGGCAGCGAATCGGGCGGTGATCAGCGAGCCGGATTTGAGTGCGGCCTCGACCACGATCGTGCCGAGCGACAGGCCGGAGATGATGCGATTGCGCCGCGGGAAATGCCGGGCCTGTGGCTCGGTCCCGACCGGCATTTCGGCGACGATCAAGCCGCGCGTCGCGATCTCGTCATAGAGGCGCCGGTTCTCTTCGGGGTAAATGATATCGACGCCGCCCGCGACGACCGCGACCGTGCCGCTGTCGAGCGCTCCGCCATGGGCCGCCGCATCAATCCCGCGCGCCAGGCCTGAGGTGACGACAAAGCCGTTCCGACCGAGATCCCAGGCGAGCTCGCGCGCGAAGCGCTGGCCCGCGGCCGAGGCATTGCGGGCGCCGACGACTGCGATGGAACGTCGCGCCAGCAGCTCGCCCCGGCCAAGGATGCTGACGAGCGGCGGTGCGTCATCAAGCTGCGCCAGCAGTACCGGATAGTCGGGCTCGCCCCAGGCGATCAGCCGTGCGCCGCAGCGGGCGATCGCGGCTATTTCGCGCTCCGCCTCGGCGCGCGGCCAGATTTTGAAGTCGCCGCGACCGCCCTTACGTGCCAGTTCGGGCAGGGCTGCCAGTGCTGCGGCGGCCGAACCGTAGCGTTGCAGCAGATTGTAGAAACTGACGGGGCCGACATTGTTGGTGCGGATCAAGCGCAGCCAGTCGAGCCTTTCCTGGGGATTGAGTGTCGTCGCGAGAGCCATGCCCGGACCATGCCCGCAACCCACGCGGCTCGTCAATCGCCGGATAGACCGTTGAGATTGCAGCGCGTGAGCAAAATGTGAGACGGCTGCCGACTGGCAAAGAACCGCAGCCGGTGCTCTACTGGTTTTTCTGTTGATCGAGTCGAATGGAGGTCGAGATGTCGAAGCCGCTATCGCTGCACAGCTTGGAAGTCGTCGTGCTCGCCGATGGGCGCTACGGCGTTCAGATCATCGCGCCGGAGGCCTTGCCTCGGGTCGTGGGCGAATTCGACAGCCGCGACGAGGCCGACGCCTGGATCCTGCGGCAGAGCTTGCTGGATGACGAGTCCGCCGAAAATCGCGGCCTCCTGCGGCCTGGCCCATCGCTCGATGTGAGCTGAACGCTCAGCTCGTACGGCTGAGCTTGATCGGCTTTCCCGGCCGGCGGCGAGGCGGGCGATGTTCTCGTGGTGGCGCAGGAAGACGAGAATCGCCAAGCCGAGCGCCAGCCCGGCCCGTGCCGGGTCGTAGAGGAACCAGGCCGTGATCGGACTCGTGCCGATCGCGACCAGCGCTGCCAGCGACGAGTAGCGGCTGGCCACGGCGACCAGGAGCCAGACCAGGCAGGCCAGGATGCCCGTGAAGGGCGCCAAGGCGAGCAGCACGCCCAGCGTGGTCGCGACGCCCTTGCCGCCCTTGAAGCGCAGCCAGACCGGAAACAGGTGACCGATCACACAAAAGCCAGCGGCAGCAACGGCCGTATCGGAACCGAAACGATCGGCGATGAGCACGGCCAAAGCACCTTTGCCGCCATCCAGCACCAGCGTCGCAGCGGCGAGGCCGCGCCGTCCGGTGCGCAGCACATTGGTTGCGCCAATATTGCCCGAGCCGATCTTACGCAGATCGCCGGCGCCGAAGACTTTTGTCAGGATCAGGCCGAACGGGATCGAGCCGAGCAGATAGGCGAGCACGGCGCACAACAGGAACGTCGGCATTGCGGTCATGGCGCCTCGGCGGCGGCATGGGCCATGCGGCCGGCGACCAGGGTGCGCAGCACCTTGCCCTGAACCGGGTGGCCGTCGAAGGGCGTGTTGCGCGCCTTCGACTTGAAGCTGCGCGCGTCGATGCGCGACGGCTTGTCGAGATCGAACAGCACTAGATCGGCCGGCGCGCCGACGGCCAGCCGGCCGACCGGGAGCCGTAGAATATCGGCCGGACCCTGGGTCAGCTTGCGCAGGACCTTGAGCAGCGGCAGACCGCCATTGTGATAAAGGCTGAGCGCGAGCGGCAGCAGCGTCTCCAATCCGACCATGCCGCAGGCCGCAGAGGCGTAGGGCAGGCGCTTGGCGTCCTGGTCGTGCGGCTGATGGTCCGACGCGATGGCATCGATCGTGCCGTCTTTCAGCCCCTCCACGACGGCGAGCCGGTCGGTCTCGCTGCGCAGCGGCGGCGACAGCTTGGCGAAGGTCCGGTAGTCGCCGATAGCGGTCTCGTTCAGGGCGAAATAGGCCGGTGCCGTGTCGCAGGTGACCGGCAGGCCGCGTCTCTTGGCCTTGCGGATGGCCTCGATCGCGCCGGCGGTCGAGACATGCGCAGCGTGATAGCGCTCTCGACCAGACGCAGATCGCGTTCGACCATGATCAGCTCGGCCGCCGGCGTGATGCCGGGCAGGCCGAGGCGCGTCGCGATCTCGCCCTCGGTCGCGGCTCCCCCGGACGCCAGGCGCGGCTCTTCCGGATGCTGCACGATCAGGAGATCGAAGGTGCGGGCATAGCTGAGCGCCCGGCGCATGACCTGGGCATCGGCGATGGCACGCGTACCGTCGGTGAAGCCAAGGGCGCCGGCCGCGGCCATCAGCCCCATTTCGGTCAGCTCCTGGCCGCGCAGGCCCCGGGTCGCCGCGGCGAAGGCGTAGATATTGACCAGCCCGACCTTGGCAGCGCGGCGCGTAATGAACTCAACCAGAGCGATATCGTCGAGCACCGGATCGGTATCGGGCAACCCGACCAGCGAGGTGATGCCGCCGATCGCCGCCGCCTGGCTGGAAATCGCCAGGCTCTCGACATACTCATGGCCCGGCTCGCGCAACGCCACGCGCATATCGACCAGGCCGGGCGCCAGGCAATGGCCGCCGCATTCGACGATGACGGCGTCCGAAGGGGCGGCGAGCGCAGCGTCGGCGCCCAGGGCCGTGATCCGTCCGTCGACCGCCAACAGGTCGCCCGGCTGGGTCCAGATGGGTCCAGGGATCGAGCAGGCGGGCATTCTTCAGCAAGGTCGAGGGCATCAGATGTCGTTCCGTTGGCCGGGCACGTTCAGCAGCAGATCGAGGCAGGCCATGCGGACGGCGACGCCCATCTCGACTTGTTCGCGGATCAGGCTGCGGTCGAGATCGTCGGCCACGGCGCTGTCGATCTCGACGCCGCGATTGATCGGGCCGGGATGCATGATCAGCGCGTCGGGCTTGGCCCGCGTCATCTTTTCGGCGTCGAGGCCGAAGAAATGGAAATACTCGCGCGTCCGAGGGCAGGAAATTGCTGTTCATCCGCTCGGTTTGGAGCCGCAGCATCATGACGATGTCGACATCGGCCAGGCCGCGCGGCATGTCGTGGAACACTTCGACGCCGAGCCGCTCGATATCGGCCGGCAGCAGCGTACGCGGCGCCACGACGCGGACCCGGGCGCCCATGATGTTGAGCAGCGCGATGTTCGAGCGCGCGACCCGGCCTGTGCAGGATGTCGCCGGCAGATCGCCACTGTCAGGCCGCCGAGCTTGCCCTTGCGGCGCCGAATGGTCAGCGCGTCGAGCAGAGCCTGGGTCGGGTGCTCATGCGTACCGTCGCCGCCATTGATGACGGCGCAATTGACCTTCTCGGCCAGCAATTGTACCGCGCCGCTTTCCTGATGGCGCACGACCAGCGCATCGAGATGCATGGCGTTGAGCGTGGTCGCGGTGTCGAGCAGCGTCTCGCCTTTCTTCACCGAGGTTCCGTCGACCGACATGTTGATGACATCGGCGCCGAGCCGCTTGCCGGCCAGCTCGAAGCTGGTCCGGGTGCGCGTCGAGTTCTCGAAGAACAGGTTGACGATCGTGCGGCCTCGCAGCAGCGAGCGCTTCTTGTCGTCCTGGCGGTTCTGCTCGACATAGCCCTCGGCCAGATCGAGCACGAGATCGATGTCGGAAGCCTTGAGCCCGTCGATGCCGAGCAGATGGCGGTGCGGGAAGGGGCGGGCCGGAAAAGTGTTCATGAGCCCAAGCTATAGGCCCGTGCTCCGCCGGAGACAAGCGCCGCTCGCGACGCCGGCAGTTCAAGAAACGAGATTGATCGCCGTCCGATTGAGCTTGTTGGTCACGCCCAGCACCTCGAGATTGGCTCGATAGCTGGATGCTGGCCTGCGAGAAGTCAGCGCCTGGGTGGCGAGGTCGACAACGGAGGACCCGGTATTGCTCAGCGTGGCGGAGACGCCGCCGCCGGGCTGCGCCGTATTGGTCGATTGCAGGGCGTTGATGACCTGGCTCGCGGCCTGGTTCGGTTGCGTGCCGCTCACCGGCGGCGCGACATTGGTCGAACCGATGCCGCTGCCCTGGATCGGCGTGCCGTCCGTCGCATTGGCGACGTTTTCCGCCGATGCGTAGAGCTGTGTCTGGGCCGCGAGCGCGCCGCTGAGCGCGATATCTGTTGGGTTGCCGACCGAATCGACCATGGCTTTAAGCCCGTTGGTTCAACTATAGTGTATTTATTGTCGTCAGGGCTGGACGTGTCAAGCGATCCATTCCGGGCATTTTAGCTAATAATGCATCGATTACCCAAGTCGACGAAGTACAGGGCGTTCGAGTACTTGGCTGAAGCCGCATCGTAAGGGCCGCTTGGGAATGGCCGGGTGGGTATCCTTCGCAGGAACAAGCTTTCCATGGCCATCAAGATCATGGCCTCGGAGGCGCCGACCGCAAGCGCGCCCCAGCGGTTTAGCCCCGCACGGCTGTCGGGAACGCAATTGTGGAGATGCGGGTAGGTGCCTCGCGCCGACCACACCCGAAACTCACACCAGCTTCCGAGCAATAGCATGCAATAATCAGGAAAAGGTACTCGACCTATTCTCTGCTTGAGCCCAGCATCGAAACGTGCCCACGCTGGGGCATGTAAGTGTCGCGGCGAGCGGACAGGATTTCGGTCATCACCGGTTAGATGAGAAGTACAACCAGTATTGAGCGGCTCGCCGTCACATGAATCAGAATCGTGAAAGCACTGTTGTCGAATTCGGTCCGTTCCGTCTTGAGCCGGGAACGTCGGCTGCTGACGAATCGAGGGGACCTCTGTTCCATTCGGCGACCGTGCACTCGACATCCTGCTGGTCCTGATCGAGCATGCGCGGAGGTGGTCAGCAAGAAGACGTTGTTTCGAGCGGGTCTGGCCGGGGATTTTTCGTCGTGGAGAGCAATCTCCGCTTCCAGATGCGGAAGCTGCGCAAGGCGCTTGGCGACGGAAAAGACGGTAATCGTTACATCTCGACCATTGCCGGCCGCGGGTATTGTTTCGTGGCGCCCCTGTCGCGTTCGAGCACGAGCGAATCCATCGTGCCGCACGTCCGGCACGAGGTTGACGAGGCTGACGATGCCGAAGGGGTACAGGAGCCGGCTTCGCCGGAGACCAACCTGCTGCTCCCGCTGGCCAACATTATCGGCCGCGACCATGAATTGGCCGAGTTGCCGGAATGGCTGAAACGCAGCCGGCTCGTCACCCTGGCCGGGCCCGGCGGTATCGGCAAGACGCGGCTGGCCGTGGAGCTCGGTTGGCACGTGCTCAGACATTTTCCGGGCGGCGTGTGGCTGGTCGATCTGGCGCCGCTGAGGGATTGGGACGCAGTCGCAAACGCCACCGCCGCGGCCCTCCGGGTCTCGGTTACGAAGGCCGATGTCGTCGTTGAGACGATCGTCGTCGCGCTGGGTAAGGTGAGGCGGCTGCTCATCTTCGACAATTGCGAACATCTGATCGAGCCGGTCGCGGCGCTGATCAAGGCGTTGCTGGAACGCGCGCCGCATCTTTCGGTGCTGGCCACCGGCCAGCAGAACCTCCATGTCCCGTCGGAGGCAGTCTATAGTCTGGGTCCGCTCGAAGTGCCGCCGGCTGGCGCTAGCGAGGTCGGCGGGTTCGCTGCGGCCGAACTCTTCGCCGCGCGTGCCCGTGACGCCGACCAGTTTGTTCGAGCTGAATGGCGGCAACGGTGCCGCCATCGGCGAGATCTGCCGGCAGCTCGACGGTCTGCCGCTTGCCCTCGAGTTGGCCGCCGGCCGACTGCGCATGCTCGGCGTCGAGGAGCTGCGAAAGGGGCTGAACAACCGGCTGGTCATGCTTAAAGGGGCACGAACCAGCGACGCACGGCATGCGTCGCTTCATGCCATGCTGGAATGGAGCCACACGCTGCTTGAGCCGTTCGACCAGCGGGTCCTCCGCCGCCTCGGCGTGTTCCCTGGCAGCTTTTCGCTCGATGCTGCGATCGCGGTCGCGACCGAGGATGGCAGTGGGCGCTGGGAAATCATCGACGCGTTCGGCCGGCTACTCGACCGGTCGCTGATCACACTCGGGCAGCGCGAGCCGCCGCGCTACCGACTGCTCGAAACGCTGCGCCTCTACGCCGCGGAGAAGCTGCAGACAAGCGGCGAGGCGGAGGCCGCGGCCGAACGGCATGCCCGGCATCTGATAGAGCTGTTCGACGAGGCCGATCTCTCCTGGGAGGCAACGCCGGACCCGGAGTGGCTCGCGCGCTATCAGCCCGAACTGGGCAATTTGCAGACCATGCTGGACTGGGCGCTGGCCGAGCCGAGCAGGCGGCCGATCGCACTCGCACTCGCGGCGTCCGGGGGAGCCTGCTTCTGCACGACCTGTTCATGATCGCCGAGGGAAGGCGGTATCTCGACCGGATCCTGCCGTTGCTCGGCCGGGATCCGCCGCCGACGACGGCCGCCCACATCCTGAGACGCGCGGCCGTATTCTGTCATGCAAGCGACGACCCGGCGGGGCAGGCCCATGCGGAGCGGGCCGCTGCCCTCTACCGCGAACTCGGGGATCGTCCGAATCTGGGGCGGACCCTCTGCATCTTCGTCGTCTATCACGCGTCGCAGGGCCGATACGCCGAGGCCAAGGCGATCTTGCTGGAAGCGCAGCAGCTGCTCGCCGATAGCCGTTTCAAGAAGAGCCAGCTCATTCTCACGAACCTGCTCGGCATCGTCTCCGATTACATGATGAACCCGGAGGACGCCCGACGCTATTTCATCCAGGCCGTCGAACTCGCGGGTGCGGTGCAATCCGTTCGCGAGCCGATGTATCTCTCGAACCTTGGCATTGTCGAGCACATGTCCGGCAACATCGACCGGGCGATTGAAGTTACGCGAGCAGCGCTCAGCCGAGCGAGATTGTCGCCCGGACACTATATTCTCGGTCACTTGCTCTGCAATCTAGGAGGGTACTTTCTGCTCAAAGACAATCTCGACGAGGCGCGGCCGCTCCTTGAAGAGGCATTGTCGCTTTTCGCCAGCCGCCACGACTATAGCGCCATCATGTTCTTGCCGCCCTTGGCTGTACTGCTCGGCGCTCGAGGGGCATCCCGCGCCTGCCGCGCGTTGATTGGCTACGTCGAAGCGGAACGCGCGCGGCGCAAGATGACAGCGCCACCGGACGAGCGGCCGCTGCTCGACAAGCTCTCGACGCTTCTGAGCGCCGGCCTGCAACCGGTCGAGATCGAGGCGAGAAGGCCGAAGGCGCTGGCTGGAGCGAAGCGGAAGTCATGAGTTCACCATGGGGCGCCTTCTTCCGGAGCGTGGTCCGACCGCATCAACGATCTCCTCGCTGCCGTCGGCTTCAACGTCCCCCTCTTTCTCCTGAAGCGCCCCGTGGCATGCCCCGGCGCCGAAACGACCCCTACGGCTTGCTCGACAGGCTGTCCCGGACCGCTTTTGAGCTTCTCGGCGAACGACAGGATGGAGGCATCGTGATCGGCGACTTCCAAGCCATGCGCAATATGGCGCAGCGCCTCGGCTAGCCTCCCGGATCGCCATTCGACCTGCGCCAGACAATGCAGTGCCGATGCATGGTGCGGATTGATCTCGATCACCTGCCGGCATGCAGCGGCCGCGGTGGACAGATTCCCGTTTTGCAGAGCCGTGGCGGCTTCGGCCGTGAGCCGGGCGATTCTGTCGATCAGGTCTCGATCGCCCATCCAGCCGATGTGCCGGGCGGCAAACTCTCGGGCATGATGCGTGTGCTTTTGGACGTCTGATCGCAGTTCGTAAAAGCAGCTGTACCGCCCGGTCGCCGCATAGGATGGCTGTTTTCAGCAATTCCCGAAATACCAGGCGATCGTCGCCGGTGCCGTCCGTGAACTGGGCCAGCGACCAGAACGGCAGCAGGAAGTGGCACGCTTCCTTGTCGAGCATCATGGTGCTCGGCAGGCAAAGCCGCCGAAGCGCTGCTGATTGATGCCTTGCCCGACGCCGACGGAGTCCCATTCGTCGCGGCAGATCGGCCATCCGGTATCGCGGTCGACCAGCCAGCGATAGGAATAGGCCCAGGACCGGCCGGAGATCGCAGCGCGGAGGCTGGACAGGTGACCTCTGGCCCACCAATCGTCGTCGTCCAAATAGGTGACGTAGCGGCTATTGCTGAGATAGCTCAGGACCGTCTTGAGCGCGCCGCCGAAGATGTTCGGATAGATGCCGCCATGGCGTTGCGCCGTTGAATAGCCGGGATCGAGTATCGTGAGGGTGACGTGCTCGGGGCACTCATTTCTCAGGGTCTCCAGCTGACCGGTATCGCCGCGGCCTGATCGATACCGATCAACACGTGAATCCGCCCGGCCACGTCCTGGCGAAAGACGGACCGCACGGCGCGCAGGAGAGTAGGGCGCAGAACGGTCCCGATGACCACCGCCGCTTCAGCCTGCTTCTGCCGATCCGCTGAACTTTGCATTGCTTGCCTTGTCCTCACCTGCAGGGCGTATCCCGGCGAGACTCTCCGGCCTCATCCTGTCGTGTCAAGGCGGGCCAGCCGATCCAGCAATCCCTGCAGGATATAGGCCGCCGCAGCGCGGTCGACGATCTCGGCGCGGCGCTTGCGGCTGAGATCCGCCTCGATCATGCCGCGGGGTCACCGCGGCCGTGCTCAGCCGCTCATCCCAGAAGCAGATCTCCGGATCGTCGAGCTGCAGGAGATTATGCGCGAACGCACGGGTCGCCTGGGCGCGCGGGCCTTCGCTGCCATCCATGTTGATCGGCAGGCCGAGGATCAGCGCGCCGACCTTGTGCTCGCGCCGCAGCTGCTGCAGGAGGGCGGCGTCGCGGCCCGAACTTGCCGCGCTCCAGGGTTTTCAACGGCGTCGCCACCATCAGCAGCGGGTCGCTCAGCGCCAGGCCGATCGTCTTGGTGCCGAGATCGATACCCAGCAGGCGCGTGCCCGGCTGCAGAGCCGCTTTGAGGTCGGTGGGGTTGCGAAGGGGCATGTCGGGTGCTAGCTTCCGGGCTCTTCCAGCCTGGGGTCGCGCGTGGATCGGCATGGCATGGTGCCAGCGGCCGACGGCAGGCATGACCCTAATAAGCCGGGCGCGTCCCGGACGAGCAGAGGTTTACCCCATGTCCTTGGACAAGGCCACCGTGGCACGCGTTGCCACCCTGGCACGCATCAAACTTTCCCGGGGCCGATCAGGCGGCGATGGGCGAGAGCTCAATAAGATCCTGCTTTGGGTCGAGCAACTGGGGGAAGTCGATACCAAGGGGGTCGAACCGATGACCAGTGTCGCGCATATGACGCTGCCGATGCGCGAGGACGTCGTCACCGACGGCGACCGGGCCGAGGACATCGTGCGCAATGCGCCGAACGGCGCGCATGGCTTCTTCACCGTGCCCAAGGTGGTCGAGTGATGGCGGGGTTTACCGATCTCACGCTTGCGACTGCCCGCGACGGGCTGAAGCGCAAGGAATTCTCTGCGGTCGAACTGACCCGCGCGCATATCGCGGCGATCGAGGATGCGCGGGCGCTCAACGCCTTCATCACCGAGACTCCGGACAAGGCGCTGGCCCAGGCCGAGGCGAGCGATGCGCGGCTCGCCAAGGGCGAGGGCGGCGTGCTCGAAGGCCTGCCGATCGCGATCAAGGATCTGTTCTGCACCAAGGATGTGCTGACCACGGCCGGCTCGCATATCCTGGACGGGTTCAAGCCGCCTTATGAATCGACGGTGACGTCGAAGCTGTGGGATGCCGGTGCCGTTTGCCTGGGCAAGCTCAACCTCGACGAATTCGCCATGGGTTCGTCGAATATGACGAGCTACTACGGTCCGGTGATCAATCCGTGGTCGACGCCGGGCGACAATCGCAAGCTGGTGCCCGGTGGCTCCTCCGGCGGCTCGGCCGCTTCGGTTTCGGCGCGGTTGGCGCTGGCCGCGACCGGAACCGATACCGGCGGCTCGATCCGGCAGCCGGCCGGGTTCTGCGGCATCGTCGGCGTGAAGCCGACCTATGGCCGCTGCTCGCGTTGGGCATCGTCGCCTTCGCTTCGTCGCTCGACCAGGCCGGCCCGATGACCCGGACCGTGCGCGATGCGGCGTTGATGCTCGGCGTCATGTGCGGCCACGATCCGAAGGATTCGACCTCGGCGCAACTTGCCGTGCCGGATTTCGAGGCGGCGCTGACCGGCGATATCCGCGGGTTGCGCATCGGCATTCCCAAGGAATACCGAGTCGACAACATGCCGGCGGGAGATCGACGCGCTGTGGCAGCGCGGCATCGACTGGCTGAAGGCAGCCGGTGCCGAGCCGGTCGAGATCAGCCTGCCGATGACCAAATACGCGCTGCCGACCTATTACATCATTGCTCCGGCCGAGGCCTCGGCCAATCTCGCGCGCTATGACGGTGTGCGCTTCGGGCTGCGCGTGCCCGGCGCGTCGCTCGGCGAGATGTATGAGAACACCCGTGCCGAGGGCTTCGGTGCCGAGGTCAAGCGCCGCGTGCTGATCGGGACCTACGTGCTGTCGGCCGGCTATTACGACGCCTATTACCTCAAGGCCCAGCGCATCCGCACGCTGATCGCGCGAGATTTCGATCAGGCCTTCGAGAAGGTCGATGCGATCCTGACGCCGACGGCGCCGTCTGCCGCCTTGCGATCGGGGGAGAAGATGGACGATCCGCTCGCCATGTATCTGAACGACGTCTTCACCGTGCCGGTGAACTTGGCCGGGCTGCCCGGCGTGTCCGTGCCGGCCGGCTTGAGCGCCGACGGCCTGCCGCTCGGGCTGCAGGTCATCGGCAAGGCCTTCGACGAGGCGACCATGCTGCGCGTCGCCGGCGTGCTGGAGACGGCCGCCGCGTTCACGGCCCGGCCACCGCTGCATTCGGGGGAGGGCGCCTGATATGTCCGAAAACCTCCTGATGGACGGCCGCACCGGCAAGTGGGAGATCGTGCTCGGGCTGGAAGTCATGCCCAGGTCATCTCCAAATCCAAGCTGTTCAGTGGCGCCGCGACGGAATTCGGCGCCGAGCCGAACAGCCAGGTCTCGCCGGTCGATGCCGGCTTCCCCCGGGCATGCTGCCGGTGATCAACCGCCATTGCGTCGAGCAGGCGGTCAAGACCGGGCTCGGCCTCGAAGCGCAGATCAACCTGGTCTCGGTGTTCGATCGGAAGAATTATTTCTACGCCGATCTGCCGCAGGGCTATCAGATCTCGCAGTTCACCAAGCCGATCGTCGGTCAGGGCAAGATCCAGCTCGACATGCCGGACGGCTCGACCCGCCTGGTCGGCATCACTCGGTTGCATCTGGAGCAGGATGCCGGCAAGAGCCTGCACGACCAGCATCCGAGCCTGAGCTATATCGATCTCAACCGCTCCGGCGTCGCCTTGATGGAGATCGTGTCCGAGCCCGATATGCGCTCGGGCGAGGAGGCCGGGGCCTATCTCAAGAAGCTGCGCTCGATCCTGCGCTATCTCGGCACCTGCGACGGCAACATGGAGGAAGGCTCCATGCGCTGCGACGTGAA
Organism: Aliidongia sp.; assembly: GCA_037200015.1. Classification (GTDB taxonomy): domain Bacteria; phylum Pseudomonadota; class Alphaproteobacteria; order ATCC43930; family CGMCC-115725; genus JAXDMU01. Next base: position 9,995 of record JBBCHB010000002.1, on the reverse strand, counting down.
TGTCTCGGTCCGCAAGCCGGGCGATCCGCTCGGCACGCGCTGCGAGATCAAGAACGTCAACTCGATCCGGTTCGTCATGCAGGCGATCGACATCGAGGCGCGCCGGCAGATCGAGATCATCGAGGATGGCGGGACGATCCGGCAGGAGACTCGCCTGTTCGACCCGAATCGCGGCGAGACCCGGTCGATGCGCTCCAAGGAAGAGGCGCATGATTACCGCTATTTCCCGGATCCGGACCTGCTGCCGCTGGTGATCGAGCAGGGCTTCGTCGACGGCATCAAGGCCGGCCTGCCCGAATTGCCGGACGCCAAGAAGGCGCGCTTCATCGCCGACTACAAGCTGACGCCTTACGATGCCGGCGTGCTGGTCGCCGAGCAGAGTGTCGCGGCTTTCTTCGAAGCCGTGGCCAAGGGACGCGACGCCAAGCTCGCCTCGAATTGGGTGACGGGCGATCTGTTCGGCGCGCTCAACAAGCGCGGCCTCGGCATCGAGGCCTCGCCGGTTTCGGCCGAGTCGCTGGGCCAGATGATCGACCTCATCGCCGATGATACGATCTCGGGCAAGATCGCCAAGGACGTCTTCGCCGAGATGGTCGAGACTGGTAAATCGCCGGGCGCGATCGTCGAGGAGAAGGGGCTGCGCCAAGTGACGGACACCGGCGCCATCGAGAGCGCGATTGACGCCGTCCTGGCTTCGCAGGCCGAAAAGGTAGCTGAATACCGTTCCGGCAAGGATAAGCTGTTCGGCTTCTTTGTCGGTCAAGTGATGAAGGCAACCCAGGGCAAGGCAAACCCGGCGCTGCTCAACGATCTCCTTCGGCAGAAACTTGCGGGCTGAGGCAATTCGACACGGCGTGGCATTATTAGGTTATCTTAACACTCCAATGGCATAGTGCTCGGAATAGAGCCACTGCCAGGGATGGAGATCGCCCATGGGCACGGTCGCGCGGTTCCGCCGCCCTTCCGTCGATGACGACGCACCGCTTCGTGAGGAAGACAGCACGCCCGAATGGTCACCGCGGGCACGCACCTTGACGATCGTCGGCGCCGCATTGGCGAGTTGGATCGTCGTCTTCGCCGTTATCTATCTGGTTGCCTGACGCGGGGCTACTCCTACTGCCGGGCGTTCCGGGCCGACCTCCTACCCGATAAATTTCTGTCGACTCCTGTCACAGGCGCCTCCGCTGCTTCGTCTTGAATCCAGATGAAGACGGAGTTCCCATGGTGCATAGGATCATTGGACTCGGACTCGGCCTGATCCAGCTCGCGACCGGCGCGGCATTGCTGTTCGTCCCGCACGCCTTTTACGATCTGGTACCCGGCGTCGCCGAGACCGGTCCGTTCAACCCGCATTTCGCTCGCGACGCCGGGGCGGCGTTCCTGATTGCCGCATTCGGGCTGTTCTGGGCCCTTCGCGACCCGGCCGCATGGCCGGCCGGAGCGGCGGCCGCCGGGTTCCTTGGCCTCCATGCCTTCATCCATGTCTGGGACGGTCTGGCCGGGCGCGAAGCGCCCGAGCATCTGGCCGTCGATCTGCCGGTGCTGATCGGCGTCGCTCTCATGGCGCTCTGGGTGGTCTGGGCCGCCCGCAGCGCGCATGATCGTCAGGAGGATAGGATGATCAAACGCATTCTGACCGGCGTGCTCGACCGGTTCAGCCGGAAATGGAACTATGATGCGAGCTATGCCAAGGACATCCTGAACGCCGATCCGCGCGCGTTCTTGGCTTTCGCCCGCGTCCAGGGCCCTGGGCGCCTATCGCCGCGGTGTGCCGTCCGATGCCTGGTATGCCGCCAAGATCGTCTTTGCACTCTACGAGGATTGCGGGCCGTGCACGCAGCTTGCAGTCGATATGGCCGAGCGGGGCGGGGTCAAGCCCGAGGTGCTACGCGCTGTACTCGCTGGCGATATCGCCGCGATGCCGGCCGATGTGGCACTCACCTTCCGCTTCGCCGAGGCGGTGCTGGCACGGGCTCCCGAAACCGACGAATTGCGCGAGGCGGTGCTCGCCAGCTGGGGGCCCCGCAGTCTGGTCTCGCTCGCCTTTGCCATGACCGTGGCACAGCTCTATCCGACGGTCAAATTCGCGCTTGGCCACGGCCAGGCCTGCCGGCGCGTGACCGTCGGCGGCCAGGCGCAGCCGGTGCAGCGGCGGGCGGCATGACGGCGGCGGACGCAGTCGCCGATTTCGAACCGCATCGGCGGCGGCTGACGGCGCTGGCCTATCGCATGCTGGGCTCCGTCGCCGAGGCGGAAGATATCGTGCAGGAGGCCTGGCTGCGCTGGCATGGCGCCGAGCGCGCGGCGATCGGCGACCCGCGCACCTTCCTGTCCAAGATTGTCGGTCGGCTCTGCCTCGACCATTTGCGCTCGGCCCGGGTCCGGCGCGAGACCTATGTCGGTCCGTGGTTGCCCGAGCCGGTGCTGGATTCGGCGGCGCTGCATGCCGGCACGGCCAGCGAATATGCCGAGGATCTGACCGTGGCATTGATGCTGGCGCTGGAACGGCTGTCGCCGCTGGAGCGGGCGGCCTTTCTGCTGCACGACGTCTTCGAGATGGATTTCCCGGCACTGGCCGACACGCTTGGGCGCAATCAAGCGGCGTGCCGCCAGCTCGCCGCGCGGGCGCGCAGCCATATCCGCGCGGCCCGGCCGCGCTTCGCCGTGTCGGAGGATGACGGGGCGAGGCTGGCCCAGGCCTTTCTCAGCGCCGCACGATCGGGCGATTGCCGCGGCACTGGCGAGGTCTCTTGGCGGAAATCGGCGGTGCTGCGCAGCGACGGCGGCGGCAAGCGGCAGGCGGCACTCAACCCGATCTTCGGGCGGGACAAGATCACCGGTTCGTGGTCGGGGTCGCCGCCAAGGCCAAAACGCGGAAACCCGTCGAATTTCAGCCGGCGCGGATCAACGGCCTGCCGGGATTCGTCGCGATCTGGCCGGATGGCGACGCCCTGACCCTGGCCTTCGAGATCGAGGACGGCATGATCGCCGCCATCTACATCGTGATGAACCCCGACAAGCTTCGCCATATTGCGCCCGCAGGATGCGCGTAACGCTGACGGGAGCCATGCAAGGCTGCCGAGTGCGACAGCGCGTTGACAGCCGTAACGGCCTCTCTAGAACGGGTGCCACAAACGCCGTGTGAAAACCCACTCATCGGTGGAGGGGTGGCCGAGTGGCCGAAGGCGGCGGTTTGCTAAACCGTTATAGCTGCAAAACAGCTATCGTGGGTTCGAATCCATCCCCTCCGCCACCTTTCTGTTTTTCGATGTTCGCCATCATCAGTCAGCATTAATTAAGCGACTGAAAAGCCTACGTTCGATGGTCACCCGAGGACTTTCGACGTTTCCCGTCATTCGTCCTTGTCTGCTGCAATCGAGCCGCACGATGATGGTTAGGTTTATAATTTCAGCGAGGCGCCCGTTATGGCGCCGAAGGCAACCGGATTGACGGCTCGGAAGGTCGAGACGATGAAGGCGCCCGGCCACTACGGCGGCGACGGCGGCTCTATCTGCAAATCACCGGCGACGGCGACAGGAGCGTCTCCAAATCCTGGATTTATCGCTATCAAATTAATGGCCGTCGTCGCGATATGGGCCCTCCGCCCCGTTGCGCTCTTCTCGCTACGGGCAGTGCGGGATCTTGTTCTATCGGGAGTGAATAGCCGACCGATGATGCAGTGGGTTGTTCGGCGATCAAGTCATGGCGGCGACGACATTGAGTGCCGCGATCAGTTCTCCATCTTCGGAAATACTGATCTATCAGCTCACCCGCCCGGCTTTGTCGTGGTCCGCTGTAGGTAGATTCCGATCCTCTCCCGTCAGCCTCACCCAGCGCTAGATTTGGTTCGTAGAAAAATGCTGCCAGAGGTTGCGCCACCGTTTCGCGCTCCGTCGCCCGCTGGAAGCGCCACAGCTTCGCGTCCGCCGTCGAAACCGCAAGATCGCTTTGTTCGGCCGTATTCGAGAGGTTGCTCCCCATGGCCACACCCGAACACATCATCATAGCCGGTGACAACGAAGGCGTGAGCTTGATCCTCGCGGACGTGCTGAGTGAAGCCGGCTATCGGGTCTCGATCGCCGGGAATGGCGAGGCGGTGCGGAAGATTGTGGCAAGGAGCGATCGGGTCGACCTCGTGGTGCTCGATTCCTTGACGCCCGGCGAGCGCAGTACATCGCTGGCCGATCACCTCCGCGACTTGCGGATTCCTGTCGTCGCGATCTCCGGTCATCCGCTCAGGACGAGGTCCGCTTTCCAAAAGGGCTCCAGTTCCTCGAAAAGCCGTTCGGGGCTGCGGCGCCGGAAGCCGCGATCGAAGAGGCGTTCGCTAGCGACGAATACGGTCAGCGCCTAGCCGCCGACGCGCGGTAGATCACGGAAGAAGTCGCTCATTCCTAATTCGGCCAATCTCAGTGGCGATCTCCTCGGGCGAAAGGACCAAATCGATGCACCCGCTATCGATTGCGCTTTCCGGCATATCGGGGTGACCGGCCGTCTCGGGCTTCTGCGCGATGGTGATGCCGCCTACGTCCTTGATCTCGCATAGGGCGGTCGCGCCGTCGCCATCGTAACCAGAGACGATGACGGCAATGAGCTGGCCGTCCCAATGTTCAGCCAAGGACCGGAGGAAGACGGTAATCACGTTCGGCCAACCTCGCGGCTTAGAGATCGGCTTGAGGCGAAACTCCCCCTGGAGAACATGCAAGTCCTGTTTTTCCGGGATAATGAACACGCGATTTGGTCGGATAAGCAATCTGTCCGTGATCAGTTCAACCGGCATCCGGGTGGAGAGCGGCAAGATTTGGTGGAGTTGCGTGGCGACTGTCCGCAGGTGGTTAACAATGACGATCGCGGCACCCGTGTCGCCCGGCAGGTGCCGCAGGAGCCGGCTATAGGCATTCAGGCCGCCAGCGGATCCGCCGACACAAACGACCGGAAAGTCTCGGGTGACGCCTGCCGCTGGCACTGACGATCGCTCCCCTTGGCATCGGCCATCCCCCAAAGTGGCGAGGCAAAGCGCTAACGCTCCGGGAACTCGGCAATTCCTTTCAACGCGATGACCGTTTGGTCGAGCAGAGTTCTTATGGCGAGTGCTGGCGGCAGAAAAGCGCCTAGCCCGGATATCTCACAGAGGGTAGGTGCATCGGGGCGAGGAATCTGAGAAAGTTGTTTTACCAGAACCACTTGATCAGCTTCCACGGAGGTCCCCGATGCCGACGGAGTGTAACCCGGATCTGTTTGGATTTGCACGCGTCGAGGGGCGTGCGGTTGTCGCTTCGTTTGATGGCGGAGCGATTACATCGGATGCCGGCGGCTTGCTCCTGGGTGCCCCGGATCGAGCGATACGCCTGGTCGATCGATTTGCAAGCTGCTTCCAGGACAGCCGTTCGGCGCGTCTGATCGAGCATGAGGTGCGTACCCTGGTCGGCCAGCGTGTGTTCGGCTTGGCGCTTGGCTACGAAGACCTGAACGACCACGACACGCTGCGCCACGACCCCATCATGGCGGTGCTGGGCGGCAAGCTTTCGGCGCGGCGGTCGGATTGTGCGCCGCTCGCCGGCAAGTCGACGCTGAACCGGCTGGAGCTGAGCCGGGTCGCGCCGTCGCGCTACCACAAGATCAGCCACGACACGGCGGCGATCGAGCGGCTGTTCGTCGATCTGTTCCTGGAGGCTCATGGCAAGGCACCGAAGCAGATCATCCTCGATCTGGACGCCACCGATGACCCGTTGCACGGCCATCAGGAAGGCCGGTTCTTCCACGGCTATTACGATGGCTACTGCTATCTGCCGCTCTATGTGTTCTGCGGCCGGCACCTGCTGGTGTCCAAGCTGCGGCGCTCGAACATCGATGCAGCCTCCGGTTCGGTCAGCGAGATTGGCCGCCTCGTCGTCCAGATCCGCCGGCAATGGCCGCGCACCCGCATCCTGCTGCGGGCCGATTCCGGCTTCTGCCGCGAAGAGCTGATGGTGTGGTGCGAGGCCAATAAGGTCGATTACCTGTTCGGGCTGGCGCGCAACGCCCGGCTCGTTGCCGAGATTGCACCGGAACTGGCGACCGCCGAGGCCGAAGCCACGCGCACCGGCAAACCTGCCCGCCGCTTCAGGGACTTCACCTGGTCGACCCTCAACAGCTGGAGCCGGTCGCGCCGGGTCGTCGGCAAGGCGGAATGGACATGCTCCGAGAGCAATCCGCGTTTTGTCGTGACCTCGCTCCCGCGTAACGAAGCCGAGGCCCGTCACCTCTACGAGAAGATCTATTGCGCCCGCGGCGAAATGGAGAACCGCATCAAGGAGTGCCAGCTCGACTTGTTCGCCGACCGCACCTCGGCCAACACCATGCGCGCCAACCAGCTCCGGCTCTGGTTTGCCTCGATGGCCTATGTCCTGGTCACGGCGCTACGCCGGATCGGGCTCAAACACACCCAGTTCGCCAATGCGACCTGCGGCACGATCCGCTTGAAGCTCCTCAAGATCGGCGCTCTGGTGAAGATAAGCGTCCGGCGCATCAAGGTCGCCATGGCCTCAGCCTGCCCCTACGCCCACGAGTTCGGGCTCGCGCACCCCTACCTTGCCGGCGCACCAGCCTGACGAAACAGACATCGCATAGTCCAAATCAGCCCGAACCAAACCGCCAGAGCGCGGTACCCTGAAACCGCGCCTACCGCCAACGCCAAAATTGCCGAAATCCGTCAAACCGCTGCAAACCGCCAAATTCTAAACAGCCAGCTTGTCCTTCAGGCGGGGCTGTGAGAGATGCAGGCTAGGTACATTCCGAGGATCGCACGGAAATATTTCGCCCCCACTTACAAGCAGGCAGTCTCGCTTCTTATGTCTTGGAGAGAAGAATGGACTTAATTCTTATTCTACTCGTTCTTTTCGTCGTCTTTGGCGGTGGTGGTTACTGGGGATATCGCCGCTGGCGGTGACGGTATCATCGGCGTCGACAGTGCCGAGGAATTGGCGAGGGTTTGGTCAGTAGGACAGATCCATAGCCAAAGCGGTCACGGGGCGATGGCACCCTCGTTGTGCATGCGCTGGGCTGTCGGTATCGCCTCGGTCACGCGTTGCAGCGGTCTGTCACGGACGACGAGAGTTCAAAGCGCCGCACGAGCTTTTCCGCCGCGACGATAGCCCGTAGCTCAACAGCTTCCGACAGCGCCCTACATTTGGCCGCGTCCGGGTGGCCCCAGCTTGGGATCGGTCCTGCCTCGTCGGGCGTGGCCTCGGCAAGGACATGAAATGTCAGCCATTCGTTTGTTTGGCGATCCACCCATCGCACCAGGCAAATTACCGTCTCGTTGTCCTGACGGGCTACAATCTTGACATACATGATGCCGCGCTCCCGGACTTGCACGCGGCACCATAGAACGGAATTGGCAGTCACGCGATGATCCTCGGAGACCGAGCCGGCTCGATCGCTAGACGCGGCGTCGCGACCGCGGTCCGTATCACGGCGATCGGGAACGAAATCGCCCGCTGCCTCTTATTTCCTTATCGCACCTCGTTCACATGATCTGGCTAGCGCTACTGGAGACGACGCATGACCGATGACCGGCACGACACCGAGGCTACGACGGCTCGCAAAGGCAAAAGAGGTCCGATCGTGGCAGGTCCCGAAGCCCGCGCAGCGGCGAAGCCAGCCAAGGGCGCCAAGTCGGCGGAAGAGCCCCCCGTGAAAGCCCCGCAGAGGGGCCGGACCGGTCGCCCCGACGCCCGCGAGCGGGAAGAACCCGACACCGGGCTCGTGAGCAGGGCCGCCGCCGCGGTCGCGGGGAACGATCTCCATCTGCGCCGGTTCCCCCACCGATGTTGCGTCGCCAGACCAGCCGTCGATGCCGAGCGAGGTCGGCTATAACGGACTCGATGTAAGCAAGATCGCCAAATAGAGTTCGTCCGTCATGACGACGCGGAATCGCTAGAATGGGCCGCGAGCAGTCCGGCGAACTGCGCGGCCGCAACCGGTCGGCTGAAAAGATAGCCTTGTCCTTCCTCGCAGTGCCGCGCTTTGAGGAACTCCAACTGCACGGGGGTCTCCACGCCCTCCGAGATCACCCGTTTATTTAGACTGTTGCCCAAGGCGATTATAGCACTGGCGATAACGCCAGCATCACCGTCGGATTTGATGTCGCTGACGAATGACTGGTCGATTTTGAGGATGTCGATCGGAAACTTCTTCAGATAACTCAAGCTGGAGTATCCGGTCCCAAAATCATCCACGGCTAACTGGACCCCCAAATTCTTCAGACCTCGGAGCGTCTCTGTGCTGGACTCGACGTCGCGCATGAGGACGCCTTCGGTGATCTCCAGTTGCAGCCGGCTGCCGTCCAATCCCGTATCGTTCAAGATCGAGCGGACGCCTTCAATGAAATTCGGCTGTCTGAATTCGATTGCGGAGATATTGACAGCGATGGACACGGGCGGCAATCCGGCGTCGATCCAGCGCTTTGCTTGGGCGCACGCCTCCCGCAGAACCCAGCGACCGAGCGGAACGATCAAGCCATTATCTTCCGCTATTGGCACAAACCGCATCGGAGACAGCAGTCCCCACTCTGGATGGCGCCAGCGCAGCAACGCCTCGGCACCGGTAATCATGCCGCTCTTTAAATTGACAATTGGTTGATAATGCAAGATAAATTCTTGTCTTATAAGGGCGCCCCGTAGATTTTCTCCGATTGAGTGCCGTTCTGCTGCAATATTATCCATGTTTCTATTAAAGAAATGGTAGGTATTTCCTCCCTTTTCCTTGGCCTGATACATCGCGGTGTCTGCGTTTTTCATCAGCGTTACGGCGTCCTCACCGTCTGCGGGATAGACGCTGATGCCGATGCTGGCCGTGACGTGGAGATCGTGCGCGGGAGCGGAATGTGGCGCGCTGAATGCAGCGAGGATCTTATCAGCCGTGATCACGGCGCTGGCTTCATTGCTCCCCGCCGCCAACAGGACCACGAACTCATCGCCGCCATGCCGGCCGACCGTGTCGGAGCTACGCACACAGGAACTCAGGCGCTGCGCAGCCAATTGCAGCAGCGCGTCTCCGGCCGCGTGGCCAAGCGAATCGTTGATCTGCTTGAAATTGTCCAGATCGAGGAACAACACGCTCAACCGGGTGCCGTGCCGTTTTGCAAGGGCGATCGCAGTCGTGATGCGGTCGGTCAGCAATACGCGGTTCGGCAAATTGGTCAGGGCGTCATGCTGCGCCAGATGCGCCATTTTCAGCGCCATCGCCTGGGCGCCGCTGACGTCATGGAACACGAGCACCGCTCCGGTCAGGCGTCCGCTCCAGTCATGGATCGGCGCGGCGGAATCTTCGATTCCGGCTTCGCCGCCGCCCCGTCGGATCAGGACCGTATCCGCATTCAATCCCATCGGCCTGTTTTCCTGCAGCACCAGCTCGATCGGATTGGGCGCGGTTTCGCGTGTAACGGCGTGAATGATCCGAAGCACCTCGCCGATCGGGTGCCCGCGCGCCTCCTCTCTCAGCCAACCGGTCATTTTTTCCGCTGAAATGTTCAGATAATCGACCTTGCCGGAGATATCCGTGCAAATGACCCCATCGCTGATCGAGTTGAGGGCGATTTCGGCGCGCAACGTTTCCATATGAAGCGCCGCCTCAACCCGCTTACGCTGAATGACATTGTGTAATGTCGGCGGAACGGTGTCCCTGTTGAAGTCGCCCTTCCCGAAACAGCCCTGCGCTCCACGGCGAATCGCTTCCATCGCCAGTGTTTGGTCGTCCCTCGGGCTTAGCGTCATGATCGGCGTATGGGGTGCTGCGGCATATAATTGGTCGAACGTGGCTATTCCGGCGCTATCGGGCAGCGACAAATCGACGATGATCGCGTCAGTGGTGCCGGCGCGCAGCCGATCCAGCGCGGCGGAGAGCCGTGTTACGCACTCGATCTCGAATGGCCCCTCCGTCGCCGCGCTCAGGATATCGCTAAGCCCGTCCGCGTCGGCATGATCGTCCGTTACGACAAGAATTCGATCTACCAT
>JBBCHB010000001.1:0-127108 GCA_037200015.1 Aliidongia sp. | reverse complement strand
CGTTTCGTCCTTCTGGTGTGGATCGTGCGGAGGCCGGATGAGGTCCCTGCTGCCGCGCTGACCCATAGCGATCAGCCTGGGCGGATCGGAAATCTTGCGTCTTGCGCAAATATTCGCCTGAATTATTTATACCAATCCGACCAGTGCTTCACGTTGAAAGCCTGGTGGCTCAGTATTAATGGCGTCCGATTGATAGTTGATATTATGGCTATCGACGGTCATGCCATAACAGGTTCGGAATCTACTCAGGCCGTAAAGGACAATACTCAACGCCTCTATGCGCGAATTCGAATCCCTCGATTTCGTTTAGGAACAAAAGGCGAATGAATAAAGTCCGAGCCGGGGTGGTGGATGTTCGTAAGGCCGTCAGCAAATTCTCGGAAGCTGCTCGCCTGCGAGCCAATCGACAATTCGGCCGCCGCCGAACGCGGTCGTCATCTGCACGAAGCGCTGCTCGTCATCGGTCACCCTACCGATGATCGCCGCATCACGACCAAACGGGTGCGCACGCATCGCAGCCACGAGACGATCCGCGGCGTCGGGCGCCATGACGGCGACGAGCTTGCCTTCGTTCGCGACATAGAGCGGATCCAAACCTAGGAGTTCGCAGGCGGCGGCGACCTCTGGCCGGACGGGGATTGCGCGCTCTTCGATGAGAACCCGGTGCCCGATTGTTGCGCGATCTCGTTGAGGGCAGCGGCCAGACCGCCACGCGTCGGATCCCGCATGACGCGCAACGCCGGCCCGGCGGCGCGCACCATCTCGGCGACCAACCCGTGCAAGGCGGCGCTGTCCGACAGGATCTCGGTCTCGAACCCCAGATTGGCCCGTTTCGACATGACCGCGACGCCATGATCGCCGATGCAACCCGAGAGGATCAACCGATCTCCCGGCCGTGCATGCTCGGCCGAGAGATCGAGGCCGGGCGGAACGAGGCCGATCCCGGTCGTTGAGATGAAGACGCCGTCGGCCTTGCCGCGCTCGACCACCTTGGTGTCGCCGGTCACGATGGCCACGCCGGCCTCGCGCGCGGCACGCCCCATGCTGCGGGCGATGCGCTGCAAATCGGCGAGCGGGAAGCCTTCTTCGAGGATATAGCTGGCAGCCAGATGCAGCGGGCGGGCGCCCGCCATCGCCACGTCGTTGATCGTACCGTGCACCGCCAGCGAGCCGATATCCCCGCCAGGAAAGAACAGCGGCGAAACGACGTAGCCATCCGTCGACATCACCATCCGGCCGGCCGGCACATCGAACGCAGCCTGATCGTTGCCGCGTTCGAGGAACGGATTGTCGAACGCCTCGCGAAAGATTTCGTCGATCAATTGGGCCATTGCCCGGCCGCCGGCGCCATGCGAGAGGTCGACAAGGCCGTTCCGGATATCGAGCTTGCGAGAGCGGAGCCGCGGCGAGCTCATCCGATCCGCCTCTTTGCCTCAGCCCGAAAACGGCCAAAGGTCCAATGTGCCGCGCAGGCGCCCTCCGGCGATACCATGCAGGAGCCCATCGGCATCTCGGGCGAGCATACCGTGCCGAACAGCTTACACTCAGCCGGCTTCTTGAGGCCGCGCAGGATGTCCCCGCATTCGCAGGCCGGGTTGTCTGTGACCGAAACCGTCTCAACAGCGAAACGCCGCTCGGCATCGAACTCGGCATAGGTCTCGCGCAGCCGCAGCGCACTCATCGGCAGCTCGCCCAGGCCGCGCCATTCGAACGCGGCACGCAGCTCGAAGACTTCGGCCATCTCGCGCTGGGCGATCAGATTGCCCTCCGCCGTCACCGCCGGATATACTGGTTCTCGACCTCGTGCCGCCCCTCGTTCACCTGGCGGACCAGCATCAGGATCGCCTGCACCACATCGAGCGGTTCGAAGCCTGCGACGACGACAGGCTTCTGGAATTCCGCCGCGAAACCGGCATAGGGCTGCGTCCCGATGATGGTGCTGACATGCGCGGGACCGACGAAGCCGTCGACCCGCACCTGCTTAGCATCCGGCAGATCGGGGGAGTCGAGGATCGCCCGGATCGCCGGCGGGGTCAGGACGTGGTTGCAGAACACGGTGAAGTTCCGCAGCCGCTTTTTGTGGGCCAGCCGGATCGCTAAGGCGGTCGGCGGTGTCGTCGTTTCGAAGCCGATCGCGAAGAACACGACCTCACGGCCGGGCTCCGCCTCGGCGACGCGGATCGCGTCCAGCGTCGAATAGACCATGCGGATATCTGCGCCGGCCCGCCTTGGCCTTGAGCAGGCTGGCGCCGCCGGACGCAGGGCACGCGCATCAGATCGGCATAGGTGCAGAGCGTAACCTCGGGCCGCATCGCCAGCTGGATGGCGTCATCGATGCGCCCCATCGGCAGCACGCAAACGGGACAGCCCGGCCCATGCACCATCTGAACGTTCGGTGGCAGCAGGTCCTCGATGCCGTAGCGCGAGATGGCGTGGGTATGGCCGCCGCAGAACTCCATGAACTGGTATTGGCGGTCCGGCCTGGCCTCGAGCGCGATGGTGCCGGCGATGGACCGGGGCGAGCATACCGTCGCGATATTCGTCGATATGCTTCATGGCCGCTGTTCCTCGAAGATCGCAAGGCCTGGAACGGCCGCCTCGCGCATCAAGGCGAGGGTTCGTTCAGCCTCGTCCGGATCGAGCCGGGCAAGCGCATAGCCGACATGGATGAGCAGGTAGTCGCCGATCCGGACATCCTCCAACAGGGCAATCGAGACAACCTTGGAGACGCCGCTCAGCATGACGCGCGCCATGTCATCGGGCAGCAGCTCTTCAACGCGGATCGGGATGGCGAGGCACATGAGAATTTCTCCGCTATGATCGGGACGGAACGGCCCCGGCCATGAGATGCGCCCGCGCTATGGCTGCCTGCCCGAACGAGAGGCCACCATCGTTTGCCGGCACGGCTCGCGGGAGCCACGGGACGAGACCGCGGGCACTCAGGGCATCGGCCAACCCTTCGGCCAGAACGACGTTCATCAGACAGCCGCCGCCGAGCACGACGTCTCTCAGTCCCTGCAGCGCGGCGGCTTCAGCGATCCACTCGGTCAAACCCGCGATCACGGTGCCGTGAAACAGGTCCGCTCCCTCGCCCGCCCGCAGACTCGGATCGAGCAGCGCGGCGAGAAGGGGCAGGAAACTCAGGACCTGGTCCGCAATGCGATAGCCCGCAGGCAGGCATTCCGGAGTGCGGACGAGGGCCTCGAGCTCCATGGCAGCCTGGCCCTCGTAGCTCTGCTGCAGACGCACGCCAAGCAACGCAGCGGCAGCATCGAAGAGACGGCCCAGGCTGGAGGTGGTCGGTCCTGGCCCGTTCGCCGTGAGAAATACCGCCAAACGGCCGGCAAGCACATTGCCCGGGAAACGGCGGTCCGCCTCCGCGCCGCGACCCAGTGCCATGAGAGCTGCTACGCCCATGCGCCAGGGTTCGCGGGCAGCGCGGTCGCCGCCCGGCATCGCGAGCGGCAGGAGGTGCCCGAGCCGACGCCATTGCGCGCCCTCGATCAGCATCAGCTCGCCGCCCCAGGCCGAGCCATCGGCGCCGTAGCCATGCCCATCGAGCGCAGCGCCGAGGACGCTGCCACGGAGCCGATGCTCGGCGGCGACGGCGGCGAGGTGCGCGGCGTGGTGCTGGACGCGCAGGATCGGCAGTCCCGTCGCCTCGGCGAACAGAGTCGATCGAGCGATAGTCTGGATGCAGATCGCAGACGACGAGTTCCGGCGCGACATCCAGCATCGAGAGCAGGTGTTGTGCGGTCTCCTGGTAGAATCGGATTGTTTGCGCGCTGTCGAGATCGCCGACATGCTGCGACAGGAATGCCTCGTGTCCGCGGGTGACGCAGATCGTCGCCTTCAGATGCGCTCCGACCGCGAGCACCGCAGGCCCGTCCCGCCCCAAATCGACAGGCTCGGGCACGAAGCCGCGTGATCGCCGAAGAAAGGCCGGAGCGCCATCGATTATGGCGACGACGGAATCATCCGCACGGGCCAGGATCGGGCGATCATGCGTGACGATCAGATCGGCAATTCTAGCCAAATTCTGCCGAGCTTCGGCATCTGTGATGACGAGGGGCCGGCCGCCGGCAATTGGCACTCGTGGCGACGAGAGCGATCGGCTGCGGTTCGTCCAGCCACCCGCTCCCCTGCGGCTGTCCGGCCAAGGCATGGAAGAGCAGGTAATGCAGGGGGGCGGAAGGCAGCATCATGCCGACCCGATCCAGCCTCGGCGCAACCGCGGCCGCCAAACCTTCACCCCGGCGGATCAGCACGATCGGACGCGCTCCGCTGCGCAGCAACGCCCGTTCGTCCGGACTCGGCGCGGCGAACCGCGTGGCGGAAGCCTCGTTCGCAACCATGACCGCAAAAGGGTTTCGCGGGACGAAGCTTGCGCCTACGCAACGTTTCAACCACCGACTCGTTCGACGCATCGCACAGAAGATGGAAACCGCCGATGCCCTTTAGCGCAACGATCTGCCCAAGACGGAGCGCTGCCGCGATCTCGGTGAGCGGGTGGCTGAGCCGCGGCCCGCAGACCGCACAGGCTATCGTTTCGGCGTGAAAGCGTCGGCTGGTCGGATCGGCGTAGTCCGCCGCGCAGGCGCTACAGAGGCCGAAAGCGGCCATCGACGTATTCGGGCGATCGTAGGGCAGCCGAACGGTGATGGTGAAGCGGGGTCCGCAATGCGTGCAGGTCACGAAGGGATATCGATGGAAGCGGCTGGACGGGTCGAACATTTCGTCCAGGCAGGCCCGGCACGGTGCTGCGTCCGGAATGGCACGAGCCTGCCCCGCGCCGGCAAGGCTATGACGGATCGCAAAGCCCTGCCGGCCTTGCCTCGGCACTGCCGTCACCTCCACGCCGTCGATCCGGGCAAGCGGCGGCGGTTCCCGCTGCAGAGCCGTCAGGAAGCCGTTCAGCGCCGAGCCTTCGATCTCCGCTAGCACGCCGTCCTGATCGTTGAGGACGAAACCCGAAAGCCCGTACCGCAGCGCCAAGCCGTACACGAAAGGACGGAACCCCACCCCTTGGACGGCCCCTCGGACCCGGACCCGCAGCCGGTCGTGTTCGAGAGGAGTCGCTGCCAGGCTCACGGGGGCGATCCTTCAGCGCCGTCATTCTTCCCGGCGGCGCGATCTTCGATCCACGCGTAGAGCGATCCGAGCCCTTCGCCGGTCCGGGCCGATACCGTCAGGATCTGGATCTGCGGGTTTACCGCGCAACGCCGCCGCGAAACAGACGTCGAGATCGAACTCCAAATGCGGCAGCAGATCGGACTTGTTCAGCAGCATGAGATCGGCCGCAGCAAACATGTCCGGATATTTCAGCGGCTTGTCCTCGCCCTCGGTCACCGACAGCACGACGACCTTGTGCGCTTCGCCCAGATCGAAAGCTGCCGGGCAGACCAGATTGCCGACATTCTCGATGAACAGCAGGCTGCCGGTTTCCAGCGGCAGATAATCGAGGGCGTGACCGACCATATGGGCGTCGAGATGGCAACCCTTGCCGGTGTTGACCTGGACCGCCCGGACGCCGGTGGCACGGATCCGGTCGGCATCGCGCGAGGTTTGCTGATCGCCCTCGATCACGGCGATCGGATACCGGCCTTTCAGGTCGTCGATCGTCCGGACGAGCAGCGCGGTCTTGCCGGAGCCAGGGCTGGAAACGAGATTCAGCGCGAACACGCTGTTCGCCTGCAGGCGCTTCCGGTTGGCATCAGCGAGGGCGTCGTTCTTCGACAGGATATTGCGCTCGATGCTGATCACCCGCTCCTGGCTCAGGCCGACGATATGCTGGCCGGCCGTACCAGCGCCAAAATCGATCGTTTGGGCGGCGTGCTCACGATGATGGTGGGCGTGCGGGTGGCGATGGTCGTGGCCCATGGCCGCAGCCGCATATCGCACACATTACTCCACCTCCAGCTCGGCTAGGCGCAGCTCGTCGCCGGCGGTGAGCCGCACATGGGCATTGCCGCAGATCGGACAGGACGCGAAGCGCTCGTCGAGCGGCACGGTCAGGCGACAACCCGAACACCAGCCCTGCCCTGCAACCATCTCGATCTCCAATCGTGCCCCGTCCGCGATCGTGCCGCTCGTGACCGCATCGAAGCAGAAGCGCATCGCCTCCGGCTCCGCATGCCCGAGCACGCCGAGCCGGAGGCGGATTACGCGGACCCGTGAAAACCCCTGCTTTCGCCGTTCGTCTTCGACCAGCGCCACGAGACTTTCGACGAGCGAAACTTCATGCATGGCCGGCCTCGCCGTCGCGCGGGCTGAGCCGCGTCTTAAGCGTCTGGATGACGATGGCCGTGTCGACAGGCTTCAGAAATACGCCGGATATGCCGATCTCGTGCAGCCCGACGGAGCCCATCAGCGCCTCGCTCGCCGTGCTGAGGATGTAGCAGGGGATTGTGCTGCCATGCGCCATGAGCCGCTCGGCGACCGTGATGCCGGCATCGGCCGCATCCATCATCAGCTCCGCGAGAATCGCGTCGGGCTTGACGCGCAACGCTGTGCGCTCGCCCTCGTGGTTGTTCGCCGCCTCGCCGACCGAGAAACCCGAAGCCTCCAGCGCAATACGAAGTGTTGCCCTGGCATGCGGATCCCCGTCGATCAACAGGATGGTCCGGCGCCGATCGCCCAGCCCGATGTTCATGGCGAGGCCTCTGCCGACAGGACTCGAATGCGCTCGGTCAGCATGGCCAGCGCCGCGCATAAATTGCTGGTCGCGTCTGATGTGAGTTCCTCGACGAACTCGAATTGGTAGCCGCGAATGGCCAACAGGAAGGCCTGTGGTGCTCCGCCGTAGCATTGGCGGGCGATAGCCAATATCGCCTCCGGACGAACGATGTGGCTGGTGAATTCGATCGTCGGCGCCGGTAGCAATTCGGATACGGCATAGGGCGGCGGCCCGGCCTTCGCAGCATCGACGAACCAGACGATTCGTGCGCTGCGACATCGATCGCGTCTTCGATGTTGAGCTGGTAGTTGTCATACGCCGTGACGTTCGGCCATCCGAGGCCCTCGATCTCCGCGACCACGGCCGGGCCCAGCCCGTCATCCTGCCGTCCGGGATTGCCGTAACCAAGGACGAGATTCGGGGATGGCGGGCGGCGTCGGGCACGAGCGCACTCATTGTTTCACCCGGCTCGCGATGACGGAGCCATCGGCATCCTCCAACGTCACGATCAGCGGCATGTCGCCGAGCGCGTGCGTGGCACAGGAGAGGCAAGGGTCATAGGCGCGGATGGCCACTTCGATGTGGTTCAGCAGCCCTTCGGTGATCTCGTGCCCAGAGAGATAATCCTGGGCGACCTTGGTCACCGACCGGTTCATCGCCTCATTGTTGTTGGTCGTGGAGACGATGAGATTGGCGCTCGTTACCTGATCATTGTCGTCGACCGTATAGTGATGGATCAGCGTTCCGCGCGGCGCCTCGATGATCGATATGCCTTCCGGTCGCCGCTCGCCGGTGACGACTAGATCGGTACCCTGCAGCTCGTCGTCGAACAGCAGGTTCCTGACCGTCTCCGCGCAGTGGATCATGCAGATCAGCCGCGCCCAGTGATAAGCGAGCGTGGCGTGGACCGGCCCGCCGCTGCCCTGCGCCATGAACTCCTTGCGCGCGGCCTCGGCCAGTGGCGTGTCGATGAAGGCGCAGCAATTCAGCTGCGCCAGCGGCCCGACCCGGTACCAGCCATCTTCCCGCCCGAGCGACCGGATATGCGGGAATTTCATATAGCTCCAGGACCGCACCTCCTCGATGATGTGGTCGCAATATTGCGCCGGGCCGACGCCTTCGAAGATCGGCTTGCCCTCGGCGTCGATGGCGCGCAGCGTGCCGTCGTAAAGATCCATGCCGCCATCCGCGCCGACCAGGCTCATATAGCTTGACGGGAAGCTGGCGAAGCTCTCGTGCAGTTGTTCATGCGAGCGCACGAAGGATTTGTGCAGTTCCAGCGCCTCGCCGCACCAGCCGATGATCTGGTCGATGTCCTTGCGGAGCGCGTCGCGGTTCTCGACCGACAGGTTCTGGTTGACGCCGCCGGGAATGCATAGGCGCGGATGGATGCGCCTGCCGCCAGTGGCGGCGATCACCTGCTGCCCGAATTTGCGGATGAAGATCGCCCACTTGCCAACTTCCGGGAAGGCCTCGATCACGCCGATGATGTTCCGCCGTGCCACCGGCGCTGCGAAGCCGAGCAGCAGATCAGGCGAGGCCAGATGGAAGAAGTTGAGCGCGTTCGACTGCAGCACCTGGCCGTAATGCATCAGCCGCCGCATCTTTTCCGCCGTGGGCGTCAGCCGATCCCCCGGCCACGACGTCCATCGCCTTGCCGGCGCCGAGATGATGGCTGACCGGGCAGATGCCGCAGAGGCGCTGGACGATGGACCGGGACTTCCCAGTAGAGCCGCCCCTGGATGAAACGTTCGAAGCCGCGGAACTCGACGATATGAAAGCGGGCCTGTTCGACCCGCGCCGGCTTCGTCGAGGCCGGATTGGTGACCTTGCCGTGGCCTTCGACGCGGGTGACCGGATCGATGACGATCTTGCGCGGCCCCTGGCTGATCTGGACGTCGTTCATGGCTTTTGTCCGGCCATCATTCGTATTTCAACAATTGGTAAGGCAGCACCGGCTCGTGCCGGTCAGCAGGGCCTTGAGTGCGGCCCAGATGGCGTCGGCCGAGGGCGGGCAGCCCGGCAGGAAATAGTCGATCTTTACGATTTCATGCGACGGGTAGACCCGGTCCAGCAGCAGCGGCAGATCCTCGTCATTCGGAATCATGCCGCCGCCTTCGAGCGTGGGACCGCTGAGATTGACTGCCTCCAGGCACTCCCCGGAGCCCGATCGTGTTGCGCATCGCCGGCACGCCGCCATTGATCGCGCAGGCGCCGACCGAGACCAGGATCCGGCAGTGCTGCCGGAAATCGCGCAGCTCCAGGACATTGTATTCATTCGAGCAGCCGCCCTCGACCAGGCCGATGTCGACCGGGCCGTCGAAAGCCTTCTTGTCGTCGAAAGGCGAGCGGTCGAGATCGACCAGATCGATCAGCTCGAGGATGCGCTCGTCGATGTCGAGCAGCGACATGTGGCAGCCGAAACAGCCGGTAAGCGCGCAGGTCGCCAGCCGAGGTTTCGCCGCTGCCAGGAGCGCGGTCACGGTTTCACCGCCAGACGCCTTCGCCTCGATCTCGCTGCCGATCGGTGCCGTGTCGTAGCGGCGGCTGCCATTCGGAACGCGATAGCTGTCGTGCTTGATCACGATGCAGGCGACCGGACAGACCCGCGCTGCCTTGTCGATCGCGGCCATCTGGGTCTCGCCCAAGCCGCCCTCCGCATCAATGTTCAGCCGCATGGCGATGCCGCGGCCTTCGAAGCCGAACACCGACTTGCCGTCCGCCATTCGGGAGGCGCGGATGCAGCGCGAACAAAGGATGCAGCGGTCATGATCGAGATAGATGTCCGGGGTGAGTGGCATCGATCCTGCGCTCCGGCCACTGGTAAGATTGAGTCGGCGCCACCATGCCCAGGCGATAGCCCAGGGCCCTGCAGCTCGCAATCCCCGCTCGCCACGCAATAGGGACAGGGATGATTGCCCTCGACGAACAGCATCTCGATGACGGCGCGCCGGTCGTCGGTTAGTTGCTTCGTCTTGTTCTCGATCACCATGCCATGGGCCGCCGGGGTCACGCAGGCCGCTGCGTTGCGGCCATTGATCTTGCAGGTGCAGACCCGGCAATTGCCGGCCGGTTCGAGGTCGGGATGATGGCAGAGGCGCGGGATATAGATCCCGGCGGCATCGCAGGCCTGAATGACCGACTGGCCCCGGCGTGGCCGCGACCTCGATTCCGTCGATGGTGAAGCGGATGGTCTCTGCGCCCATGCTAGGCCTCCTGCACAACGGGCTCGCGGCCCTGCACCGCGACCGCCTCGCGCAGCGCGTCGTGCAGGATGACGCGCGGCGTGAACGGCTCCGGTGCGAGCCTCGCCTCATAGAGCTCGGGGAAGCTGCGCATCGTTGTCAGGATCGGGTTGGGCGCCGTCTGGCTAGTCCGCAACGGCTCATCCGCGAGACGGTGTCGGCCAGCGCTTCGGTCGCGGCGATGTCCGACAGCGTTGCCCGGCCGGCCACGATCTTCTCCATTCCCTGCTTGAGCAGCGTGGTACCGACCCGGCACGGCGTGCACCAGCCGCAGGATTCGTCGACGAAGAAATCGGCGAATTGCAGGGCGATATCGAGCACGTCGCGCTGCGGGCCGAAGATCATGGTCGACCCCGCCGGTCGAGAGATCTTCATAAGCAATGCGGCGGCCGAAATCCTTGGGGGCGACAGCCTGGCCGGATGGACCGCTCATCTGGACATAGGCCGCGTCCGGTGCGCCGACCAGATCGAGCAGCTCATTGACCGTGATGCCGAATTGCACCTCATAGACGCCGGACGCGCGCAATCGCCTGACACGCTCATCAACTTCGTCCCGCTCGATTCTTTGGTACCGAACGCGGTGAACCAGGCGGCGCCATGCTCGATGATGCGGGCGGCACAGACAAAGGTCTCGACATTGTCGATGGCGGTCGGCTGATGCAGATAGCCGCGCTCGGTCGGAAAAGGCGGCCGGTCGCGCGGCGCACCGCGCTTGCCCTCCAGGGATTCGAGCAGGGCGGATTCCTCGCCGCAGATATAGGCGCCGGCGCCGAGCTGGATCCGGATGTCGAAATCGAACCCGTCGCGGCCGCAGATCCGATCGCCAAGCAATCCGTCTCGCCGTCGGTCCCGCAGCACCGCCTGCAGCGGCTCCCACAAATAGGCGTATTCGCCGCGCAGATAGACCAGCCCGTGCCGCGCCCCAAGGGCATATCCGGCGATCGTCATGCCGTCGAAGACAAGATCGGGGAATTCGGACAGCAGCACGCGATCCTTGAAGGTACCGGGCTCGCCCTCATCGGCGTTGCAGACGACATAATGGTCCCTGGCCGACCGCCTTGCGGGTCAGTCGCCATTTCATGCCGGTAGGAAAGCCGGCGCCGCCGCGACCGCGCAGCTTGGCCTTCGTGATCTCCTCGACGACCTGGTCGGGCGAGCGGGTCAGCGCCGCCCTGATCCCGTCGCCGGCAGCGAACGGCATGGCCAAGAGCGGGCCCGCCAGGGCAAGGCTCGACCGGACCGAATTCTTGGGCAGCGCTGTGCCAGGTGACTGTCGTAGGGCGGCGATAATGTCGGGCACGTCGTCCGGCGTCAGTTCCGTCAGGATCTTGCCGTCGATAAGAGCGGCCGGCTCCTGATCGGCCATGCCGATGTCGCTGGTCCATTCCAGGGTGAACGCGCCATCGGCCGAGGTCTCGCCGAGGTGCAGGCCGAGCGCCAATTCTAAGGCAGCTGCGACCTCCTTCGCGCCCTGCATGAGCGAGATAGGCGTCTTGGAAAGCCGGATACGGCAGCGGCCGCGAGGCTTCAGGTCGAGGAAGGCATAGAACGACACCATGTCTTCGACTTCGACCGGATGGATGCCGAGCCCCGGCTGCAATGGCCAGGGTTGCAGCGTGATCGACGTGGCCGAAGCGGCGCTGGACGGCCAGCACGATGTCCATGAGACGAGCGCGATCGCTGTCGAACTCCTGGAGCACCGCGGTCACCGCAAGGCCGCAACTCGCGCTCATCGAAAGAGTCCAAAGCGGAGGGGCGAAGTCACGGGACCTGGGGGAGCGCTCATATTCACCGTTCGCCTCAAACCGTAAGAGGCGAGAACGTGCCGCTCGTCCGATGCTGCAGCGAGTGCGCGGCATCGGGATAGAGGACAGGCTCGCCCGTGTCGAACGACGGGATCAGTCTCGTCTGTAGCGACCGTAGCGGACGAGAGATCGCCGAATACAGAGTCGGAAAATACTCAGACTTACTCTCTCCGCAGCCCCGCAAGATTTCGCCACGGCGAACACGAGGCGGGCACTTGCCGAGCCTACCGCGTCGGCACCGCCGATCTGTACGCCAGCTACGTGTATATCTCGATCGCCGCAATCGGGACCGCCTGAGTAGTTTCCGGGCATCTCCCGAGAGCCCTCGACCAGCTATTGGATCGAATCTAGCGCTTGCCACCCGCTGGGGAGGGCGTCACGGCGGCATTGATGCGTGAAGCTGCAGGATCGGGACACCTCGATCACGGCGCATGATTGGGAAAACGGCTGCAGAGCGCTCCTTCCTCACATTTTCCGGCTGGACACTCGAAGCTCGCGAATCGTCGAAGAAGCTCCACCCGCTTGTATGCTTCAAGGGAGGCCCCATCTCGCACGGGGCGCCACTTGTCTCTTGTTCATGGCCGCGAAAGTTGCAGACGCGTAAGTTTTTTCGCTGACCAGAGGCCCCGAGCGTGTTCTCGAAGCCGCCGGTTAGTTGGGTCCAGCAGCGGCGTACCACGAGGCGGCCTGGGCCGAGATGACAAGCAGAGTTCGATCGCCGGTTCGCGCGGTCGAGTGAGCCGGGTGTCCATGAGCGGATGGAGGCCGGCTTGCCAGCGCGCGGGTTATCAGCGGAGTGTTCACGCAACGACCTCGCGCGGAGTCGTTTTTTTTTTCGAGAGCCAATTTCGCCGATGGCGAAAACGAGGGCGTTCCCTCGTGCACCCCTTGCTCTCGTTTTGCAACGAAGCTGCGCTTCGTTGCAAAACGAGCGCTCAAAATTCTTTCGATCTGTTGCGCCGTCAGCCAGAGTTTGTCGCAACAATCAGCATTCTAGAGCGGTATGAAATTAGGTTTGGTCATATCCTGCTTCGATGAAGTAGTTGCGGCATTCCTGCGGGGAGGCTGTATCGAGGATTTCGGCGATGGCCTGGCAGACGGCATCGATGGTTCTCGCGGCGGCCTTTCGCAAGAGATGCTTGAGCTTAGCGAAGAACTTCTCGATCGGGTTCAGATCGGGGGAGTATTTCGGCAGGAAGAACAGCCTGGCGCCGGCCTGTCGGATTGCAAGACGAACGGCCTTGGCCTTGTGGGAACCGAGATTGTCCATGATCACGATATCGCCTGGGCTCAAGGTCGGGACGAGCACCTTTTCGACATAGACGAGGAAGCGCTCGCCGTTGATCGGTCCGTCGATGAGCCAGGGCGCGTCGATCCGGTCATGGCGCAACGCCGCCAGGAAAGTCATCGTATTCCAATGGCCGAAAGGAGCATGACCGATCAGGCGCTCACCGCGCGGCGCCCAGCCCCGCAGCGGCGCCATGTTGGTCTTGGTCCAAGTCTCGTCGATGAAAACCAGCCGGGGCCGGATCGATGCCGATGCGATGTTTCAGCCACTGCGCTCGCCGACGAGCGACGTCCGGCCGCTCCCGTTCGGTCGCGACCATCGTCTTTTTTTATATGTGAGCCCCTCGCCATGGACGAAGTCCCAGACCGAGCGGTAATCGACCACAAGACCGCGGGCGCCCAGCTCGACGACGAGGCCATGCAAGGTGAAGGCACGCTCGCGGCAGCGCTCCACAAGCCAGGTGCGGTACTCGCCCGAAATCTTCCTCGGCTTGTGACCGCCCATCTGGCCGGGCGCCACACTCCCCGTCTCGCGAAGACGCTTCATCCAGCCAATCGCGACGCTGTAGCTGACACCGAAGCGGGCGGCCGCCTGCCGACACGACATCCCGCCCACAATCGCTGCAACGACGCGCTCTCGAAGATCCATCGAATAAGGACGTCCCATCCGGGCTGGCCCCCATATCCAGCCCGATTCTTGAATCAAAAATACAACATCTTGAAAAGCCTAAATCCACCGACTCAACCAAATTTCACCACGCTCTAATGGGCAGCAACACGAAACAAGCCGGCATCGGCCAAAACGGGAGCGAATCGCCCCAGATTTCGATCGCAACAGTTTCCGAAATTGGACTCTTTGGGAAATAGCGAAACCCGGCGCAGGTTTTGCGCTAACTCCTAACTCTGTTGCTGATGATGGCGCGGAATGTTTCTGGCATTGCGTAAGGCG
Organism: Aliidongia sp.; assembly: GCA_037200015.1. Classification (GTDB taxonomy): domain Bacteria; phylum Pseudomonadota; class Alphaproteobacteria; order ATCC43930; family CGMCC-115725; genus JAXDMU01. Next base: position 113,146 of record JBBCHB010000001.1, on the reverse strand, counting down.
TAAGTCGCCGGCGCGGATCCGACAGCCGGCTCAGTCGGCGAGCGCCGCGGCCGCCGCTGCGCCGGCGCGCCTGTCGGTCATGCCCGAAGTCGTACGCAGCGGCAGTTCCTTGAGGAACAGCGCTGTAACGAAATTGAGCAGCGAGATCGCGGCGCCGACCCGGAACATGTCGTGGAAGGCCTGGGTCACCGCCGCCGTGACGCCGGGCCGGAGGTTCTCCGGCGCCAGGGTCAGGGCCGTCGAACCGGCATGCAGCAGCGCCATGCCGGCTTCCGGGCCGAGCGCTTCATGTCCCGGCACCATGCCGACGATGCCGTTCAGCCGTGCGATCAGGACGGCGCCGAACAACGCGACGCCGAAAGAGCCGCCCATCGAACGGAAGAAGGAATTGGACGCGGTGCCCGTGCCGAGATCCCGCACCTCGATGGCATTCTGGATAGCGATCAGCATGACCGGCATCACTGCACCCAGACCGACCCCGGTCAGCACCATATAGGCACCGGTCAGCACGAGCGGCGTAGACGCGGTCACCGTTGAAAACAGCGTCATGCCAATGAGATTGGCGGCAAGCCCGGCGATCGGCACGAATTTGTAGCGCCCGGTCGCTGCGACGATGCGGCCGGCACTGACGGCGCCGATGGTCGTGGCGCTGCTGAACGGGATCAGCATCAGCCCGGAATCGCCGGCCTGCAGCTGATAGACCATCTGCAGGAACAGCGGATGAACACGATGCTGCCGATCATGGTGACCGAAACCATCAGGTTCAGCAGATTGCCGACCACGAAAATCCGGTTGGCGAATAGCCGCGGCGGCAGGATCGGCTCGCTGGCATGACGCTCCTGCAGGACGCAGAGCCCGAACAGCAACGCGGCGGCACCGCCCAGGGATTCGATCAGCGGCGAATTCCAGGCGGCATCGTTGCCGCCCATGGTCGTCACGAGCAGCACGCAAGTGACGCCGCCGACGATCAGCACGGCGCCGAGACAGTCGATCTTGTGGCGCAGCCGCTTCGCAACGAGCTTCCGCAGCGCGAATTGCGCGACCGCGAGCGCCGCGATGCCGATCGGCAGATTGATCCAGAACACCCAGCGCCAGGTCAGGTAATCGGCGAAGACGCCTCCCAGCACCGGCCCGATCACGCTCGCCGCGGCGAACACGCCGGCGAAATATCCCTGATATTTGCCGCGCTCCCGCGGCGACAGGATATCGGCGATGGTGGCATGCGCCATGGCCAGCAAGCCGCCGCCGCCCAGCCCCCTGCAGCGCCCGGAACACGATCAGCTGGCCCATCGTCGTGGCCAGCCCGCACAGCATCGAAGTGATCAGGAAGATCACGATCGCGACCTGCAGCATCGGCTTGCGGCCGTAGAGATCCGACAGCTTGCCGTAGACCGGCGTCGCCGCGGTCGAGGTCAACAGATAGGACGATACGACCCAGCTCAGATGCTCGGCGCCCTTCAGGTCAGCCGAAATCCGCGGCAGCGCGGTCGCGACAATGGTCTGGTCGAGTGCCGCCAGGAACATGCCGAGCATCAGCCGGTGATGATGACGACTGTCTCGCGATGCGTGAATTGCGGTGAAGCCGATGCAGTAGCGGCGGCGGGCACGAAAGGCATCCTCGGATCACTGGTGAGCCCTAATAGAAGGCACCAGCCCGCTGCCGGAGAAGTGGCGAATTCCGATCGCTGGGTATGCCCAGGCGCATGGCGGGTTACAGCCCTGTAAACGCTTGCGTCGCTAGACCTGCAAAACCAGCCCGTCCCGTCCCGGCTCCACCCCGTCCGGCAAAAGAGCCGCCAGAGAGGCATAGTCGAGCGAGCCGTCCATATGGGTCAGCACGGCGCGCTGCGGCGCGATCCGGCGGATCCAGCCGAGCGTCCGGTCCAGATGGCTATGCGTCGGATGCGGCGCGAGCCGGACGCAATCGACGATCCAGGTCGTAATGCCCTGAAGCACGGCGAAAGCGGCCTCGTCGAGCTGGACGACATCGGTCGAATAGGCGAAATCGCCGATGCGGAAGCCGGTCGTGACGGTAAACCCGTGATCCTGCTCGAACGGCACGACCGGCACGCCTGCGGCCTCGAACGGCCCGTCGAACACGTTGGGCAGCAGGGTCGGGCGGTAGAAGCCGCCCTCCCCGCCCTGGAGCGCATAAGCGAAACGTTCCTGCAGCGCGGCCATGACCGCCGGCGTGGCCCAGATCGGGATCGGCCGCCCCATCGCCTTGTTGATCGCCCGCAGATCGTCGATGCCGTGGACATGATCGGCATGGGCGTGGGTGTAGAGCACCGCATCGATCCGGCTCGTGCGCGCGGAGAGCAGTTGTTTGCGCAGATCCGGCCCGCTGTCGATCAGAATGGCGCGCTTTTCGCCCGCCATTGCCTCGGTTTCGACCAGCACTGACGGCCGCAGACGCCGGTTGCGCGGATCGGCCGGGTTGCAGTCGCCCCACTCGCCGGCGGAGTTCGGCACGCCCTGCGAACCGCCGCAGCCAAGCAGCGTCACCTTCATGATGCGGCGCGCCGGGCTTTCGGGAACAGGCGGTGGAAGTTCTCGGTCGTGACGGCTGCCAGCTCTTCAGGGCTGACGCCCTTGAGCCCGGCGATGAAAGCGGCGGTATGGGCGACGAAGGCCGGCTCGTTGCGCTTGCCGCGCTTGGGCACCGGCGCCAGGAACGGCGCATCGGTTTCGACCAGCATGCGTTCCAGCGGCACGGCCTTCACCGTCTCGCGCAGATCCTCGGCATTCTTGAAGGTGACGATGCCGGAGAACGAGACATAAAAGCCAAGATCAATACCTTGCAGCGCGAGCTTGCGACCGGAGGTGAAGCAATGCAGCACGCCGGTCAGCCGCCCGCCCTGGCTCTCCTCGGCCAGCAGCGCCGCCGTGTCGTCATCGGCTTCGCGCGTATGGACGACCAGCGGCAGCCCGTTCTCGCGCGCCGCCCGGGCATGGGTGCGGAACACGATCTTCTGCCGGTCGCGCGGGCTCAGATCATAGTGGTAGTCGAGCCCGCATTCGCCGATACCGATGACCTTGGGATGATCGGCCAGCGCTGCGAGCCGCGCCTCGTCGACCGAGGGCTCGGCAGCGGCCTCATGCGGATGGATGCCGACCGTGCACCAGATGTCCGGATCGCTCTCGGCGATGGCGCGCACGCCGTCGAACTCGGTGATCTTGATGCAGATGGTGACCATCGTGCCGATCCCGGCGGCGCGGGCCCGCGCGATGACCGCGTCACGCTCCTCGGCGAAATCCGGGAAATCCAGATGGCAATGGCTGTCGACGAGCTGCATCGGCGGGTCAGACTTTCTCGGCCTCGATACGGGGAAACACGCCCTTGGGCGGCGGCAGTGCCGTCCCGGGCGGCACCACCCTGCCCTCGCCTTCGAGCGCCGCGAAACTCCGGGCGTCCGGCGGCACGGCCAACTGGTCGAGAATGGCGGCGCAGGCCGTCGGCATGACCGGCTGCAGCAGGAGCACCAGCGTCCGGATCGCCTCGACCAGCACGGCCAGCACTGTCGCCATGCGCGCCGGATCGGTCTTCTTCAGCGACCAGGGCGCCTGCGTGTCGATATAGCGATTGGCAGCGTCGGCGACCTCGAAGATCCGGCCGAGCGCGCCATGCAGCTCAGCACGGGCCATCTGCTCGCGCAGAGCCGGCAGCAACGCTCGCGCGGCGCCGAGCAGCGCCTGATCTTCATCGGTCAGCCCGTCTAGCGCCGGGGCGACGCCGCCCAAATTCTTCTGCACCAGGCTCAGCGTGCGCTGCGCCAGATTGCCGAGATTATTGGCGAGATCCGAATTGATCCGGCCGATCAAGGCCTTGACCGAGAAATCGCCATCCTGGCCGAACGGGATCTCGCGCAGCAGGAAGTAGCGCACCGGATCGAGCCCATAAGCCTCGACCAGTTCGATCGATCGATCACATTTCCAAGCGATTTCGACATCTTCTCTTCGCCGGCCGTCCACCAGCCATGGGCGAAGACGGATTTCGGCGGCTCCAGCCCGGCCGCCATCAGGAAGGCCGGCCAATAGACTGCATGGAACCGCACGATGTCCTTGCCGACCATATGCAGATCAGCCGGCCAGAAGCTGCGGTAACTCTCGCTTTCGATATCGGGGTAGCCGACCGCGGTGATGTAGTTGGTCAGCGCGTCGAGCCAGACATACATGATATGGGCAGGGTCGCCCGGCACCGGAATGCCCCAGGAGAAGCTGGTGCGCGACACGGACAGGTCGCGCAGCCCCGATTTCACGAAGCTGATCACCTCGTTGCGCCGGCTCTCGGGCTGGATGAAGCCCGGATTGGCGGCATAGAAATCGAGCAGCTTGTCGCCCCAGGCTGAGAGGCGGAAGAAATAGCTCGGCTCCTCGACCCATTCGACCGGCGCCCCGGTCGGCGCATGGCGAGCCCCGGCAGCGTCGGGCTCGGTCAGATCGCCCTCGGTGTAGAACGCCTCGTCGCGCACGGCATACCAGCCGGAATAGGATCCCAGATAGATCTCGTCGCGCTCGGCCAGACGCTGCCACAGCGCCTGGCAGGCGCGGATATGCCGCTCCTCGGTCGTGCGGATGAAATCGTCGTTCGAGATGTCGAGCGCCTTGGTCAGGCCGCGGAAGGTCTCGGCGATCTCGTCGCAGAATTGCTGCGGCGAGACGCCGGCTGCGGCCGCGCTCTTCTCGACCTTCTGGCCGTGCTCGTCCGTGCCGGTCAGGAAATGCACGCGCCGCCCGTCCAGCCGCATGAACCGGGCAATGACGTCGCAGGCGATCGTCGTATAGGCGTGGCCGATATGCGGCTTGCCGTTGACGTAATAGATCGGTGTGGTGATGTAGAAAGGCCGCCCCTCGGGCATCCTGGTCTCCTGGGGAATCGCGCCTCAGCGCGCCGCCGCTTCCAGCGTGAAGAAGGCGTCCAGCACGACCTGCTTGCGATCGAGATTGACCGCATCGGCCCGCACGAACAGGGAGCGCAGGTTCTCCCATACCTCGATCCAGCGATCAAGCCGGGTCTGCCCGCCCAATCGGCGCAGCAGCTCCGCCTCACCCGCAAGCACTTCGCGCGGCGTAACCAGCCGGGCCAGAAAATCGACCAGCAGCTCGGTCAGGGTGCGGAACGCGTCCTCGGCATCCGCACCGGCCATGCTGTCGGCCAACCGATGCAGCGCCGCGATATCGACCTGCGGCAGCTCGCCCAACCGGTCGAGCAGTGCCTTATAGAGCATCAGCCCGCCCGCATCCTGCAGTTCGAGCGCACGGCCGATCGAGCCGTCGCCGAGCCGTGCCAAGGAGGCCGCATCGGCCGCCGACACCTCCGGCCGGTGCTCACGCATCAGCGCTACGACCTCTTCTTCGGCCAGAGGCTGCAGATAGAGCTTGCGGCAGCGCGAGCGGATGGTCGGCAGCAGCCGGCCTGGCGCGTGGCACACCAGCAGCAGCAGCGCGCGCTTCGGCGGCTCCTCAAGAACTTTGAGCAAGGCGTTGCAGCATTGCGATTCATCTCATCGGCGCTATCGACGATGACGATACGCCAGCCCCCTTCGGCCGAGGTCAGGCGCAGGAAATTCGAGACGGCGCGGACATCGTCGACGACGATCTCGTCCGGAACTTTTTGCGCTTCGGATCCCAGCCGCGCTCGACGGTCAGCAGATCGGCATGGCCGCCGGCGCTGATCCGCCGTGCCACCGGATGGCCGGAATCGAGCGCCAGGCTGGTCGCGGGCGCCGACGCGCCGAACAGTCCCGGCGCCTCCGCCGGATCGGGGCGTGCCAGCAGCCAGCGGGCAAAGCGGAAGGCCAGCGTCGCCTTGCCGATGCCGCGCGGCCCGCCCAGGATGACGGCATGCGGCATCCGCCCGCCTTCGGCCGCCTGCAGCAGGGCCTGCTCGGCCAGGCCATGGCCAACCAGCGCCGGATTGCGCCGCGGCGCTAGCGGGTCAAGTTCAGTGGTGTCGTCGGGGTTGGTCACGAGGCTCCGGGTTGATATTTAGTATAGGAAATTCGGATGGATACCGGCGGGTTCAGGTCAACGCCGCGATAGAATTCAGCCGGTGCCATGAGATGATGCGGAAAGGCGATCACGCGGTCAGATTAGTACCAATGGCCGCAATTATCCATGCGGAGATCGGACGCGGACACCCGCCGATGGATCCTAATGAAGCTTATCCTAATGAAGCTTCCAGTCCTCGACCCAGTAGCTGGTCGGGATCATGTGACCTGTCGGTTCGACGCCGGTCATGGTGACAGGCAGAATATACTCCATCGGACCAAAGGAGAGTGGAAGGGCCGGAATCTCCTCGGCGTAGATCTGCTGAGCCCGACGCCAGAGCAGAAGCCGCTTGGCCGGATCCATTTCGGCGGTCAGCGCCGAGACGGTGCTATTCATCTCACCATTGTCGAAACCGGGGAAATTCAGGCCGCGATAGCCGTTTCCAGCACTGGGAATGCCGGATTTTCCATAGACCGGTTCGAGCAGGAACTCCGGGGCATTTATCCAGGTGTAGAAGACGAGATCGAATTGACGCTTCGGGAGAATCTCTCCCAATCGCTTGTTTTCGAGCGTGATCTCGATACCGGCGTTTCTCAGTTGATCCTTGACGGTTTCCACGATGCGCTGCGCAAGGTCCCAGTCGACCTGGGCTGCTAACCGAAAAGCCAGCCGCCGGCCCTGAGAATCAACGCGTATGCCATCCGAGCCGCGGGCGAAGCCTGCCGCATCAAGCAGCGCCGCAGCCTTCACGGGATCATAGGGCGTCGACGCGATCGTCGGATCGAAATTGGGCGAGGCCGGCGGCAGGAAGCTGCGAGGCACTTCGTCCGCTGCCATTCGCTCCCGCACGTCCCCCGTAATGGGCCGATCCAGGCTTAGAAGCATGGCCCTACGGACTCTCTTGTCTGCGAGCAACGGGTTGGACAGATTGATATCGATATGCCCGTATTGCAGGGTCGACTTATAGACGAAATTATAAGCGGAATTCTTATCGGCCGCTTCGAGTTGAAAGATTCCAGTTAAATCCAACCCCGTTTCGCCGGCGACCATATCTACCCGCTTGGCAGCAAGGTCTGCCGCGACTGCTTCGATATTATCGAATTTGCGGAGCAGAATCTGGTCAAAACTCGGCCGCTTGCCGTTCCAGTGAGGATTTCGAGTCAGCAGGATCTCATCCCGGGCCAGTTTTCCGACCTTGAACGGGCTGTAGGAGAGACCCGCGGCGGTCGGATCCGTCGCATAAAGCGACCGGGCCAAATAATCCGCTGGCGTAGCCGACGAGTCGAAAAGCGCTTTCTCGCGATGTGCCGGCAGGAGAAAGAGGTCCTCCATGCGGTTGTAGTCGAACCGAACACTCGAAATCCGCAAGGTGAAGCGATGGTCGTCCTGGATGACGGCATCGAGAATATTAGGGAGTGCAGCGGCTCCGCCGCCAAGCTTGTGCGCGATCTCAATGCCGAACGCGACATCGGCGGTCGTTACCGGTACGCCGTCGTCCCATTCGAGATTGGACGCGAGTTCGAACGTAACGTCGATACCCTTCGAGCCGTCGGCACGCGTGACGATCCGCGCCCCACCATTCTCCAGGGTCGGCAATTCGGTGCAGAGCGCGCAGGCAACGGCCCAAGACTTGTCATAGATTGTCAAAGACCGCCCGATGAAGCCCCGGAGGTAGCCAGCTTCCGGAGTCCGAGGTGCCCCGATCGGAAAGGCTGTTTGCGGCAGGCGTGAGACTGCGACACGCAGTACCGAAGCCGTCGGACGGGCCTCCTCAGCATGGGATATCTGCCCGAACATAGAACAAAGGACGAGTCCGATGAGAAAGGGGCAGGCAGCCCCCCATCGTTGTCTCATCGTGTACCCTCCCCGTCGACCAATCGCTAGCCCGCCACTTCAGCATGCCGCGGGATTGCAAACCAGTTGGTTCGCTCGTACGGGGGGCCAAATCATCCTTGTCGGCGGGTTACCCGCCGACGCCAAGATCCTCACCCAGAAGGAATTCCTGTCTATATCATCTTCTTTTGAAGGAAAAGCGCGGCGGCGCTCTTCAATCGATAAAACGCCGCCGCTGCCCAAAAATTAGACCGGAACTCCGAGTGTAATCGGAAATGATGCTCCGTCGCACGTCAGTTCAGCCGTAGCCGTTTCACCGGGAAGAGCCAATTTGAAACAGAAGGATATAGTCGACTCATCCATACTAGAGTCATAACTGACCGTCAGAGTAATGGGTGTCGGGGCATCCATAGAACCGCTCCACTCCCCCGGGACGGTTATCATCATCAATTGGTTGCCATAATCCGTCACGATCGAGTTCGGGAGCGGGCTAGAGACTTTGCCATCCGTCATTCTGGGAGGATTTGCACTAACTTCACTCATCGCATCTTCTCCAATATACTCACAAATCGGCTCGGAAGTCCGTGCCTTCTCACCAACGCCTGGTAGCACAAATCTTGCCTACGCTCAATGTCAGATTGATAGAACCTTCTGACATATCGAGTCCGGCAGCAATCATTTTCTAATATTGGAGGTGTGGAATGATCACGTGATCGACACCGCCTCAAGTGCCCAACTTTAAAATACCCTCACCGAATCGCCTCTTCAACCACCCTACCCATCAGATCGTTAAGCTTTTCCGGTTGTTCAGATTGCGTCCAATGGCCGCAATCCGCGATGACATGCTTTTCCAGATCCGGAATGTAATTCTCCATCCCGTTCGTCATCTCCGGCCGCAACACGACATCGTCGGCCGCGGAGATCATCAGACAGGGCACATCGATTCGCTGGACCAGATCGGCGCTGCGCTCCCAATTGCGGGTCATGTTGCGGTACCAGTTGATGCCGCCCTCATAGCCGGTCCTTTCGAAGGCCTCGACATAGACCGCCAGTTCCGATTCGGACATGACCAGCGGGGCCGACCAGGCGTCCTCGCCACGCTCGTAGCCGCGGATCAGCGACAGCGTCTTGTGCTCCGCCGGCAGCTTGTCGTAGTCGGCCAGCTTCATCCGGGTCCTGCGGTACCAGAAGCGCATCGACTTGGCGATATCGGCATCCAGGATGCGCTCGGCCTCGCCGTATTTCTGGAAGTGGACGATGTACATGTCTCCGCCGAAGACGTGGCGCATCATCTGGATCGGGTCGATCGGGCCGCGCGGCATGAAAGGCGTGTTGACCCCGATGATACCAGCGACTCGGGACGGGTGCATCAGCGCCATCTGCCAGACCACCAGCCCGCCCCAATCATGGCCGCAGAACACCGCCTTTTCGAGGCCGAGCGCGTCGAGCAGCCCGACCAGGTCGCCGGTCAGATGCGCCATGTCGTAGAGCGGCACCGAAATCAGGCCCTTTCGGACCACCGGTGTCGCCATAGCCGCGCTGGTCCGGCGCGATCGCGTGGAAGCCGGCCGCGGCCAGGGCCGGCAGCTGGTGCCGCCAGGCGAAGGCCAGTTCCGGGAAGCCGTGACACAGCACCACAGGCGTGCCGCTGCCCTGCTCATGTACGGCCATGCGCAGGCCGTTGCTTTCGATGAAACGTGCCGCCGGAAACGCCATGCCGGTCCCTCCCCCTCGTGGTCCGCTCATTGGATGCCGGCCATGGCGCCGAGCCGCTGCCGGATGATTGCCTCGGCCTCGGCCACGATGCGCGAAACCAACTCGGCACAGCTCGGTATGTCGTGGATCAGCCCCTGCACCATGCCGGCCGACCAGATGCCGAAATCGGGGTCGCCCTCTTCATAGACCTTTCGGCCGCGGTGGCCGGCAACCAGATGTGCCACATCCTGGATGGTGGCGCCGCCTTTGCGCTCGATGGCGACGACTTCACGCTGACTGTGTTGCGGGCGACGCGGGCAGTGTTGTGCAGCGTGCGGAAGATGAGGTCGGTCGCGCGCTCGTCATTGGCGACGATCTGTTCCTTGACCCGCTGATGGATCGGACTCTCGACAGTGCACATGAAGCGCGTGCCCATGTTGATGCCGTCGGCGCCCAGCGCCAGCGCCGCGACCAGTCCGCGCGCATCGCCGAAGCCGCCCGACGCGATCATCGGATCGTGATCTTGTCGGCCGCGACCGGGATCAGGATCAGGCCGGGCACGTCGTCCTCGCCCGGATGGCCGGCGCATTCGAAGCCGTCGATCGAGACCGCGTCGGCGCCGATCTTCTCGGCCTTCAACGCGTGGCGAACGGCGGTGCATTTGTGGATCACCTTCACGCCGTGCTTTTTCAGTTCGGCGATGTGTTCCTGCGGGTTGTTGCCGGCGGTCTCGACGATCCGGATGCCGGCCTCGATGATGGTCTGGCGATACTCGGCATAGGGCGGCGGCTTCAGCATCGGCAGGATGGTCAAATTGACGCCGAAGGGCCGGTCGGTCAGCTCGCGGCATTTGCGGATCTCGGCGTCGAGCGCCTCCGGAGTCGGCTGGGTCAGCGCCGTGATGAAGCCGAGCGCGCCGGCATTGGCCACGGCCGAGACCAACCCGGCCCGTCCGACCCATTGCATGCCGCCCTGCACGATCGGGTGCTCGACACCGAACATTTCCGTGAAGCGAGTCTTCAGCATCCTCTCCCCCGTTTTATTTTCTGTCCGCGATGGGAGACCGGATCACCGCTTCCGTCAACCGATTGACGCGTGCCAAGCCTGCTTGGTATATCGCCAATATGGCGAGCCTCGCTGGTCATGGCCTACGCCTCGGATTGCGGTCCAGGCGGTGCCGACGAGGCGGCCGGCCCCTCCGCATCAGACGGGCTATCGATGAACTCGACCCTGATCGCAAGGATCGAACCGGAGCGGCGTGGGGTTGGCAGAGGGAGAGCTTGCGGCGGCTCACCAAGGCAGGCGTTTGGTTAATTCAGTGTAAGCGTGAGGACTGCCCGATGAAGCCCCTGCAATCCGGTCCGATTTCAGTCCAGTGCATCGTTGAAATCGAGCGCGTCCTGGTCGAGCCCGAATTGGCTGTTTCCCGAGGCCGGTGCCGATGTCATCCATGAGAACAAGAAATGGCTCGACAACCGCTTCATAGACAGCGCGACAGACCGGCTCGCCTTGGCGATGCAGAGCTTCGTCATCCGCACGAGCCGGCACAACATTCTGGTCGATACCTGCAACGGCAATCACAAGAAACGGCCGAAGAATATCTGGCAGCACAATCTGAATACGCCCTATCTGCAGTCCCTGGCGGCGGCCGGGCTGCAGCCGAAGGATATCGACGTCGTGCTGTGTACCCATCTCCATTCCGATCATGTCGGCTGGAATACCGTGCTGGAGAACGGTCAGTGGGTTCCGACCTTTCCGAAGGCGGCCTATCTGTTCTGCGCCGAAGATTTCGATGCGCTCAACCGCCGGTATCAGACCGGCAAGTCGCAGCCGATGATCTCCGGCGCCTTCGCGGATAGCGTGCTGCCGATCATGGATACACGTCAGGCCCAGCTGATCGAGATGGACCACGTCATCCAGCAGGATGGCGATGACGGCGTCTGGCTCGAACCGGCGCCGGGGCATACGCCGGGCCATGTCGTGGTCCATGTCAAATCCGGCGCGCTGCACATCCTGCTGACCGGCGACGTGGTGCACCATCCGATCCAGTTGATGGAACCGAATTTGCTGGTGAGCAGCGACGCAGATCGGGCGGAGGCCTATGCGACCCGCCGCCGACTGCTGCACACTTATGCCGACACAAACACGATCGTCCTGCCGGCGCATTTCCCGACGCCGACCGCCGGACGGATCATTTCTTGGGGCGAACGCTACCGCTTCCGCTGGCTCGATCGCTGAGCAGCGCAAGCACCGTCTCCTGGACGGCCTTACGAACCTCAGCCTCGGTCCCTGCAGCATCGATCACGGTGTAGCGTTCGGGCCAGCGCGCCGCCTGATCGAGGTAGGACCGGCGAACGCGCTCGTGGAAATCAAGATCGAGCGCTTCAAACCGGCCTTCGTCGAGTCCCGCCGCGGCATTGCGCCGACGGCTGCGTTCCAGCCCGCGCCGGACGTCGATATCGAGAATCACCGCCAGGTCGGGCCAGAGGTCGTCGGTCGCGATCCGATGCAAATCGAGGATCTCCTCGACCGGCAGCCCCCGCCCCGCGCCCTGGAAGGCGAGGCTGGCCGCGACATAACGGTCGCATAGGACGATCCGGCCGGCCGCGACTGCCGGACGGATGACGCGCTCGACATGCTGGGCGCGCGCCGCATTCATCAGCAGCAGCTCGGCCCGCGGCGTCCAGTCGAAGCTGTTCTCGGCCAGGAGCAATCGGCGCAGCGCCAGGCCCGGCTCGGTACCCCCGGGCTCGCGAGTGAGCAGAACGTCGTAGCCGTCCCGGACCAGCCGCTCCTGCAGCGCCGCGATGGCACCGGTCTTGCCGCCGCCATCGACACCGTCGAGCGAGATGAAGGCGCCCCGGGCGGCCATGTCAGTGCGTCGTGCCCCAGACCATATAGGAGAGGGCCGCGCCAATCCGACTCATGCGACCGAGTGGCCCGACCGCCTCGCCGGCAACGATCGGCACGCTCTGCGTCGGCATGTCGGGCGCCGTCACCGTCATCATGCCGAGCTGCTGCCCGGCCTGGATCGGCGCCTTGACCGGGCCGTCATAGCTCACCGTCACCTTCATATCCTTGCGCGCGGCACGCGACATGCTCACGGTCAGGCCTTCGGCCGTGACCAGCGGTACCTTGGGCTTGTCACCCAGCCAGACATCGGCTTCGTCGATCGTCTCGCCGGGCTTTACCACCTGGAAATTCTGGAATTCGCGGAAGGCGTAATCGACGATGCTTTCGGCCTCCTGGCTGCGGCCCTTCATGCTGGGCAGCCCGGTCGCGACCATGACGATGCGGCGGTCGCCGCGCTTGACCGAGGCGGTCAGGCCGAACCCGGCCTCATCCGTATGGCCGGTCTTGATGCCGTCGGCGCCGCTGCTCTTGTAGAGCAGCGGGTTGCGGTTGCCCTGCTTGATGTTGTTGTAGGTGAAGTCGATTTCCGAGAAATAGTGATAGTACTCCGGGAAATCCTTGATCAGATGCGCGCCCAGCATCGCCAGATCATGGGCCGTCATATAGTGGTCCGGGTCCGGCAGGCCGGTGACATTGGCGAAATGGCTGTCCTTCAGGCCGAGCTTGGGTGCCATCTCGTTCATCCGGTGGACGAAGGCGTCTTCGGAGCCGTCGATGCCCTCGGCCAGCACGATGCAGGCGTCGTTGCCCGACTGGATGACCATGCCGCGGATCAGATCCTCGACCTTCACCCGGCCGTTGATCGGCACGAACATCTTCGAACCCTGGGTCCGCCACGCTTTTTCGCTGACCGCGAATTCGTCGTCCAGCTTCACATGGCCCTGCTTCAGCTGATCGAAGACGACATAAGCCGTCATCATCTTGCTCATCGAAGCGGTCGGTATACGCTCTTCACCGTTCTTGTCGACCAGCACCGCATGGGTGTCGTAGTCCATGATGTAGAGATGCTGCGCCGAAGTTTCGAAGGCGTGCGCCGCGGGGATCCGCACCGCCAGCAGCAGTGCGGCGAACAGGATCATTGTGAGTTTCGAGGCCATTTGCGGTAACCGGTCTTTCGAGGGGCTTTGCGTCGCTTAGGGGGCATGCCGGCTGAGCCGGCGTCCAGGGACAAATTCGCGCGATCGGGTCAATCGATCACGATCTTGGCGTCGCTGGCGCCGGCGCCGACCGCGCGTGCCAGCAGTTGATCCGCCTCTGCGATCGTGGCGATCGGGCCGAGCCGTACACGGTAGACATCCATGCCGTTGACCCGTATTCCAGCCACCATCACGGGGCCGAGCGCAGCCAGTTTCGCCTGCATCTTCATGGCATTGCTGCCGCTGGAATAGGCGCCGGCCTGGATGAAGATCTGGGTCGAGCGAACCGGCACGAGGCTGACGGCTTCCGGTGCGGGCGCCACCGGCGGCACAGCCGAGATCGGCGGCGGCGCCGGTTGCGGCCGCGGCGGTACCGGCTGCGGCGCGGCGCCGCTGCCCGGCGGCGGTAGCGTCTCCTCCGTCACATTGCCATGCGGTACGGCCGGCGGCGGTGCACCGTCATCGGCCGCAGTCGAGCCGCCATTCTGCTTGGCGATGCTTTGCGCCTGGATCGTCTCGGTCACCAGCACGCGCACCCGCACCTTGGCCGAGCTGCTCTGGTCGAAGCCGAGCAGCAGCGCCGCCCTGCGCGAGACCTGGAGCAGGCGATTGGGCGCCGACGGGCCGCGATCATTGATGCGCAGCTGAGTCGAGCGGCCATTGTCGAGATTGGTTACCTGAACGATCATCGGCAGCGCCAGGGTCCGATGTCCGGCGCTCGCGACGTTCTGGTCGAAGATCTCGCCATTGGCGGTGAGCTTCTTGCCGTCATCGCCATAGACGGAAGCGATGCCCGTCTCGTCATAGGCGAAATCATCGGCCGGATAATACCACGTGCCATTGATCTGATAGGGCTGGCCCAGCAGGTAGCTGCCCTTGCCCGTATCTGTGTGCTTCTCCGGCGCTGGCGCCGGCGACGTGCCGCATCCGCTCAGCACGAGGCCGAGCGCCAATCCGCCGAAGACCGGGATTAGTAGTCGCCGCAACATCATCTAGTATCTCAACGCCCGGCGTGTACAAAAATCTGGTATCGGCAGCCTATCAACTCTCGAACCGATCGGCAAGGTACGAGACCGCAGTCGCGAAGTAGAGCGAGCGGTTCCACTTCATGATTGCGCGGAAATTGCCATAGGTGAGCAGAGTCGGTCCGGCGTCACCGCCTGGTTGTACCAGGCCGGCCTCGATATCGGCGTGCGGCAGCGTCCCGCCATCGGTCCGGCGCACACCGAGGGCCGCCCAGGAATCGACCGATTTCAGCGTCTGGCCGCCGAGCAGCGCCGGGTCGAAATGCTTCGGCAGCCTGGCCGGCCGGCCCCAGGTGTTGGCCCCGTTCCAGCCGCAGGATTTGAGATAATTGGCGATCGAGGCGAAGACGTCCGCGCGATCGTTCCAGATGTCCTGCCGCCCGGTGCCGCTGTAGTCGACGGCATAGCTAAGGAAACTCGACGGCATGAATTGCGTCTGGCCCATCGCCCCGGCCCAGGAGCCCTTGAGCTCGTCGGGCCTGAAGTGTCCCTGGTCGAGGATCTTGAGCGCGGCGATCAGTTCTTTGCGGAAGAAGGCGCCGCGCCGTCCATCATAAGCCAGCGTGGCGAGTGCCGCCACGACGTTGAAATCGCCCATGACCGCGCCGAAGCCAGTCTCGATCGCCCAGAGCGCCACGATGAAGCGCGGCTGGACATTGTATTTTCCGCCGATCTCGTCGAGGAGCGCGCGGTTATCCGCCAGATGCTGCCGTCCCGCCTCGACCCGCTTGGCCGTCACGACGCGCTCGATATAGGTCGCGAAGGTGATCGTCGTTTCCGGCTGGCGATGATCGAGCTCGATGACATGTTGGATCGGCTCGACCCCGACGAAGGCCGCCTCGACCGTCTTCGGCGAGATGCCCTGCTGCACCGCCTCCGCCTTGAAGGCGGCGAGCCACGTGGCGAAATCCGTGTCTGCCGCCCGCGCCGGTCCGATCGCGGCAAATCCGGCGGCAGCGGCGAGGGCGATGGCTTGGCGGCGGGTCAGGGTCACGATCGCGGCATCCGTTGCAAGGGGCGGCGCCACTCCTGCCATAGCGACGCACGGGGCGCAATCGCCGCGGTCCGGCACGATGCACCCTCTGGTCGCCGCTCTCGCCCTCGGGTATCACAGCACAGCAGTATCTTCGGAGACTCTGGAATGGCCCGACGGCGGAGGAACGAGCGGCGCCGCCGCGTTTGGCGGATCGTCTTGAGCAGCTTCGTGCTCCTGCTCGTCGCCATCGGCGGCTACGCCTATTGGATTTTCGCCGGCAGCCTGCCGATGCTGGAAGGGCGGCTGCGCCTGGTCGGGCTCGAAGGCCAGGTCGAAATCGAGCGCGATAGTGCCGGTGTGCCGACGATTCGCGGCGGGGCTCGGATCGATCTGGCGCGCGCTCTGGGTTTTCTGCACGGCCAGGAGCGCTTCTTCCAGATGGATCTGCTGCGCCGCGCCGGCGCCGGGGAACTCAGTGCTCTGGTCGGGTCGCGCGCGCTGGAAATCGACAAGCTGCGGCGCCGGCACCGCTTCCGCAGCCGTGCCGAGACGATCCTGGCGGCGCTGCCGGAGGAGCAGCGCACGCTGCTCGACGCCTATGTCGCCGGGGTGAACGAAGGGGTGTCCAAGCTGAGCCATCCGCCCTTCGAATACAGCCTGCTGCGCGAGGCGCCGGAGCCGTGGCAGGCCGCGGATACGTTGCTCGTGGTCTATGCCATGTATTTCGACCTGCAGGATGCCGATGGCTGGCCGGAGCGCCGCCGCGCCTTGCTGCTCCAGGCGCTCGGGCCGGCGCTGACCGATTTCCTTTATCCGCGCGGCAATCCGCATGAAGTGCCGATCGACGGCGTCCTGCTGCCGGAACCGCCGCTGCCTGATGCGCTGCCTCCTGGATTGACGGCAGGCGCGCCGCTGGTGCCACCGCCTGCGCCGGTCAAGGGCAGCAACTCCTTCGCCGTCGCCGGCAGCCTGACTGCGACCGGTGCCGCCATTGTCGCCAATGACGAGCATCTCGGCTTGCGCATGCCGAATATCTGGTACCGGGCGCGGCTGGTCCAGACCGGCACGGACGAGACCGCGCTCGACATCACCGGCACCACCCTGCCCGGCCTGCCCTTCATCGTCGCCGGCAGCAACAGCCATGTCGCCTGGGGCTTCACCAACTCCTACATTGCGACCGGCGACGCGGTGCTGCTCGACCCGTCGCCGAGCAGTCCGGATTATTACCAGACGCCGCAGGGGCCGAAGCTGCTGCAGATCGTGACCGACCGGATCTGTGCGGCGCATGGCGCGTGCCAGGACTTCCCGATCGAGGAAACGATCTGGGGTCCGGTTGTCGGCCGCACGCCGGACGGCAGGCGCATCGCCTGGCGCTGGCTGGCGCAGGACCCCAATGCGATCGATTTCAAGGGCGAGCTGCAGCTCGAGCGGGCGCATAGCGTGCGCGAGGCGCTCGATGCGGCGCATCAGCTGGCCTTGCCCGACCAGAATTTCGTGGTCGGCGATTCGGCCGGCCATATCGCCTGGAGCATCGCCGGTCAGGTACCGAAACGGATCGGTCTCGAGGACGGCGTGCCGTTGTCCTGGGCCGATGGCAGCCGGGGTTGGCAAGGCTATCTGGCCCCGGAAGACGTGCCCGAGATCGTCGATCCGCCGAACGGCCGGCTCTGGACCGCCAATAACCGCATTGTCGGCGGCGACGCCCTGGCACTGCTGGGCGATGGCGGCTACGACCAAGGCGATCGCGCCCGTGCGATCCGCGACGACCTCATGGCCAAGGACAAATTTGCCGAGGCCGATCTGCTGGCGATCCAGCTCGATGACCGCGCCGCCGCCCTCGTACCTTGGCAGAAATTGCTGCTGGCGGCGTTGGCAGCTCCGGGAGCCACCGAACCGCGCTTCGCGGCGATGTTGCCCTATGTCCGCGATTGGGGCGTGCGCGCCGCGCCGGATTCGGTCGGCTATCGGTTGGTGCGCGGCTACCAAAGCCTAGCCGTGAGGCTGCTCTACACTGCTTATACCGCGCCGATCGCCGAGGCGACGGAAGAACGCAGCCTGATCCCGAATTCCGGCTTCTGGCCGGCGGAGATGCTGCTGACCGAGCGTCCGGCCAATCTCGTGCCGCCGCCTTACAAGACCTGGGACGCGGTCACCGGCGCTGTGCTCGACCAGCTCGCCGATGCCGTCAAGGATGCAGATGGCGGCGACCTTGCCCGCTTCACCTGGGGCCAGCGCAATCATACCGGCATCCGCCATCCGCTGAGCGGCGCCGTGCCGCTGCTCTCCCGGCTGACCGATCCGCCCGATATCGGCATGGCCGGCGACGGCTTGATGCCGCGCGTCGTCAATCCCGGCTTCGGCGCCTCGGAACGCTTCGTCGTCAGCCCCGGGCACGAGGCCAGCGCCATCTACGAAATGCCCGGCGGCCAGGCCGGCGACCCACTGTCGTCCTATTATCTGACCGGTCACCAGGATTGGGTCGAGGGTAAGGCTTCCGCCTTTCTGCCGGGCGCCAAACACTGGAGTCTAGTGCTGGAACCCGGCTGAGACCTTGTACAATCCGATGATGTTATATTACCAGAAAATCCAATATGCTGCCAATTTTCACGTGATTTCTACGCCGCACTGGAGCAGTATCGGTCCGACCATACACAAGGAGGAATCGGGGAAATGGCTATTCAGCTTGGGCAGATCGCGCCGGATTTCACGCAAGCGACCGATACCGGCGAGATCAAATTCCACGAATGGCTCGGCTCGAGCTGGGGCGTGCTGTTCAGCCACCCGAAGGACTACACCCCGGTCTGCACGACCGAACTCGCCGAGGCGTCGCGGCTGAAACCGGAGTTCGACAAGCGCAATGTCAAGGTGATCGGCTTGTCGGTCGACCCGCCGAACAGCCATGCCGGCTGGGCCGCCGATATCGAAGAGACCCAGGGCCAGAAGCTGAATTTCCCGCTGATCGCCGATGCCGACCGTACCGTCTCGAACCTCTACCACATGATCCATCCGGAAGCCGATCCGGCGGTGACCGTCCGCTCGGTCTTCCTGATCGATCCGAACAAGAAGGTGCGGCTGACCATCACCTACCCGCCTTCGACCGGCCGGAATTTCGACGAGATCCTGCGGGTCATCGACAGCCTGCAGCTGACCGACGCGCATAAGGTGGCGACCCCGGTCAATTGGCAGCCGGGCCAGGACGTCATCATCGTGCCGTCGCTCAGCGACGACGACGCGAAGAAGCGCTTCCCCGAAGGCTGGAAGACGCTGAAGCCCTATCTGCGCGTGGTCAAGCAGCCGCCGCTGGCGCACTGAGCGACCTGCCTGGCCCAGTCCGGGCAGAGGGGCAGCAGCGTTCGGGCTGCTGTCCCTTTTCCATGACGTGTCGGCTTTGTCCGGGTTGATCCGCGGCGCAGTAGCTCCCGCATCCGTTCACGCGGCAACGCCCGAACGTCGGGACGCTTGACCCCTCCCCAGCCCTCCTGTATCCCGCACCACGCCTTGTGGATGGGTGGCCGAGTGGTTTAAGGCAGCGGTCTTGAAAACCGCCGTGGGTGCAAGCTCACCGTGGGTTCGAATCCCACCCCATCCGCCAGGGCGCTCTATTTTTGATGTTCGCCATCATCAGCCGACGTGTAACCGGGGCAAAACCGGTGGCGTTGTTGATCTGGCGGTTTATCGCGCGGCGACCAACTCTGTCAGGGGCAGGATTTTGCCGCCTGGGATGGCAAGGCGATCACCGAGGTAGTGCCGGAAGCTGATGCCGAGCTTGTTGCAAGTCTTCAAGAGGCTGAGCATGGCATCTCGGGCTGTACAGCCCTCGTCGCTTTGCGTCCCGCCGCTGATTTTTCGGCGGGTTACGACGCAACGGATGTCGTTCTCCGATCCGTTGGTATGAAGCGGAATATCCGGACGTTCGAGGATCTTGAGGAAGCTCGACCGGTTGGCGCGGATGCGCGCGAGCAGGCGGTCGAGGGTGGCGAATCCGGTCTTGGTGGTGAAGATCCGATCGAACCGGTGGGCCAATTCCGTGGCTCTTTCGGGGTCGGGATCCAGGCGCCAAGTCTTGATGTCGTTATAGAGTTCCCAGATCTGGCTCTGGATCATCGCCTTGGCGCTACGGTTCAGGTCGGTGAAAGTATCGAGCGCGTGGATCAGCCGCTCCATATGGACCCAGCACCGGGCGTGCTCGCCGATGGCGAATTGGCCGGCGCCATCACTCAGGATGACGGTGCCGTCCAAGGCCTGCGCCTCGATTAGGCCGCCCCACAACGCACCTTCGCTGGCGATGCGGAACGGATCGAGCGGACCGTCCTTGGGCTCTAAGCCATGGGTCTCTAAATAAGCATCCCAGCCTGCCGCGTCGTCGAAGCCGGACGGTGCCGCTGCGGCGTGAAGTGCCGTCACCGTCGCGGCCGCCAGCCCGCGCTCGAGCATATAGGCTCGCGACGCGGCGTTGAGCGCCCAGCGGGCCGAACCGCCATGCAGGAGTTGCAAGAAGTTCAACCGGCTCTTCGACGTGGTGGTCGTGAAGGAGGCGAACCGGTCGTTGCCGATTTGCGTACACACACCATTCTTCGCAGCATGGCGTGCACCGGTATCGTCGACGCTCACCCAGCCCGCCGAGGCGAGCCCGGCTTTCAGCACCTGCTTGGCCTCGGTGACGAAGGCTTCGATCTTGCCGGTCAGGATCCGCACAACCTGGCGCTTGGAGATCGATACGCCCAGATCGCGCAGCAAGGCAACGATCCGCTCGACCGTCGATTGGCCTTGGTGATAGAGCGACAACACCATACGCCGCAGCTCGGCACCAAAATGCCCGTCAACGCCTTCGGGCAACGGTGTCACGACGATCCTGCCATCCGGCAGGCGCCAGCGGCTGCGCCAATAGCGCGTCACGCGAACACCAATCGTCAGGTCCTGCACGACAAAAGCCCGACGCCCCAGGAACCTCGAGCCGGGCGGTACCGCCAGGCAAAGATCGCGCTCTTCGGTAACGACCGCACGGCTCCGGCCACGGCGTTTCGAACCCGAACCCGAGGGCGGCCGCCCCGGCGACGACCGATCCATCCCGCTCGGCTTCAGCGTCGGACGTGGCGGCAAACCTTTCAGGCGCCGGATCTCGTCCTTCAACACAACATTCTCCGCACGCAGACCTGCAAGCTCAGGGCGCAGCTCGACAATCAGGTCAAGTAGCTCACTAACCGACGGCGTCCGGATATCGGCGGGCTCTTCCATCAGCAAACAGAATCGCACCCACACCAAAACCGCCAGCGTCTTCAACCCGAGGCCCAGAGTCACAATGTCGCGCTCGCCACCGGTTTTGCCCCGGTTACGTTGAAAGGAATTGCGAAGCCCCCGGAGCGTTAGCATTACAGTTGCGTTTTTGACTTGAAGTGGGCGCTCTGAGCGGCCGCTTGGTGGGCGCGCCGCCAGAGCGACCAGGCGATGATGTGGGCCGGTTTGATCCGCCGCTGAGCAAGCCTGATGGCGATGCGGCGGACCTCCTGGACCGACCGGCGGATCAGGGGCGGCGCGGCGGTTTCGCGGCTGATGGTTTCGTTTTTGGGGGCGGTGTGGCATTGGCGCGCTGGCGGATGGCAGCCATCATGGCGAAGGCGAGCATGACGAGCGAGACGTGGCGATGCCAGCCATGCCAGGAGCGGCTCTCGTTGTGATCGAGACCAAGCTCGTTCTTGGCGGTCTCGAAGCTGTCCTCGATGGCCCAGCGATAGCCTTCGACCGACACCAGCGTCTCGATCGGCGTGCCGGCCGGACACCAAGTGGTGAAGAAGGCAAGATCGCCATTTGCGATGTGGCGGCGGATCAGCAGGCCGCGGGTCCACACGCCCGGATTTTCGGCATCGAATTCCTCGGCCTCTAGGTCGGCGAGCTCAAGATAGGCCCAGTCATGAAGCCGCGGCCCTTTGGTTCCTGCTCCTGCCGAGAGGCGCTGCCAATCGGATGGTTGCAGCGCCTCGGCGATCGCCAAGGCTGATCCTGCGACCGGTTGCGGCTTGTCCCAGGAATGGAAGAGATGGTCGCCGGTGACGCCGAGCACATAACCCTTGCCGGCCCGGCGCAGGACGCGTTCGACCTCGCTGACACCATAGACGGTATCGGCGGCGACCCAGGCGAACGGCACATGAGCCGCGAGCGCGCGCCCGATCATCCGGGCCGCCAGCTTGGGCTTGGTGGCGAAGCCAACATCGTCCGACACATGGGCGGCCTTCAGGCGCGCCGGATCGTCGGTCCAGATCTTCGGCAGATAGAGCGCGCGGTCGATAAAGGCGTGGCCGTGGCAGGAGACATAAGCGGCGAACACGCCCACTTGGCAGTTCGTGATCTTGCCGGCCGAGCCCGTGTACTGACGGGACACGCCACACGATGCCTTGCCCTGCTTCAGGAATCCGGTCTCGTCGAGCACCAGCACCGCATGTTCGTCCGCCAGATGCTCGACCACATAGTCGCGCACGATGTCGCGCAGCGCATCGGCATCCCAGCGACCGCGGCCGAGAATGGCCTGCTGGCGCCACGGCCCCGGATCACCGGCCGCTTCCGCCCGCATCCATCCGGTCTTGCGACGCTCGTCGCCAACCAGCCCATCCAGGAACAGGCCAGCGCTCGCCGCGACGCGGTCCTGCGTGAAAAGCGGTCGTATCCGACCCTTCACATCGCGCAGCGACGAGGCCCACAACGCCAGCGTCGCTTCAATCGAGGCACCAGACATCCATGATCTCCCGAATCATGGTCGCCCATAGATTCAGAGATCAGCAAAATGCGCAACTGTAATGCTAGAGTCCGTTTGGAAAATCAGGGATGGGCATTTCTGCGCAGCAGGTTACCGCCCATTGCGACGAGGATCATGGCTTGGGACACGTCGATGCGCTCCTCATAGTCGCGCACGAGGCGACGCCATCGGACCATCCAGCCGAAGGTGCGCTCGACCACCCATCGGCGTGGCAGGACCTGGAAGCCCTTCTGATCATCGGATCGGCGAATGATCTCGACGACGAAGTCGAGATAGGCGGCCTTGTCCATCAGTTTGAGGCGGTCATAGGCACCATCGGCGAAGAGATGCTTCACCCAAGGCCAGCGCTTGCGGATTGTGTCAGGAATCGCCGCGGCACCGGCGCTGTCGGAGATATCGGCCGTCGTGATATTGACCATCAGCAACCGTCCATCCGTATCGACGGCGATGTGCCGCTTGCGTCCGACAATTTTCTTGCCCGCGTCGTAACCTCTTGTTTCAGCTTGCGGCGCCTTGACGGATTGGCTGTCGATCACCCCCGCTGTAGGGCTGGCCTCGCGCCCAGCTCGCTCCCCGGTCGACCATCAGCGCCACATCGTTAATGGTCTGAAACAAAAACCGCCGCGCCAATTCGCGGAACCAGCTGTAGACCGTCTGCCAAGGGCCGAAATGGATCGGCAGCATCCGCCAGCCACAGCCCGAGCGCACGAGATAACGAACCGCGTTGATCACCTCGCGGAAGTCGACCTCGCGCGGCCGTCCTCGCCGACCAGGCTTCGGCATCAGCGGTGCGATCCGCTCCCATTCCTCATCCGTCAAATCCGACGGATAGCGCTTCGTCTTCTTGGCGATCTGGGCCATACGACCCCGGCTCTGCTTCGTCCACATCGCAAGCTTGAATCACGCCCAGACCGGCGCCGCAAGCCCAAATCACCGAATTTCCAAACGGCCTCTTAGCGCTTTGCCTCGCCACTTTGGGGGATGGCAGATGCCAAGGGGAGCGATCGTCAATGCCAGCGGCAGGCGTCACCCGAGACTTTCCGGTCGTTTGTGTCGGCGGATCCGCTGGCGGCCTGAATGCCTATAGCCGGCTCCTGCGGCACCTGCCGGGCGACACGGGTGCCGCGATCGTCATTGTTAACCACCTGCGGACAGTCGCCACGCAACTCCACCAAATCTTGCCGCTCTACACCCGGATGCCGGTTGAACTGATCACGGACAGATTGCTTATCCGACCAAATCGCGTGTTCATTATCCTGGAAAAACAGGACTTGCATGTTCTCCAGGGGGAGTTTCGCCTCAAGCCGATCTCTAAGCCGCGAGGTTGGCCGAACGTGATTACCGTCTTCCTCCGGTCCTTGGCTGAACATTGGGACGGCCAGCTCATTGCCGTCATCGTCTCTGGTTACGATGGCGACGGCGCGGCCGCCCTATGCGAGATCAAGGACGTAGGCGGCATCACCATCGCGCAGAAGCCCGAGACGGCCGGTCACCCCGATATGCCGGAAAGCGCAATCGATAGCGGGTGCATTGATTTGGTCCTTTCGCCCGAGGAGATCGCCACTGAGATTGGCCGAATTAGGAATGAGCGACTTCTTCCGTGATCGGTCTGCGGCCCTGCGCTGACCGAATTCATAGCTGTTGATCTGGTACAGTATCACCGAGGCAAGAGACATGACCGAGCACCACGACACCATTCCGGCCGATCGCCCCTCGAGGCGTCCGACCCACCCCGGCGAAGTTCTCCGGGAGGACGTCCTTCCGGCCCTGAACATGACCGTGAGCAGCGCCGCCGATCACCTTCACGTCAGCCGGCAGATGCTCCATCGCATCCTTGCCGGAGAAGCGAAGATCTCGCCCGAGATGGCGTTGCGGCTGGGCAAGTTCTGCGGCAATGGCGCGGAGCTGTGGCTCGGCATGCAGAACGCGGTCAGCCTTTGGGACGCGCGGCAGGCCATAGGTCCGGAACTCGACCAGATCCGCACTATGCGGGCGTAGGTGAACAACTCAAACGGCAGCCGAGAGCGAACGCTACGGCCAAGTCGAAAAGCCGCAACACTACGAAGCGCACTCCCGGGCCGGCACAGAGCTGGCCGGGTTCGTCTGGACAGGTTCCGACGCTGGATAAGTGGGTTCTCTGCCGGTTGCTGTGGTAGTGCGCCGTTGTCAGGTCGTCACGCAAGGAGGGCGTAGCCCGACTGGAGTGACGACCTGACAACGGCGGCAAAATTTCGGGCGTCGCCCGTCGGGTCATGCTGCCGCCCACTGCGGCAGGTGGTTGAAGTAGGCTTGGTCCGGCGTCCGGGCGTCAAGGCTCGAATGCGGGCGCTTGGCGTTGTAGAAGCCCAGATACCGGCCGATCGACGCGCGGGCCTCGGCGACGCTGTCATAGGCCCGCAGATAGACCTCTTCGTATTTGACCGAGCGCCAGAGCCGTTCGACGAAGACGTTGTCGCGCCACGAGCCCCTGCCATCCATGCTGATGGCGATGCCGTTGTCCTGTAGCAGACCGGTGAAGGCGGCGCTGGTGAATTGGCTGCCCTGGTCCGTGTTGAAGATCTCCGGCTTGCCGTGCTTGGCCAGCGCCTCCTCGACCGCGTCCAGGCAGAAATCGACCTCCATGGTGATCGACAGGCGCCAGGCCAGGACCCGGCGACTGAACCAGTCGACCACGGCGGCCAGATAGACGAAGCCGCGCGCCATCGGGATGTAGGTGATATCCATCGCCCAGGCCTGGTTCGGCCGTTCGACCGCCACGGAGCGCAGCAGATACGGGTAGATCTTGTGGCCCGGCGCCGGCTTCGACGTGTTCGGCCGGCGATAGATCGCCTGGATGCCCAGCCGCTTCATCAGCGTCGTGACATGCTGGCGGCCGATCTCGACACCCTCGCCGCGCAAGAGATCGCGCAGCATCCGGCTGCCCGCGAACGGGTAATCCAGATGCAGCTCGTCCATCCGCCGCATGATCGCCAGATCCGCCGGCGGCACCGGTCGGGGTTGGTAATAGAGCCCGCTTCGGCTGAGCTTCAGGATCTCAGCCTGCCGCACGAGCGGCAGGTCGTGCTCTCGGTCGATCATCGCTTTGCGCTCAGCATGCCGGCCTTGGTGAGCGCGCCGGACAAAAAATCATTCTCCAGCGCCAACTCCCCGATCTTCGCGTGCAGCGTCTTCAAATCCACTGCCGCGACCGCCTCCGGGATGGCCACGCCGCCGCTGAAAACCCCAGCCGCCCCGTCCAGAAGCTGCGCCTTCCAGCTCGTGATCTGGTTCACATGTACATCGAAATGCTGCGCCAGCTCGGCCAGCGTCTTGTCACCTTTGAGAGCGGCTAATGCCACCTTCGCCTTGAAAGCCGGTGTATGGTTCCGGCGGCCTCGCTTCGTCATCTGCTCTCCTGATCCGCGGCAAACATCGCCGCATTCAGGCAGAAAATCCACTTATCCTATCGTCCAGATTCCCAAGGCCGGCTCTTTCAGCGGCGGCGTGGCCATCCCGGAGGCGGTCGCGGCAGTGGATTTGAAGACGCTGCACGCGAAGATCGGGGAGTTGGCGCTGGAGAATGATTTTTTGTCCGGCGCGCTCACCAAGGCCGGCATGCTGAGCGCAAAGCGATGATCGACCGAGAGCACGACCTGCCGCTCGTGCGGCAGGCTGAGATCCTGAAGCTCAGCCGAAGCGGGCTCTATTACCAACCCCGACCGGTGCCGCCGGCGGATCTGGCGATCATGCGGCGGATGGACGAGCTGCATCTGGATTACCCGTTCGCGGGCAGCCGGATGCTGCGCGATCTCTTGCGCGGCGAGGGTGTCGAGATCGGCCGCCAGCATGTCACGACGCTGATGAAGCGGCTGGGCATCCAGGCGATCTATCGCCGGCCGAACACGTCGAAGCCGGCGCCGGGCCACAAGATCTACCCGTATCTGCTGCGCTCCGTGGCGGTCGAACGGCCGAACCAGGCCTGGGCGATGGATATCACCTACATCCCGATGGCGCGCGGCTTCGTCTATCTGGCCGCCGTGGTCGACTGGTTCAGTCGCCGGGTCCTGGCCTGGCGCCTGTCGATCACCATGGAGGTCGATTTCTGCCTGGACGCGGTCGAGGAGGCGCTGGCCAAGCACGGCAAGCCGGAGATCTTCAACACGGACCAGGGCAGCCAATTCACCAGCGCCGCCTTCACCGGTCTGCTGCAGGACAACGGCATCGCCATCAGCATGGATGGCAGGGGCTCGTGGCGCGACAACGTCTTCGTCGAACGGCTCTGGCGCTCGGTCAAATACGAAGAGGTCTATCTGCGGGCCTATGACAGCGTCGCCGAGGCCCGCGCGTCGATCGGCCGGTATCTGAGCTTCTACAACGCCAAGCGCCCGCATTCGAGCCTTGACGCCCGGACGCCGGACCAAGCCTACTTCAACCACCTGCCGCAGTGGGCGGCAGCATGACCCGACGGGCGACGCCCGAAATTTTGCCGCCGTTGTCGGGTCGTCACTCCAGTCGGGCTACGCCCTCCTTGCGTGACGACCTGACAACGGCGCACTACCACAGCAACCGGCAGAGAACCCACTTATCCAGCGTCGGAACCTGTCCAGACGAACCCGGCCAGCTCTGTAGATGGACATCGCGCACCATCATAGTCGAAGATGTCGTCGGGGGCCTGGAATGCCCGGCTAATTCGCGGCTTGAGTGTACCTCTCCCCCGGCGCGCCCGTCCAGCGCGGCCAACTCATTGGGATGGACGGCCGATCTACGCGCTATAGCCTGGATCAGGTCACCGAACCAGCACGGCACGCCGAACTCCACCGCACCTTAAGCGTTGTCCACTCATCACTGCTGTCCAGTGGTGCGCCGCCAGATGGAGAGACTCATGCCACAGAAGGTTTTCTAAGAACTGGCCGGGTTCGTCTGGACAGGATGCGGCGTTGGATAAGTGGGTTCTCTGCCGGTTGCTGTGGTAGTGCGCCGTTGTCGGGTCGTCACGCAAGGAGGGCGTAGCCCGACTGGAGTGACGACCCGACAACGGCGGCAAAATTTCGGGCGTCGCCCGTCGGGTCATGCTGCCGCCAGCTGCGGCAGGTGGTTGAAGTAGGCTTGGTCCGGCGTTCGGGCGTCAAGGCTCGAATGCGGGCGTTTGGCGTTGTAGAAGGCCAGATACCGGCCGATCGACGTGCGGGCCTCGGCGACGCTGTCATAGGCCCGCAGATAGACCTCTTCGTATTTGACCGAGCGCCAGAGCCGTTCGATGAAGACGTTGTCGCGCCACGAGCCCCTGCCATCCATGCTGATGGCGACGCCGTTGTCCTGCAGCAGGCCGGTGAAGGCGGCGCTGGTGAATTGGCTGCCTTGGTCCGTATTGAAGATCTCCGGTTTGCCGTGCTTGGCCAGCGCCTCCTCGACCGCGTCCAGACAGAAATCGACCTCCATCGTGATCGAGACGCGCCAAGCCAGGACCCGGCGGCTGAACCAGTCGACCACGGCCGCCAGATAGACGAAGCCGCGCGCCATCGGGATGTAGGTGATGTCCATCGCCCAGGCCTGGTTCGGCCGCGCGACCGCTACGTCGCGCAGCAGATACGGGTAAATCTTGTGGCCGGGCGCCGGCTTCGACGTGTTCGGCCGGCGATAAATCGCTTGAATACCCATCCGCTTCATCAGCGTGGTGACATGCTGGCGGCCGATCTCGACACCCTCGCCGCGCAAGAGATCGCGCAGCATCCGGCTGCCCGCGAACGGGTAGTCCAGATGCAACTCGTCCATCCGCCGCATGATCGCCAGGTCGGCCGGCGGCACCGGCCGGGGTTGGTAATAAAGCCCGCTCCGGCTGAGATTCAGGATCTTCGCCTGCCGGCTCAGCGGCAGGTCGTGCTCTCGGTCGATCATCGCTTTGCGCTCAGCATGCCGGCCTTGGTGAGCGCGCCGGACAAAAAATCATTCTCCAGCGCCAGCTCCCCGATCTTCGCGTGCAGCGTCTTCAGATCCACTGCCGCAACCGCCTCCGGGATTGCTACACCGCTGCTGAAAACCCCAGCCGCCCCGTCCAACAACTGCGTCTTCCAACTCGTGATCTGGTTCACATGCACATCGAAGTGCTGCGCCAGCTCGGCCAGCGTCTTGTCGCCCTTCAACGCGGCCAAAGCCACCTTCGCCTTGAAAGCCGGTGTGTGGTTCCGGCGTGCTCGCTTCGTCATCTTCTCTCCTGATCCGCGGCAAACATCGCCGCATTCAGGCAGAAAATCCACTTATCCTACCGTCCAAATTCCCCGGGCCGGCTCTCTATCCCGCGGCGCTTCTGACGCTTGCGGTCTTCGTCGCCTCACCGGCCCATGCCCAACCGATGGCGAGCGGGGGCGGATCAGCCCCCAGCATCGATGGCAGTAGTACGATCGGCAACACGATCACATCGACCCTCGTCCTAACTCTCACGACGAGCCAGACTCAGGATTTGGCAGTGCTGATGCTGGATTTGGCAGGAAACGCCGTCTCGAGCGTCACCGGCTGCGACCTGACCTGGACGCAGCGGTCGGTCACTAACGCGTCTGGCAGCTTCACTGAATACACCGCGCCGGCCGCAACAGTTCTGAGCGCGTGCAGCGTCACCGTCACGTTCAATTTCGCAACCGCGAATAATGGTCTTGTTTTTGCGCTGCACGGCAATGGCGCGACACCACCGTCACCGGACGTCAACGCGTCCCTGCCGTCCTACAACGCCACGGGCACGACAACCTACAGCACGACGAACGCCGCCGACCTGGCAATCAGCTACTACAATTCTGGGGGCACCGGAACGCCATCGTCGGCGGCGGGTTTCACGGAGATTACGACCGCAGCGAACAACGCCAATGCCGGCGCCCTAGCGCTCTCTGCAACGCAATCCGACATCAGCGTTGTTGCGCCGGATTTCCCACATTTCATCGTTGTCGACGCGTTCAAGGACTAGAGATAAGGCCTCTGTTCTAATCGCGTTGGCGCTCGCACTGGAAAGAAGCAACGGCGCGGAGCCATCTCGCCGGTTCAGCGGCCAGGTGTGTCAGAGGCTGCCGGGAGCGCGCCCCGCTCGGATTGTGGTTGCGATATGACAGGCCTCCACCCGCAGGCGCCGCCGCTCGTGAACCGGACCGAAGCGCCCATGCCCTGCAAGTGACACCGCCGAGGCGGCATTCCCGTCGTTGCGGTCGCACGGTGAAGAGGACAGGATAGGACGCTCGTCAGCGTTCGAAGGTTCACGGCTGAGTTGATGGCCTGAACAGTCCAATGAATTTGAACTTCATGTGCCGCCTCCCGAGCGATCGGGGACGGGGCATGAAATAAATGGAGAAGTACTGACAACCTTTCTGATAAAGGAGGCGCTCGCGATGAAAGCAAAATCCATATTAGCGATTTCTCTTATTACAGGATCGTTTGTCGCCGTAGGCGGCTGGGCGGCTTCCTCTGGAGACAAGTACACTCTGAAAGTGCCAAACGGGCTCGCATTCTCCGAGTTCAGGGGGTACGAAGACTGGCCGGTGGTCGCCATCAGCGAGAATGGAG
This sequence comes from Aliidongia sp., assembly GCA_037200015.1. Classification (GTDB taxonomy): domain Bacteria; phylum Pseudomonadota; class Alphaproteobacteria; order ATCC43930; family CGMCC-115725; genus JAXDMU01. The sequence continues at coordinate 83,308 of JBBCHB010000001.1, read as the reverse complement.
ATAAGATCGCTGCGATCCTCGGGAACGAGGTGCTCATCGACGCCTATAAGGCGGGCATCCCTGGCAACGGCAAGCCCTTCCCGGATGGTGCCAAGATGGCGAAGATCCATTGGATACCAAAAAAGCAGGAGGCGCAGCCTGGCGATCCGACAGTGCCGGGCACCCAGCATGACGTGGATTTAATGGTCAAGGACAGCAAGAGGTTCGCGGATAGCGGCGGGTGGGGCTATGCCGTCTTCGATTATGTCGCCGCATCCGATACGTTCAAGCCCGGCACCTCGGCCGACGACCCGCCGCAGGACAACGACGCCAAGTGCGGGTTCGCGTGCCACACGATCGTAGCGACGAAGGATTACGTCTTCACGGATTACGGGCACAGATGAAGCGGTGCGAGCAGCCAAAGCTCGGCAATACCATGCCGCCGCGCGCCGATATCCAGACCGGCCGTGCAGCCGGGGTTCCAGCCCCGGCTTGGCCCAGTCGTGCTAAGATGGGGCCGGCAAGCCAGGACGGGAGAAGACGTCATGACGACCTATATCCTTCTCGGCAACTATACCGAATAGGGCGCGCGACGGGTCCGCGAGTCGCCGACCCGGCTGGACAAGGCTAAGGCGATTTTGCGCGAAATGGGCGGCAATTTCCAAAGCTTCAGCCGCTATGATTTCGTGGCGACCTACGAGGCGCCGGACGACGCCGTGGCCGCTCGGTTCACATTGCTGCTTGGCGAGATCGGCGCGATCCGAAGCGAGACGCTCAAGGCCTTTCCAGAACCAGCCTTCCGCGAAATCGTCAATTCGATGGGGAGATGAAGCTGCAGCTTTTAGATGTAGTGATCTTGTGACGCCTGGACACCTATATCGGCTGAACCTCTACCAAACCGACATCGAATACTTCGTTTCCGTCCAGGCGCACAGACCGCGCTGCTCGACTTTCACGGTAGCTCTCGCGCAAAGCTTCAGCAGCATAGCAGATCAGCAACGAACGGCGCGGTGCGCCGCTCCGGTTGCATGTCGCGCCGTGCAGCAGGGTAGAGCCGAACAGCAATACGTCGCCGGCCTGGTCTGCCATCGGCCTTGCCGATGGATGGGCTACTCCCGCTGGCTCCAGCACCCCTGCGCCGCGATGCGTGGCGGGGACCACTTGCGTCGCGCCGTTTTCCGGTCCGAACGGATCGAGGAAGACCAGCACCGAAACTGTCTCGATGAGGCTCGACCCTGGTCCGTCGCGGTGCAGGGATTGCGCGCCTCCGCCTGGACGTGGCTCGCGCCCCTCGACCTGCGCGAGGAAAAACGGCACCTGCAGCACACGCCGCGTTGCGGCAAGCACCCTCGGCAGGCGGCAGACCTGGTGCACTATCGGCTCGAGATCGAGCAGGGCATGACGCCAATCGTGGCCGCGCGGGACCGGCCATCTGTCGGAGGCCAACTCGCCGGCCTCAAAGGCGGCGCGAAGCGGCTCGATCCAGTCCGTCGGTACAAGGCCGCGCAGCATAAGAAATCCGTGCTCGTCGAGACGCCGGGCGTCTTCGCTGCCGAGCTGTCCGACCATGATGTGCCGCAGCAAGTCGCTCATGCCTCATCTTATCGGCGCGTTCGAGCCTCGCACAGTGCCTAGCCGTCAGCACGCGGCGATCCGGCGAAACATCGGGCGGCGGAACCCGAGTCACTATTTCAATCTAATTCTGGCTTCGTGCTCCCGCTGCGCCTTTTGTCCGACGAACTGATTGTACTTCGGATGCGCAAAGTCATGATAGATGTAGATTTGATGAGTCCACCGTGTATCGGGATATTGAAACTGTACGGCATGATTGGTGGCAATCTTCTTATCGTCATGCCTTTTGTTGAATTCGTCGATAGCCAGGAGTTCCCCGGTGAATTCATTGCACAGCCAAAGATCATCGCCAATGATATCGTCAAAATACATGAACACTCGCGGCAGAAAAATGTTTTGCGTCCGCGTCGAACAATGTCAACGCGTCGCTCGTCGAGGAGTAGAAATCCAGATCATGGAAGACACATGCGACCGGCGCCGGGTTGTATCGGTCAAAGAACGTCTTTCCCGTATCCTTGATGTCGCCGATAACAAGCGTGGCGAGGCTGAGCTTCCGTTCCCAGTGATTGGCGATCCATTTCGTATAGGCCAGGCTGGAAGTAAATGCGGATATCGCGATAGTCCTGAAGTGGCGGCAATCCGGATGCCATGTCGAAACCATAGAGTTCTATATCGATCGAAAATATTTTCATTATCTCTTTGATATGCATTTCGGCGTTAAGCAATCCGGCCGCCGCCGCAACCAAATTCAATGACACTGATTTTCGGATAGCCAAGAAGCTCCGCCAATCTTGCGGCTTGGAATATACAATATCCGTAGTGCGGCCTGTCGATTTCCCCGAGCGCCAATCTATCTTGATAGGAAAACAGCAGCGGAACAGTTCGCCGCGTAAGAGCGAATCGAAATGGGCGCGGATAGGTGAGTATCCTGAGCAGTAGATCTCGCATTACGATCTCCTGTCGACGGGTGCGATTTGAACGCATCGGCATGCCGCATGATGGCGACCATAGCATGGGTTGGCGCGATATTTCACCGTGATTGGTCTTTAAATCCAACTCTGCCTTCACGAACGGCCAATCGGCGTAAGTTTATTGTAATAAGGACGCACTACTACTAGGCGTTCCAGCCCGCAGGAGAGTCGAAGTTTGCCAAGGCGCTTCCAGGGCGAAACCCGTACAGGGGAAGGCAAATTTTCGCTCAAGCTTCCCGCTTTTCACCGTCATCCGGTTCGCATCTGTCAATTTTATGGCACAAGCGCAGCCGCCCGGCCGCGCGCCGATCGGCTTGGGCGGCCAGGCTTGACGTCACCGAACCGTCCGTCACAAGTGCCTGAAGCCATGTTATAGTCACGACGTCCGGCGTGCGTCGATCTGGCGGGCCAGAGATCAATTCTTAGTAGCGCCGAACTTGACGAGATCGGGCGATGCCTTGTCGAAGGACGGGGACTCGCAAGGTTTCGGCGGCAAGAAATTGTCGAGGCGAGCGGAGATTTCCGCTTTGGCTCATACCCGCCGATCGGTGCCGCATAGACTGCGCGGCACCGATCGGTGGGTTGCGGTGTTAGCGCAAGGTGCGATCTCGGATAGCTTTTTCCAGGAGGGATAAATGAAGAAGACGTTTTTCGCCGCGATTGGAGCCGTGCTGTGCTTAGCAATCCAGGCCAGCGCTTTTGCCGCGCCGGTTTCCGTCCCCGCGCCGGCCTCGGCCGAGCGCGCGATGGTTCAAGACGTTCGCTGGGTCACCCGCTGCCATCGGCATCACAACCATCACCGCCCCGGCTGGCATCGGGTCTGCCATCGCGTTCACATCTAGCGCCGATCAGGGGTTGGGCCGGCGGCGCGGGACGACCCCCGCGCCGCTTGCGCAGCCCGCCTGCTACTCCTTAGGCTTCCGTTTCGGCGTTGGAGTGCTATACCGCCGCAAGACAGTGCCACGCATGAGGAAGCCATGACGCCCAACGACCATCGCCCGGGTCCAAGATTATCTCCGCCGGACCTTTGCCAATGACCGCATCGCGATCGACGTGCCGAGCAAGCGCGGAGCGCCGGTCGAGGTGCGGATCGCCGACGAGTTCATCGGCGTGCTGCATCGCGACGACGAAGACGGCGACGTTTCCTGGTCGCTGATGATCACGATCCTGGACGAGGACCTCCCGCCGGCCAGTCCGGTCACGCCAAAGCGCCGCTGATCCCGCCATGGCCATTCTGTTCGTGGCGCGCAGCCCCGAGCTAAGCCAATGGGCCTCGGATGTCGGGGTGTCGAAGCATGTCTACAAGCTCGGCATCACCGAGGCGCCGATCAAGGACGTGCTCGCCGCCGGCTGGTCCGGTTTCGGCGGCTGGAGTCTGGTGAAGAAGCTGGAGAAGATCGAAGGCCTCGACAACGACACGGCAATCGAGCGTGTCTCGTCCCGGGTCAAGATGATCGAGCCCAACCTCTATCCGCGGCTCCGCGGCGAGACCGGCATCTTCAAGGTCACGCCGGCCCAGGTCGAGAACCATATCGTGCTGACCCGTGCCCTGGCCGGCACCCAGGAAAGCGGCGAGATCAAGGTCAAGCATCCGGAATTCGCCGATTACCTGCTTCACAACGCCATGCGAGGCGCCTGACCGCGCGTCGGCGATATTGCCGCCAAATCGACGGCAGCTCTCTGGTTGATGGACTTCGGGTGAAGTCGGGTCCGTAGCTTGCGCGCCTCCATGATTGATGCAGCGCCGTCTTCCGTCTTAAGGGTTTAGCCCCGCGCTCCCGGAACTTCATGGCAGACGCCGCGAGATTTGCCGCCTTTCAGAGCAAGAGTGGACGGGATCGGGTAAACCCGAAGCCACGGCCGCTTTTCAGAGGGCGGAACACGGCTTATTATACCAACCCGCCTAACCACTGACACGTGCCCAATCCCGGCTCCCGATTGAGGTTATGCGTGCGGGGTCGGCGATGAGCCAGTTCCAAGCGGTACGCAAGCCGCCAGGATGTCGTCGTAGCTGTCCCAAACGGCCGCGCAGAGTTTGTTCTGGCGCAGATAGTCCCAGACATTCTCCATTGGGTTCAGCTCGGGGCTGTATGGCGGCAGCGATAACAGACAGATATTGGCCGGCACCCGCAGCTTTTGGCCGCGTTGATGCCAGCCGGCACCGTCGCAGACCAAGACGGCAACACGCGCCCGGTGCGACCTGGGTGCTGATTTCCGCCAGATGCAGATTCATCATCTCGGTATTGGCGACCGGCGTGAGCATCGCCGCCCCCACCCCGCGCTGCGCGCAGATGGCGCCAAAGATGTAGGCGGACTCATGACGGTTATCGCGCACCATCAGCGGGCGCGTGCCGACCGGCGCCCAGATATAGGCGTGGCCGCCCTGCTGGCCGACGCGGGGCTTCGTCCTGGAACCAGATTTCTATCGATGCGCCGGGCGCGGTATCTTCGAGCGCCTCGCCGACCAGATCGGCAAAGTTTTTTTAAAAGCCTCCTCCGCCTCGGCATCCTTCTTCGGATGCACCGGCCGGGCTGCAACCGCGTCAGGCCAAGCTCGTCCAGCCATTTGCCGATCGTGCTCTCATGCACCTCCACCGACCAGCGGCGCGCCACCTCCGCCTGCAGATCAATGCACCGCCAGCGCACCACCTTGTGCGTCTGCGGGTCAGGCCGCGGATGACCAGTGCGCGCAGCTCGGCCTTTTGCGCCGCGCTCAAATAAGGCTCCCGGCCCGGGCCAGTGCGCGACTTCAGCCCGGCAATGCCCTCGGCATTGTAGCGATGCACCCAGTTCGGGCAGCGTCTGGCGATCCATGCCGCGCAAGGCCGCCGCCTCGGCCCCGCGGACGCCCCTCAAGGACCAGCGCAATCGCCAAAAATGCGGCGAACCTGCGCGCCATCCGTGCAGCGCGCGCACAACGCCCGAAGCGCTGCCGCCGTATGCTCAACGCGCGTGATCTTGACACCTGTCCCCATGAAACTCTCCGCAGCGCGTATCGGCGCACCACGACATCGAGTCACAGTTCAACGCGCTTGGGAATCCCAAGCGAGTCAAGGGCAACGCGGGTTGGTATTACAGCGATATGGAGCCAGTTTCGGGCAACCATTTGGGGAATGTCGGCTGAAGCAAGAATGCCGGCCCCCGATTGCCGTCATGTAAGGGGGGCGACAAATGATGAATTTTGGGGGCCGGACGCTTCTGGGGGCGTCCTGCATTGCGCTTGGGTTTTCGCTCTCGACGGGTGCCGTCGCGGCGACGGTCTCGGTCACGAGCAATCAGGATTCGGGGTCCTGGCACCCTGCGGGCGGCCGTGACCGGGGCTCTTTCGGGCGACGCGATCGCCTTCGCCTGCGGCACGCCCTGCACCATCACGCTTGCCCTCGGCCTTGCCGCCGATCACGCAGAACCTGACCATCGATGGCGGCACGCTGGGCAATGTCCGTCATCGACGGCGCCGGCCAGTTTCCGGGCTTCTTGGGGGCACGACAAGAGCTGCTCATTTTGACCCGCTAAGTTAGAACAATCCGGGAACTAGACTGTTTCAGGCCTATGCCACCGAAGCTGAATTGGGCGCGCGGTTGGCGCAGCGGACGGAATGTCCCTGGAACGAGCGGCGCCGCGCCCATGAATAGGTCCCGCGGTGAGATTGATATGCTCCCAGGTCAGCGGCGAGACATGGCGAAGGAGTTCGTCGGGAATTGGCGGCCGGAACGACCGAAGATGCTCGCTAATCCTCGCCAGATAGATCGTGTTCCAGTGAATTATGGCGCTGGCAACCAGATTGAGACCAGAAGCGCGATAGGCTTGGCTGTCGAATGTCGGTCGCGGATCTCTCCCCTCTCGTGGATGAAGATCGCTCGTTTGAGCTTATGCGCGGCCCTCGCCCTTGTTGAGGCCGGCCTGGCACCTCCGGCGCAGCGCCGGGTCAGAATACCATTCGATCATGAACCGGGTGCGCTCGAGCCGCCCGAGCTCGCGGAGGGCACGTGCGAGCTTGCCTGGGTTCCGCGACGCAGCGAGCTTCTTCAGGATGGTCGACGGCGCGACGGTCTTCATGTTGAGCGAGACGGCAAGCCTGAGGAGTTCGTCCCAGTTCTCGCGAATCAGTGCGACATCAATGACGGCGCCGATGTGGCGCTTGATCAGCGGATAGTTGTCCCCTCGAACAAAGGGATGGAAGTGCCGGCCTTTCAAGTTCCGGAGCCGCGGCGCGAAGCGTTTTCCCGATCAGTGCGAAGAGCCCGAAGACGTGATCACTGCTGCCTCCCGTATCGGTGAAATGCTCCTGGATGTCGAGCACGGTCTCGTGGTCAAGAATCCCATCCAGGACATAAGGCGCTTCGCTCTCGCTCGGGCTGAGTGGCAGGGCGCTGTAGTAGCCGTATTGGTCGGACAGGTGGCTGTAGATCTTCCCGCCCGGCTCTGAGCCGTAATGAACATTGACGTCGCTGCGCACCGCGGCGCGGTCGGCTGCGCGGAAGAACTGTCCGTCAGACGAGGATGTTCGGCCGCTGCCCCAGAGGAGCGCATGCGGATGAGCGGTCTGTGCGTTGGTGAGGATGCCCCTGCCCGATTTTATAGGTCTCTGGGCGAAGATGGAACAGGCGGGCCCAGACGATCTGACGCTCGCTGACACCGATCGACGTCCCCCGCCATGCGCTTTGCGCCAAGGTTCGTCGCGTCGGCTAGGATTGCAGCCATCACCGCGGGCGTGCTCCGGGCGGGATCCTGCGTGCGCAGATGGGTGAAGCAACGGACGAAGCCGGTTCGCTCGTTGACCTCCGACAGCAAGTCGGGAATGTCGATCAACGGGAAGTACGGCTGGAGTTCCTCTTTCAGCGCTTCTGCTTCGGCCGGAACCTCGCCGGTCAGCGGGGGCAACGATAAGCTCGCCCTCGGTGAGGCGAACACCTTCGAGCCTGCCGTTGCGGGCACTCCAGGCTAGGCGCTTTAGTTTAAAGTCTATTTCGTTTTGCATCGGGCCGAGGAACTCGTCGGCCACACGTGGCACGCCCAGGCCGAGATCGTCCGCATCACGTCGCGCCGTGAACTCGCGGCTCGGCATCAAGTGGTCGTCGAACGGCCGGAAGGCGCGGCTGCCCGTGACCCAGACGTCTCCCGAGCGGAGACGGTCGCGCAAAGCCGCGAGCGTCGCGATTTCGTAGCGGCGGCGATCGGGCTTGCCGTCGACTAAGACCAGGCTTCGCGCGGCGCCGTCCCGCAGATGTCCGAGCGGCACCTTGTCGGGCATGACGCGCCGGCCTTCGCGGTTGAGGAGGCGCAGTTGGTCGATGGCGAGCAGCATCGGGTCGCGCCGCTGCGCGGACTGAAACTCGAAGGCATCGAGGGAAGCGCGGCGCGTATTTCCGGACGCCGGTGTAACGCTCCGTGGCAATGACCAGGGGGTCAGGGTCGCTGTTGGCCACGAGCGCTTCCAAAGCTGGCTGAATCTGGATGAGGCGATGCCAGCCTACCTGCGCATCCAGCGTCTCGAAGACATCCTCTTCCTCATCATCCTCTTCGTTTGCCTTCACAAGGACCCGCAGCGTGTCGCGGAAAAGCCGCAAGGCGCGTGTGGTTTCAAGGCGAGCGTCGGCATGGCGCTGCTTCTTCTGGGCAACAGCACGTGAGAAGAGACGGCCGATCAGACTTCACGAACATGGTAACCGCAGCATCGGTCAGACTTTCACCAAGCGCGATCAGCTGGGCGACGATTCGTGGCGCGCCGCCGGCCAGGGTTGAAATCTGCCGCCAGCCAGCTGGGCGTGACCTCGCCTTCCCGAACCATCTGGGTGAACCGGTCCGGATGAATTCTGTCCCCGGCGCCGTGGATCCATGCCGACAGCGCGGAGGTAGGTGATCCGATCGATGAGAGTAATCAGATTGTCGGCACTCGGCGCCTCGGGAGCCAGCCGAACCTGGTCTGGCGGATGGCCGGATCGGCGTCGAGGAGTTTATCGAGCGCACCAAGCTGCTCAGCCGACAGATCTTGCAGCAGCGCTGTATGCGCCTTGCCGCGCGCCAGCGCTCGGGCCGCAAGGCCGATTCGATCGAGCTGCTTCTCCGGCAACATGAGCGAGCGCCGGGCGCGCAAAGCGCCAATCATCGCCTCGACGATCCGGTCACCGCGGTCTCCGGCGGCTGCGGCATCGAGCGCCGCGACCAATGCGGCGCGGCGGTCTTCGGCCGCGGGAAGCTTGACTGACAAATATTGCTGGAGGTGCCGCCCGTGCTCTAACCGCGTCTCCTCGCGATCGGCATAGGCGGAGAAGGCTTCGGGGTTCAGCCCGAGCTGATCGGCGACATAGGTGATCATCGGCTCCGGCGGCCTTTCGCCAGACGCTAGCATGCGACCAGGATGCCGCATGAGGCAGAGTTGGACAGCAAAGCCGAGCTGGTTGTGCGGACGCCGTCGCGCCAGCGCCTCGAACCGATCCTGCGGCGACAGCGTATAGTGCCGGATCAGGCTTTCCTCGTCCGACGGGACGCCAAGCAGCTTCGCGTAGCCTTCAGGCTTTAGAAGACTCCGCCTGCCCATGGGTCATCTCCCTCCAGCGACAACGCTCCATCCTGCCGGCCAGGCTCTTCTACGGCAAGCAACAGAGCAGCTGCAGCGACGACGTCGCGTGAGAGGACCGCGCGCAAAGCAACAAAACAGGAAACAGCAATACATCCACCGCCCCACCGGGGAAATCAGGCGCTCAGCTAGGTCCGGCGCTCGCGCAGCGGGTGGCTCCTCGATCTGGCATCATGGCCAGCGGCATCATCCGAATCGCCTCGAGGGCAGACAGCGGGAGAAGCGCATTCGTGCTGCCGATATCGACCGGGCAGATCAGAGACTTGCTTTCTCGTCGCTTAACGAGACGCCCGGCCTGGACAGGCAGCTGGAGACGAAAGGGCAGCGTGGCAACGCGAAACGCCGAACTCATCGCCGATCGCGCTGGCGGTGTGGTATCCCGGCTCCGCATCTGAGATCTCGCGGTGCCCGTGCGGCGGGACCGAACCGCAGGAATGGACATCGGGATCGATCAGGGGGCCGAGCGTGCCCGCTCGAGGCTGGCCGCTTAGCCAAGCCGACCGTGTGGCGATGGCGATGCCCGAGGGGTATATGCATTCCTGCGATCTCGCCGCACCCGCAGGACACCCCTTAGCATGCATCTTGGACTGATCGCTGCAGCGGTGCCGCCGGAGACGATGCGTCCCACGTCGCTCGCCCTTAATGTCCTGGCGGCCGGTTACGCCAGCTGGCGCTTAAACCGCGCCCGCGCGATCGAGTGGCGGCTGCTTGGCACGCTGGTGATCGCATCCTTGCCTTGCGCTTTGCTGGGCGGGCTTATCGTTCTCCCTGGCCGAACTTATCTGACCCTTGCGGGCGTCCTTCTTTTGGCCGCGGCGGGCGCAACCGTCTTTCGGCGTTCGGCGACCGCCGAAAATGGCGGCCCAGGTCCGGCGGTTTCTGCGGCGCTCGCCGGTGCCGCGACAGGGTTCCTCTCGGGCCTCACCGGCGTCGGCGGCGGCGTTTTCCCTGGCCCCCCTCGTCGTGTTCCTCGGCTGGTGTTCGCCACGCCAGGCGGCGGGATTATCCGCGCCGTTCATCTTCATGAACTCGATATTGGCTCTCGGCGGTGCGCTCGCGACCGGGCAGCGTCCGGCGCAGGAATTCCCGATCTATGCCGTCGCGACATTGACGGGCGCTGTCATCGGCACGGCCATTGGCCTGCGCTGGATGTCTCAAGCCGCTACGCGCCTCGTCCTCGCGTCTATTCTTCTCGTTGCCGGTGTTCGTCTGCTGCTTGGGTAAGCTCGCTCGTCGTCGGAAAGTTCGGCGAGCGGGCTGCAGTCAGGAATGCCCAGCGATTCGGCTCATTGCGCTTTCGCGGCGGTCAGCCCGACCGAACGGCCCTCAAAGCCGGCGGCGTCGAAATATGGTGTCGCGCCGACGAATTGCTGCCTAATCTGAGTCTTCAAACCGTCCTGAGCGGGAGCGGATGCGAGAACCCGGCTTTTGGCCTGGACGGGCTTGCCGTCCTTCAGCGCTTCGGTCAGCACACGGCCTGTCAGATTGCCCTTCGCTTGGATCGTCAGTTTCAGGATATGCGCAAGCGTGATGCCGACATCGGCATTGCTCGCTATCTCGTAACTGCCCAGGTCGATCGGCTCGTGCTCAGAGCCTGCTGATGAGGAGGTCCGGGTGCTGGGTAAGGGTATCGAGTATGGACCACGCGCGCTTGCGGGCGGTTCCGATCAGGGTGCGCAGGCAAGCAAAGTTCTCGGCGCCTTGTGAGGTCCGGAAGCAGCCGGAGATTTTTTGGCGCAGTTTCATCATGCGCGCGTCGCGCTCGGCTTCGTTGTTGGTGAAGGGCACGGCCGGATTGTGCAGGAACAGCAGCACGGCTTGTTTATGCTGCTGCAGGCGCAGCAGGAGATTATGGCCGGTGCGCCGCCTGATGCGTCCTCGCTTGATATCGCGAGGCAGCGGGGGCTGTGTCTCGTGCCAGGCGATGCCCTCGCGCAGGATGCGGTCATAGATCCGCTCGGCGGTGCTGATCGTGGCGGGGCGCAGTGCTGCTGCCTTCTCCTGTGCCAGATTGACCGCATGGCACAGACGGCGCAGCAAGCTGCGCATGTTTCGGGCCCAGTCCTCGCCGTCGATGTCGACCAGCGCCGTCAATTCGCGCAGGTGATGGGCATTGCACATCGCATGCGTAACGTCGGGCAATTGGAAATAGGATGTCCTAATGGTCGTGCACGACGATATGGGCAGCCCCCGCCAGCACCGCGCCGCGCCGGGGCGACACGCGGTAATGCACGAGGCCATCAGCACCGGCGGTGCCCGCCACATGCAGCCATTGGGCCTGGGTCCCGACCTTGAACCGGTCTCATCGAGATGCTTGACCGGCGCCTGGCGGATCTTCTCGCACACCGCCGTCGCGAAATTCCGCGCCCGATCGGCGGTGCTGGCGATCATCTGGCCGATCGTGCCGGCCGAGACGCGCACGCCGAACAGATCGGCGAGGATCTGCCCAAGCCGGTCTTCGGGCAGGAATTGCCGGCGGAGAGATAGGTCACCACGGCCGCCAGCCGGCTGCCATATTGCACCGGTGCCCGGACCTCGGGCGGAAAGGCGCCCGTGGTCATCGTCCCGCAATGTCGACATTGGCAGCGATACCGCTGATGCTCCGTCACGATCAGCGGGGCGGGTTCCGGAAGATCGAACACCTGGCGGCTCTCGACAAGGTGGCCCGCCGCATCCGCCAGTCCCGCCTGACAGCCCGAACACACGGCCGGCCGATGCACGAGCGTATGGTCGACCCGCTCCGATCGCTTCAGATGCTTGCCCTTATGCCCAGGCTGGCCGCCTGACTTCTTCAGCCCTTTCTCCCGAAGGCTTCCCGGTCCGGCGCGGCGCGCGCCACGGTCCATCGCTCGACGGAGGCTGGTTACTGTTGGAACTGTCCTGCCCAAGCCGTCGCTCCAACTCGGCTACACGAGCCGTAAGCAAAGCGTTCTGCTCTCCATGAGGCGATTGCGCGCCTGCAACTCGCCCAAAAGGCTAAGCAGCGTGTCCACTGACGGCGGGGAGAACGGAAGCTTCATCCATACCTTGACTCACGAATTGGGGTGAGCCGTCAAGCCAGGACCTGGGCAGTTACGCTATCTCTAGATAACAAAGTGCCATCCTAGATGTCATATAACCCATTGCACTACAGAGGTCATGGACACAGTGGATGAAAAGAAGTTTCATCCCGAGGCGGGCAGAAGCAGACTCACACGTCTGACAACATATAATAAAGTATCATCCCGCCCGAACCGAGGCGTCTCGTCAGGCCGGCGTAACACGGACCGCAGCTCGGTATCCGACAGAAACACCCAGGCCGGTCCACCGGGGTGGAGCCGAGTTCGAGACGACGTTGTCTCGAACTCGGCTCCGTCTCGAGCGCTCAGTTTCGCGCCGCCACGTTCTGGTCGAATTGCCGTCCGCTAATGGTGGCGGTAAGCCTGAGGAGTTCGTCCCAATGCTCGCGGATCAGCGAAACGTCGAGGACACCACCGATATGGCGCTTGATTAGCGGATAGTTGTCCCCTCGAACGAAGGGGTGGAACTGGCGGTCTTTCAAGTTTCGAAGCCGCGGCGCAAAGCGCTTCCCGATCAGCGCGAAGAGCCCGAAGACGTGGGTCGCTGCTGCCGCCCGTATCGGTAAAATGCTCCTCGATGTCGAGCACGGTCTCATGGTCGAGAATACCATCGAGGACGTAAGGCGCTTCGCTCTCGCTCGGGCTCAGAGGCAGCGCACTGTAGTAACCGTATTGGTCGGACAAGTGGCTATAGATCTTCCCGCCCGGCTCTCAGCCGTAGTGCATGTTGACGTCGCTGCGCACTGCGGCACGGTCGCTCGCACGAAAGAACTGACCATCGGACGAGGAGGTTCGCCCGGAGCCCCAGAGAAGCGCGTGGGGATGGGCGGTCTGCGCGTCGGTGAGAATGGCTTGGCCACCATTGTAGGTCTCAGCCCGGAGATGGAACAGGCGCGTCCAGACGATCTGGCGCTCGCTGACGCCCGTCGATGTCCCCGCCATGCGCTTCGCGCCAAGATTCGTCGCGTCGGCAAGGATGGCCGCCATGACCGCGGGCGTGCTTCGGGCAGGTTCTTGCGTGCGCAGATGTGTAAAGCAGCGGACGAAGCTGGTTCGGTCGTTGACCTCCGATAACAGGTCGGGAATGTCGATGAGCGGAAAATACGGCTGGAGTTCCTCCTTCACGGCCTCTGCTTCGGCCGGAACCTCGCCGGAAACCGGCGCCACGACGAGCTCGCCTTCGACGAGGCGAACACCTTCAAGCCCTGCCGTTGCGGGCGCGCCATGCAAGGCGCTTGAGCTTGAAGTCGATTTCGTCCTGCATCGCGCCGAGGAGCTCATCGACAGCGCGGGGAACACCGAGACGCAAATCGTCCGCGTCGCGTCGCGCGGGGAACTCGGCGCTCGGCATCAGATGATCGTTGAAAGGCCGGAACGAGCGGCTGCCTGCGATCCACACATCGCCCGAGCGGAAACGATCGCGTAAGGCGGCGAGCGTGGCGATCTCGTAACGCCGGCGATCGGGCTTGCCGTCGATTGAAAATCAGCTTCCGAGCGGCACCGTCCGCGCAGATGCCCGAGCGGCACCTTGTCGGGCATGACACGCCGCCCTTCGCGGTTCAGAAGGCGCAGTTGATCGATTGCGAGCAGAATAGGGTCGCGCCGCTGCGCTGATTGAAACTCGAACGCTTCGAGGAAGCGCGGCGCGTATTTCCGGACCCGGGTGTAGCGCTCCGCCGCGATGACCAGGGGATCCGGATCGCTGTCGGCAACCAGCGCTTCGACGGTCGGCTGCATCTGGATGAGGCGATGCCAGCCGACCTGAGCATCCAGCATTTCGAAGACATCCTCGTCTTCGCTTGCCTTCACCAGCGCGCGCAGTGTGTCTCGGAAGAGCCGCAATGCTCGGGTGGTTTCCAGCCGGGCGTCGACATGGCGCTGCTTTTTCTCGGCGACAGCACGCGAGAACAGACGGCCAATCAGCTTGACAAACATTGTAACCGCGGCATCGGTCAGATTCTCGCCGAGCGCGATCAGCTGGGCGACGATTGTGGCGCGCCGCCGACCGGCGTTGAAATCCGCCGCTAACCAGCTGGGCGTGACCTCGCCTTCCCGAACCATCTGGGTGAACCGGTCCAGATGGATCCTGTCCCGGCGCTGAGGATCCATGCCGAGCGCGCGGAGGAAGGCGACCCGATTGATGAGGGCAATGAGGTTGTCGGCGCTCGGCGCCTCGGGAAGTGAACGGAGCCAGCCGAACCTGGTCTGGCGGACGGCCGGATCCGCGATGAGGAGGCGATCGAGCCCTTCCAGCTGATCGTCCGTCAGGTCCTGCAGCAGCGCGGCATGCGCCTTGCGGCGGGCCAGCGCTCGGGCCGCGAGGGCCGATGCGATCAAGCTGTCGCTCCGGCAGCATGAGCGCGCGGCGCGCGCGCAATGCATCAACCATCGCCTTGACGATACGATCTCCGCGATCGCCGGCGGCTGCGGCCTCGATCGCCGCGACCAACGCGGCGCGACGGTCAGCGGCCCCCGGAAGCTTGACGGATAAGTATTGCTGGAGGTGCCGACCGTGCTCCAACCGCGTCTCTTCGCGATTGGCATAGCTGGCGAAGACTTCGGAGTTCAGCCCGAGCTGATCCGCAACATAGGCGATCATCGGTTCCGGCGGGGCCTCGTCGGATGCCAGCATACGACCGGGGTACCGCGCCACGTCTCTGCCGCTTGCCGCAGAAACAGCCTGACCGGCAGGATAGGCCGTTGTCGTTGGAGGGACGACCCATGGGCAGGCGGAGTCTTCTCAAACCCGAAGGCTACGCGAAGTTACTCGGCGTCCCCTCGGACGAGGAGAGCCTGATCCGGCACTATACGCTGTCGCCGCGACAGATCGGCCTCGCCGCCTTGGGATCACGCGGTCAACGAGGCTCGGCACCTGTGCACAGAGCCGATCTTTGAGCTGGCATCGAGGGTCCGCGATATCCTCCGAATTGGCTGCAGCGCAGAGAACGAGGCGCTGGGGCTCGATATTGGTACGAACGGCTTCATTTGGCGTCAGATGCGTGCCAGGCGCAGGCGCAGTGCATTGCCGATGACCGCGACCGAACTCAAGCTCATCGCGGCGGCGGCCACAATCGGGCTGAGGAGCAGACCGAACACCGGGTAGAGCACGCCAGCCGCCAGCGGCACGCCGAGTACGTTGTAGACGAAGGCAAGCATCAGATTCTGCCGGATGTTGCCCATGGTCGCCCGGCTGAGCGCCAGTGCCCGCACGATGCCGGTGAGATCGCCCTTGACGAGGGTCACCCCCGGCGCTCTGGATCGCGACTTCCGTCCCGGTGCCCATGGCGATGCCGACATCGGCCTCGGCCAGGGCCGGCGCGTCGTTCACCCCCGTCGCCGCCATGGCCACGACACGGCCCCTCGGATTTGAGCCGCCGCACGATCTGGTTCTTCTGCTCCGGCAGCACCTCGGCCTCGATTTCAGTGATCCCGAGCTTGTTGGCCACCGCCACTGCCGTCTTGCGGTTGTCGCCGGTCAGCATGACGATGCGGATGCCGGCGGCGCGCAAGCTTTCCAAGGCTGCCGGGGTCGAGGCTTTGACCGGATCGGCGACCGCTACGATGCCGGCCGACTTGCCGTCGACTGTAACGTACATGACGGTGGCGCCTTCTCTGCGGAGGAGATCCGCCTGCTCTTCTAAGCTGGCCGGCACGGCTGTGCCGGCCTCTGCCAGGAGCTTGGCATTGCCGATCGCCACCAGCTTCCCTGCAACTGCGCCCTTCACGCCCTTGCCCGTATCCGAGCTGAAATCGGTGACCTCGTGCAAGCCGAGGCCGCGCTCGCGTGCCGCCTCGACGATCGCCGCTGCGAGCGAATGCTCGCTAGAGCGGTATGAAATTAGGTTTGGTCATATCCTGCTTCGATGAAGTAGTTGCGGCATTCCTGCGGGGAGGCTGTATCGAGGATTTCGGCGATGGCCTGGCAGACGGCATCGATGGTTCTCGCGGCGGCCTTTCGCAAGAGATGCTTGAGCTTAGCGAAGAACTTCTCGATCGGGTTCAGATCGGGGGAGTATTTCGGCAGGAAGAACAGCCTGGCGCCGGCCTGTCGGATTGCAAGACGAACGGCCTTGGCCTTGTGGAACCGAGATTGTCCATGATCACGATATCGCCTGGGCTCAAGGTCGGGACGAGCACCTTTTCGACATAGACGAGGAAGCGCTCGCCGTTGATCGGTCCGTCGATGAGCCAGGGCGCGTCGATCCGGTCATGGCGCAACGCCGCCAGGAAAGTCATCGTATTCAATGGCCGAAAGGAGCATGACCGATCAGGCGCTCACCGCGCGGCGCCCAGCCCCGCAGCGGCGCCATGTTGGTCTTGGTCCAAGTCTCGTCGATGAAAACCAGCCGGGCCGGATCGATGCCGATGCGATGTTTCAGCCACTGCGCTCGCCGACGAGCGACGTCCGGCCGCTCCCGTTCGGTCGCGACCATCGTCTTTTTTTATATGTGAGCCCCTCGCCATGGACGAAGTCCCAGACCGAGCGGTAATCGACCACAAGACCGCGGGCGCCCAGCTCGACGACGAGGCCATGCAAGGTGAAGGCACGCTCGCGGCAGCGCTCCACAAGCCAGGTGCGGTACTCGCCCGAAATCTTCCTCGGCTTGTGACCGCCCATCTGGCCGGGCGCCACACTCCCCGTCTCGCGAAGACGCTTCATCCAGCCAATCGCGACGCTGTAGCTGACACCGAAGCGGGCGGCCGCCTGCCGACACGACATCCCGCCCACAATCGCTGCAACGACGCGCTCTCGAAGATCCATCGAATAAGGACGTCCCATCCGGGCTGGCCCCCATATCCAGCCCGATTCTTGAATCAAAAATACAACATCTTGAAAAGCCTAAATCCACCGACTCAACCAAATTTCACCACGCTCTAGCCCGTTCGAGGCTGGCCGCAAGTGCGAGGAGCGCCGTCTCATCGAAGCCTTCGCTGGGTTTGACAGAAAGCACGCGTGGATTCCCCTCCGTCAGGGTGCCGGTCTTATCCACGACCAGCGTGTCGATCTTTTCGAAGCGCTCGAGCGCCTCTGCATTCTTGATGAGAACGCCGGCTGTCGCGCCCTTCCCGACGCCGACCATGATGGACATCGGTGTCGCCAGGCCGAGCGCGCAGGGGCAGGCGATGATGACGACCGATACAGCGGCGACCAGTGCATAGGCAAAGGCTGGCGGCGGGCCCAGATTATCCAGCTCGCGAACGCGGCGAACGCGACCGAGGATGACGGTGGGCACGAACCAGCCGGCGACGAGATCGGCCAGCCGCTGGATCGGAGCACGCGAGCGCTGGGCATCGGCCACCATATGGACGATGCGCGACAGCATGGTGTCGGCGCCGACCCGGTCCGCCCGAATGACCAGGCTGCCGGTTCCGTTGATCGTGCCGCCGATCACCGAGGCGCCCGATGATTTTTCGACCGGGAAGGATTCGCCGGTCACCATCGATTCATCGACGGCGCTCCGGCCGTCGAGCACTGTACCGTCGACCGGGACGCTGTTGCCCGGCCTGACTCGGAGCCGGTCACCCGACTGGACCTGCTCGAGCGGGATCTCCTCGTCCTCGCCATCCTCCCGTAGGCGGCGGGCGGTCTTTGGCGCCAGATCTAGGAGCGCCCGAATCGCTCCGCCGGTCTGTTCACGCGCTCGCAGCTCCAGCAACTGGCCCAGCAGGACCAGGACCGTGATGACGGCGGCCGCTTCGTAATAGACCGGGAGGACGCCGTCCGCCTCGCGTAGCGCGGCGGGAAACAGACCGGGTGCCAAGTCGCAACCAGGCTATAGGCATAGGCGGCACCAACGCCGAGCGCGATCAGGCTGAACATGTTGAGCGATCGATTCAGGATCGAAGCCCAACCCCGGGCGAAGAATGGAAAGCCGGCCCATAGCACCACGGGCGTTGCTAGGGCGAACTGGATCCATATCGAGGCAAGCGGGGGAAGATAGTGCCCCAGGTTTAGACCAGGAAGATCCCCCGCCATGTCGAGAACCAGGATCGCGCCGCCAGCGCTGCGCCAATCCAGAAGCGTCGCTTCATCTCGATAAGTTCGGGGTTGGGTTCGTCGGCGGGAAGGCCGGTCATTTCCAGGCCCATCCCGCAGATCGGACAATTGCCGGGCCCGTCGCGGACGATCTCCGCATGCATCGGGCAGGTCCAACGGGTATGGGCGGGGCGCCATCCTGGATGGCGCTGCCGTCGGATGTTCCGCCAGCTTCAGGCCCATGTGATCGCGAATCACATCGTTCGCCTCGTTGCGAGCGATTTGGTGATGGGAGCGGTGCGTTCCTTCAGGCAAGGTAACTGCCCAGGTCCTGGCTTGACGGCTCACCCCAATTCGTGAGTCAAGGTATGGATGAAGCTTCCGTTCTCCCCGCCGTCAGTGGGCACGCTGCTTAGCCTTTTGGGCGAGTTGCAGGCGCGCAATCGCCTCTTGGAGGAGCAGAACGCTTTGCTTACGGCTCGTGTAGCCGAGTTGGAGCGACGGCTTGGGCAGGACAGTTCCAACAGTAACCAGCCTCCGTCGAGCGATGGACCGTGGCGCGCGCCGCGCCGGACCGGGAGCCTTCGGAGAAAGGGCTGAAGAAGTCAGGCGGCCAGCCTGGGCTAAGGGCAAGCATCTGAAGCGATCGGAGCGGGTCGACCATACGCTCGTGCATCGGCCGGCCGTGTGTTCGGGCTGTCAGGCGGGACTGGCGGATGCGGCGGGCCACCTTGTCGAGAGCCGCCAGGTGTTCGATCTTCCGGAACCCGCCCCGCTGATCGTGACGGAGCATCAGCGGTATCGCTGCCAATGTCGACATTGCGGACGATGACCACGGGCGCCTTTCCGCCCGAGGTCCGGGCACCGGTGCAATATGGCAGCCGGCTGGCGGCCGTGGTGACCTATCTCTCCGCCGGCAATTCCTGCCCGAAGACCGGCTTGGGCAGATCCTCGCCGATCTGTTCGGCGTGCGCGTCTCGGCCGGCACGATCGGCCAGATGATCGCCAGCACCGCCGATCGGGCGCGGAATTTCGCGACGGCGGTGTGCGAGAAGATCCGCCAGGCGCCGGTCAAGCATCTCGATGAGACCGGTTTCAAGGTCGGGACCCAGGCCCAATGCTGCATGTGGCGGGCACCGCCGGTGCTGATGGCCTCGTGCATTACCGCGTGTCGCCCCGGCGCGGCGCGGTGCTGGCGGGGGCTGCCCATATCGTCGTGCACGACCATTGGACATCCTATTTCCAATTGCCCGACGTTACGCATGCGATGTGCAATGCCCATCACCTGCGCGAATTGACGGCGCTGGGTCGACATCGACGGCGAGGACTGGGCCCGAAACATGCGCAGCTTGCTGCGCCGTCTGTGCCATGCGGTCAATCTGGCACAGGAGAAGGCAGCAGCACTGCGCCCCGCCACGATCAGCACCGCCGAGCGGATCTATGACCGCATCCTGCGCGAGGGCATCGCCTGGCACGAGACACAGCCCCCGCTGCCTCGCGATATCAAGCGAGGACCTCCAGGGACAGCCTGACCAGCGGATTGCCGGCAAAGGGTGATTCGGCGACAAGCCCGACCGCCAGATCGATCGCCAGGAAGATGCCGAACCAGCTCCACCAATAGGCCTGGTGCCGGCGTTTGTCGGCGGGATCGGCGGGCCTGCCCCAGGCCAACACGGCGGCGAGCAGGCAGCTCGCCATCACCAAGCGCGACGCCGGGCCGTATAGGATGAACAGCCAGAGGTGATGATGCGCCATCGGCGTAAACGCGCCGTGCAGCGAATAGATGACGGTAAAGCCCATGAAGCCGAGCGTCAGCCAACGCAGAAAGGCTCGCCGGATTTATCGTAGCAACGCCACGAAACATAGCTGACGAACGATCCTTCGATCGTCGAAACCGCTATCGCGAGGACATGGAACCCATAATTGTCGAATATCAGGCTCTGGTCCTGAAAAATGCTAGATATGCAATAAGACCCGCTGGTGTCAGCGCCAATCCGGCAAGCACCGCCCGTGCATACCATCGCGTTATTATTCGTACCCACCCGCCGCTAGTCTCGAATTCGATCATGACGGATGCCTCCAAGGCGGGCGGGACGATTCCTCTTACCGGAAGTGCCCGACCGAACAGGGCTTGGGAGAAGAATGCCGGTCAGCATGGTGCGCAGCTTGGGGGTTGCCGAAGCCTCCCACACCGATTTCGATTGGAATTCCGAGCCCTCGTTCGGAACCATCTCCCAATTCGCGGCCCGTTGCAATGCGGAGCCCCGCTCAACCCCCAATCACGGCGCACGACGTCGCGGGACGCTACGGGATCGATGTCCCGCGAAACTGTCCGACGCTAAGCTTGGCCCGCAATATCCCGATTACCGGCCGGCATCCGCGCAGAACCCGAAATGCAGATCATTCTGGATTGCAAAGCGCTATTGCGCCCGATCTCTGCCGATTGGGAAACTTCCGCCCGCCTGCGCCGATTCGTTGCCCGACCGGTCAGTGCGCAGCTCCGAGCAGGAGCAGGGCGCGATGGACCCGCGGCGCGCCGGACCGTGCCGCGGTCACCCGGAAAGACCTCTGCATAAGTCGTCGTCGGTCCGTCGCGGCGAGCGAGACCGAAATGGACCAGTCCGACCGGCTTGCCCGGCGTGGCGCCGCCCGGCCCGGCAATGCCGGTTGCCGAAATCGCCAGATGTACAGCCGGCAGCCGTGCCAGCGCGCCCTCGGCCATGGCACGGGCCACCTCGGCGCTTGGACGGCGCCGACTTGCCCGAACAGCACCCACGGCACGCCGAGCAATTCGGATTTCGCCTTATTGGAATAGGTGACGAAGCCGCCTTCGACGACATCGGACGACCCGGCGATGTCGGTCAGGGCGCCAGCGATCAGCCCGCCGGTGCAGGACTCGGCCGTAGCCACTCGCCAGCCGCGGGCGCGGCACATATCGAGCAGCCGTGCCGCAGCGGTCTCGATCTCATTTTCCGCCATCGCTCACCGTCCCAACAGGCGCAGCGCGAGCCAGAGCAGAGCTGCGGAATAGAGCGCGGCCAGCACATCGTCGAGCATGACGCCGAGCCCGCCCTTGACCCGGCGATCGGCCAACCAGCCGGCCAGGGCTTGAAGATATCCGCAGCACGGAACAACAGGAAGCCCAGCCCGTAGGCGACCGGGTCGAGCGGCGCCACGGCCAGGGGTCAGCCATTGCCCGACCACCTCGTCGACGACGATGATCTGCGGATCGTTGCTGCGGCTCGACGCGACGACGCGGTTGGAGGCGGCCCAGCCGGCAAGGAACAGCACAGCGGCGGCCGGCACCAGCGCCCAGCTGCCGGCCAGGGCGGCGATAGCCCAGGCGAAGGGCAGGGCGGCGGCCGAACCCCAGCTCCCCGGCGCAACCGGCGCATAGCCCGTGCCGAACCAGGTCGCGAGGATGAAGGCCGGATTGAAGCGGCCGGGTGTGTTCATCCCG
This sequence comes from Aliidongia sp., assembly GCA_037200015.1. GTDB lineage: Bacteria > Pseudomonadota > Alphaproteobacteria > ATCC43930 > CGMCC-115725 > JAXDMU01. The sequence continues at coordinate 61,713 of JBBCHB010000001.1, read as the reverse complement.
GCAGGCGGACCGTCGCCACCGCCTGGGCGGCGATGCCTTCGCCACGGCCGGTGAAGCCCAATTGCTCCGTCGTCGTGGCCTTGACGCTGACGCGGTCCACGGCAATGCCGAGGATCTCGGCGATGCGCTGGGCCATTGCGGTCCGATGCGGCCCGATCTTCGGGCGCTCGCAGATCACGGTGACGTCGCAATGCGCGATGACGCCACCCTTGTCGGCGACAAGGCTGCCGGCATGGGCAGGAACTTGTCCGATGCGGCGCCGCGCCAGCGCTCGTCGGTCGGTGGAAAGTGCTGGCCGATATCGCCCGCGCCGATCGCGCCCAGGATCGCGTCGGTCAGCGCATGCAGCCCGACATCCGCATCGGAATGGCCGAGCAGGGCTTTGTCGTGCGGGATCTTGAGGCCGTTGATCCAGCAGCCATCGCCCGGCACCAGCTTGTGGACGTCGAAGCCCATGCCGGTGCGGACATCGCCCAGCCGCGTCTGGACCAGCCGCTCTGCTCGCACTAGATCTTCGGTAGTGGTGATCTTGAAATTGTCTTCGTCGCCCATCACCAGCTCCACAGCATAACCGGCGCGCTCGGCGACGGCGGCGTCATCCGACAGGTCCAGTCCGGCGCAGCGCCGATGCGCATCCAGGATGGCGGCGTAGCGGAAGCCTTGCGGCGTCTGGGCGCGCCATAGATAGGTCCGGTCCACGGTCTCGGCGATGCCGGTGCCGACCGCGCGCTTGACCGTTGTCGCGGACGGGCAGGGCGGCGATCGCGCCTTCGGCATCGGCCAGCGCCGCAATGGTGGCGTCGATGATCATGGGCGACACGAGCGGACGTGCCCCATCATGGATCAGCACCAGATCTTCCGGCGCGGTTTCAAGCGCGAGGAGCAGATTGCGCACGGAATCCTGACGCAGCGCGCCGCCGGCGACGGGCTCGGGCAGGCCGAGATCGCCGACTGCCTGATCATAGAGGGAGCGGTCATCCGGATGGATGGCGATTCGGACGCTGGCGATCTCCGAATGCCGCAGAAAAGCCTGGACGGTATGGCGCAGCACGGGCCGGCCGGCCAGCAGGCAATATTGCTTGGGCAACGGGCCGCCAAAGCGGGAACCGCGGCCGGCCGCCACGATCAGGGCGTGGCAGCGGGGCTTAAAGGACTGATCGGTCATGGCGCGCGACCCTAGAGCATTTTTTTTGTCAGGTTGACGGAAAATGCGCTCCGGCTTTCAACGGCCCATGCGTCGCCGAATGCGGCAGCAATCGGACCGGTCTGCGAATTCCGGCTTTGACAGCGCTGCGGCGGTGAGTGACCCTGCGCCCGGGCAATGATCGGGGGATCACCATGGGCAATTTCAACAATTGGGTCTTGGATACGGCGAACCGCTACGTCGGCAAGCCTCTCGGCTTTATCTTTTCGGATGCGATGGAAATCACCATTCCATTGATCATCCTGATCGGCCTGATTGCAGGTTGGATCTATCTTCGCCGCGGCGATCGAAATACTGAATTTCGGCCCTTTTTGCGGCGACGACGGCCGGCCATGTTCATTCGCTATGTTGCAGTTGCGAGAAGGAGGCGTTACGCTGCACCGCCTTTGAGCATTTTTGTCGGCTTGCATACAAAATGAGCATCACAATCGGTCCGATCACCATCGCCGATCCGGTCGTCCTGGCGCCGATGTCCGGCGTCACCGACATGCCGTTCCGGCGTCTGGTGAAGCGCCACGGCGCCGGCCTCGTCGTGTCGGAGATGATCGCCAGCCAGGCGATGATCGGCAGAGCCGTCAATCGCTGAAGATGGCGGAGAAATCGGCCGAGGAATTCCCGATGGCGGTGCAGCTTGCCGGCTGCGAGCCGGCCGTCATGGCAGAGGCGGCCAAGCTCAACGCCGATCTCGGCGCGCAGATCATCGACATCAATTTCGGCTGTCCGGTGAAGAAGGTGGTGAACGGCCATGCCGGTTCGTCGCTGATGCGCGACGAAATCGGCGCCGCCAGGATCCTCGAGGCGACCGTCAAGGCCGTCGACCTGCCGGTGACGCTGAAGATGCGCATGGGCTGGGACCATAGCAGTCTGAACGCGCCACGCTGGCGCGGATTGCCGAAGATGCCGGCATCAAGATGGTGACGATCCATGGCCGGACGCGCTGCCAGTTCTATGAGGGCAGCGCCGATTGGGGCTTCATCCGCTCCGTCAAGGATGCGGTGAAGATCCCGGTGATCGCCAATGGCGACATCGTCAGCCTGACCGATGCGGCCGAAGCGATGCGGCAATCGGGCGCCGACGGCGTCATGGTCGGGCGCGGCGCCTATGGCCGGCCCTGGTTCATCCGCCAAGTCATCGAATTTCTCAAGACCGGCCGACAAGTGCCTGATCCGGCGCTTCGAATTCAGATGGAGACGGTACTCGAGCATTTCGAGGACATGCTGCTGCATTACGGCGTCGAGACCGGTGTCCGCATGGCCCGCAAGCATGTCGCCTGGTATTCGAAGGGCCTGCCCGGCTCGGCGGAGTTCCGCTCGGAGGTCAATCAGGTCGCCGACGCGGAGCGCGTGCGCACTCTGATCCGCCGTTTCTACGAGCCGTTGCTGGAGCCCCGCGCCGCATGACGACCAGCCTCGCCGGCTTCATTCGGACGATCGACGCGAGAACGGCGGTCGGCGCCGCACCGATCCTGGCGGCGTTGCCGACACGGTGCTGGTGATCGATCGAGGCAATATCATACGCAGCGTCAACCCGGCGGCGGAGCAGTTCTTCGATGCCGGGTCGAGCATGCTGGTCGGTCAAGGGCTGGCCGATCTGATCGTGCCGCACAGCCGATCTTCGGCCTGGTCGAGGCAGTGCGCCGCAGCGATGCCAGTGTCACGAATATGGCCTCTCCCTAGACAGCCCGCGTACCGGCCATCGGACCGTGGCGCTGCAGGTGGCACCGGTGACGGAGCTGCCCGGCCATGTCGTGCTCCTGCTGAACGAGCTGTCGATCGCGGCCAAGATCGACCGGCAATTGACCCATCGCCACGCCGCGCGCTCGGTGACGGCGATGGCGGCGATGCTGGCGCATGAGGTCAAGAACCCGCTAAGCGGCATCCGCGGCGCGGCCCAACTGCTGGAGGAGACCGTCGGCCCGGCCGATCGCGAGCTGACGCGGCTGATCTGCGAGGAAACCGACCGCATCTGCGCGCTGCTCGACCGCATGGACGTGTTCTCCGACGCCCGCCCGCTGGAGCGTGAGCCGGTGAATATCCACGAGGTGCTGGAGCGCGTCCGCCGTCTCGCGCAGAACGGCTTCGCCCGCACCGTCCGCTTCGTCGAGGAATACGACCCCTCGCTACCGCCCGTGCTCGGCAATCGCGACCAACTGGTTCAGGTGTTTTGAACCTGGTGAAAAACGCTGCCGAGCCGTACCTGAGGATGGTGGCGAGATCACGCTTGCAACCGCCTATCAGCATGGCATCAGGCTTGCGGTACCCGGCAGCGACAGCCGCGTGCATTTGCCGCTGGTGGTATCGGTCGTGGACAATGGCGCCGGCATTCCCGAGGATTTGCGGTCGCATCTATTCGATCCATTCGTCACCACCAAGCGGAACGGCACGGGGCTCGGCTCGCACTGGTCGCCAAGATCATCGGCGACCATGGCGGGGTTATCGAGTTCGACAGCCAGCCGCGGCGCACCCAGTTCCGGGTGTTGCTGCCGATGGTTGCCCGCGACGGAGCGCTTGAACATGAGTACGTCCACCATACTGGTAGCCGATGACGACCGGGCGATCCGAACCGTTCTGAACCAGGCGCTCGGCCGCCTCGGGCATGACGTCCGGACGACCGGCAACGCCTCGCAGCTCTGGCGCTGGGTTGCGGATGGCGACGGCGACCTGGTCATCACCGATGTCGTCATGCCCGACGAGAACGGCCTCGACCTGATCCCGCGCATCAAGAAGCTGCGGCCGGAACTGCGCGTCATCGTGATGAGCGCGCAGAACACGCTGCTGACGGCGTCAAGGCAACCGAGCGCGGCGCTTTCGAGTATCTGCCCAAGCCCTTCGATTTGCGCGAACTGGTCAATGTGGTCGAGCGCGCCTTGTCGACCCCGGCCGTGCAGCCGACCGCGGCCGAGGATGAAGAGGTCGAGGAGCAGTTGCCGCTGATCGGCCGCTCCCAGGCGATGCAGGAAATCTACCGCGTCCTCGCGCGGCTGATGGGCAGCGACCTGACCGTGATGATCGCGGGCGAGAGCGGCACGGGCAAGAGCTGGTCGCCCGCGCGCTGCATGATTACGGCAAGCGGCGGAACGGGAATTTCGTTGCGGTCAACATGGCGGCGATTCCGCGCGAGCTGATCGAGAGCGAGCTGTTCGGCCACGAGAAAGGTGCCTTCACCGGCGCCGTCGCCCGCAACCAGGGCCGCTTCGAGCAGGCGCAGGGTGGCACGCTGTTCCTGGACGAGATCGGCGACATGCCGCTGGAGGCACAGACTCGGTTGCTGCGCGTGCTGCAGGAAGGCGAATACACCTCGGTCGGCGGCCGCTCGACGATTCGCACCAATGTGCGGATCATCGCCGCGACTCACCGCGATCTGCGCCAGCTGATCCGGCAGGGCCTGTTCCGCGAGGATCTGTACTATCGGCTGAATGTCGTGCCGATCCGGCTGCCGCCTTTGCGCGAGCGCTCCGATGACGTACCAGCTCTGGTCCGCCATTTCCTGGCGCAGGTGACCGAGGAAGGCTTGCCGCAGAAGAGCTTCACCGCGGGGGCGATGGAGCGGCTCAAGGAATATCGCTGGCCCGGCAATGTCCGTGAGCTGGAGAACATGGTGCGCCGTGTGACGGCGCTCTATGCTCAGGAAGTCCTTGATATCGATGTCGTCGAGCAGGAGCTGAGCGAGTTGACGCCGCAGGCGCCAAGTGCCGAGATCCCGGCGAACGAAGGCATGGGGCAGGCGGTCGAACGCCATCTGAAGGACTATTTCGCGCCCATAAGGACGGCCTGCGGCCGGCGGTCTCTATGACCGCGTGGTGCGCGAAGTCGAACGGCCGCTGATTGCGCTGACCCTGACCGCGACGCGCGGCAACCAGATCAAGGCGCGCAATTGCTCGGCGTCAACCGCAACACTTTGCGCAAGAAAATCCGGGAATTGGACATCCAGGTCGTCCGAGGCCTAAAGTAGCGTCGTGGCAACGGCGTTTGGGCAATAGGGGAGCCTTCGGGCGGTTTCCGTCCGCGGGCGAAAGATGAGCAGCGACATCCTCTCGATAATCAGGCATCTCGGTGGCGGCGGGTCTCGGCATGGGCCCGTCGGTTCAGGCTGGAACGCAAGGCGGCGCTGGTGTTGCTGCTGGCCGCCGTCATGTCCGGCGTCGTCACCTACGTCACGATCACCACCTCGCCGGCGGCCGGACTGGAATCCAACACCGTCCTGGCGCTGATCATCCTCAACCTGGTGCTGTTGCTGATCTTCGGCGCCGTGATCGCGCAGCGCCTGGTCGAGATCTGGGCGCAGCGCCGGCGCGGCATGGCCGGCTCCCGGCTGCATTCGCGCCTCGTGCTGATGTTCTCGGCGATCGCGGTGACGCCGACCATCATCGTCGCGGTCTTCTCCTATCTCTTCCTGTCGATCGGCCTGCAATCCTGGTTCAGCGAGACGGTCCAGACCGCGCTGTCGGAATCCCGTGCCGTGGCGCAGGCCTATCTCGAAGAGCATCAGCGCAATATCGGCAACGATGCGCTCGGCATGGCGGCCGAAATCGACTACAACGCGGCCGCCGTGGTCACCGGCTCCGATAATTTCCGCAAGATCATCGAGCAGCAGGTCGATAACCGCTCGCTCAGTGAGGCTGGGGTCTACGAGGTCACCGGGGATGCCTACGGCCGGCCGGTCCTGCGCCTGATCGGCGGCTCGCAGCTCTCCTTCACCCTCGATTTCGAGAGGCCGCCGGATTGGGCGATCGAGAAGGCGCTGGGCGGTGAGGTCGCGATCGTCAATAACGACACTCTGGACCGCGTCTGGGCTCTGGTCGAACTCAAGCAGTTTCCCAATATGCTGCTCTATGTCGGCCGGCCGGTCGAGCCGCGCGTGCTGCAGCACATCGCGGCGAATGACCAGGCGGTCGACCAGTATGAGCGCCGCGAAGGGCAGCGATCGGCGTTCCAGAACGGCTTCATGCTGATCTTCGGCGCCTTCGCCATGCTGTTGCTGCTGGCGGCGGTCTGGTTCGGCCTCAATATCGCGACCCAGATCTCGCGCCGCATCAGCGGGCTGGTCGTGGCGGCCGAGCAGGTGCGCGGCGGCGATCTCTCGGCGCGCGTCTTCGAGGTCGACGAGAACGACGAATTCGGCAGTCTGAGCCGTGCCTTCAACCGCATGACCGGTCAGCTGGAAAGCCAGCAGCGCGAGCTGGTCGAGGCCAATCGCCAGCTCGATCTGCGCCGGCAATTCACCGAGGCCGTATTGTCCGGCGTGTCGGCAGGCGTCATCGGGCTGGACGAACAGGGGCTGATCCATCTGCCGAACCGCTCGGCCTCGACCTTGCTCGGCATCGATTTCGAGCAATGCCTGGGCCAGCCTCTGGCCCGCGTCGTGCCGGAAATGGCGCCGCTCATCGAGGAGGCGCTGGCGCTGCCGGAGCGCCAGGTCGAGGCGCAGATCCGCCTGCTGACGCGCGGCAACGCGACCGTGCTGCTGGTCCGCATCGCCAGCGAGCGCGGCCAGGGCGAGACGCGCGGCTTCGTCGTGACCTTCGACGACATCACCGAATTGCTCGGCGCCCAGCGCAAGGCGGCCTGGGCCGACGTCGCGCGCCGCATTGCGCATGAGATGAAGAACCCGCTGACGCCGATCCAGCTCTCGGCCGAACGGCTCAAGCGCAAATATTTGAAGCAGATCACGAACGATCCCGAGACCTTCGAGATCTGCACCGATACGATCATCCGGCAGGTCGGCGATATCGGCCGGATGGTCGACGAGTTCTCCTCCTTTGCGCGCATGCCGGCGCCGAGCATGAAGCGCGAGAATTTGCAGGAGATCACACGCCAGGCCGCCTTCCTGCAGCGCACCGCTCACAACGACATCGAATTCGACGTCGACATCCCGGCCGAACGGGTCGAGATCAGCTGCGACTCGCGGCAGATCAGTCAGGCGCTGATCAACCTGCTGCAGAACGCGATCGACTCGATCCAGGCGCGCCAGGTCGCCCAGACCGGCAGCGGGAGCGCTCCGGAACCCGGCCGGATCCATGTCAGGTTGCGCAGCCAATCCGACCGGATCGTGCTGAGCGTGGAGGATAACGGCAAAGGACTGCCGAAGGAGGGCAGGGAGAATTTGACTGAGCCTTATGTGACGACTCGCGCCAAAGGAACGGGGCTGGGACTTGCCATCGTGAAGAAGATCATGGAAGACCATGCAGGCGAACTCGTCCTGCAAGACGGCGCGAATGGCGGGGCCTCGGTCAATCTGGTCTTTGCCGCCGGCGCCGCCAATCCGGTGAAGCGCCGGATCGGGCTCGCGAAGGGCGATACGCAGAGGGAAACGGAAGTGGTCGTTCATGGCACATGACATCCTGATCGTCGACGACGAAGCCGACATCCGGATGCTGATCGCCGGCATCCTGCAGGACGAAGGGTACTCGACGCGGGAAGCCGCCAACAGTCACGAGGCGTTGGCGCGGATCCGCGCGCGCCAGCCGAACCTGGTCATCCTCGATATCTGGCTGCAGGGCAGCGAGCTCGACGGCATCGAGATCCTGAAGATCATTCGTCACGAGGCGCCGAGCCTGCCCGTGCTGATGATCTCCGGTCACGGCACGATCGAGACCGCGGTGGCGGCGATCAAGATCGGCGCCTACGACTTCATCGAGAAGCCGTTCAAATCGGACCGTCTGCTGCTGCTGGTCGAGCGTGCCATCGAGGCGGCTCGGCTCAAGCGCGACTTCGAGGAGCTGAAGCTGCGCTCGGGCGGTGACGCAGAAATGGTCGGGAATTCGGCGGCGATGAACCATCTGCGACAGGCGGTGGATCGCGTGGCGCCGACCGGCTCGCGCGTGCTGATCACCGGACCGGCCGGTTCCGGCAAGGAGGTCGTCGCTCGACTGCTGCACGCCCGCTCCCGGCGGGCGAAAGGCCCTTTCGTCGTGCTCAACTGCGCCACCATGCGGCCGGAGCGGCTGGAGCTCGAATTGTTCGGCACGGAGCCTGGCGCCGAGGGGCCGGACACGCCGCGCCGTATCGGCACCTTCGAGCGCGCCCATGGCGGCATGCTGTTCCTCGACGAAGTTGCCGACATGCCGCTGGAGACTCAGGGCAAGATCGTGCGCGCACTGCAGGAGCAGGTCTTCGAGCGGGTCGGCGGCAGCAATCGGGTCGAGGTCGACGTCCGTGTCGTGGCGTCTTCGAACCGTGACCTGGCGGCCGAGATCACGGCCGGGCGGTTCCGCGAGGATCTGTTCTATCGGTTGTCGGTCGTGCCGATCAAAGTGCCCGCGCTGCGCGAGCGGCGCGACGACATCCCGTTGCTGGTCCGCTATTTCATGGGCCGCTCCGCGCAGAATGCCGGGCTCGGCATGCGCGAGCTGGGCGAGGACGCGATGGCGGCGCTGCAGGCCTATGACTGGCCCGGCAATGTGCGCCAGCTGAAGAACGTCGTGGACTGGCTGCTCATCATGGCGCCGGGCGATCAGAAAGATCCGATCCGCGCCGACATGCTGCCGGCCGAGATCGGTTCGATCGCGCCGACCGTGCTGAAATGGGAAAAGGGCGGCGAGATCATGAGCCTGCCGCTGCGCGACGCCCGCGAGGTGTTCGAGCGGGAATACCTGCTGGCCCAGGTCACGCGCTTCGGCGGCAACATCTCGCGCACTGCCGCCTTCATCGGCATGGAACGCTCGGCGCTGCACCGCAAGCTGAAATCGCTTGGCGTGCTGAACGGCGAACGGAGCTTTCGCGTCGAGGGCTGAGGGCATCAAGGGAGCGCTTGGGCGGTCGCGGAAAGCTACGCTTGACACCATTGATGCTGCACTCGACATAAACGCGTAGCACTAGGCGACCAGACTTGGTCACCCCGTCCGTTCTGCAGGCTAAGCGCCTCGCCAAGGTCTACGTCCAATGACTCTTGCCCTCGAGAATTTCGATCGCCCCCTCAATCGTCAGGACGGCAAGACATTGGTCTTGGCGGCGCTCGGCGGCGCGCTGGAATTCTACGACTTTGTCATCTTCGTCTTCTTTGCGGCCGTGATCGGCCAATTGTTCTTTCCGCCCGGCCTCGCTGACTGGCTGAAGGAGCTGCAGAGCTACGGCATTTTCGCCGCAGGCTATCTGGCGCGGCCGCTCGGCGGCATCGTGATGGCGCATTTCGGCGACCTCATGGGCCGTAAGCGCATGTTCACGCTCAGCGTCTTCTTGATGGCCGTGCCGACCTTCGCCATCGGTTTGCTGCCGACCTATACGACGCTCGGCGTCGTGGCACCGATTCTGCTGCTGGTCTTGCGTCTTCTGCGGGGCGCCGCGATCGGTGGCGAGATTCCCGGCGCCTGGGTCTTCGTGGCCGAACATGCGCCGGCGCGCCGCGTGGGTCTGGCCTGCGGCAGCCTGACCTCCGGACTCACCTTCGGCATTCTGCTCGGCTCCCTGGTCGCGACCGGCATCCATGCCTGGTTCGGCGCGGATGAGATCGCCGCCTATGCCTGGCGCCTGCCGTTCCTGATCGGCGGCGTCTTCGGCCTCCTTGCAGTGTATCTGCGCCGCTGGCTGGAAGAGACGCCGGTCTTCGAGGCGATGCGGCGCGAGAAGAAGCTGGCCGAGGGACTGCCGCTTTCCGTTGTGCTGCGCGGCCATGTCAGAGCGGTTGTCGTGGCCATGCTCGTGACCTGGATACTGACGGCGGCGATCGTCGTCGTCATCCTGATGACGCCGACTCTGCTGCAGACCCATTATCATCTGCCGGCCGATCAGGTGCTGATCGCGAGCTGCCTCGCCAGCTTCTGCCTGTCCATCGGCGTCATTCTAGCCGGCTTGGCGGTCGATAGGTTCGGGGTCGGCCCGACTCTGGGGATCGGCAGCATCCTGCTCGCCGGCATGACCTATCTGCTCTATTTCGTAGCGGCAACGTCGCCGGATTGGCTGCTGCCGATCTACGCGTTGACCGGGCTCACCGTCGGTACGGTCGGCGTCGTCCCGATCATCCTGGTCCGCAGCTTTCCGCCGGCGATACGTTTTTCCGGCATCTCGGTCTCGTACAACATCGCTTATGCAGTGTTCGGCGGCCTGACGCCAGTTGTGATCACGCTCATGATTCAGAGCGGATTGCCGGATGCGCCGTCGCTTTATGTCGGCCTGCTCTGCCTGCTTGGCTTGATCCTGGCCGTAAGCGGGCTGCACCGGGTCGGCTCGCGACGCCAAGGCGGACGCCTCGCAATGGGTTCGGCCGCGGATTGACCTGTGCATGAAATTCGGGGCGGGCGCGCGTTGCAGCTACTGCGCTTGACACCCTGAGCGCCGGCACCGGCATAGTGCCGCGCCAGTTGAGATCTGCCGGGAAGTCAATTCCATGTCGCGCTTTGCCTATGTGTGCGGTCGCTATCTCCGCCAGGGCGTTGCCTCCGTGCCGATCGAGGATCGCGGCTACCAGTTCGCCGACGGCGTCTATGAAGTGATTGCGGTCCATCACGGGCGGCTGATCGATCGGGCGCTGCATCTGCAGCGGCTCGCACGGTCGCTCGGCGAACTGCGGATCGCCCAGCCGGTCAGCGACCGGGTGCTGCTGACCATCCTGGAGCGGGTGGTGACGCTGAACCGGGTCGCCAACGGCATCGTCTATCTGCAGATCACGCGCGGCGTTGCGCCGCGCGACCACGCCTTTCCAGGCAGTGTGCGGCCGCAGCTCGTTGTTACCGCGCGGCGCGCCAAGCCGACCGATCCCAAGCTGATCGAAGCGGGCGCTGCGGTGGTCTCGATCCCCGATGAGCGCTGGGCCCGGCGCGACATCAAATCGATCAGCCTGCTGCCCAATGTGCTCGGCAAGCAGATCGCTCGCGAAGCCGGCGCCGTCGAGGCCTGGCAGATCGATGCCGAAGGCATGGTGACCGAGGGTACCTCGAGCAATGCCTGGATCGTGACGGGCGAGGGCGCGATCGTTACGCGACCGGCCGGTCCCGTCATCCTCAACGGCATTACCCGGCTGGTCGTGATCGAGTTTGCCCGCGAAGCCGGGCTGGATTTCGTCGAGCGCGCCTTTTCGCTCGCCGAAGCCAAGGCCGCGCCGGAGGCGTTCCTGACCAGCACGACATCGCTGGTCCTGCCGGTCACGCGCATCGATGGTGCGCCGATCGGCGACGGCAAGCCGGGGCCGGTCACGCGGCAGCTGCGCGCGCGGATGCTGCAGCATCTGGAACAACTGGCATGAGCGGGCTCGCGGCGCCGCGCGCGCTGATCTTCGATTGGGACAATACGCTGGTCGATACCTGGCCGACGATCCATGACGCGCTCAACATCATGCTGCCGCAGATGGGGCATGAACCCTGGCGGATCGAAGAGACCCGGACGCGTGTCCGCCAGTCGCTGCGCGACGCCTTTCCGGCGCTGTTCGGCGCGCGCTGGGAAGAAGCGCGGAAGATCTATCTGGAAGCCTTCGAGGCGATCCATCTCGACCGGCTCAAGCCGTTGCCGGGTGCCGCGGCGCTGATCGAAGAGCTGCATGCCGCCGGCTACTATCTGGCGCTGGTCAGCAACAAGACCGGCTCGCTGCTGCGCAAGGAGGTCGAGGCGCTGGGCTGGAGCGGCCGCTTTGCCCGCATCGTCGGTGCCGGTGACGCCGCGCGCGACAAGCCGGACCGCGCGCCGGTCGATCTCGCGCTGGAGGGCTCGGGTCACGTGGCGGGCGAGGGGGTCTGGTTCGTCGGCGATACCGGCATCGATATGGAATGCGCGCTGAATTCCGGCTGCCTACCGGTGCTGGTGCATCCCGATGCGCCGAGCTTCGACGCAGACGGCGAATTCCGCCAAGCTCGGCCTGCGCGGCATTTCGCCGATTGCATGGCACTTGCCCGTGCAATAATCGTGGCTCCCGCTTGCAACGGCGCTACGGCGTGAGCAAATCCTTGGTGCAGGACTATTCCCTATGTCCGCCTCGCATCTGCGAGTGATTCTTCGGGCAGCACCTTGCAGACCTCCGGAAAGAGGCGAAACGACCTGGGCCGGATAAGGCCCCAACAAACGATACAAGGGATTACCCCATGTCAGAAAAGTCGCAAAACGTGCAGGACGTGTTCCTGAACTACGTCCGCAAGAACAAGACGCCGGTGACCGTATTCCTGGTGAACGGTGTGAAATTGCAGGGCATCATCACCTGGTTCGACAATTTCTGTGTCCTGCTGCGGCGGGACGCGCATTCGCAGCTGGTTTACAAGCATGCGATATCGACGGTGATGCCGGCGCAGCCGCTGCAGCTGTTCGAGGGTGACAAGGAGGGTGACGCTTAAGTCTGATGGCGTCCCAGGAAATCGACGCGGCCGGATCGAGCGGCCGCGCACTCGTCGTCTACCCGCATCTGCGTGTGGCGCCGTCCGACGTGTCCGCCAGCCAGCGCTCTCCCGAAGCGCGGCTGGAGGAAGCGGTCGGCTTGGCGCAGGCGATCTCGCTCGACGTTGTCCATGCGGAAGTCGTGCGGCTGCATGAGATCCGGCCGGCCACGCTGATCGGCAAGGGCAATGTCGAGATGCTGGCCAACATCGTTGAAGAGCAGGAGATCGGCATCGCCGTGGTCGATGCCGCGCTCAGCCCGGTGCAGCAGCGCAATCTCGAGCGCGCCTGGAAATGCAAGGTTATCGACCGGACCGGCCTGATCCTGGAGATCTTCGGCGCCCGCGCCCGGACCCATGAAGGCCGGCTGCAGGTCGAGCTCGCATCGCTGACCTATCAGCGCTCGCGTCTGGTGCGGTCCTGGACCCATCTGGAGCGGCAGCGCGGCGGCTTCGGCTTTCTCGGTGGCCCCGGCGAAAGCCAGCTCGAAATCGACCGCCGCCTGATCGGCGAGCGCATCATCAGGATCAAGCGCGAGTTGGAGGATGTGAAGCGGACGCGCGAACTGCACCGTGCCGCCCGCCGGCGCGTGCCCTATCCGATCGTGGCGCTGGTCGGCTACACCAATGCCGGCAAATCGACGCTGTTCAACCGGCTGACCAAAGCCTCGGTCTTGGCCGAGGACCTGCTGTTCGCGACGCTCGATCCGACCATGAGGACGCTGAAGCTGCCCTCCGGCCGTAAGGCAATCCTGTCCGACACGGTGGGTTTCATCTCCGAACTGCCGACCCATCTGGTCGCCGCCTTCCGGGCGACGCTCGAAGAGGTGCTGGAAGCCGATGTCATCGTCCATGTCCGCGACGTCGCTCATCCGGACAGCGAGGCGCAGCGCGACGACGTCCATGCCGTGCTGACCGATCTCGGCCTCGGCGAGACGGTCGAGCGCGGGCTGGTCGAGGCGCTGAACAAGATCGATCTGCTCGATGCCGAGACGCGCACGGCCTTGATCAATCAGGCCGGCCGGCAGCTGGCCACGGTGCCGATCTCGGCCGTGACGGGAGAGGGCTGCGACGCGCTGATCCAGTTGCTCGATACGCGACTGCTCGACGGCATCCGGCCGGTGCCGGTCGATGTCGATCTCAGTGACGGCGCCGGCATCGCCTGGCTCTATCGCCACGGCGAAGTGCTGGAACGGCACGACGACGAGGCGATGGCGCATCTGCTGGTCAATCTGCGTCCCGAGGATATCGAACGCTTCGCCGCCCGCAACCGCCCGAGCGCGTGAGATCATGACACCCAATATCGATACGGTCGCGGGCCTGATCCGCGCGGCGGCGGCTGAGCATATCCTGCCTTTTTTCGAGAAACTCGAAGCCGGCCAGATCGAGGAGAAGGGACCGGGCGATCTGGTCACCATCGCCGATCTGCGCACCGAGCAGGCTCTGACGCCGGTGCTCAAGGCGCTGATCCCCGGCTCGACGGTGGTCGGCGAAGAGGCGACGGCCAAGGACGCTGCCGTGCTCGACCGGCTGAACGGCGCAGGCGACGTCTGGCTGATCGATCCGGTCGACGGCACCGCGAATTTCGCGGCTGGGCTGCCGCTGTTCGCCTGCATGGTCGCCTTTGTCCGCAATGGCGAGGTGCTGGCGTCCTGGATCTTCGATCCGGTCAAGGACGTCATGGCCGTGGCGGCCGCCGGTTCGGGCGCGTGGAGCAACGGCAAGCGGATCTCGGTCGCACCGCCGGCCTTGCCCGAACAGATGAGCGGCTCGCTCACCCTGCGTTTCGGCAATCGCCAGCTTGTGCGCAAGATCGCCGGACGCAGCAATCTGGTCGGTTCGGTCTTCAGCTTTCGTTGCGCCGGCCAGGAATATCTGGCGCTCTCGACCGGCCGGACTCATTTCGCGCTCTATCATCGGCTGATGCCCTGGGATCACGCGCCGGGCTATCTGCTGCATCGGGAGGCCGGCGGCTATGGCCGGCGTCTCGATCGCTCCTGCTATACACCGCGGATCCATGATGGCGGGCTGCTGCTCACGCCCGACGAGGCGAGCTGGAATGCGCTGCATGAAGTCCTGATCGGCAACACCAATTAAACAATATATTTCCTGTTATAATGCTTGATCCGATCTAACCTGCTCCTCAGATGGGAGGCGGGTCATGGTCTGAATCAATGTGCTCTCGCAGGCAGAACTCGCAGCCAAGAGGCGGATCGTCGTCCGGACCGAGGGCCGCCAGATCTTGGTACTGGCGACCGATCGCGGCATCGTTGCCTGTCCCGATCGCTGCCCGCATGAAGGCTATCCTCTGAGCGAGGGCAGTCTGGACGCCGAATGCCGGCTGACCTGCAATTGGCCTAACTGGAAGTTCGATCCGCCGAAAATCGCTCGGAACGTGTATCTATGGTATAAAATTCTCCCTGAACAACAGCGATCTTTCCTTAGTTTCCACTAAATCTGAGCGAGATTTTATCGTAATAATCGTGTAAAACTAGAATTTGCAATTCCAAACAGCGGAGAACGGCATGGTAAGTCCGACACGGATCGGCCTCCTCGGATCGATCGGCCTTTTTCTCGGCTTGGCAGGCGGCGATGCCCTTGCGAGCCCCATCGTAACCATCGCTACGGGTTTCGAGTTCCCGACCGACGTGCTCCTCGACAGCAACAACAACATCTTTGTTAGCGATTTCGGCCGTGGCGAGATCCGGGAAATTACCGCCGCGAGCAACTATACCACGATCAATACGGTCGTCTCGGGCCTGAACGGGCCGAACAGCCTCGCCTTTGACTCGTCGCTTGATCTCTTCATCGCCGATAACGGTCAACCCTCGGTCGACGAGGCGACACAGGCGAGTAACTATGCGACCATCAATAACTTCGGCAGCGGCTTCGCCAATCCAGCGGGCATTGCTCTCGACAGTGCCAAGGATATTTTTGTTGCCGATATTAACAATGGCAACGTCAAGGAGATCGTGGCGCCGGACTATACCACGATCAACACGATTGGCAGTGGCTTCGGCGCCCCCATCGGCATCGCCGTCGATAGCAGCGGCAACGTCTTTGTCGGCGATGCTGGAAACAATGCAGTGTATGAGGTGCTGGCGGTCGGCGGCTATGTCACCGTCAACTCCATCGGTAGCGGCTTCAACGAACCGGAGGGCCTGGGAATAGATGGTGCCGGCAATATATTTGTGGCGGATCTGGGCAACAACGCCGTCAAAGAGATCACAGTAGCGAGCGGCTATACTGAAACCGATACCCTCGCCACCGGCCTCAACGTGCCGAAGGGCGTGGCAGTCGACACGAACGGCAATATCTTCGTCGCGGATGGCGGCAGTAATACGGTGAAGGAGATCGTTCTTCACGTTCCTGTCCCAGCGCCGACGCTGGGGGCGTGGGGGCTTGGCGCCCTTGGCTTGCTGCTCGCCGGCGGTGGTTGGCGCCTGAGCCGACGGTCTGCCTGATGAGCCAGATGAGCCTCGGCAGATCTCGCGAGGATCATCCCGAATAGCACCGCAGCGATAATTGCCGCACGAACCGGCCGGCGACGAGGAGGCAATCACGCGGCTCCAGAAAATCTCGCCGGTCGCCTGGCAGGGCATCCTCAACACCAATTAAACAATATATTTCTTGTTATAATGGTCGATCGGATCTAACCTGCCCGATAGATGGGAGGCGGGTCATGGTCTGGATCGATGTGCTCTCGCAAGCGGAACTCACGGCGCAGGGCCGGACCGTCGTCCGAACCGAAGGGCGCCAGATCCTGCTATTGACGACAGATCGCGGCATCGTCGCCTGTCCCAATCGTTGCCCGCATGAAGGCTACCCTCTGAGCGAGGGCAGTCTGGACGCCGAATGCCGGCTGACCTGCAATTGGCATAACTGGAAATTCGACCTGGCGAGCGGCGCCAACCTGACCGGCGGCGACGCGTTGCGCCTGTTTCCGGTGCGGGTCGAGGTGGGACGGATCTGGATCGAGCTGGTCGAGCCGCCCCCAGCGGAGCGCCGCGCGCGGATCCTCGCAGCGCTGCCGGAGGCGCTGGCCGATCGCGACACTCAACGCCTGGTCCGCGAGAGCGCCCGGCTCGCGGCGGCCGGGCTCGATCCTCTGGATGCCGTCCGCACCGCCGTCGACTGGGGCCGGGATCGCAGCCGCGACGGCATGACCCATGCCCTGGCCGGCGCTCCGGACTGGCTCGCCCTGCATGACGAGCCGTCGACGGGACCGGATGAACGCCTGGCCTGCCTGGGCGAGATCCTCGGCCATATCGCCGACGATGCGCGCCAAGGCGAGGCCTATCCGTTCGAGAGCGCGTCGGAGCCATGGTCGGAACCCGCTTTCCTGGCGGCGATCGAACGCGAAGACGAGGCCGGTGCGGTCCGGCTGATGCGCGGCGCGTTTGCCGCCGGCGCCGGCCCGGATGAGATCGAACCGGTGCTCGTCCGGGCCGCGCTCGCGCATTACCAGGATTTCGGCCATTCCCTGATCTATGCCGTCAAAGCCTGCGCGCTTATCCGCCGCCTTGGCCCGGACTCGGCAGAGGCGATCTGCCTGCCGCTGATCCGCGCCCTGGTGCTGGCGACGCGCGAGGATCTGTTGCCGGAATTCCGCGACTATGCTGCGCGCTTACGGGGATGGGGCCGAGATCCGACCGAGATCCGACCGCTCGACCCTGCCGCCTTGTGCGGTTGCTCGCCCCGGAGCGCCATGGCAGTGGTCGCGTCGTGGGCTTCGGCGCATCCGCCGACGGCGATCTTCGCCGTCCTGGTCGAGGCTGCCGCCTGGGCGCTGCTGCACGCCGATGCCGAGCGTTTCCAACGGATCGGCGTCAAGCTGGCCGAGAACGCCAATTGGCTCGATCTGACCCATATGCTGACCTTCGCGGAAGCGGGAGCCGGGGCCGCCGCTCTCGATCCCGCACTCTGGCCAGCGGTGCTGCTGCAGCTTGCCTGTTTCCTCGGCCGCAACACCCTCTATGTCGATGCCGATCTCGATGTCGCGCCCTGGTTCCTGGCCGACCCGGAGGCGCTGAAGCCGATTGCACGCCGCCGGCTGTTCGATCACGGCACCGCGCTGTTCATCTTCTCCGTCCATCTGCTGAAGACGACAATGGCCGCAGAGGCGCTGGCCGTCTTGGTCCCTGAGGCCGCGCCGAGGCTCGCGGCCGCGATCAACCGCTTCCTCCATACGCCGATCAAACCCCGTCATATCCTGCGTACGGCGCGCCAGATGCGGGACTTCGTCAGCGAAGAGTAGGGCGGCTCAATCGGCCGCGCTTTTGCGCTCTTCGGCCTTGACCGTATTCCACAGCCGGTCGAGCGCGTCGAGCTCCTGGCCCTGCATCTGCTCGTTCCCCGCGGCGAGCAGCGCCTCCATGCGGCGGAAGCGACGTTCGAATTTCCCAGTCGCCCGGCGCAGCGCGCCTTCGGCATCGAGATCGAGCCGGCGTGCCAGGTTGGCGACGGCGAACAGCAGATCGCCCAGCTCGTCCTCCAGCCGATCGGCCGGTGCGCCGGCCTCCAGCTCGACCCGCAGCTCGCCGATTTCCTCTTCGATCTTGTCGAGGATCGGCGGCGCGGTCTTCCAGTCGAAGCCGACTCTTGCGGCGCGTGCCTGGATCTTGACGGCGCGGGTCAGGGCGGGCAGGCCTGGTGTCACGCCGTCGAGCGCGCCTTGCGGGCTGCCGCGCTCAGCCTTGGCCGCCCGCTCGGCCGCCTTCATCGCTTCCCAGGCCTGGGTCTGGTCGGCCGCGCTCTTCACCGAATCGACGGCGCCGAAGACATGCGGATGACGGCGCACCATCTTGTCGGCGCAATGCGCGGCGATGTCGTCGAAGCCGAACGCGCCCTGTTCCTCGGCCATCCGGCCATGGAAGACGACCTGGAACAGCAGATCGCCCAGCTCGTCCTTGAGCGACGCCAGATCGCCCTTTTCGATCGCATCGGCGACCTCATAGGCTTCTTCGATCGTGTAGGGCGCGATCGTCGCGAAGCTCTGCTCGATATCCCAGGGGCAGCCGCCATCCGGATTGCGCAGCTGGGCCATGATGGCGACGAGGCGATCGATGCCGCGTCCTTCGGGAGGCGGTACGGCCATGCGGACTCCGATCCGTTCCGGGGTAGTTACCGACTGATTGTCGGCGAGGCGGATCGGCCGGTCAAAGCCTTTCGGGCGCTACTTCCGTCCCTCGGCCATCAGGATGTTGCGGACGACCTGGCTGGCGTGATCGGCATCCTTGTCGATCAGGTCGATGACCTTCTGCTTGGCCGTGGGATGCTGCTCGATCCGCGCCATATTGGCCAGGATGGTGCGCCGCGCCTCGAGGATCTTCTGTTCATCCGCCAGCCGCGCCGCCGATTTCGGCTTTGCCGGGACAGCGGGTTTGGCGGCGGGAGCGGCCGGCTTGCCGAACAGCCTGCCGAGAAACGAAGTCATGGCGCATGCCCCAGAAAGAACGGTCGAGCAGCCATTATGCCGCAGCGTCCTTTACCAAGGATGAAGTGGCGGGCCGCCGGCTCCTGCGATCGGCAAAACATGGATCCTGATGCTTGACCCGATAGTCCTCAGGGTATAAGAGCCGCCTCAACGGGTCGGCACATGCCGCACCGCCGTTGGTTGCGTCTGGAACGCAGCCGGCCCTGTCCACCAGATCAAGGGATCACATGAACCCGCGACCTAGCAGCCAGCCCATCGACTGCGACAGTAGGCGCTCTGCGTCTGCCGTGATGCCGTCATCGGGCCGGATCACCGCCCAGGCAGCGCATGTGACCGCCAGGGACTCCGCCATCCGGCGCTGAGTCCCGCGCGGCCAGGCCTCCTGGGCTCGAGCAACGGCTTTGAGCAACAGGAGGCGCCGATGGCCGCCTTTCTCCGTCTTGCCCCTTTTGGGGAAGTGTCTTCCGTGCCCGCCGCCCAGGCTGGGGCACCGGTTCGGCTTGTCTGGACTCGTCCGCAGCCCGCTGCGGCCCGGCTCGTTGCCTATTGGCATCGAGGCGCGGACCGCCGCCTTGTCTGCCGCTGGCAGCCGGCTGAGCCCGATCCGCTCGGATAAATCGCGAGCGCCGGGGGCCTTACGGCCGCCGCGTTCACCTGCGGCCTCTGCGGGTAAACGTCGAACGAACGGAACACTTTGTACAAAGAGGGGACAGTCATGTCCGCAATCAACATCGACAAGACGCCTGGCTCGGCGGTTCTGGACGCCGCGCATGTCGGCGATATCAAGGGCGCCTTTGGCACCATCCGCCAGGGCGATATTGCGCCGCGCACCAACTGGTGGGCGCGGGCCACGACCTTTTTTGCCATCCTCGGCCCGGGCCTCATCGTCATGGTCGGCGACAATGATGCCGGCGCCTTCGGCACCTACACCCAGGCCGGACAGAATTACGGCACCAGCCTGCTCTGGACGCTGCTGCTGCTGGTGCCCGTGCTCTATGTGAACCAGGAGATGGTGCTGCGCCTGGGCGCTGTGACCGGCGTCGGCCATGCGCGACTGATCTTCGCCCGGTTCGGCCGGTTCTGGGGCGCTTTCAGCATCATCGACCTGTTCCTGTTGAACGCGCTCACGATCGTGACCGAATTCATCGGCATTGCGCTCGCCCTCGACTTTCTGGGCGTCGGCCGCGAACTCGGCGTCATCGCGGCCGCCGTGCTGATCGTGCTCGCGGCCGGGACCGGCGATTTTCGCCGCTTCGAGCGCTTTGCCGTATTCCTGTGCTTCGGCAGCCTGTTGCTGGTGCCGGTGTTCCTGGCGGCGCATCCGTCGATCGCTCAGGTCGCGGCGGATTTCGTGACGCCGCAACTGCCGGCGGACGGCAAGCTCGCCGACGTCATGCTGCTGATCATCGGCATTGTCGGCACCACGATTGCGCCCTGGCAGCTGTTCTTCCAGCAGAGCTATGTCATCGACAAACGCATCACGCCGCGTTTTATGCGCTATCAGCGGGCGGATCTATGGATCGGCATCGTCATCGTGATCATCGGAGCCGTCGCGATGATGGCCTTCACGGCGACTGCCTTTCAGGGACATCCGGAGTTCGGCAATTTCACCGACGCTGGCGCTGTCGCGGCAGGGCTCGACAAATATGTCGGCCAGATCCCGGGCGTACTGTTCGCGATTGCGCTGATCGACGCCAGCATCATCGGCGCCGCCGCCGTATCGCTTGCGACGGCCTATGCCATCGGCGACGTGTTCTCGCTCAAGCACTCGCTCCACCGCAAAGCGACGGATGCCAAGGGCTTCTATGCGGTCTATGCCGGCCTGATCGCTCTGGCAGCGGCGCTCGTGCTGACGCCGGGGACGCCGCTTGGATTGCTCACCAGTGCCGTACAGAGCCTGGCCGGCGTGCTGCTGCCGAGCGCCACCGTGTTCCTTCTGCTCCTGTGCAACGACAAGGCGGTGCTGGGACCTTGGGTCAACGGAAGCAGGTTGAACCTGTTCACAGGTGCCGTCATCGGCGTGCTGGTGACGCTCTCGATCATCCTGACCGCCTCAGTCCTCTTCCCGGAGATCAGCGGCCAGACGGTCGTCATCATCCTCGCCGCCGGCTTCGGTTTGGCCGTGGTCGTGGCACTGGTCAGCGCCGTCGTGCGCTCGCGTCGCGGCGACCTCGTGGTTGTCGACCGGAGCGGCCAGACGACATGGCGGATGCCGCCGCTCGAGCAACTGGCGCCGGGGCGTCTGACCAATCAAAGCAAGATCTGGATGTCGGTTTTGCGCCTCTACCTGATCGGCGCCGGCGGCTTGGTGCTGTGGCGTCTCGCCTTGCTGACTTTCGGCAACGGCTAGCTGACGAAGCCCGGGAGCTGATCCCGCGCCGCTGCCCTTAGCTGGAAGCGGCGCCTCTCGGGTCTTCAGACACTCGACGAATGGCCGCCATGGCCTGTCCAGGCGCTCCCCAGTGTATGGCGGAACGGGCGACGTAGTGCTGTCGGAAATGGTGCGCAGCGCCTTCGATGCATTGTTCGTTGAGAACCGGCCTTAGGTGCGGCAAGCAAAGATCATCTGTGTTGGGTCGGTAGTTCTGTGTTGGGTCGGTAGTTCTGTGTTGGGTCGGTAGTAGGGAATGAGCAATGAAAAACCTCAAGCTTGCGGCCAATCCCGCGCTCTGTCGAAAGCTCACATGCGCAGCCGCATTGCTCTTCGAGCTGACCACGCCGGCATGGGCCGCCGATCAGCCAGGACAGGACGCTGCCGATCAAGCATCAACTGCATCCGACCAGGCCGCGCAGGCGACGCCTGAGAACTGGGCGATCCATGGACAGTCGACCTTTACCGACCAATTCCACCCGGCCTTTCGTTCGCCCTTTGAAGGGCCGCAGAGTCTCAGCGCCGGCAATAGCGGCCGGGAGACGCTGGACGTCACGCTCTATCTTGGTGCCCGGCCTTGGAGCGGCGCAGAAATCTGGTTCAATCCGGAGATCGATCAGGGCTTCGGTCTCGGCAATACCTTTGGTGTGGCGGGGTATCTCAGCGGCGAGGCCTACAAGGTGGGTGCCGAGGGGCCTTACTACCTGACCCAGCGGTTGTTCTTCCGTCAGACGATCGATCTCGGCGGAGAGACTGAAGCCATCGATCCTGGACAAAACCAGCTTGGGGGCACGCAGACGGCCAATCGTCTGGTCTTCACCGCCGGCAAGTTCTCCGTCGTCGATATCTTCGACACGAACAGGTACGCGCATGACCCGCGGGGCGATTTCCTGAACTGGTCGGTCATCGATGAAGGCGCGTTCGACTACGCGGCGAATTCCTGGGGCTATACCTATGGCGCCGCGGCCGAATGGTATCAGGATTGGTGGGCCATCCGGGCTGGGATCTTCGATCTCTCCGAAACGCCGAACGGCAAGAATCTGGACCCCGGCGTCTCACAGCTGCAATACGTCACCGAGGTCGAGGAGCGGCACGCGCTCTGGGATCAACCTGGAAAGCTCAAATTTCTCTACTGGCTCGCCCGCGGCCGTTTGGGCAGCTACGAAGACGCCATCGCGTTGGGCGAGGCCACGGGACAGACGCCGTCGACGAGCGCGGTGCGGAAATATCGCAGCAAATATGGTGTCGGGCTGAACCTCGAACAGCAGCTCACGCCCGATCTCGGAATGTTCGTCCGCGCCAGCGCATCGCAAGGCGATGTCGAGGAGATCGATTTTACCGACATCAATCAGTCGCTCTCCACGGGCCTGTCACTGGCCGGTGCGGACTGGCGGAGGCCCGACGATACCGTGGCGCTTGCTTTCGTGGTCAATCGTGCATCGAGCCAAGCCCTGCAATATTTCGCCGATGGCGGGCTGGGCGGGATCATCGGCGACGGCCAATTGCGCAATTCCGGCCCGGAACAGATCATAGAGACCTATTACAGCCTTGCCGCCTTCGATTTTGCCACCGTCACCGCGGATTATCAGGTCGTCAACAATCCTGCCTATAACCGAGATCGTGGGCCTGTTTCTGTTTTCGGTTTGCGGGTACATGCGCAGTTTTGATCGGCAGAATAGCCTTCTATGACGCATCGCGCTGGCTCGGATCGAGATAGGCTTCGGCATAATCCCGATAGACGCCGGAGGCCAGGAATAGCTCGAACAGCTCCGGGTCGAGGTGACCCTCGCCCACCATGGCCGTCATGATGGCAAGCGCCTGCGACAGGGTCTTCGGCGCCTTATAGGGGCGGTCGGCCGCGGTCAGGGCTTCGAACACATCGGCGATCGCCATCATCCGGGCCAGCGGACTCATTTCCGCGCCGCGCAGCCGGCGCGGATAGCCGCGGCCGTCCATCCGCTCGTGATGGCCGCCGGCGATCTCGGGCACCCGCCGCAGATGGCGCGGCAAGGGCAGCTTGGACAGGATGACGATGGTCTGGACGATGTGGTCGTTAATGATATGCCGTTCTTCCGGCGTCAGTGTGCCGCGCGCGATGCCGAGGTTATGGAGCTCGCCCAGATTCATCCGATGCTGCGGCACATCCATCCGGAAGCCCCACGGGCTGTCCGCGCCGAACAGGCCATTATCGACGCGCGGCACGATATGCTCGGGCCGATCTGCCAGCAGCGGCTCCTCCGCCGGCAGGCTTCGCGCCGGGCTGGCGGCGGCCCGTTGCAGTTCCTCGCGCGACAGGCCGAGCCGGTTGTCGATGGTGCGCTGCCAGCGCCGCTTGCCGATCTGATGCAAGCGGGCGAGGCGATCGGGATCCATCGCTTCGCCGCCCAGATTGCACTCGGCGATGAACGCGAAATCCGCGTCGAGCGCGGCCCATTCCGCCGCCAGCGCGGCCTCCGCATCGGCGCCGCGCGCCGACCCGCGCAGCATGGCGATTTCGGCATCGCGCTTCAGCACTTCGAAACGGGTCCGGATCTCGTGGATCCGGTTGTTGATGGTTTCGAGCTTGGTCGCCTTGTCGACGACATATTCCGGCGTCGTGACCTTGCCGCAATCATGCAGCCAGGCGGCGACGTAAAGTGCCTCGCGATCCTCGGCGCTCAGGCGGAAATCGGCATAGGGACCGGTGGTCGTCTGGTGCGCCGCTTCGGCCAGCATCTGGGCCAGCACCGGCACGCGCTGGCAATGGCCGCCGGTATAGGGGCTCTTGGCGTCGATCGCGCCGGCGATCAGCCGGATCAGCCCCTCCAGCATCGCCTTCTGCGCGCCGATCAGCCGGCGCGTCTCGATCGCGATGGCGGCCGTGCCGGCGAGCGCGGATACGAAGCGAATCACCGAGCGACGCTCGCCGTGATTCCCCGCCGGTGCAGACAGGACCAGCACGCCGACCAGATCACCCTCGCGGCTACGCAAGGCAACAGCGACGAGCCCTTCGATGCTGACGCCGCTGCGCGCAATGTCGGCCGCCGCCTGCGTAACCGCCGTCGCCAGTGCGCCGGTCGCCTGGTCCTGCCGCAGCGGCAGAATAGTGGGGAACTCGTAGCTGCCCTCGGCCACGGCCGCACGCTCCAGCGCGGCTTCCTGGGAATCGAGCAAATAGACTGCCCCAGCAGCCGAACCGGTCGCCTTGACTAGCTGGTCCAAAACCTCGGCCAGCATCCGGTCTAGATCGGGTTCCTCATTGAGCGCAGCGATGATGCCCAGGAAGCCGCGGATCGTCGCGGTGGTGCCCTGCGCAACGGTGGCGAGATCGTCGATTTCGGTGATATGCGAGCGGATCCGGATGCTGCTTTCGAAATCGAACATCGCCAGCGCGGACACCTGGTGTGCCAGCGCTTGCATCGGCCGGGCAATCGCATAGGCGAGCAACAGCCGGCGAGGAGGGTCACCGAAACCGCGGCGAGCAGCACCAGCCCGACCTGCCGCAGCGTGTCGCGCGCACCGGTCAGGAGTTCGTCGGCGGGCACGGAGACGAGGAGATAGGTCTGCTTGCCGCCGATCGTATCGACCGGAACGACACTGCTCTCATAGGTCCGTCCATCCCTCTCGATCGGCCGCGAGAGAATGCCGCTGCTGCCGGCGGCCCGCGCCGCTTCCAGCAGATGGTCCAGCCCGCCCTGGCCGAGTTCGTCCAGCCGGGCGAGGCGGGCGGCGTCGCCCTGGCCGACGACCAGCCTCTCCTTGTCCGAATCGGCCAGCATCACGCCGTCCGCGGTGACCAGTGCCAGCCGGGTGCCCGGCGTGCTGCGCAGCCGATTCATGGCAGCGCTGAGATCGTCGACCGACACATCGAGGCCGATCACCGCGCCGTCCTCGACGCCATGCCGCGCCATGGTCAAACCGACATCCCGGGTGGTGAAGAAGATGTAGGGCTCGGTCAGGATCGTGTCGCTGCCGGCAAGCGCCGATTGATACCAGCTGCGCTTACGCGGGTCGAAATCATAGTCGGGGCGGGGCTGCGCTTCGATCAGCCGTCGGCTCCGGTCATAGAAGCGCCATTCGCCGGATATCGTACCGCCAGGTGCGACGGTGACCGATTGCACCAGGGTTTCGGCACCCTCCGGTGCCTCGACCGCCTGCCGCGCCGCATCCGTGCGGAGCGGGCGGAACAGGATGAAGCTGCCATCCGGATAGCCGGCATAGGCAGCACCCAGCAGGCGATTGGAATCGAGCGTCTCGGCCATCACCGACAGCCGATCCAGGCGCGCCGCCAGGCTGTCGGCCCGCAGCAGAGGATCATGGGCGAGCAGCCGGAGCTGGATCTCGGCCGGTTCGAGCAGCCGCCGGAGCTCTTCGTCGATCGTCAGGCCGAGGCGATTGGCGTCGTCCAGGCTGGCCGACAGCAAAGCCTGCTCGGCGCTCCGGTAGCCGGAATAGCCAAGAACGGCCGAGAGAGTGAGGATCATCGCCAGCGCGGCGGCGATGATGATGATCCGCAGCTGTAGGCGGAAGCGGCGAGGCAGCACCATCGACGGATTTCCTTGCTGCACGGGTTCGGGGATCGCTTGGAACAACGACGCGCAGGTGATGCAACTCATTGTAGATCTACATCATCTCTCTTTGCGCAACCGTTTATGCGGTGAAAATTCGCTCGGCCCGGCGCGAGGCTGGGGTATCCTGCCAGCCGACGATCCGTCCAAATCAGCGAGGCAGGCGAGGGGCATGGCCGAAACCGTGGCGTCGGAGGGCGCAGCGCAGGGCAAGGTGCGCGGCTGGTTCGACCGGGCTATCCCGCTCAAGAGCGAGGCGCTCAGCCTGGCCGCCGGTATTCGCGCCGCCACGGCCTGCGCGTTGCCGGTGCTGATTGCCGAGGTGACGGATCATCATGAGCTGAGCTGGATCGCGATCGTCGCTTTCTGGGGCTGCCTGGCCGATTCGGGCGGAGCGTGGCGGACCCGCGTCGCCGCCATGGCCGGCTTCACCGGGCTGGCGACCGTCGGCTGCCTTGCGGCGCTGCTGGCGGGACGATCGATCTGGCTGGCCGTGCCCTTCGTGCTGGCATGGGGCTTCGCCGCCAGTCTGGCACGGATCTTCGGCAACGCCGCGGCGGTCGTCGGTTCGCTCCTGATCACGGAGGTCATCGTCTGCCTCGGTACGCCATCGAGCAGTTTGACCGAAACCTTCCA
The DNA here is from genome assembly GCA_037200015.1 of Aliidongia sp. Classification (GTDB taxonomy): domain Bacteria; phylum Pseudomonadota; class Alphaproteobacteria; order ATCC43930; family CGMCC-115725; genus JAXDMU01. The sequence continues at coordinate 35,229 of JBBCHB010000001.1, read as the reverse complement.
GCGTACCGGGATGACCTTGCTCGGCGGCGCCTGGGCGATGGCGCTGGTGCTGGTGATCTGGCGGCTCTATCCATACGGGCCGGCGCGGCGCGCCGTCGGCGAATGCTGGCAGGCGGTCGCCGCTTATGCCGATGCGCTCGGGCTGCTGCATCGCGGCGTTGCGGCCGATCTCGATTGGGCGCAAGTGACCGGCAAGCGGCGGGGCGCCGCGCGCGATGCGATCGAGGCCGCACGCGAGATCCTGGCCGGCGAGCGCCGGCGCCGGGCAGGGGAAAGCCGGCGCGGCGCGCTGCTGCTCGTCCTGCTGGCCGACGCCGACCAGATCTTCGAAGCGCTGCTGGCCCTGAGCGAGATGCTCGAGACGACGTCCGGTGCCGGCAGTCCCGCGGCGCAGCGGGCGCTGCGCCTGATGCTGCATCGAATCGCCCAGGCGGCCGGGCAGCTCGGAACATGCTTGGCCCAGGGCCGTCAGCCGAGCCCGGTGCAGCTCTCGGGGACGCTGGATCGGGTCAAGCGCCGGCTGGCGCATGAGGAGCCGCATGGGCAAGCGCCTCACAGCACGCTCCAGCATGCTGCCGAACTGCTCGAACGGATCGTGCAGTATTTCACCGTCGCGATCGATGTCGCCCGCGGTGTCCGGCAGGCCGAAGGGCTGACGGAGCTGGCGCGCAGGGCAACGCCGGAGCCGGAAGAGGCGCCCCGGCCGAGTGCCTGGACCTTGATACGGGCCAATCTCGGATTCGGATCGCTCTCGTTTCGGCATGCTTTGCGCCTGGGTATCGCTGCGGCGGTGTCGATCTGGCTGGCCGATTATTTCGCCGTCGAACGCGGGTACTGGATCGGTATTACGGCTGTCGTGATCCTGCAGCCCTTTCTGGCGACGACCTGGCAACGGGCGTTGGAGCGCGTTGGCGGCAGCGTGCTGGGCGGGCTGATTGCCGCCGGGATTGGCCTGGTGACCCAGGCGCCGCTCGCCGTCGTCGCGATCCTGTTTCCGTTGTCGGTGATTACCCTGGCGGTGCGCGGCGTCAATTACGCGCTGTTCGTGCTCTGCCTGACGCCGCAATTCGTGCTGATTGCCGAACTGTTCCAGACGGGCGGCGTAGCCAATTGGCATCTGGCGGGGCTGAGGGCGCTGGACAGCGTCCTCGGCGGCTTCCTGGGCCTCGCCGCCGGTTTCCTGCTCTGGCCGAGCTGGGAACAGGTGCGGTTGCCGAATCAGCTCCGTCTGGCACTGCAGGCGCATCGCGACTACCTGGCGGCTGCGCTGGGCGATGCATCGACGGCGAAGATCCAGGCGGCGCGGCGCGGCGCCGGGCTCGCCAGCAACAATGCCGAGGCGTCGCTGCAGCGTCTGCTGAACGAGCCACGCCGGCGGCCGCCAGCCGTCGCGGAGGCGGCCATGACGATGGTCGTCTGCCTGAGACGGCTGGCCGGCGCCGCAGCAGCGATTTCTTTGGCACCCGCCGGCGCTCGTGCCGCTGCCGAGCCGCAGCGGGCGGCAACGCTGGCCCGCGCAGCTTCGGCGCTGGACAGCATCGCCGAAGCCGTCATGACCGGCAGCGAATTGCCGGCACTGCCGCCGGCGCCAAGCGGACCGGAGCGTGGCCTGGTCGAATCCGAACTGGGACGCATCGGCCGCCAGATAGACGTGCTGCACGGCGCAGCCGCGCGGCTGCTCAGCAGGAAGGATGCCGCGGAGGCCGTGAGCTATCCAGGCTAGTTGGGCTTCCGGGTGTGTGGATTGGAAATCCGCTGAAAGCGGCATCGAATCCGCAGGAAACCGCTTACCCAAGCCAGCGTTTCCTGCAAAATCGATTGCCGCAACAGCCCAAAAGACAGCCCGATCTGCGAACCAGAACCTCAGAACGCGGCTCGTGTTCCGCTATAGGGCTGCGGCGCGATGGTCCAAGGAAAGGCAACCGGTATTGATTCCATCGCGTTGGCTCGCGCCTGCTGCGCCACGGGCCTGTCGAAATCCGGACACACGTCTGTTACCCGAGGCGGAATACCGTGACGGTCTTGTGCACCGGGGCAATTGACCCGGCCGCGAGACACCCGGCCTGGCAGCACCCGCTTGACGGCGAAGTTTCTTCCGCTCAGCGGACGCAGCGCGATGAATGTCTCGAGGCAGGTGGCGGTCGTTGCCGGGTCTTCCGACCAGGTGCCTTCTCGATCCCGCAAGGCCAGCAGACGGGCGAGGGCGCGGGCGATAACCGGCCCGCCCTCCGGGTCGAATTTGTGCAACAACGCGGCGATGCCGAGCGTCCACGCCCCGATTGCGACCTCATTTGCCGGGCAAGCCCCGTTCCCGACCGTCTCCAGAGCCGTCCGAAGACCGAAGGCAATGCTCGACAGCAGCGGCAATTCCGGCAGATGGCGGCACAGCACGCAGAGCACGAGGTAAAGGGTGCGCATGTCGTCGGGCGTCACCGCCGCCGGGGTGCGGCGCAGTGTCCAGAGCTCGAGCCATTCTGCCAGTCCGATGGCAATGGCGTGCGCCGTCCGGAGCGAAGCGGCATCCCGGCAAAGCGTCAACGCCTCCGCCAATTGCGCCAAGGCCGCGGGCTCCACCTGCCCGCTCACGGACGGATCGAGCAGCAGCGACGTCATGTCCTCGCAGAGCGCCGCCGCATCGGCTGCCTTAGCCAGCAGCGCGAGCCGAAGCAAGGGCAACAACGCTGCGACCGGCTGCCCCGGCTGCAGCACGAAATTCTCGAGCGCGGCCGTAATCTGCGCATGGTCGATTTTGAAGCCATGTGCCGAGGCGAACAGCAAGACGAGGGCCGTCTCGGGGCCGAGCGGCATCACTGGACAATGCAGCGCGGCGATCGCCTTGCGGCAGGCTGTATCCAGTTCGGCCTTCAAACACGGCCCGAGCCGCGCGTCCGGGTTCTCGATGACATCGGACGGGTCAGACTGCGGCGACGTCGAACGCCGGACCCAGGGCAGAAGCAGCTGCGGCGCGCGGCCACTCCATGCCATGCCGTTCCGCCAATCGTCGATCGCAGCGGGCGTATGAAGCTCGGCCGGTACGGCGAAGCCGTAGAGATCGAGCGGGCCAGCGCTGTTCCATTCGGTCGAATTGGTCATGTTCATGGTCGATACCTCCATTTGGAATTGCTATCCATGCGGCGGCCGCGCCGTCGGTCGGGATCAAAACTGGGTATAAGTGCCGATATCGGCGCGGACATCGCCGCGGGCGCGCACGACACCCTGTGGATGCATGGTCAGCGTGTCGCAAAAGAACACGTGCGAACCGTTGCCGATTTCGAGCACGCCGTAATCTTCGACGACAACGTCGGTAAACACGAAGACCGGCACCGCAGCCAGGTCCTGGAACGGCTGTTCCTGGCGGCGCAGCCTCTCGTCGAGCCCGTCCTCGAACGACTGGACGGCGTAGGAATTGCCGTAGATGAACTCGCGCGCTATTGCGCTCAATGGCGCCGCATCCGGCGCTGAACCGAAGCGCGGGACATCGTCGGCAAAGGCGGCGTCCGGAGCGCCGATCCAAAGCTTTAGCTCGCGCACCGAATTCGGCTGGAGCAGGACGAAATGGCGCTGGTCGCAATAGGAGCGGCAGTCCAGCGCGACGCGCTCGCCGGCTCGTACGGTCAATGGCCGGAGCCGATCGGGCAGGAGCCCATAGAGCGCCAGACGTTGCTCCAGGGTCGGATTGACGAAGCAATGTTGGTGGAGGCGGCGCTGAATCCGGATGGATGTTCCGGCCTCGATGCGTACCGCCTCGCGCGTCACAGCGTAATCCTCGGCGAGGATTTGTGCCGTATAGCACCCGGCGGGGAAATGGCCGCCGATTTCGCCGGTTCCGGGGCGCGCCTTAACACGGTACTGGCGACCGAAGCGTGGCACGTTCTCGCTGAGCAGAAGATGCAGCGCAGCCGCCGGGGGGCGGCCGAACTCATCCTCGATCTCGAACACAAGCAGGCCGCTTTCCGCAACGCCGGTCATCAGCCTTGCTCCACGCTGCTGAAGCCCCGACGCGTCGGCCATGTGCCGACGAAAACGATCATCCGGGCCTCGCCGCAGATCTTCTCCCCACAGGAGAAATTGACGGATCGGCTGAAGCCGATGGCGGCGGATGGGGTCGGCAGATAGAGGTCGAAGCTGTTGGCCGCCCCGCCGTCGCTGTAGGTGGTCACGTCGAGAACGCCGCGGAAGCAACCGACGGCCAAGGCGAAATTGCACGGCGTGTCGCTACCTGTAGACGCGTCGGCTCCTTCGATCGCGAACGGCATGCCCATTGCTCCTTCACATCTTGAGCGGATGGCCGTCTGGGTACGGCCTCATGGGAGCCAAGGTAGGAAATGATGCGGAGGGCCGTCCTTAAGCCGCCGATAAAAGATCCAAAAGTTTGCTAAGACCGGGTCGATTAGGATTAATGCCCGCTTTTAGCGGCTCCGGCTCTGATGGATCGTCGGTCCATAGTTAAAAGGCATTAAATCGATGGATGGATTTCACTGTAATCCAAAGTCGGGACAGGTGATGATCGTGATGCGCAGTGCGCGTTTACGCTGGCCGGTTGGTCAAGTTTTCGAATAACCTGATTAGGGGCGAAGATTCCCGCTCTAAAGAAGATAAGGGTCAGGTGTTTCGGCGCCAAAGTCTCCAATTTGGCAATGACGACTGCAGATCTTTCCTGCATCCAGACCGGCGCCCAGTCGAACCTCGGCACATTCAATCGATTAGTATCCAGATCGGGAAGTTCGATGTCTCGAACGTCTCGAACGTATGCACATGGCATTGTGACCGCTGCTCGCGGAGCCGGTATGAGCGATGCTCTGTAGAGGAACTCAGGGCGCCGATGGGTGGAGGAGGGGCTGTGAAGCAGGACTACGTGTTCGGTGCTTTTCGACTGTTGCCGGAGCGGCGGCGATTGCTGCGCAACGATGAACCTCTCCAGCTCAGCCCCCGCGCCATCGGCATTCTGATCGCCTTGGTCGAACGTCATGACCGCATGGTCGCCAAAGAGGAGCTTTTGGCCGAAGTCTGGCCCGACACTTTCGTCGAAGAGAACAACCTAACCGTCCATGTTTCGGCGCTGCGCAAGGTGCTGGGGCCGGACGTGATTGCGACCATCCCCGGCCGCGGCTACCGCTTCACGGCCGAATTGGTGGCGGCGGCGGAGGAGGAGCCGGCCCCCCGTCCTCCCGAGAGGCGGGCGCCGAGTGCTGCACCGCCGCGTACGACGAACTTGCCACAGCGCTTGGCCGCTTTGGTCGGCCGCGAGCACGAGCTGGACGAGTTGCCCCGGCCGCATCGTCGGCGATCGGCTGGTGACACTGACCGGGCCCGGCGGCATCGGCAAGACCCGACTCGCAATCGAGCTCGGCCGGCGGCTGATGGACAATTTCCTGGACGGCGTCTGGCTGGTCGACCTGGCGGCGTTGTCCGATCCCGCCGCGGTGAGCACCGTCACGGCGACCGTTTTGGGCGTGGGGCTGCGCGAGGGCCGGACGCCGCTCGAAGCGGTCGCCATTGCGCTGGCCGGGAAGCGGCTGCTGCTGATCTTCGACAATTGCGAGCATCTGATCGGTGCCATCGCCGATTTGATCGAGGCGTTGATCGAGCGCGCGCCGGGCCTTGCGGTACTCGCCACCAGCCAGGAGGCGCTGCATCTCGTCGGTGAGCAGGTCTATCGCCTCGATCCGCTCGCCTTGCCGCCGCCGGCAGCGACCGAGATCACCGGCTTCGGCGCGGTAAGCCTGTTCCTCGATCGGGCGCGCGCCGCCGACCGGAATTTCACCTTCGACGCTGACGCCTCGTCGAGCGTCGCCGAGATCTGCCGCCGCTTGGACGGGATCCCGCTTGCTCTCGAAATGGCGGCGGCCCGGGTGCCGCTGCTCGGCCTCGAGGGGCTGCGTGCCGGGCTCGACGAACGGCTCGTCATGTTGAGGAGCGGGGCGCGTACCGCCGAGGGGCGGCATCGGACACTGCGCGATACGATCGCCTGGAGCCATGCGCTGCTCGACGCCTGCGACCAGCGCGTTTTTCGGCGGCTCGCCGCTTTTCGCGGAAGCTTCTCGCTCGACGCCGCGATCGCCGTGGCGGGCGAGGCGGCCGACCGCTGGGAGACCGTCGATGCGATCGGCAGGCTCGTCGACAAATCGCTCGTCGCCACCGAGGGGGGCGAGCAGCCGCGCTATCGCCTGTTGGAAACGCTCCGCCTCTACGCATCGGAGTGTCTGGTCGCCGATGGCGAGGTCGAGCAGGTCGCCGAACGTCATGCGCGGTTTTTCATGGATCTCCTCGACCGCGCCTACGAGGCCTGGCAGGCGACGCCGGATGCCGCATGGCTGAAGCTCTACCGGCCCGAGATCGACAATGCTCGCTCGGCGCTGGATTGGGCTCTCGCCGATGAGGGGCGGGCGGAGATCGCGATTTCGCTTGCCGGATCTACGGCGCTGCTGTGGCGCGGGCTTTCGCTCCGGTCCGAGGGGCGGCGTTATGTCGAGGCGGCGGCCAAGCTGCCGGCCCCTGACCGGCCCTCCTCAAGCTGCGCGCGGCTATTTAGCGAGTTCGGCGCTCTTTGGTTCTTTTCGGATCGCCTGCGAGGATTGGCTTCGCTTCAGCGTGCAGCCGAGATTTATCGCCAGCTGGAAAATGCGCCCAATCGAATGGCGACGCTTTGCGATATCGGCCATATATTAATCGTCCTCGCAGATTTGATGAAGCAAAGGCGGCTCTGGCAGAGGCGCTGGAAATATCGAAGTCTGTTGGTCAAATAAAATCATTATTTATGGTCTATAATACGCTGGGGACCTATGCACTTAATACTAACAATCCCCACGAGGCGCGGGAATATTTCTCGCACATGATAGAATTGTCTAAAAAGGGTGAGGATTTCGGTTGGCGATCGACCGTGGCGGGTGAGTTGTCCGAAGTTGAATTGAGCCTTGGAAACATAGAACGAGCCATCGAGTTCGGGCAAGAGGCCGTCAGTCATGCCCGGCCCGGCAAGCCATTTTATCTTGGGCTCACCCTCAACAACCTGGCGTCTTATCTGGTTGCCGATAATAGGAGCCATGAAGCCCGCCAGGTGGCGCGAGAGGGATTTCAGCTTGTCCGGGAAGAAGGGGGTGTCCCGGTCTGGATGAGTTTGCAGCTCTGGGCCGTCCTCATCGCGATTGCCGGCCGCGGAGAGCGACGCTGCAAGGATTGGTGGCTTTGTCGATAGAGCCTACCTCGCAGTGGGCGAATGCCGGCAACCGACGGAGCGGATCGTCTATGAACGCCTGATGGACCAGTTGAACCGCACGCTGATCGCCACCGAACTCGCGAAATATGCCGAGGAGGGTGCGTCATGGAGCGAAAAAGAGGCCGTCGCATTCGTTCAAAATGAAATCGAGCGACGAATGACGATCGAATAGGTCGTTGCATGGAAACGGCGTCGAAGTGCGACACCGGGGAAGTGGCGGAGCCGCGACGGGAGCGGTATCGATTTAAATCGCATAATATATATTATGGGAAACGAAACCAGTTTCGCTGACGTTGCGCGGCAAGTCACAATGTCGGCAGCGCTGCCAGCGTTCGTCGTTGAGGGGCTTTACGAGCTGTTCAATCCGACCTCGCTCAGAAATCCATTCCAAACCATCCCTCAGAAATGGCGTAACTACCCTATATTCATCATATTTGCTGCACCTCGGGCTTCGCCGTGGCGAGTTGCTCTTGCGGTCAGCCAAACCGATCGAGTGCGACTTCGACTACGAGACTGGTCGGGACCGTTGCTGGATCAATATCGACGAAACGCCCTACGAAGATGAAGATACCCGCTATCGCCATCTTGCGCTAAGCCCCTTGTCAAGCGAGCGGTTCGCCCTGGAGAAACTCGGCGCTCTGCCAGCGGCATCCCACATTCTGAAGAGGAGCAGTGGCGACTGATGGTCAGGGAAACCGCTAAGAGCGGCGAGCAAATCTCCGAGGGCCACGCCCCCTTCGCCGCGATCCTGGCTGACGATGCGGGGAAGCCCCTGCCCCGGTAGACAATGGCCGTCGGTCGGAGCATCGAAACCGTCGCTTTGGTTAAAGAAGTAATGGCGCTTCAACCAAATGCGGTCACTCTATACGGTCGTCAACATTGCCCACGCCGGATCTTTGCCGAACTTTCGGTGCAATCCCCACGATTGAACCAGTGGTCTCGCCATCGTACCACCATTGTTTCATCAGGGCGATTTGCGGCCTCGCGACGGTCGATGGTTTCGCTTTGACGATACTAGCAGCCGTAGCGGGCGCGGACGTCGCCGGTTGCGACTGGGTAGTTTCCGAGTCTATGCCAACGGCATCGCCGGCCAATACTGTGCTGGGTAATCGGGGGTGCTGCGTGATCAGCGTTCGCGGTTGCTCGACACCCGCGACAATCAGAAAGTGCCTCGTCGACAAGCTGGCGGCGCGCTTTTGCCCACTGATCGCTCAGAGCTGTCGAGCTTACAGCGAGATCACGGGGACCTCATGCACTATACTCATATCGACTACGCCGGAGACGGCCGCGTCAAGTTTGTCTTCAGCGACACAGTGGTAACGCTCAGCCTCGCTACCGATGCGACATTCGAAGATATCGCCCGGACGCTGGGCGACTTGAAGACAAGCCGACACGGCAATCCGGTCGCCATTGACGTCACCTTGGCAAGGGAGGCGCGTGTTTGATGACGCCACATATTACCTCGGCCGAGAGCGGTACCATTGCTTTGATTCCACCACTGCCTACGCCTGGGAAATCGGCTGTCCTGATTGCGCCGCTCGGCCTAACGACGCCCGAGGCCCAGCTTCGCCTTCAACGAGATGGAGCCAACGCCATCATCGACGTGGCGCAGCACCCGGTCCGGCGCGCGCTAGCGAAATTGTGGGCGCCGGTTCCCTGGATGCTCGAGGTGGTCATCCTTCTACAGCTCGGCCTCGGCGACTTCGTCGAAGCCGGCGTCATCGCCTTCTTGCTGGTGTTCAACGCAGCGCTTGGTTTCATCCAGGAAGGCCGAGCCCAAGCCACCCTCGACGCGCTCAAGTGCCGGCTGGCTCTGGTCGCATATGTCCAGCGCGACGGAACCTGGACAACCGTGCCGTCGGCCCAGCTGGTAGCCGGGGATCTCGTGAAATTGTCGCTGGGTGCCGTCGTTGCGGCGGATGTTCGACTGACCGATGGATCGATCCTGCTCGACCAATCGATGCTCACGGGGGAATCCCTGCCGGTCGAGGCCGGTCGGGGTGCTGAGACCTATGCCGGAGCGCTCGTCCGGCGCGGCGAGGCGGTCGGTCACGTCATCGCGACCGGCGAACGCACGAAGTTTGGACGAACGGCGGACCTCGTGCGAACGGCAAAGGTGGAAAGCTCTCAGCAGAGGGCCATTCTGCGCGTGGTCCGGAACCTGGTCCTCTTCAACGGTGCCGTAACCATCCTATTGACGATCTACGCTGTGTCGTTGCCGATGCCGCTTGTCGACATCATCCCGCTGATCCTGGTCGCGGTTCTTTCCTCGATCCCGGTTGCCTTGCCGTCGATGTTCACCTTGGCCGCAGCGGTCGGCGCGCGCGCTCTGGCCCGCCAGGGAGTGCTGCCGACAAGCCTTTCCGCGGTCGACGAGGCCGGTGGCATCGATATCCTTTGTTCCGACAAGACGGGTACCCTGACACGCAACGAACTCGCGGTAATGTCCATCCACTCGATGACGGGCTTCGACGACCGTCATGTGCTGGCTCTGGCAGCGTTGGCGAGTTCAGATGGCGGACAGGATCCGGTCGACGCGGCCATTCGGGCTGCGGCGGCGCGCCAGCCAACAGCAGACGGTGCCGCTCTCGTTAGTTTCCTGCCCTTCGACCCCGCGGTAAAACGAGCCGAAGCGACTATCCGCCAGGCCGACGGCACCGTTGAGCGGGTCGTCAAAGGGGCGTTCGCTGCAGTTCAAAGTCTGGCCCAATCCGCTTCTGATACACCGGGTATCGTCGACGCGCTCCAGGCTCAAGGATTTAGGGTCCTGGCCGTTGCCGTCGGGCCGGCGACGGCGTTGCGCTTCGCAGGGCTGATTGCACTCAGCGATCCGCCGCGCGAGGACTCCGCCCGTTTGGTCGGCGAATTGAGCGATCTCGGCATCCGCACCATCATGGTTACGGGCGACGCCCCGGCGACGGCAAAAACGGTTGCTGCCGCCATCGGTATTTCCGGTCCGGTCTGGGCGACGACGCCGCTGCCAGAGGATTTGAGGGCGAATGAGTTCAGCCTCTTTGCCGGTGTCCTGCCGGAGGACAAATACCGGCTCGTCAAGGCGCTGCAGAAAAGCGGGCATATCGTTGGCATGTGCGGCGATGGCGCCAATGACGCGCCGGCACTGCGCCAGGCCCAGATGGGCATCGCCGTTTCCACGGCCACCGATGTCGCCAAGGCATCGGCCGGCATGGTGCTGACCGAACCGGGGCTCAGCGGCATCGTTGCTGCCGTGAAGGAAGGCCGGGCGACGTTCCAGCGCATCCTCACCTACACGCTGAGAACCATCGTCCATAAGACTGTCCAGGTGCTCTTCCTGACCATCGGCCTGATGATGACCGGCCAAGCCATTCTGACACCGATGCTGATGGTGCTGATGATGGTCACGGGCGACTTCTTGGCGATGTCGTCCTCGACGGACAATGTCCGGCCGTCAGAAAAGCCGAGTGTCTGGCGTATCGGACGTTTGACGATTGCCGGCGTCTTGATGGGCATGGTCGATCTGCTGTTCTGCGTCAGCTGCCTCGCCACCGGGCGCTTTGCGTTTGGCCTCGATCCGGCGACGTTGCGCACATTGACGGTGGTGACGCTCGTCTTCAGCGGCCAGGCCGTCTTCTACGTTTCGCGGGAGCGGCGCCACATATGGAGCTCCCGCCCCGGCCGATGGCTGCTGGTTGTCCTCGGTCGTGGACCTGGGCTTTATCAGCGTGCTTGCCTCCAACGGCATCCTGATGGCCGCTCTCCCGATTGGGATGCTGGGCGGCCTCTTCTTTGCGGCAATCGTATTCGCCTTCGTCTTGGACATCGTGAAACTCGGTGTGTTCCGCAGCCTCCGGATCACGTAAAGCGATACTGGACAGGAGCAGGACCAGGCGGCCGTGTCGTTGCCGAGCGTGGCCCTCTCCCCGCGATATTATGAACGCCAGCGCCAGTCACGGATTTCCGGCATGTCTTCGCCGTGCTCGCTGATGAAGAGCTTGTGCCGCTCTATCGCCGTCCAGTAGCGCGCCGTTGCCCGGCCGGCCTGGTCGGCAAACCGAGGGATGCGCAGGATGGCATCCAAGGCGAGCTGAAAGCGGTCGAGATTATTCAACACGACCATGTCGAAGGGCGTCGTCGTCGTGCCCTCCTCCTTGTATCCGCGGACATGGATATTGTCGTGATTGTGCCGACGATAGGTCAGCTTGTGGATCATCGCCGGATAGCCGTGGAAGGCGAAGATCACCGGCTTGGCGGTCGTGAACAGGGTGTCGAAATCCAGATCGTCCAACCCGTGGGGATGTTCCGATTGCGGCTGCAGCACCATCAGGTCGACGACGTTGACGACCCGGATCCGAATATCGGGAACGTAATCGCGCAGCAGCATCACGGCCGCCAGGGTCTCCAATGTCGGAATATCGCCGGCGCAGGCCATTACGACATCGGGATCGCCGTCGTCGCTGGCCCATTGCCAGATGCCGGCACCGGCGGCGCAATGGCGCGTGGCCGCATCGATGTCGAGCCATTGCCATTCCGGCTGTTTGCCCGCGACGATCAGATTGATGTAATTGCGGCTGCGCAGGCAATGCTCCGCCACCGACAGCAGGCAATTCGCATCGGGCGGCAAATAGATCCGCACCACGTCGGCCTTCTTGTTGGCGACGTGATCGATGAAGCCTGGATCCTGGTGGGAAAAGCCATTGTGATCCTGGCGCCAGACATGCGAGGTCAGTAGATAGTTCAGCGAGGCGATCGGCTTGCGCCAGGGGATCGTGCGGCTGACCTTCAGCCATTTGGCATGCTGATTGAGCATCGAATCCACGATGTGGATAAAGGCTTCGTAGCAAGAGAACAGCCCATGCCGGCCGGTCAGCAGATAGCCTTCGAGCCAACCCTCGCAGAGATGCTCGCTCAGCACCTCCATGACACGGCCATTGGCCGCCAGATCGATATCGACGTCTTCGATTTCGGCCATCCAGGCCTTGCCGGAGACTTCGTAAACTGCGTCCAGCCGGTTCGACGCGGTTTCGTCCGGGCCGAACAGACGGAAATTCCGCTTGTCGAGATTGAGCCGCATAACGTCGCGCAGAAATGTTCCGAGCACCCGCGTCGCCTCGGCCTCGACACAGCCCGGTTCGGGCACCGCCACGGCATAGTCGCGGAAATGCGGCATCGTGAGAGCTTTCAGTACCTCGCCGCCATTGGCATGCGGATTGGCGCCCATGCGGCGATGGCCGGTCGGTGCGAGCGCCGCGATCTCCTCGCGCAGCTTGCCGCCCTCGTCGAACAGTTCCTGCGGACGGTAGCTCTTCATCCAGTCTTCGAGCTGTTGAAGATGCTCGGGATTTTTGAAATCGGCGATCGGCACCTGATGCGCGCGCCAAGTCCCCTCGACCGGCTTGCCGTCGACGAATTTCGGACCGGTCCAGCCCTTGGGCGTGCGCAGGACGATCATCGGCCAGCGCGGCCGTTCCGTCGCCCCGTGGGACCGCGCATCATCTTGAATCTGCCGGATCTGCTGCAGGATTGCGTCGAGCGTCCCTGAGAGCACCTGATGCAAGACCGCCGGATCATCGCCCTCGACAAAATGCGGGTCGTAGCCGTAGCCGCGCAGCAACTCAGTCAGCTCCTGCCGGCCGATGCGTGCCAGGAGGGTCGGATTGGCGATCTTGAAACCGTTCAGATGCAGGATCGGCAGCACCGCTCCGTCACGCACCGGGTTCAGGAATTTGTTCGAATGCCAGCTCGCGGCCAGCGCGCCGGTCTCAGCCTCGCCGTCGCCGACGATGCAGGCAACGATCAGGTCGGGGTTGTCGAAGGCGGCGCCATAGGCGTGAAGCAGGGAATAGCCCAATTCCCCGCCTTCATGGATCGAGCCCGGCGTTTCCGGCGAGACGTGGCTGGGAATGCCATAGGGCCAGGAGAATTGCCGAAACAGCCGCTGCAGCCCGTTCCGGCTGCGCTCGATCGCCGGATAGCGCTCGGTATAGGAGCCTTCCAGATAGGTCTGCGCCACCAGCCCCGGGCCGCCATGGCCGGGCCCGATGACATAGATCATGTTGAGATCGTTTTCGGTGATCAGCCGATTGAGATGGACATAAAGGAAGTTCAGCCCCGGCGTCGTGCCCCAATGGCCCAGCAGCCGGGGCTTGATGTCGCCGAGCGTCAGCGGCCGTTCCAGCAACGGGTTGTCGCGCAGATAGATCTGCCCAACCGACAGGTAGTTCGCAGCGCGCCAATAGGCATGCATTTTTGCAAGGAGATCGGGCGACAAGGGCTCTGGCATTGGGCTCTCCGGGATGTATTGCCGTTTATCGGCGTGGGGTCTGATCTGCCGATACCGTCGACGACGCCCTGCTGGGCACCGCGGCATCCTGAGGCCGCGCCGGCGATTGAAAGATGATGGAGAGAAATTGGGCGGTGATGATGCAGATCATCACCGCGGCATAAATGGCGACGATCCAGGATCTTTTTACCGTCACCCCAATGACCGTCATCGACGGGGCGACGCCGGGGGGATTTGCCTGACGCAGCAGAAGAGCGAGCAACCGGACAACGATCGTTCCGAGCTCCGAGCGCGCCACAACTCCATCGGGGAGATCGGCGAGCAAAGCTGTCAGTCTTCGCGCTGCGGCTTCGCCGGGCAACCGCGCCAATTCGGCTGCCTCTTGCCAGGGATCGACATTGAGGCGCGCGAGGGCGGAAACGACACTGAGCGGCGCGCCATTGCCGTCTTCGCCGATCGGCGCAAACAGAAATTCATCGAACTTGGTCGTCAGGCGCGACTCTGAAGCGGCGTTCGTCATATCAATCACCGATCGTCGTTGTCCCATGACCGGTCCGCTGGGACGAAATCGGGGCGGAGCTGCAGTATCTCCGGACTTCGAACTTTACTTCACCGCATCGCGGCATATCAGGCTCGGAAACTACCTAACCTGTCCGAAGCGAAGACCAGATGGACGTTCGGTTAAGTAGAATCCGAATCTCCCCATCTCGCGGCAACAGAACTATTTAAAGTGGCATCGTTGCGGCCCGCGGCTGTCGTATTGTGATGCAGGGGCACTTTCCATGCTCAAGGTCCTGATTGTTGAAGATGAGCTCATGGTTGCAGACATGGCCGAGCAGATTAATGGTCGCGCATGGCTACGACGTGTGCGGCATCGCGTGCACCATCGCCGAAGCGGTCGCTCTCGGTCATCGCCATAAGCCGGATCTCGCCCTCATCGATCTGAGGCTGGCCGATGGAGAACTCGGCACCGAGGTTGCCGCCAAATTGAGCCATCAGGACGGCCTTGGCGTGCTGTACGCGACCGGCAACGTGATGCAAATCGCCCTTACGGCCGCCAATGGCCACGCCTGCCTTACCAAACCTTATCACGGCGCCGAACTCCTGCGCGGCCTTGAGATCGTTGCCGATATTGCGACGACCGGCACGGCGGTGCCGCCCCTCCCCCGCAACTTTCAGATCCTGAAGGGCGCCGAAGCCGGGGCTGAGTGCTTGCCGCATGGATGACGCCGCCAGAGCGCGCAAGCTGGTTCGGCAATAGGCGGCGTCGCCGGGTTCGACAGTTTTGCCCTGCGTCAGCGCGACCTGCTCAAGGTCCTGACGGAAGCGGCCCGCATCTGTGCCGAGGGCCTCGATGTGCCGTTCAGCAAGATGTGACGATACCGCCAGGCGGAGGACGATCTTCTCATCGAAACCGGTCATGGCTGGATGATGGGCGTCGTCGGCCATGTCGTCTCGCGCGCCGATATGACGTCGCCGCAGGGCCGTGCCTTCATGATCAGGAAGCCGTCGATCTGCATCCGCATTGGCTGCGGCATCGTGATGCTTTGACTGTGTCTGGAAGGCCTTGCGGTCGTCTGGCCTGGCGTCGAAGGCCGCAGCCTGGATCTGCGTAGATTCCGAGTCTATGGCACGAGTTCGACCGGTGGTCCTCTGTCGTCCTGCCTCACCGTATCGGAACGTCTGAATTTTATTTTCGCCAAGGAGTTCGAGGGTCGGATGAACGCACGCGATATAATGACCACCGACGTGATATCGGTGACCCCGGAGATGCCGATCCATGAAATCGCAAAGCGCCTACTGAAAGAAGGAGTCAGTGCGGTACCCGTCGTCGATGATGGCGGCGTTCCGATCGGCATGGTCAGTGAAGGTGACCTGATCGGACGAGACGAGACGGAGCGCGAGGCCCGCAGGGATTGGTGGCTCGCTCTGCTGGCGGAAGGTGAAGCGCTGCACCCGGATTTCCTGGCGAGCCTGCACACTCACGATCAGACGGCGCGCGACGTGATGTCGAGCCCTGTTGTGACGGTCGGCGAGGAGACTGACATCATCGAGATCGCTCGGTTGCTCGCGGCGCATCGCGTGAAACGGGTGCCGGTCATGCACGATGGGCGTATCGTCGGTATCGTCAGCCGAGCCGATCTTCTGCGCGCGCTCGTTGCCGAGCGCGACGCTGTGGTTGCTCCGCCTGGCAGCGGCTTCCTGGCCAGTGCCTTCGCCGAGCTCGACGTCCATTTTCACGACGCCCCCCGCCCCGCCGAAACGCACCAATCCCTGTCGCCCCGCGATCAACCGGACGAGGAAGTCTTATCGGCTAGCGACTTCCAAGGCCTGTTGTCCGACTTCGAACATAAGAAATACGAGCAAATCGAGACGGCACGACTGGCCGGCGTGGAACAGCGCCGGCAAAGGGTGATAGCGATGATCGACCAGCATGTCTCCGACGACGGCTGGCGGATCCTTCTGCACAAGGCTCGCGAAGCGGCCGAGCAGGGGCTGAAGCAGTTGCTGCTGCTCCGATTTCCGAGTGAGCTCTGCAGCGATGGCGGTCGCGCCATCAATGTGAGCGAGGCGGACTGGCCATCGACCCTGCGTGCCGAAGCGGCAGAAACCTATCTCCGATGGGAGCGCGACCTGAAACCGCGCGGCTTCCGCTTGGCGGCGAGCGTCGTCGATTTTCCCGGCGGAATGCCGGGCGATATCGGCCTCTTCCTCAATTGGGGAGAGCTGGCGACCGGCAGCGGACAATCAACCCCCGCGGCCGTGTGACGATCCGGCGCCGTCTTTGAGCTTTGCCGTTTCGCCGTTTAACAACGCCCAGACGTGACGGGCGATCATCACATCCTCGTCCGTCGGGATGACCCAGGCCGAAACAATGCCGCCGGCCCGGCTGATACAGGGACCACCGATCTCGTTCGCCGCGTGGTCGAGCACGACGCCGAGCCACGCGGCATCTTCGCAGACCCGGCGGCGGATCTCGGGGGCGTGCTCACCGATGCCAGCGGTGAAGACCAGCGCGTCGAGGCCGCCGAGAGCGGCCGCCAGGGATCCCAATTCGCGTCCGATCCGGTAGGTGAAGAGAGCGACCGCCTCCTTCGCCTCAGTCTGGTCGGAGGCCAGGAGCACGCGCATGTCGTCGCTGATGCCGGAGACGCCCAGAAGCCCCGACTCATTGTAGAGAAGATTGCTGACCTCCTGCGCCGTCATGCCTTTCTCCTGTATCAGGTAGAGCACGACGCCCGGATCGAGGGTGCCGCAGCGACGGCTCATGGGTAAGCCGTCGAGGGCGGTGAAGCTCATCGTCGTCGCCTGGCTTTTGCGCTGGCGCAGCGCACACAGGCTGGCGCCGTTGCCGAGATGCGCGACGATGACGCGGCCTTCGGCGGCGGCCGGCCCGAGGACGTCCGGCAGGACGCTCGCGATGTACTCATAGGACAGCCCATGGAATCCGTAGCGCCGGATACCCTCGGCCGTAAGTCCGCGCGGGAGGGCGAAAGCGGTCGCGAGTTCCGGCTGGGTATGATGGAAAGCGGTATCGAAACAGGCTATCTGCGTCAGCACCGGATGCAGCTTCGAGAGGGCTGCGATCGCCGCCAGGTGATGCGGTTCGTGCAACGGCGCCAGCGGAACGAGGCGTTCCAGCTCCGCAATCACCTCGGCGTCGATCTGAACCGGCGCGGTGTAGCGCGGTCCGCCATGCACGACCCGATGACCGGCCGCGACGAGCCGCTCGTGCTGAAACCGGTTCTCCAGCCAGCGCAGAAGTGCCGCGAGCGCATCCCCGTGACTGGTCCCGTCCGCCAGTTCCTGGTCGACCAGCGTCGCGCCGGCGCCGTCCTTGGCCGCGAAATGCACACGGTGCCCGATGCCGTCGCACGCCCCTTCGCAGATGAGCCCCTGACGGCTCGGCCTCGCCGTCGCATCGAAGAGTGAGAATTTGATGCTCGATGAGCCGGCATTGAGCACGAGGATGGCGTCGCTCATAGTTGCGCCCCCGGCTTGTGGCGCATCAGCAAGAGGGCAATTGCGCAGGATCCCAGCCGTGCCAGCGTCCCATCGGCGCGGCTGGTCAGAATGATTGGGACCCGCGCGCCCAGCACGATGCCGGCCATTTCCGCGTCGGCCAGATATTCCAGCTGCTTTGCCAGCATGTTGCCGGCTTCGAGATCCGGCACGACGAAGATATCGGCCCGGCCGGCGACCGGCGAGACGATGCCCTTCGTCCTGGCCGCCTCCGCCGAGACGGCATTGTCGAAAGCGAGCGGGCCGTCGAGGATGCCCCCGGTGATCTGGCCTCGATCCGCCATCTTGCAGAGAGCAGCAGCATCGAGTGTCGATTTGATCGTTTCCGTGACCGTCTCAACCGCCGAAAGGATCGCCACGCGCGGCGCGGGTATGCCCAAGGCGTGCGCCAGATCGATCGCGTTCTGGATGATGTCGTGCTTATCGGCCAGCGTCGGATAGATATTGATTGCGGCATCAGTGATGAAGAGCGGCCGAGGATAGCCGGGCGCGTCGATGGCAAAGACGTGGCTGATGCGCCGGGCCGTGCGCAGGCCGCGCTCGGCATCGACGACCGCATGCATGAGTTCGTCGGTGTGAAGCGCGCCTTTCATCAGCGCCTCGACCTTGCCGGCACGGGCCAGGGCGACGGCTTGCACCGCCGCGGCTTCGCTATGCTCGGTCGGGACGATCTCGTAAGGCGCCAGATCGAGTTGGGCCAGGGACGCAGCCGCGCGGATCTTGGTCTCCGGGCCAATCAGCACAGGCACGATGAGGCTGGCCCGCGCCGCTTCTACGGCGCCGAGAAGCGACGGCACGTCGACCGGATGAACGACAGCCGTACGGATCGGCTCGAGGCCTCGGGACATTTCTATCAGGTGTTCGTAGCGGCGACCTCTTCGCCGGAACTCGATGTCGGGCAACGCGATCCGCGCGCGGGAGATCTTCTCGGTCGGTGCGATGACTTCGGCCGTACCGGTGATGACCTCGTCGCCGCTTTGATTGACGACCTGGCAGTCGAGCACGACCCGGTGCGTCGCCTCGGTTTTCTCGATCACCTGCACCGTCGCGGTAACTGTGTCGCCGAGGCCGATCGGCCGGCGGAAATGCAAGGACTGGTCGACATAGACCATACCCGGGCCGGGCAGCTCGGTTCCGAGCAGAGCAGAGATCAGCGCACCGCCCCACATGCCGTGGGCCACGATTTTGTGAAACATGTCGGTCTTGGCATAGGTGTCGTCCAGATGCGCCGGATTGACGTCGCCGGACATGACGGCGAACAGCTCAATATCCCTGTGCGTAAGCGTCCGCACCAGGCTTGCCGTGTCGCCGAGCCTGAGCTCGTCGAAGATCCGGTTCTCGATGCGCCCCATTCCTGACCTCCAACACGCCGAGCCTCGGACCTATTACGCGGTGTAGCCTTCCAGAATTCGAAGATAATTGGCGCGCGTGTAGACGCTGCGATCCCGGCTGCGCTGCCAGCTCATCATGCCGCGCATATCGGCTAGCGACGCGATTTCGCGTTCTTCCATCCACTGACGCAACTCGCGGGTCAGTGTCCCCATGTAGTCGATATCATGGCGCAGCAAGGCGGAGGTCGTCATGACCACGTCGGCACCGGCGAGCAGCCCCTTCACGACATCGTCGACCGTGGCAACACCCGTGGAGACCGCCAATGACGCCCTGGTGCGCCCGGCCAGGATCGCAATCCACAGGAGCGGCAGGTGCAGCTCGGAAGGCTGGCTCAGATCGAGCCGATCCGAGAGCTTCATGCGCAGCAGATCGATCTCGGGATGCAGCAGACGATTGAAGAACACCAGGCCGGCGGCGCCGCGCTCGACCAGAGTCGCTGCGAAATGCCCGATCGAGCTCAGATAAGGTGTCAGCTTGACCGAGATCGGCAGCGTGATCGAGCTGCAGACAGCCTCGACGATCTCGGTGTAGCGCGCCTCGACGTCGCAGCCCGATTCCAGCAGATCGGTCGGTACGTGATACATGTTCAGCTCCAGTGCCGCAGCACCAGCCTGGGCGATCTGCCGGGCATAGTCGATCCACCCGGCCAGCGACGAACCGTTCAGGCTGGCGATAACGGGGATGGCGATCGCTTCGCTGCTGCGCCGGACCAGATCGAGATAGCGGTCGGGGCCGAGGCCATAAGGCCCAGCGGTTGCGGCGGGGAAATAGGATTGGGCCTCCGGCGAACTGTCCGCGTAGGCCTCCGTGCGCGCCTCACGCGCCGAGGCCTCGGCCTCGATCTGCTCCTGAAACAGCGAGGGCAGGACAATGGCGGCGGCACCCGCATCCTCGAGACGGCGGAGGTTGTCGAGCTTGGCGTTCAGCGGCGACGCCGATGCGACCAGCGGGGTTTTTAGCGACAGGCCGAGATATTGGGTGGCCAATAACATGACGGACTCCTGATCGGCGTGCTATTGGCCGGCGGCAAGGACGGGCAGCTCGTGCCGCGCGTCGGTCTCGGGTTTCACCGCCCGCTTGGGCCGTACCGCTTCCTGACGCTCAGGCCGGACGTCGGGGTGGAACCGGCTGCCGTCACGGCTCGCCAGTTCTTCATATTGGCGGTATTTCTCGTTGACTGCCGCCTGTGCCTGGGCGAGCAGCGCGTCCGCCGCTTCCGGGTGTGTACTGGCGAGAGAGCTGTAGCGGAGTTCGTTATAGGCGTAGGCCCTGAGCGGAATGCGGGGCCGCGGAGAGTCCAACCGGAACGGATTCTCGTCGATGGTCCGCATCATCGGATTGAAGCGGAACAGCGGCCAATATCCGCTAGCCGTCGCCAGATCCTGCTGTTTCATGCCGAAGCGCATATCGATGCCATGCGCGATGCAGTGGCTGTAAGCGAGGATGAGCGACGGCCCGTCATAGGCCTCGGCCTCGCGGAAGGCCTGCAGCGTGTGCTGCGGATTGGCGCCCATCGCCACCTGGGCGACATAGACATTGCCATAGGCGATGGCCTGGAGCGCCAGATCCTTGCGCGCGGTCCGTTTTCCTGACGCTGCGAATTTCGCGACCGCGCCGAGCGGCGTCGCCTTTGAAGCCTGGCCGCCGGTATTGGAATAGACCTCGGTGTCGAGCACCAGGACGTTCACATCGCGGCCGGTCGCGAGCACATGATCGAGGCCGCCATAACCGATATCATAGGCCCAGCCATCGCCGCCGACGATCCAGATGCTGCGGCGGACGAGATGGTCGATCACCGAAAGCAGATCGAGTGCCAGCGGATCATCCAGACCGAGCAGCCGGGTCTTCAGCTGGGCCACCCGGATCCGTTGCGCACGGATCTCCGATTCCTGGATCTGGAGCGCCTTCGCGATGGCCTCGGCGAGATCTATGCCGATCTTGGGCGCGAGGCAGACCAGCAGCGACAGGGCGAGCGAGAGATGCTTGTCGGCGGCGAGGCGAAAGCCCAGGCCGAACTCCGCATTGTCCTCGAACAGCGAGTTCGACCAAGCCGGCCCGCGCCCTTCGGCGTCCTTCGTCCAGGGCGTGACCGGCAGATTGCCGCCATAGATCGACGAGCAGCCGGTGGCATTGGCGATCTGCAGCCGGTCGCCGAACAACTGGCTCAGCAGCTTGAGATAAGGCGTCTCGCCGCAACCGCCGCAGGCGCCAGAGAACTCGAAGAGCGGCTCCAGGAATTGCACGCCGCGAACATCGGCAAAATCCACCCGCGCCCGATCGTTGACCGGCAAAGTCTCGAAGAACGCAATATTGGCGCGCTCGGCTTCCAGCAGTGGCTGCTTGTCCGCCATGTTGATGGCCTTGGTGTTGGCCTCGCGCAGGCTGGTCTCCGGACAGGCCTCGACGCACAGTCCGCAGCCGGTGCAATCCTCGACATAGAATTGCAGGGTGAACCGCGCTTCCGGATAGCCGCGCGCATTGACTGGGGCCGATTTGAAGCTCGCCGGCGCCCCGGCCAGCCGCTCTTCGTTATAATAGCGGGCGCGGATGACGCTGTGCGGGCAGACGAAACTGCATTGTCCGCATTGGACACAGAGATCTTCGCGCCAGGCCGGGACGGTGTCGGAGATATTCCGCTTCTCGAAGGCCGAGGTGCCGGCGGGGAACGTGCCGTCGGCCGGGATGAGGCTGACGGGAATCTCGTCACCCGCCCCGGCAAAAATACGCGCGGTAACCATGCGGACGAATTCCGGGGCGCTCGCCGGGACCAGGGCCGGCCTCTCGCGGTCGCTGGTGACGGCCGCCGGGATCGTTATCTCGCTCAGCCGCGCCAGCGTGCCGTCGACCGCGGCAAAGTTCTTGTCGATGACCGCCTGCCCCTTCCGCGCATAGGTCTTGCGAATTGCCTCCTTGATATGGCCGATCGCCTTGTCGCGCTGCAGGACGCCGGAGATCGCGAAGAAGCAGGTCTGCAGGATGGTGTTCGTCCGCGCACCGAGCCCGACCTCGCGCGCCACGGCAGAGGCATCGATGACGAAGAGACGGAGCTTTCGGTCGATGATCGTCTGCTGCACCGGGCGCGGCAGCCGGTCCCAGATCTCCGTCGCCGGATAAGGCACGTTCAGCAGCAGCGTGGCGCCGGGTGCGGCCACCCGCAGAAGATCCTGCCGCTCCAGGGCGACGAACTGGTGGCAGGCCACGAAACCAGCCTGTGCGATAAGGTAAGGCGCCTGAATCGGTTCGGGACCGAAACGAAGATGCGAGATCGTCTGCGCCCCGGATTTATGGGAATCGTAGACGAAATAACCCTGGGCGTAGAGCCCGGCATCTTCGGCGATGATCTTGACGCTGTTCTTGTTGGCGCCGACCGTGCCGTCGGCGCCCAGCCCGTAGAAGACGGCGCGGGTGACGTCGTCTTTCTCGATCATATAGGTATCGTCGATGGCGAGGCTGGTATGGCTCACATCGTCGTTGATCCCGAGCGTGAAACCGGTGCGGGGCTTATCGGTCTTCAGCTCGTCGAAGGCAGCCTTGGCCATGGCCGGCGTAAAGTCCTTCGAGGACAAGCCATAGCGGCCGCCGATCACCAGCGGCATGGTCGCCCGCTCGCCGCGGCCGACGGCACAGGCGAGACCGGTCACGATGTCTTGAAACAGCGGCTCGCCAGTGGCCCCTGCTTCCTTGGTCCGGTCGAGCACTGCTATGCCGCGGACCGAGGCCGGCAGCGCTTCGAGCAGATGGGCAACGGAGAAGGGCCGATAGAGCCGCACCTGGATGACGCCCACCTTCTCGCCGCTCGCCCGCAGCGCCGCCACGGTAGCCCGCACCGTCTCGGCGCCAGACCCCATCAGGATCAGCACGCGCTCGGCATCTGGATCGCCGTCATACTCGAACAGATGATAGTGCCTGCCGGTCATCCCCCCGAAGCGCTCCATGGCGCTTTCGACGATCCCCGGCACGGCGGCGTAGTACGGGTTCACCGCTTCGCGCGCCTGGAAGAACGTGTCGGGATTCTGCGCGGTACCACGGATGAAGGGATGCTCGGGGCTGAGCGCGCGGCCGCGATGGGCACGGACCAGCCGGTCGTCGATCATCGATCGGATCTCGGTGTCGCCGAGCAGCTCCAGCGTGTTGAGCTCGTGCGAGGTCCGGAAACCATCGAAGAAATGCAGGAAGGGAACCCGCGCTTCGAGCGTCGCCATTTGTGCGATCAGGGCGGAATCATGGGCTTCCTGGACCGAGGCCGAGCAGAACAGCGCAAAGCCGGTCGTACGCGCGGCCATCACATCGGCATGATCGCCGAAGATCGACAGCGCCGAGGTCGCGAGCGAGCGGGAGGCGACATGGAACACGGTCGAGGTCAGCTCGCCGGCAATCTTGAACATGTTCGGCAGCATGAGCATCAGGCCCTGCGACGCCGTGAAGGTCGTCGTCAGCGCGCCCGACTGCAGCGCGCCATGGACGGCACCGGCGGCGCCGCCCTCACTCTGCATCTCCTGCACGACCGGCACATTGCCCCAGATATTCTCGAGCCCATCGGACATCCATTGATCGGCGAGGTCGGCCATGCCCGAGGACGGCGTGATCGGGAAGATCGCGCAGACTTCATTGATCCGATAGGCGACGTGGGGCGACGGCCGTGTTGCCGTCCATCGTAGTGCGCGTGCTCATCGGCTGGCTTCCAGGGAATGGACAGGGTTAGATGTGAGTTCGGACACCATCTCCATGGCATGGCACGGGCACTGTTCGACACACACCGCACAGCCGGTGCAGAGAGTCATCTCGACCCGGAAACCCCGGCTCGGGCCAAGCTTTGAGATGGCCGTTTCCGGGCACGCGGCGTAGCAATTGTCGCATTCGAAGCAGTTGCCGCAGGATAGGCAGCGGCGCGCTTCATGTAGCGCCGCAGCTTCGTCCAGGCCCGCAGTAACCTCGGCGAAACCCTGGCGCAGCTCTGGCGGAAGCGCCCGCTCCCGCGAGGGCATCGCGTCGCTGTAGATGGGCAGGTGCAGATCGGCGAACCCGACCAAAGGCTGTTTCGGCGGCGCGACGTAGTCTCGCTGGCGCAGCCAGCTATCGATGTGCCGTGCAGCCTTCTTGCCGTGGCCGACCGCGGTCGTCACGGTGCGGGTGCTCGGCACCATATCGCCGCCGGCGAACAGGCCGGGATGGCCCGTCATCATGTCGGGACCGATCATGACCATGCCGTCGGGTTTCGCGACGATACCGGGAATGCCGCGCAGGAAGCCGCTCTCGGCCTGCTCGCCGAGAGCCAGAATGACGGCATCGGCCTCAAGGGTTTCGAATTCGCCGGTTGGCCGGGCGACGCCCTTGTTGTCGAGCGCCATGATCTCGACCTGCAGCGCGGTCTCGCCGATGTCGCGGATGCTGCTCAGCCACTTGATCTTGATCCCTTCAGCCAGCGCCTCGTTCACCTCGAACGCATGCGTCTTCATGTGAGCGCGGTTCGAGCGATAGACGATCAGGGCTTCCTCGGCGCCGAGGCGCTTGGCCGTCCGCGCCGCATCCATGGCCGTGTCGCCGGCGCCGTAGATCACGACGCGCCGGCCGAGTTTCGGCGAGCCGCCGGCACCGACATCGTGCAGCAGGCTGACAGCGGTCATGACATGCGTGGCGTCGCGGGTCGGGATGTCGATGTGTCCGCCGGCTTGAGCGCCGATGGCGACGAATACGGCGTCAAACCCTCCCGTCTCCCACTCGGCCAGGAGATCCTCGACCTTGTGGTTCAGGACAATGCGGACACCCATCGCCTCTATGCGTGCGATTTCCGTCATGAGCACATCGCGCGGCAATCGATAGGCCGGGATGCCGAAATGCAGCATGCCGCCCGGCAGCGGACCGGCGTCATGGATTTCGACCTGGTGGCCGAGCCGGCTGAGATGAAAGGCAGCGGACAGCCCACTCGGTCCGGCGCCGACAACGAGCACGCGCTTGCCGCTGGGCTTTACGGCGACCGGAAGGCTCCACCGCTCGGCGCTGGCCTTGTCGCCGAGGAAGCGCTCGACGGCATGGATACTGACCGGACTGTCCAATTCCCCGCGATTGCAGGCGGTCTCGCACGGGTGGTAGCAGACCCGGCCATGCACGGCGGGCAGCGGGTTGTCGCGGACCAGATGTTGCCAGGCTTCTTGGAATTTTCCGGCCTGGGCCAGGTTCAGCCAACCCTGGATGTCCTCGCCGGCGGGGCAGGCATTGTTGCAAGGCGGCAGCAGATCGACATAGACCGGGTGCGCGCTGCGTGCCGGCCCTGCTACGCCCCGACGGGTCATATCGACCAGGGGGCTCATGTCGGGATGGAGGCCGCTCATGTCAGTGCCTTTAGGTTCGGGAGAAGCCGAGCTGTCGGCCGGGCGGCGCTACCGGTCTCACGCAGGAAGCAGGCGAGCAGGATCGCCAGGACGATGCCCGCGATCCCGACTGTGCTGGCATCCTGGAACACGCCGAGCGTCAGCTTGCCACCGCCGGAGAGGCTGCTGAGCAGCCAGCCATAGGCCGGCGCCAGCAGCGCGCTCAGCGTGAAGACGAGGAAGTTTATGGCGCCCGTGGCGCTGCCCTTCACCTCGTCCGGATTTACTTCCTTGATGATGGTGTAGGGGATCATCGCCGCGCCCGAGCCGATGCCGAGGAGCAGGCCCAGAAGGTAGGGCGGCATCGTGCCCGGCAGGTAGACAAACGCCGAGGCGGAACCGAGCATCAGGAGGGCGCCGCCGATCAGGACGGGCTTGCGCCGGCCGATCCGGTCGGCGACATAGCCCAGCAACGGGCAGCCGATGACCCATCCGAGCGGGACCATGGTCGCCCGGTCGACGGCTTCGATATAGCCGACGCCGAGGCCGTCGCGCAGGAACGGCACACCCCAGATCATGTCGCCGATCGTCGTCGGCAGAAACAGCAGGCCGGCCGAGAAGCCGCACAGATAAGATTGCGGGTTGCTCAGGACGGTCTTGTAGGGCTTGAACATCGACAGCGGCGATCCCGCCGTGGCGGGCTGCGCGTCGTGCCCCGACGGGGTCCAGATCAGGACCACAACGGCGACGACGGCAAGCGCCACGCCCGCAAAGATCCAGAACTGCTGCCAGGAGATCAGGCCGTGGATCATCGGCCCGACGGCGAACTGCCCGGCGGAACCGCCGAGCATGCCGAAGCACTGCGTGAACCCGACGGCCGTCGCGAGATAGGCGGAACTGAAGCCATGGCTGGCGAGATAGACGGCGCCCGTGAAGGCGAACGCGGCCCCTGCCCCCTGAAGCAAGCGGCCGGCCTCGGCGCTGGGTGCCGAGCCAAGCCCGAAGAGGATGGCGCCGATGGCGGTGATCAGGATTCCAGTCGGGATGACGTATTTGGCGCCGAAATGATCCAGCGAGGCGCCGGCCAGGATCGAGAAGGCGGAATAGGTATAATAATACAGGCCGATCAGTGAACTGACGCCCAGGGTGGTAAGTTCGAACGTGCCGGTCAACTCCGGTATCATGACACCTGGAGCCGACCTCAGGGCGTACTGCCCGAAATAAAATAGCAAGCAAAAGGCCCAGGCGAGCACAAACCCTGTGCGTCTGTTGGGAGCGGATACTGCGGCAATAGCAGGTGCCGACATGGAATAGTCCCTCTTCCCTGGAGGACACGACGATTTCATCGACAATATCGAAGGGCGGATCGGCAAGGGCAGGATCGGAAAATACTTAGCCCCGAGGCACTTCCGGGCAGCCTTGGTGGTGGCCTTCTCAATGGGGCATGGACAGGATCCGGCCGAATACGCCCCGACCGAAAATCCTTCGTCCGGCGGGCGACCGGCGTACTGCCGGTCGCGTCGAGCTATGCCGTCGGGACCAGCGAGACCAACGGAGTACCCTCGAGATGCGGGATATGGGCTGCGCCATTGGCGCCCGTCGCCTTGCCGGAGTTGTCAAACAGCTCGAGGAACGGTTTTATGAGATCGATCGGCATCGGAAAGACGACGGTGGAATTCTGTTCCGCACCGATTTCGGTCAACGTCTGCAGATAGCGCAGCTGCATGGCGGCGGGAATGCTGCCGAGAATCTTGGCGGCATTGACCAAGGTCTGCGAGGCCTGAAACTCGGCTTCGGCATGAATGATCTTGGCGCGCCGGTCGCGTTCAGCCTCGGCCTGCTTGGCGATCGCGCGCACCATGTTTTCCGTAAGTTCCACGGTCCTGATCTCGACATTGGTCACTTTGATCCCCCAGGTCTCAGTCTGGCTGTCGAGGATGCTCTGAACGTCGGTGCTGAGCTTCTTGCGTTCCGACAGCATCTCATCGAGATCGTGCTGGCCGAGCACGGCGCGCAGAGTCGTCTGCGCGAGCATGTTGGTCGCGGGCAGATAGGACTGGACGGCGATGACGGCCCGTTCGGGATTGACGACGTTGAAATAAAGCACCGCGTCGACCTTCATCGAGACATTGTCCCGGGAGATCACGTCCTGGCTCGGGATCTCGATGACCTGGATGCGCAAATCCACCCGGACCATTTCCTGGACGAAGGGAATCAGGAGAACGAGACCCGGCCCTTTGACCTTTTGAAAGCGCCCCAGGGTAAAGACCACGGCGCGCTCGTATTCCCGCAGGATCTTCACGCTCGTCCCGGCGAGAATCAAGGCGACGAGCAAGACGACCGGGGCGAGCATTACGGTTGAGAAGAACATGATGTCGCTTCTTTCAGTCAGATGAAGAGACAATCCAGCGTTCGAGCGGCCGATCCGAAACAGACGAAGCGGTTACCTAAGCGCGCTTTCGGATCCGCGAGTGCGGATAGGACAGTCCCAGAAAAAATGCGCGGATCTGGAATATTGGCTCGCTCAGCCGCTTCGGTAGATTCGGAAATTACTCATCTGTCTGTACGGAGGCCGCTTATTTCTCGACAACCTTGAGACCGTAATAGGTCAGGAACCTAGCCTCGTAAGCCCCATCAACCGTGATTGCCGGATCGTATCTCGGGCCGTCCTTGATCTTCTGACGATCGATATCGACGTGGATCGACCCGTCCGCCCAGTCGATTTCCTGGACCGAATGCGGCGAGATCAGGACTTTCTCGCCCGGCCACCAGTTCTTCGTATCGACCGTAAGATAACGGATGCTCCAATCACGATCCTCCAGCAGGAAATTCTCGATATGACCGATATCACCGTCCGTCGCATGGATATGGTATCCAGTGACGGCGGCAATGCTGCGAAGGTGCGGATCGCCCGGCGCAGCGGGCTCCAGAGTGTCGCTCGCCGGAGCACCTCGCCAGGTCTCGGAGAAGGGCAGCGGCTCGACGAAGGGCTGCGCCATCGTGTTGCCGAGCGGACCTTCGCTCCCGATGGGGTAAGGCACCCAGCTATAGTATTGGTCGATATGGGCTTCGAACTGCTGGGATACGGGCAGATCCGTGTCAACCTCCGGCGCGTCCTTCACCTGCTGCATGGTCAGCTTGACCGGAAGTCGGCGCAGTTCCCGCTCGGGCTGCCCTAACGCCGAAGGCGGAAGCAGGACCTTGCGGCCGACGAGCCAATGTCCGACGTCGACGACCAGCCACCGAACGACCCAGCCGACATCCTCGAACAGCAGGTCGGTGACGGCTCCGATCCGCCCGTCGCTGGCTTCAACGTCGTAGCCTTTGATCGTCGATGCATCCCACAACATAGATTTCTCCTGTGGACTGACCCCATCGGGTCTGGATATGGACGCCGGAGTATTCGATCGTGGGATCCTAGCGAAAGCAGAAAGCGCCGATAGGATCGGAATCTAACTAGGGCGGAGCGCGTGCCGGAAACTACTCGCGCTCAAGGCAAGAGCACGGCGGCGCCGTCAAACCGGCCGGCTCGGAGGTCGGCGAGCGCCTCGTTCGCCCGCTCGATCGGATACGTGGTCGTCTTGGTCGCAACGCCGATCTCCGGCACCAGACGGAGGAAATCGATGCCATCCTGCCGCGTGAGATTGGCGACGGATACGACCTGCCGTTCTTCCCAGAGCAGTGCGTAAGGGAAGCTTGGAATGTCGCTCATATGGATGCCCGCGCAAACGACGCGACCGCCCTTGCCGACCGCCTTCAGCGCCAGCGGCACGAGATCGCCGACCGTCGCAAAGATGATCGCAGCGTCGAGACTTTCCGGCGGCATTTCGTCGGAACCGCCGGCCCATGTCGCACCAAGACTCCGAGCGAAGGCCTGGGTCGAGACATCTCCCGGCCGCGTAAAGGCGAAGACCGATCGGCCCTGCCATTTGGCGATCTGGGCCACGATATGGGCGGCAGCACCGAAGCCGTAGAGGCCAAGCCGTTTCGCGTCACCGGCGATCGCCAGCGACCGCCAGCCGATCAAGCCGGCGCAGAGCAGAGGAGCCAGAGCGACGTCGCTCTGGCTCCCTTCGCCCAGCGGAAACGCGAAGCGTGCATCGGCGACCGTCGCGGTCGCAAAACCGCCATCGCGCGTGTAGCCCGTGAAGACTGGACGATCGCACAGATTTTCCCGATGCCCGATGCAATAGGGGCAGGCGCCGCAAGTGTGGCCGAGCCACGGAATGCCGACGCGCTGCCCCATATGGAGCCCCTCGACGCCCTGCCCGATCGCATCGATCCGGCCAACGATCTCGTGCCCTGGAATGATCGGCACCTGCGGGTCCGGCAACTCGCCATCGACGACGTGCAGATCGGTCCGGCAGACGCCGCAGGCGGCGATCTTCACCCGGATCTGACCCGGCCCGGGCTGCCGATCGGGGAGTTCGGTCCATTCGAGAGCAGCGCCAAGCCGCTTCAGCACCATCGCCTGCATGGCGTGCTCCCTCTGCCTTTCAAAATCCGGTCAGCCGCAGGCGAAATCGAGCACCACGCGGGACGGGACATCACCGTGCTGCAGCCGGTCGAAGATCCGGTTGATCGCAGAGAGCGGCTGCACCTCGATGTCGGCCTTGACCTTGCCTTCCGCGGCGAAGGCGAGCGCTTCGGCCATATCCCCGCGCGTGCCGACGAAGGAGCCTCGAATGGTGATGCAGTCGGCGACGACATTAAACAGGGGCACCGGGAATTCGCCCGGCGGCAGGCCGACCAGGACACAGGTGCCCCGTTTGCGGGTCATGCCGACGCCCTGTTTAAAGGCGCTGAGCGAGGGAGCCGTGATCAGCACGCCATGGGCGCCGCCATTTGTCCCTTTCTTGACGGCGGCGGCCGGGTCGCCGGTCTTGGCGTTGACGACGAGATCGGCGCCAGGCTCTTGGCATGGGCCAGCTTGCTGTCGTCGATATCGACGGCGCAAACTTGGAGACCCATGATTTTGGCATATTGGATCGCAAGATGCCCGAGGCCGCCGGCGCCAGAGATGGCAATCCACTCGCCTGGCCGGGCGCCGGTCTCCTTGATCCCCTTATAGGTCGTGATGCCGGCGCAGATGATCGGCGCCGCTTCCTTGGCGCCAAGGCCAGCGGGGATATGAGCGACGTAATCCGGATCGGCCAGGATGTATTCGGCGAAGCCGCCATTCTTGGTATAGCCGCCGAACTGCGCCTCGCCGCACACCGTCTCCTGCGCCTTCAGGCAATACTCGCAATGGCCGCAGGCTGAATAGAGCCAGGGCACACCGACCCGATCGCCTTCCTTGACGATGGTGACACCCGCACCGATGGCGGCGACGCGCCCGATGCCCTCGTGGCCGGGAATGAAGGGGAGCGTCGGCTTCAGCGGCCAATCGCCGCGAGCGGCGTGGAGATCGGTATGGCAGACGCCGCAAGCTTCGGTCCTGACCAGGATCTGGCCCGGCCCTGGCGAGGGAATGTCCCATTCCTGAAGCGCCAAGGGTTTGCCGAACTGTTCGACGACGGCGGCGTGCATCTTGCGGGCCATGGGGGTAACTCCTCCGGTGGGATCAGTCGAGATCGGCGGGAGCGACCGATTTAAGCCGCGGCCGACAGCCCCAAGCCCCGGACCGCCTCGATCATCTTCACGAGCACGGCCTGGGCATCGCCGTAGACCATGTTGCAATTGTCGCCATAGAACAGTGCGTTCTCGACCCCGGCATAGCCGGCACCGCCGCCGCGCTTCACGACGTAGACCTTCTTCGCCTTGTCGGCGTCGAGGATGGGCATGCCGAATAGGGGCGAGGCTTTTTCGGTGCGCGCTGCCGGGTTGACGACATCGTTGGCGCCGATCACGAGCGCGACATCGGTGCCGGCGAAATCGTCGTTGATGTCTTCGAGCTGGAAGATCAAGTCATAGGGCACGCCTGCCTCGGCGAGCAGCACATCCATTTGGCCAGGCATGCGACCTGCCACCGGATGGACCGCGAACTTCACCTCGACGCCGGCCGACTGCAGCAGCTTGACGAACTCGTAGAGCTTCTGCTGGCCCTGGGCCACGGCGAGACCATAGCCCGGCACGATGATGACCTTGCTGGCGTAGCGCATGTAGATCCCGGCATCGCCCGCTTCGACCGGCTTCAGGCTGCCGGGCATGTCGCTCTTCTTGTGCTTGGCGACCGTGCCGAAATTCGTGAACAGCACATTGCCGACCGAGCGGTTCATCGCCTTGGCCATCAGTAGTGTCAGCAGCATGCCGGCCGCGCCGACCACCATGCCGGCGATCATCAGGGCCGGGTTCTGCAGCACGAAGCCTTCGAGCCCGACCGCGAGGCCGGTGAAGGCATTGTAGATCGAGATGACGACCGGCATATCGGCGCCGCCGATCGGCAGAGTCATCAGGATGCCGAAGAGCAGCGCCAGCCCGAAGAACAGGCCGATCAGCGCCGGCATAGCGATCACCGGCGCGGCGCCGTCGAGCGTCACGAAGACGATATAGCCGCCGACGGCGAGCGTCGCCACCATGACCGCCAGGTTCAGGACCTGCTGACCCTGCACCCGCAGCGGCTTGTCGAGAATGCCGTCGAGCTTGGCCCACGCAATCAGCGAACCGGACAGTGACACGGCACCGATCAGTGCGCCGACTAAGGTTACGATGAGCTGCGTCGCGCCGTTCGCCTTGCCGCCGAACAGCTCGACCGCAGCGATGGCGCCGGCCGCCCCGCCGCCCATGCCGTTATAGAGCGCCCACCATCTGCGGCATCGCCGTCATCGCAACCTTCTTGCCGCTCCACCAGGCGATCCCGCCGCCGAGTACCAGGGCGATGAGGGCCAGGGCGATGTTGACCGGCAGATAGGGCCGGGCGGCAGCGGTGACGCCGAAGGCGTAGAGAAAGCTCGCCAGGATGGCGACCAGCATGCCCAAGCCGGCGACGAAGATGCCCGATGGCGCCGTCACCGGCGACGACATGCGTTGCAAGCCGTAGAGGAACAGGAAGGCGGCGGTGAGATCGGCAGCGCCGATGACCAGTTGCGGCAGCGTCGTGAACATGGCGGTGCTCAAGCCTTCTTCGCGTGGCGGGGTTTGGCGTGCTTGTTCTGCTGACCGCTCGTCTGGAACATCGCCAGCATGCGGTCGGTAACGGCATAGCCGCCTGCGGCATTGCCGGCACCGAGAAGCACGGCGAAGAACCCGATTGTCTGTTCCGTCGTGTTGCTCGCATTGAGCAAGGCGAAGAGGCCGCCGACCACGACGATGCCATGCACGAAATTGGAGCCGGACATCAGCGGCGTATGCAGGATCGCCGGCACATGGCCAATGATCACCCATCCGGCAAAAGCTGCGAGCATGAAGATATAGAGGGCAACGAAGCCGGTGATCTCGATCTGGGATTCCATGCTCAAGCCACTTTCGGGACAGGTTGGACGATTCGCTTCGTGGCACCGTCTTTCCGCTCGCCGGCATGGGTCAGGACCGTCTTGGCCAGGATCTCGTCGTCCCAGTCGAGCGTGATGACATTGTCCTTGAGCATGAGCGCCAGCAGGTTGAACTGGTTCTTGGCGTAGAGCTCGCTGGCATCCTCCGCGAGCAGCGATGGCACGTTTCAGCGGTGCCACGATGGTGACCGCACCGATCCGTATCGTCTCGCCCGGCCTCGTGTCCTCGCAATTTCCGCCGCCTTCGGCCGAGAGATCGACGATAACGGCGCCCGGTTTCATGCCGGAGACCTGGGCCTTGCCGATCAGCTTCGGCGACGGCTTTCCCGGGATGGCCGCGGTTGTGATGATCAGGTCGGCTTGCTGGATATGCCGGGTCAGCGCCGCGGCGACCGTGGTCTTTTCTGCGGCGGTCAGCTCACGCGCATAGCCGCCGGGCCCGCGTGCGTCGACGCCGGTCTCCACGAATTTGGCGCCGAGCGACAGCGCCTGCTCCTGTGTTTCCGGACGGACGTCGTAGCCCTCGACGACCGCGCCCAGGCGATGCGCCGTGGCGATCGCCTCCAGCCCGGCGACGCCGAGCCCCATGACGAGCACCTTGGCCGGTCCGATGGCGCCGGCCGCTGTCGTGATCTTCGGCAGGATGCGGGCAAGATGAGTCGCCCCCAACTGCACGGCATAATATCCGGCCAATGCCGATTGACTCGAGAGCGCGTCCATCGATTGTGCGCGCGTAATGCGCGGAATCCGCTCCATGGCGAAGCAGGTGATCCTCTTGTTCAGCAGGCGCTGCACCAGCGCCGGCTCCTGGTTCGCGTAGATGAAGCAGATGAGGACGGCGCTGTCCTTCATCGCGCCGACCACCTCCAACGCCGGCGGCTGCACCGCGAGGACGACATCGGCGTCCTCGACCAGCCGCTTGCGATCGTCGATGAAGACGACGTCCGGGAAGGCCGCGTCCGCGAGCTTGATGCCGGCACCAGCCCCCAGTTGCATATGGAGCCTGGCGCCCAGCTTGGTCAGCTTGGCGGCGACCGACGGCACCAGTGCGACGCGCCGTTCATGCGGCAAGGTTTCCTTCAGAACGGCAACATTGACGTACATCGGGTGCTCCTGTGGTCCTCGAGCGATTTCGAGGCGTGTCGGGGGGAAGGCTCGATGAGTGGTGCCGCGTGACGGACCATCTCACCGAGCCTTCCCGGTCGTCAGGAGGCGCTATGCGGGAGCGTCGGCCGATGACAGGCGAACCAGCTTCTTATTGACGAATTGCTGGATGCCCATATCCCCTAGCTCACGCCCATAGCCGGAGTTCTTGATGCCGCCGAAAGGCAGTTCGGCATCGGACCAATCGATGTTGTTGATGAACATCATGCCGGTTTCGACCCGGCTCGCGACGCGCCGGCCGCGGGCTATGTCCTTGGTGAAGACCGAGCCGCCCAAGCCGAAATCGGAATCATTGGCGAGCGCCACGGCTTCGTCTTCATCCTTGACCCGGAAAAACAAGGCGACCGGACCGAAGAATTCCTGACGGAAGGCCGGGTTGCCCGGCTTGACGTCGGTCAGGATCGACGGCTCCATATAGGCGCCCGGACGATCGTATCGCTTGCCGCCCAGGACCAGCTTCGCGCCCTTGGCAAACGGCGCCATCGACCTGCTTCAGAAGGTCGACCAATGCTGACTCGGTCGACAGCGGACCGAGCATCGTCTTCTCGTCGAGCGGATTGCCGGGCTTCAGTGCCGCGAGTGCCGTCTTGAATTTGGCCAGGAACTTGTCGGCGACTTCTTCTAACGACGATGAAGCGCTTGGCCGCGCAGCAGGTCTGCCCGGTGTTGTACATCCGGCCCCAGACCGCCCATTTCACGGCGTGGTCGAGATCGGCATCGTCGAGGACGATGAACGCATCGCTGCCGCCGAGCTCCATCGAGGAGACCTTGAGATTCTTCCCGGCCCTGGCCGCAATGCTCTGGCCGGCTGCGACGCTGCCGGTCAAGGCGACGCCCTTGATGCGTACGTCATCGACAACGCGGTCGGACTGCGCGTGCGAGATCAGCAGGTTGGTATAGAGACCGATCGGCGCACCCCGCTTCGATCAGCAGCTTCTCGAACGCGATTGCACATTGCGGCACGATCCCGGCGTGCTTCACCACAAGTGTGTTGCCGGCCATCAGATGGGGTCCGGCGATGCGCGCCAGCTGGTAATAAGGAAAGTTCCACGGCTCCACGCAGAAGATGACGCCGATCGGGCTGCTCTCCATATGGGCTTCGCCATTCGTCGGGTGCAGCTTCACCGGTGCCAGGAAACGCTCGGCGTTTTTGGCGTAGTAGGCCAGAATTCTTGAGCTGAACTCGACTTCGCCACGGGCCTCGCCGATGCGCTTGCCCATCTCGAGTGTCATGGTATGCGCGAACTCGCCGGCCTTGGCGTGCAGGATCTCGGCCGCATTTGCGATAATCTTCGCTCGCTCGGTATAGGATTTGTGCCGCCAGCTCTCATAGCAACTCGCGGCGGCCGCAAGCTTGGATTCGAGTTGCGCGTCGGTCAGCTCCTCGAAGCTCTTGAGGAGCTTGCCGTCGGCGGGATTGACGCTTTGATAGGCCAT